>CAVXFV010000005.1:0-222500 GCA_963761125.1 Candidatus Latescibacterota bacterium
TATCGGAAGGACGACAATCGACAAATCACTGGGACAACCAGACGACGGACCGACATCGGGACCTCCTCGGCGCGGATCGTAGCACGGAAACGCGCCGAAGCCCAACGTCCGCGCGCAGAGCCCTCAGCCGGTACGTTCTTCGAACGCCTTGAGCCCCGGCGGCACCATCAAGCCGAGTGCGTTCAGTTCCTGAATGCGATTGATGTAGAACGCACTCCAGTGGCTGCCTTTGCGGCGCGGCGTGAATCGAATGGTGTAGCGCTCGGCGTCGACGCCCTTCTTGAGGCCGTCGATCCACCCCGAAACACAGCGCCTGGTCCAGTGCCTGCGCGTAGGTGATGCCCTTCTTGCCCGTGCCCTTCTTGTAGAAGCCGACCCACAGCTCGTCTTTGCGCGCGTGATGGCGCGAGAGCCAGCGACGCAACTCGGCCGGGGTCTTGAAGTGGACGATCGCGGTGGGTTCCATGCGGGCGGAATTCTACACGCCCGCGCGGCTACTTGAGGAGGACGAGTTTTCGGTGAGGCCTGGCCGCCGTAATCGAGCACGTAGAAGTAGACGCCGCTCGCCGTGGGGCTGCCGCGGTCGTCGCGACCATCCCAGACCGCGCTGTACGCGCCCGCCATTCCTGTTCGTCGACCAGCGTGCGCACCACGTGCCCCGCGATATCGAGGATGATCAGTCGCGTGCGCACGGCGTCTCCGGGATCGGCAGTTCGTACGCGATCGTGGTCTGCGGGTTGAACGGGTTGGGATGATTCTGCGCGAGCGTGAGTGTGGTCGCGCGCGTGGCGATGGTCGCCGCCTGCGAGCGGAACTCGGTACCGGCCCGGGTGCGGACGGCGAGTTCGTAATGATACGTCGTCGCGGGCTCGGTGGCGGCGTCCACGAACGACCCGGTGGTCGCGTTGGCCGCGCCCTGGCCGACAACCATCGCAACGTCGGAACACCGGTGCGCCGGTAGAGCGTGTAGCGGTCGGTCGCCTCGTCGCTCTCGAATTTCCAGCGAACCTCCACCGGCGTCCACCTGCCGCGCGCCGAAGGCGCTGATCAGGACCGGGACGGCCCCGCCGCCGTAGTCGATCGTCACGTTGCGCACCCATCAGATCGTCGACGAAACCGGAAATCCACTCGTCCCCGTTTGCTGGCCCGACGCGAGCGCGAAATGCATTTCGAGAAATCTACGGTCCCCATTGCGGGGCTGCTGGACAGCGAATAGCCTCCAATACGACCGAATCCGGCCCCCAGGGACAATGATTGCGACACGTCGACGGCGACGAAACTCTCGGTTGCCGTCCCCATTTACCGCCGTCAGCGACACCGACGGATGGCATCGACGGAGACCCAAACGCTTCCAGGGACGGAACGCCCGAAACCGGCCCGACGACGACCTCATTACCGCTCAGGTAGCTGCTCGCCACCACCACCAGCGTAGACGCCGGTGCCTCGGGGCACAAAACCCGCTCCGCAGAACGAGCATGATCCGTCCACCGCGTTCTTGTGAATGCACCGCGCGTCGCGCGGCATCACCGAGCCGCTGCAGTCGACATCCCGCCATCGTTTTCACACCGCCGGGACAAGTCGGGTTGTCGTCGACATAGAACCCGAGCGCACACGATGCATCGTCCGGGTGATGACCGCGTCGCCGTTCACGTCCCCCGGAAGGCGCGCGGTGAATTTCCACGTCGGTCCGCTTCGCGTCAGCGCGCCGTCGGATGCGACAACTCGCCAGAATGTTTCGTCGACGGCTCGAGCATGCCGGTTGGGTAGGCCGGCGTGAGCAGCCCCGAAGTGACAACGGCGGCGCGGCGTCCGTACCGAAGTACATCTGGAATGTAGCGTCTCGCTGTCCAGATCGCTCGCCGACCACATGAGCATGGGACAAAGGAGAGTGATGCCGTTATCGGGCGGCACGGGATCGCTCGGCGCATTGGGTGCGGAATTGGCGACTGTCATGAACGTCCACGGCGGCCCCGAGACCTCCGTGCCATACGAATCGCGGACCACGATGCGCCAGTAGTACTTCAATGCGTGCTCGAGCAACCCCGGGTCGAACGTTGGATTCGGGAGGTTGGTCGCGATGCGTGGCGGCGGCGAGTGCGTCCCAAAGTAGACGTCGTACACTAGCGGCTCGCCCTCCAGGTCACTGTCTTTCCACGAGAGCGACTGATGCACCGGAACTTCGAGTGCGCCGTCGCCGGGCGTTGGATCGGACGGCACCGCGGGCGGAAAGTCTACCGGACGCGACGTGAACGCCCATACCGGCCCCATCGTCACCCCACTCGACGGATCGTGCGCCACGATTTTCCAGTAGTAGTGCGTCGAGAACGCGAGCGGGGCCGGCTGATAGGCGTTGGTGGGTACGTTGGTGGCGATAAGCGGCGGCGACGACTGCGTCCCAAAGTAGACGTCGTACACCAGCGGCTCACCGTCGGCGTCGCTATCTCTCCATGAGAGTGACTGATCCAGCGGAACATCGAGTGCGCCGTTGACGGGCGTTGGATTGGACGGCACGGCGGGCGGATAGTTCACCGGACGCGTCGTAAACGTCCATACCGGCCCCGTCGCCTCCACACCCGACAGATCGCGCGACACAATTTGCCAGTAGTAAAGCATCGAGAACGCAACCGGGTCCGGCTGATACGCGCTGGTCGGAACGTTGCTGGCAACAAGCGGCGGTTGTGGAGACGTTCCCAACCGTACATCGAATACCAGCGTGTCGCGGGGATCGGGATCGTGCACCGACCAGGCCAGAGCCGGCGTGATTGTCTCGACCGTCGCGCCGCTGGACGGAGTCGGGCTGACGGGTACGAACGGCCCGTACACCGACGAATGCGTCGTAAATGACCACACCGGGCCGGACGTCTCGTGCCCCAACGGATCGCGGGCGACGATTCGCCAGTGATACGCGGTGGAATACTCCAGGGACTGCGTTTGGAAGCTGGTGTAGGTCCGGTGCGCGACCACCAGCGGCGGAGACGGATCGGTTCCAAAATAGACATCGAACTCGAGTGCGTCTCCGTCGACATCTTGTCCCGTCCAGAGAAGTTCCACGTCGATCGCGACGCCGGAGGCACCATTCGCCGGAGAAACCAGCTTTGGTATGCCCGGCGGCGAGTTGAGGTCCCGCGTCGTGAACGACCACTCCGGGCCGGAGGTCTCCGCGCCTTCGGCGTCGCGCACCACGACGCGCCAATAATATGATGTCATGGGATCAAGCGGGCCGGGATCGAACAACGGGTCCGGCACGTTCGAAGCGACCAGCGGCGGCGACGAACTGGTTCCCAGGTAAACGTCGTAGCCGGTGATGTTGTCGTCGACGTCGGAGTCGGTCCATCCGAGCACCGAGAGCACGCTCTCGCCCACCGACGCGTCCGGCGGAACCGGGTTACTCGGAGGCAGCGGCGGGCTGTTTCCCACGCACGGACACGACGCGTCCGCGTTGATCCGGCTCGTCAGACCGGTGGCTACCACCTCGGTCGAGAAGCAGTCGACGATTTTGACCTCGCCCGCTGAGGGATCGGCGACCACCGGAAACGCGCAGCACGTTGCCGTCGTTCCGTATCCGTAATATTGAATGGTGAGGACGTCGCGTCGAAACGCCGAGCACCCCGCCATGGCGACGGAAATACCCGTCTGCGAATTCCCGATGATGAGCGAGCCGGGCACGGTGACGTCTGCCACCCAGGTGCCGGTGAAACACGCCGGGGGCGGCGCGGCAAACTGCGCCCCGGCGACGCCGTTGATCCCCGGCCGGACGACCACGTACGCGTTGATGATGCCCGGACCGGAATCGGAGAGGCTGCAATCGGAGCCGGTCGCATCGGTGTAGATGCCGATGGTCGGAGCCTGTGCGAATATGGAAACGGGGATCGCGACGCAAAGCAAGGCAGCACATCCGAAGGCGATGAGGCGCGCACGCGATTTCGTACGCCTGGCTTGCCCTTGCCGGAGAGGTTCGGTCATGCGCCGTGACGCCGGGCTGCGGTCAGCGTCAAGTTGGGAGTGTACACCCGGACGCGCGAGGGGTCAATCCGGGATCGCGCGTCTCACAACGCGGCGAGCCCCCTCATCATCGCCCCCACACCGGGCCAGCGGACGAGATCCGCGGCTTCCTCCAGCGGGAACCATCGGCGCTCGCGCCAGACGATCTCCAGGTAGGTGTCGTGTTCGCGCGTCACTTCCATGTGCCAGACGCGCACGTTGCAGGTGAGACCGAACTTGCGGTAACGAAAACTCCCCACCGACTCGCCGCGCAGTTCGCCTTCGACGCCGGCTTCTTCCATCGCTTCGGCGAGCGCTGCTTCTTCGGCGGTGAACCCGGCATCGATCAGCCCCTTCGGAATTCCCCACGGGCCGTTGGGCTTGCGTCGAATGAGGAGCACGACGAGCGCGCCGGCGTCGTCGCGGCGAAACGGAATAGCGGCGGCCTGCTGGATCATGACGATCGCCTCCCCAACTAGTTCTTGAAGAAGCGATCGTAGATATCCTGCGCGCCTTCGGGCCCCTGCACCCAGACGCCCGCGTAGACACCGGTCGCGGACGTGCGCGCGACCCGGTGCGAGTAACCGGGCGACAGCGCCGTGTTGACCGACAGTCCCGTCGGGTACGATCCCAGGTTCGCGATCGGAAACTCGACGATCTGTTGCGCTCCCGATCGCGTCGAGAGCCACAACAATCGCCACTCCCCGTTCTGCCGTTGATAGAGCGACGGGAACACGTTGACCACCGGGTTCGCGTCGTTGGTCACCGGAATCGCGGACGACCACGTCGTGCCGTCAAACGACTCCGCGCAGTAGATCTGCGAGTTCGGCGGTGGATTGAGCCACGGCGCCGGCTGCGACGTGTCGTGACGGACCCACACCAGCGTCAGCTTGTTGCCGGTCCACGCCGCGAAGGGCAGGTGGTCGTTCTCGGTCGGACTGTTGATCGTCATATGCCTCGGCGGCCCCCACTGGGTAGAGTCGACGTGCATCGACGCCTCGTAGATCTCCGTCGTCGGGTTCATCGTGTCGCGCACGTCGCTCACGAAGAAGACACGCAGACTGTCGGGTGTCCCGGCGATCGACGGCACCCAGTCGTCGACATCGGCGGTCGTGGTTACCTGAATCTCGCCGGCGGTGTTCCACGACAACGGATTCTTCGAACGGTTGTAATAGATGTATCCACGGTTGAGTGCGTACCAGCGGAACCACGTCAGGTGAAACGTGCCGTTCGCATCCTGATAGAGATTGGGATAGAAGTCCCCGTCGGTACTGGTCGTCACGCGGACGGCATTCGCCCAGTGGACGCCGTCGGTCGTACGCGTGATGTAGATGTCGGGATTGCCGCCGCGGTCCGAGAACCACGCCACCACGATGGACCCGTCACGCGCGAGAATTACGCTCGGATCTTCGTCTTTCGTAGGACTGCCGGTGGAGAGAAGCGTCGGTTGCGTCGGCTGAAACGGTGCAGGTCCGGGAGAGGGACCCCCGTCGTCACCCCCGCACCCCGACAGCGCGCCAACGAGCGCCAGGGCGACAGCGATGCAGAGCTTCACGGGAACCTCCCCCAATGACGGCGGTCGATCCTACCACACGTTCGCCGCGTACCAGTCGTGCGCCGCGGTCACCTGGCCGCTCCAGAACATCAGGCGCCTGGTCGGGCTGGTGGAGGTGAACACGCCGAGTTCCGCGGCGAAATTCCAGAATCCTTCGCCGGGTTCCTGCGTGCCCTTGGATGTGACCAGCGCGCTCGCGAGAAACGCGCCGCGCTGGTAGCTGTCGAGCGAGAGCCGGCCCAGCAGATCGCCCAGAATGTTTCGGTCAAGGTCCGACCAGTCGGGAACGCCGAGTTCGAACGGCACGCCACCCCCGACATTCGCCATGCGCAGTTCGAGACCGCTCGTGAGCTTGGAGTAATGAATCAACTCGCGCCGCTTCCCCACCTTCGCCACGCGCTGCCCGATCTCCACCAGCGCCGCCGGATCCGCCTCCGAGAACGGCCAGTGCTTCGCGAGCAGCTTCTGAAGGTTGGGGGTGGTCATGGGGACGAGACGTCCCTACGGATTCAGGCGGTTGAGCATGCGCGGGAATGGGATGGCTTCGCGGAGGTGCGAGAGGCCGCACAGGTACGAGACGGCGCGTTCGACGCCCATGCCGAAGCCGGAGTGCGGGACGGTGCCGTACTTGCGCAAATCGAGATACCATTCATACGTGGCGCGCGGGAGGTCGTGCTCCTGGGATGCGCCGCTCGAGCATGTCGAGGTCGGACATGCGCTCGCCGCCGCCGATCACTTCGCCGTAGCCTTCGGGTGCCAGCATGTCGACCGACAGGCAGTACTCGGGCTCCTTCTGGATCCGGCTCCATATAGAAAGCCTTCACCTGGGTGGGAAAGTGGTGCACGAAGATCGGGGTCGTGCGCGCTTCGGTCAGCACCGTCTCGTCGGTTCCGCCGAAGTCGCCGCCCACCTCGAACGGCACCCCCTTCTCCAGGAGGAACTGGCGAGCGTCCTTATAATGGATGCGCGGGAAGGGCTTCTTGACCGCTTCCAGCTTGGAGAGGTCGCGCTCGAGCACCTCGCGGATCTCTTCCCCGCACGACTCCAGCACACTCCCGACGACGAAGCAGAAGAAGTCCTCGCACAGGTCCATCGGATCGTCGAGCTGCATGAACGCGACCTCGGGTTCCACCATCCAGAACTCGGTCAAATGCCGGCGCGTCTTGGACTTCTCCGCGCGGAACGTCGGCCCGAACGCGTACACCTTGCCGAAAGCCGCCGCGGTGGCTCCGTTGTAGAGCTGTCCGCTCTGCGACAGGTATGCTGTCGCCGAAGTAGTCGGTCTCGAAGAGCGTGCTCGTTCCCTCGCACGCGCTCGGCGTGAAAATGGGCGTGTCCAGGTTCACGAATCCGTGGTCGTTCGGATAGTCGCGGATCGCCTTGATGGTGTGGTGGCGCACCTTCAGCACGACGTGCTGTTTCTTGCTCCGCAACCACAGATGACGGTGATCCAGGAGAAACGCCGACGAGTGTTCCTTGGGCGTGATCGGATAGCCGTCCGACGCGAAGCGACGCGGACACTCGACAGCGTCAACTCCATGCCGCCCGGCGCGCGCTTGTCTTCGCGCAGCGTCCCGGTGACGATTACACTGGACTCCTGCGTGAGACGGCCGAGCGTCTCGAAGTCCTCCGGACTCACGTCGGCCGCACTGGCCACGCACTGGAGATAGCCGGTTCCGTCGCGCAGGATCAGGAACCGGATCTTCCGCCCGAGCGCGTGTTGTACACCCAGCCGCGGAGTTCGACGGGCTTGCCGGCGTGGGCACGAAGGTCGCTGATGTAGACGAATGGAAGTGTGGACATAGCGGTTGTTTATACCACGCGCGGGGGGGGACTGCCAACCTCCCGGGGCGCCGGTCATCGGCATACTTCTTGCCGAATCGCGTTCGCACGGAATGAGTTAGGGCGGCGTTCGGACGCCGTCCAGAGGCCGGAAACAACCCATGAACCAGCGAGTCCCGCTTCGGGAAGGTCGCACCCCGATGACCCGTTTCAGACGCGTATCTGTTGCATTGTGCATCGGCGTCGCCGCCGTCTCGCTATGGGCCACCAGCGCCAGCGCCGGCCAGGCAGAATTTGCCCGTTCCAGGAACAGCAGGTCTGGAACGGCGCGGTCACGATGCCGGTCTCGGCGCACCTCGAATACCGCTACGCCCGGCAGGCCGAGGCCAAGGGCGACCACGAGGCGGCCGAGAAGCACCTCATGACGGCGCTCTCGCTGTGGCCGGAATATTCCGACGCCCACTTCGCGCTGGCGCGCATCTATCTGTTCCAGGGAAACCCGGACGCGCTCTACCACATGGTGCAGGGCATCATCGTCACGGCGACGAGTTTCGAGGGCCAACGGTCGCTGGCGGTCAACGCCGCGGTCATCCTGGTGATCGTCCTGATTCTGGCCAGCGCGATCGCGTGGATGGCGCTCGCCATTCGATACTTCCCCTTCCTGGTGCACCGTCTGGCGGAAACCTTGAAGATTCGGTTCGACGCCAGCGCACCGCGCGTGGCGACGGATTTGTTGCTGCTCGCGCCGATCGCGCTGCTTCCGGGCTACGCGGCGGCGGCCGGTGTCGTGATGCTCGCGACGTGGTCGTTCATGCAGCGCCGGGAACGCGTCTTCGCGTTTCTCACCGCCCTCATGTTCGCGGGGATCGCGTTCGGCGCGCCCATCGCGGACCGATACACGGAGCGGTCCGCGATGGGCGCGCCGAACGCGATCCCCGCGAACGGTGGGCGTGAGAAACGCGAAGACGCGTTCCCGGCGCTGCATGAACGACCACGTCGCGAGCATCACGACACCGGCCGCCGCCGCGTAGCCCGGAGGGCGCGCGATCGGCGCGA
The DNA here is from genome assembly GCA_963761125.1 of Candidatus Latescibacterota bacterium. GTDB lineage: Bacteria > Krumholzibacteriota > Krumholzibacteriia > WVZY01 > JAKEHA01 > JAKEHA01. Next base: position 8,376 of record CAVXFV010000005.1, read on the forward strand.
GCCGCGACGGATACGCCGCCACGCGCGGTGGGCTGGCGGTTCGAACCGAATCTTAGAGGTTTCCGCCGAGCGTGCGCGAGGAAGGGGAAGTATCAAATGGCGAGCACCATGCCACACAATAGCGCTGCTGAAAAGGACCGAGGCCGAAACCGCGGCATTTGAGCCGCCAGCGACCGGTTGGCCCACGAAACCGTCGCGTGACGATGATGCCCTGCGCCATCTGGTAGAGCGCGTCCGGGTTTCCCTCGAACACATAGATGCGCGCCAGCGCCAGTGGGCGTCGGATCCTTCCGGCCACAGCGAGAGCGGCGTCATGAGGTCCTTCTCGGCCACCTCGTGGTCGCCCTTGGCCGGCCTGCCCGGGCGTAGCGGTATTCGAGGTGCGCCGAGACCGGCATCGTGACCGCGCCGTTCCAGACCTGGCTCCTGGAAACGGGCAAATTCTGTATGGCCGGCGCTGGCGCGGGCGGGCCGTAGCGAGACGGCGGCGACGCCGATGCACGATCCAACAGATACGCGTCTGAAACGGGTCATCGGGGTGCGACCTTTCCCGAGAGCGGGACTCGCTGGTTCATGGGTTGTTTCCGGCCTCTGGACGGCGTCCGAACGCCGCCCTAACTCATTCGTCGGAACGCAATTCGGCAACCTGCGATAAAAAACCGGGAGGTTGGCGGTTCGCCCCGCGCGTGGTATAAACAACCGCTATGTCCACACTTCCATTCGTCTACATCAGCGACCTTCGTGCCCACGCCGGCAAGCCCGTCGGACTCCACGGCTGGGTCTACAACGCCGCGCTCCGGGCAGCAAGATCCGGTTCTTGATCCTGCGCGACGGGAACCAGCTATCTCCAGTGCGTGGCCAGTGCGGCCGACGTGAGTCCGGAGGACTCGGAAGCGCTCGGCCGTCTCACGCAGGAGTCGGGGTAATCGTCACCGGGACGCCACGCGAAGACAAGCGCGCGCAGGGGGGGGTCGAGTTGACGCTGTCGAGTGTCCGCGTCGTCGGCGCGTCGGACGGCTATCCGATCACGCCCAAGGAACACTTCGTCAGCGTTCTCCTGGATCACCGTCATCTGTGGTTGCGGAGCAAGAAACAGCACGTCGTGCTGAAGGTGCGCGACCCACGCCGTCAAGGCGATGCCGCCAACTATCTCGAACGACCACGGATTCGTGAACCTGGACACGCCCGTTCACGCCGAGCGCGTGCGAGGGAACGAGGCACGCTCTTCGAGACCGTTACTTCGGCGAAGCGGCATACCTGTCGCAGAGCGGACAGAGCTACAACGAAGCCACACGCGGCGCTCGGCAAGGTGTACGCTTTGGGCCGACCTTCCGTGGGAGAAGTCCAAGACGCGCCGCATCTGGCCGAGTTCTGGATGGTAGAGCCGGAGGTCGCGTTCATGGAGCTCGGGGCGACGTTGAGTGGCTGAAGACTTCCTCGCATTCGTCGTCGGGGCGATGCTCGTGCGGGGAAGGCCGATCCGACCGAGGTAGGGGCGCGACCTCTCGCAACTGGACGCGGTCAAGAAGCCCTTCCCGCGCATCCGCTAGCGGAGGCGATCCAGATTCCTGCTGGGAAGGGGGTCGCCGATCGCGGTACGGCGACGACTTCGGTGGCGACAAGAGACGGTGATCCGGCCCGCTCGACGCCCGGTCTTCGTCACGGCTACCCGACCCAGGTAAGGCGTTCTATTGGAGCGCGGATCCGAAGGACCCGAGTCTCGCGCTGAACGGTGGACGTGCTGGCGCCCGAGGGCACGGCGAAATCATCGGGGGCGGTCAGCGCATGACGACCTCGGCGTGTCGAAGCGGCGATCCAGGCCCACGAGCTGCCGCGCGCAGGCCTATGGATGGTAACTCGATTTGCGGCGGTACGGCAGCTTCCCCCACGCCGGGTTCGGGCTCGGCGTCGAGCGCACCGTCGCTTGGCTGTGCGGGCGCCTCACGTCCGCGAAACCGTGCCCTTCCCGCGCATGCTCAACCGCCTGAATCCGTAGGGGACGGTCTAAACAGTAACCACCCCCAACCTTTCAGAAGCTGCTCGCGAAGCACTGGCCGTTCTCAGAAAGGAGGCGGAATCCGGCGGCGCTACCGTGGAGATCGGGCAGCGCGTGGCAAAGGTGGGGAAGCGGCGCGAGCGATTGGTTACGCCAAGCTCACGAGCGGTCTCGAATTGCGCATGGCGAATGCGGGGGTGGCGGGCCGCTCGAACTCGGCGTTCCCGACTGGTCGGACCTTGACCGAAACTGTGGGCGATCTGCTGGGCCGGCTCTCGCTCGACAGCTGCCGGCGCGGCGCGTTCTCGCGAGCGCGCTGGTCTCATCCAAGGGCACGCAGGAACCCGGCGAAGGATTCTGGAATTTCGCGGCGGAACTGGCGGGTTCACCTCCACCAGCCCGACCAGGCGCCTGATGTTCTGGAGCGGCCAGGTGGCCGCGGCGCACGACTGGTACGCGGCGAACGTGTGGTAGGATCGACCGCCGTCATTGGGGAGGCCCGTGAAGCTCTGCATCGCTGTCGCCCTGGCGCTCGTTGGCGCGCTGTCGGGGTGCGGGGGTGACGACGGTGGGGGCTCTGCCCGGACCTGCACCGTTTCAGCCGACGCGACCGACGCTTCTCTCCACCGGCAGTCCTACGAAAGACGAAGATCCGAGCGTAATTCTCGCGCGTGACGGGTCCATCGTGGTGGCGTGGTTCTCGGACCGCGGCGGCGATCCCGACATCTACATCACGCGTACGACCGACGGCGTCCACTGGGCGAATGCCGTCCGCGGGACGAAGTACCGACGGGGACTTCTATCCCAATCTCTATCAGGATGCGAACGGCACGTTTCACCTGAGTGGCCGCTGGTACGCACTCGACCGTGGATACATCTATTACAACCGTTCGAAGAATCCGTTGTCGTGGAACACCGCCGGCGAGATTCAGGTAACCACGACCGCCGATGTCGACGACTGGGTGCCGTCGATCGCCGGGACACCCGACAGTCTGCGTGTCTTCTTCGTGAGCGACGTGCGCGACACGATGAACCCGACGACGGAGATCTACGAGGCGTCGATGCACGTCGACTCTACCCAGTGGGGGCCGCCGAGGCATATGACGATCAACAGTCCGACCGAGAACGACCACCTGCCCTTCGCGGCGTGGACCGGCAACAAGCTGACGCTGGTGTGGGTCCGTCACGACACGTCGCAGCCGGCGCCGTGGCTCAATCCACCGCCGAACTCGCAAATCTACTGCGCGGAGTCGTTTGACGGCACGACGTGGTCGTCCGCGATTCCGGTGACCAACGACGCGAACCCGGTGGTCAACGTGTTCCCGTCGCTCTATCAACGGCAGAACGGGGAGTGGCGATTGTTGTGGCTCTCGACGCGATCGGGAGCGCAACAGATCGTCGAGTTTCCGATCGCGAACCTGGGATCGTACCCGACGGGACTGTCGGTCAACACGGCGCTGTCGCCCGGTTACTCGCACCGGGTCGCGCGCACGTCCGCGACCGGTGTCTACGCGGGCGTCTGGGTGCAGGGGCCCGAAGGCGCGCAGGATATCTACGATCGCTTCTTCAAGAACTCGTGGGGAGGCGATCGTCATGATCCAGCAGGCCGCCGCTATTCCGTTTCGCCGCGACGACGCCGGCGCGCTCGTCGTGCTCCTCATTCGACGCAAGCCCAACGGCCCGTGGGGAATTCCGAAGGGGCTGATCGATGCCGGGTTCACCGCCGAAGAAGCAGCGCTCGCCGAAGCGATGGAAGAAGCCGGCGTCGAAGGCGAACTGCGCGGCGAGTCGGTGGGGAGTTTTCGTTACCGCAAGTTCGGTCTCACCTGCAACGTGCGCGTCTGGCACATGGAAGTGACGCGCGAACACGACACCTACCTGGAGATCGTCTGGCGCGAGCGCCGATGGTTCCCGCTGGAGGAAGCCGCGGATCTCGTCCGCTGGCCCGGTGTGGGGGCGATGATGAGGGGGCTCGCCGCGTTGTGAGACGCGCGATCCCGGATTGACCCCTCGCGCGTCCGGGTGTACACTCCCAACTTGACGCTGACCGCAGCCCGGCGTCACGGCGCATGACCGAACCTCTCCGGCAAGGGCAAGCCAGGCGTACGAAATCGCGTGCGCGCCTCATCGCCTTCGGATGTGCTGCCTTGCTTTGCGTCGCGATCCCCGTTTCCATATTCGCACAGGCTCCGACCATCGGCATCTACACCGATGCGACCGGCTCCGATTGCAGCCTCTCCGATTCCGGTCCGGGCATCATCAACGCGTACGTGGTCGTCCGGCCGGGGATCAACGGCGTCGCCGGGGCGCAGTTTGCCGCGCCGCCCCCGGCGTGTTTCACCGGCACCTGGGTGGCAGACGTCACCGTGCCCGGCTCGCTCATCATCGGGAATTCGCAGACGGGTATTTCCGTCGCCATGGCGGGGTGCTCGGCGTTTCCGACACACGTCCTCCCATTCGATATTACGGATACGGAACGACGGCAACGTGCTGCGCGTTTCCGGTGGTCGCCGATCCCTCAGCGGGCGAGGTCAAAATCGTCGACTGCTTCTCGACCGAGGTGGTAGCCACCGGTCTGACGAGCCGGATCAACGCGGACGCGTCGTGTCCGTGCGTGGGAAACAGCCCGCCGCTGCCTCCGAGTAACCAGGTTCCGCCGGACGCGTCGGTGGGCGAGAGCGTGCTCTCGGTGCTCGGATGGACCGACTCCGACGTCGACGACAACATCACCGGCTACGACGTTTACCTGGGAACCAGTTCGTCGCCGCCGCTGGTCGCTTCGAACATGCCGGACCCGTCGTTCAATCCCGGCCCGCTTGATCCCATGACATCATATTATTGGCGCGTCGTGGTGCGCGACGCCGAAGGCGCGGAGACCTCCGGCCCGGAGTGGTCGTTCACGACGCGGGACCTCAACTCGCCGCCGGGCATACCAAAGCTGGTTTCTCCGGCGAATGGTGCCTCCGGCGTCGCGATCGACGTGGAACTTCTCTGGACGGGACAAGATGTCGACGGAGACGCACTCGAGTTCGATGTCTATTTTGGAACCGATCCGTCTCCGCCGCTGGTGGTCGCGCACCGGACCTACACCAGCTTCGAACGCAGTGCCTGGAGTATTCCACCGCGTATCGCTGGCGAATCGTCGCCCGCGATCCGTTGGGGCGCAGACGTGCGGCCCGGTGTGGTCATTTACGACGCATTCGTCGGTGTACGGGCCATTCGTACCCGTCAGCCCGACTCCGTCCAGCGGCGCGACGGTCGAGACAATCACGCCGGCTCTGGCCTGGTCGGTGCACGATCCCGATCCCCGCGACACGCTGGTATTCGATGTACGGTTGGGAACGTCTCCACAACCGCCGCTTGTTGCCAGCAACGTTCCGACCAGCGCGTATCAGCCGGACCCGCTTGCGTTCTCGACGCTTTACTACTGGCAAATTGTGTCGCGCGATCTGTCGGGTGTGGAGGCGACGGGGCCGGTATGGACGTTTACGACGCGTCCGGTGAAGTATCCGCCCGCCGTGCCGTCCAATCCAACGCCCGTCAACGGCGCACTCGATGTTCCGCTGGATCAGTCACTCTCATGGAGAGATAGCGACGCCGACGGTGAGCCGCTGGTGTACGACGTCTACTTTGGGACGCAGTCGTCGCCGCCGCTTATCGCCACCAACGTACCCACCAACGCCTATCAGCCGGCCCCGCTTCGCGTTCTCGACGCACTACTACTGGAAAATCGTGGCGCACGATCCGTCGAGTGGGGTGACGATGGGGCGGTATGGGCGTTCACGTCGCGTCCGGTAGACTTTCCGCCCGCGGTGCCGTCCGATCCAACGCCCGGCGACGGCGCACTCGAAGTTCCGGTGCATCGGTCGCTCTCGTGGAAAGACAGTGACCTGGAGGGCGAGCCGCTAGTGTACGACGTCTACTTTGGGACGCACTCGCCGCCGCCACGCATCGCGACCAACCTTCCGAATCCGACGTTGGACCCGGGGTTGCTCGAGCACGCATTGAAGTACTACTGGCGCATCGTGGTCCGCGATTCGTATGGCACGGAGGTCTCGGGGCCGCCGTGGACGTTCATGACAGTCGCCAATTCCGCACCCAATGCGCCGAGCGATCCCGTGCCGCCCGATAACGGCATCACTCTCCTTTCTCCCATGCTCATGTGGTCGGCCAGCGATCCGGACAGCGAGACGCTGACATTCCAGATGTACTTCGGTACGGACGCCGCGCCGCCGTTGGTCACTTCGGGGCTGCTCACGCCGGCCTACCCGACCGGCACGCTCGAGCCGTCGACGCAATATTTCTGGCGAGTTGTCGCATCCGACGGCGTGCTGACGCGAAGCGGACCGACGTGGAAATTCACCGCGCGCCTTCCGGGGGACGTGAACGGCGACGCGGTCATCACCCCGGACGATGCATCGTGTGCGCTCGGGTTCTATGTCGACGACAACCCGACTTGTCCCGGCGGTGTGAAAACGATGGCGGACGTCGACTGCAGCGGCTCGGTGACGCCGCGCGACGCGCGGTGCATTCACAAGAACGCGGTGGACGGATCATGCTCGTTCTGCGGAGCGGGTTTTGCGCCCCAGGCACCGGCGTCGACGCCGGTGGTGGTGGCGAGCAGCTACCTGAGCGGTAATGAGGTCGTCGTCGGGCTCTGGGTTTCGGGCGTTCCGTCCCTGGAAGCGTTCGGGTTCTCCGTCGATGCCGATCCGTTGGTGCCGCTGACGGCGGTGGTAACGGGGACGGCAACCGAGAATTTCGTCGCCGTCGACGTGTCGCAATCATTGTCCCTGGGGGCCGGATTCGGTCGTATTGGAGGCTATTCGCTGTCCAGCAGCCCCGCAATGGGGACCGTAGATTTTCTCGAAATGCATTTCGCGCTCGCGTCGGGCCAGCAAACGGGGACGATTCGGATTTCCGGTTTCGTCGACGATCTGATGGGCGCGCAAGATGTGACGATCGACTACGGCGGCGGGGCCGTCCCGGTCCTGATCAGCGCCTTCGGCGCGCGGCAGGTGGACGCCGGTGTGGAGGTTCGCTGGAAATTCGAGAGCGACGAGGCGACCGACCGCTACACGCTCTACCGGCGCACCGGTGATTCCGACGTTGCGACGGTCGTCGGCCAGGGCGCGGCCAACGCGACCACCGGGTCGTTCGTGGACGCCGCCACCGAGCCCGCGACGACGTATCATTACGAACTCGCCGTCCGCACCCGGGCCGGTACCGAGTTCCGCTCGCAGGCGGCGACCATCACCACGCGCGCGACCACACTCACGCTCGCGCAGAATCATCCCAACCCGTTCAACCCGCAGACCACGATCGCGTACGAACTGCCGAGCACCGGACACGCCGTGCGCACGCGACTGATCATCCTCGATATCGCGGGGCACGTGGTGCGCACGCTGGTCGACGAACAGAAATCGGCGGGCGCGTACAGCGCGGTCTGGGATGGTCGCGACGACCGCGGCAGCCCCACGGCGAGCGGCGTCTACTTCTACGTGCTCGATGCCGGCGGCCAGCGCCTCACCCGAAAACTCGTCCTCCTCAAGTAGCCGCGCGGGCGTGTAGAATTCCGCCCGCATGGAACCCACCGCGATCGTCCACTTCAAGACCCCGGCCGAGTTGCGTCGCTGGCTCTCGCGCCATCACGCGCGCAAAGACGAGCTGTGGGTCGGCTTCTACAAGAAGGGCACGGGCAAGAAGGGCATCACCTACGCGCAGGCACTGGACCAGGCGCTGTGTTTCGGGTGGATCGACGGCCTCAAGAAGGGCGTCGACGCCGAGCGCTACACCATTCGATTCACGCCGCGCCGCAAAGGCAGCCACTGGAGTGCGTTCAACATCAATCGCATTCAGGAACTGAACGCACTCGGCTTGATGGCGCCGCCGGGGCTCAAGGCGTTCGAAGAACGTACCGGCTGAGGGCTCTGCGCGCGGACGTTGGGCTTCGGGGCGTTTCCGTGCTACGATCCGCGCCGAGGAGGTCCCGATGTCGGTCCGTCGTCTGGTTGTCCCAGTGATTCTGTCGATTGTCGTCCTTCCGATACTTCCCCCGATGGTGTGCGCCGCCAACGCGCCGCCCGACACGGCGGCCACCGACAGCACGGTGACGGCGCCCAAACGTCCGACCATTCCGATCACGCCCTTCTTCATCGAAGGCGTCGACGACACCTTTCTCACGGCGACGTTGACCGTTCCCGAAAACCGGGACAAACCCGGCGGGCGGACCATCGACCTGCACATCGTGATCGTTCCGTCGCTGGACAGGAAAAACAAAGAGGCGCCGCTGTTCGACATCGCGGGCGGTCCGGGGATCCCGGCCACGCTCGGTGCCGCGGAGTACGCGGCGTCCTTGCGGGTCCATCGCCAGCATCGGGACGTGGTTTTGGTCGACCAGCGCGGTACGGGACAGTCGAACCCGCTGCACTGTCCGGAGCTGGAGAGCGCGTCGCCGCTCGACGACCTGTTCGACCCTGACGCCGTCGCGCGTTGCCGCGACGCCCTTTCGAAGGTCGCGGACCTGTCGCACTACACCACGATGGACGCCGCCCGGGACCTCGACGACGTGCGAAAAGCGCTGGCGGTCGACACGATCGACCTGTGCGGTGTTTCCTACGGCACCCAGGTGGTGCAGGTCTACATGCGCGAGTTCCCGGAACACGTGCGCTGCGCCGTGATGATCGGGACGGTGCCGCTGGGCGAGAAACTCCCGCTCAATTATGCGCGCAACGCCGAGGAAGTATTCCAGCGCGTCCTGGACGACTGCGACGGCAACCCGGACTGCGGGCGCGCGTTCCCGTCGCTCCGGCGCGAATGGACCGAGGTGCTCGACCGCTTCGACATGCGACCCGTGTTCAACATCGAGTACCGCGACAGCGTCAACGGGAACCGGATGGTCCAGTTGCGCCGTGGCCCGTTCTGCGAAGCGCTGCGCACGTTTCTCCTGTCGACGACGCTCCAGCGCCGCGTGCCGTTTCTCGTCCACCAGGCGTGGACGGGAAATTTCCAACCGTTCCTCGAACTCGCACTGGCCGCCCACGAGGGGATGATCGCGGACGGGATGTACTTCTCGGTCGTGTGCCCCGAGGGCACGATGCGGATCGCGCCCGACGAAATCGACCCCGCCTGCGAAGGGACGTTTCTCGGGCGCTACCGCGTAGACCGGCAGATCGACGCGTGCCGTGCGTGGGGCCTCGCGCCCGTATCCGAAACGGACTTCACCCCCGTGACCTCCACGATTCCGACGCTGTTCCTCGCCGGTGCGATGGACTACGTGACGCCGGTCGCGTGGGCGCAGGAGGTTTCCTCCCGTCTGACCAACAGTCTCGTGCTCGTCATCGATCACCTCGGGCACTTTCCCGGGGGGCTCGATCACATGGAGTGCTATGAAGATGTACTCGAACAGTTTCTGACGACGGGCACGATCGCGGGTCTCGACACCGCGTGTTTCGACACGATGACGACACCGCCCTTTGTCACAGAATAGTTGTGCAAAACTGAGCGCGCGTTCATTTGTTCGCAATGTCCCGCCGAGACGACACCCGCGCCGCGAAAATTTATGTTCCCATCGCTTGACGCTCGATGCATACCGTGATATAAACACTTTCGCAGTACCAACCGGCTTGGCGTTTCACTAAAAGGGCAACATAGGGCAATCGCAAAGTCCCGGTCTCGACCGGGAAGGGACTCGTGTACATCGAGCGTGCGTAGTGCCTGACGAACGCCCCTGCTGCATCTCTCACTTCGCGCCGGCGCACCGCGCGCCGGCCCAGCCTTCTCACCCGTGTGGCGTCCGCGTTCACGTTCTTCGTGTCGGGTCTTCGTGTCAATTCCGTACCTCCGTGTCGTCGCACGGATTGCGCGTGGCGAGGGCCTGCGTAACGGCGTGACGAGGAGGACGCGCGGTCGCTTTTCGGGGTCCGCGCTGGCCGCCAACATTCAAACCCCAGGGAGGGCCACCATGACGGGGAACCGGTGGGGCTGCACGCCTTTGTCTCCTCCTCCTCGTGCTCGCGGCATCGTTCGCGAGCGCCGGCGCCGGGACCAACGTGTATCTCTACGATCCCAGCGTTGCCTCCGACATCGATCTCCAGACCTATCTCGAAAGCGGTGACGTGTTGCAGCCCGACGGCCAGGGATTTCCACGGCACGTCGACCGCACACCAGCGCCGCCGGAGTACGGCACCATCGCCATCGCCGAACGCGGCATGGAGCAACTCGGGCTTTCGGGTACCCAGATCGACGGCGTGATCTTCGTCAACCACGGCGACCACCTCAAGGCCCACAAGAAGGCGCTGGTCCTGTGGATCATCAAAATCCCCAATGCGTCGCAACGCATGGCGTCCGAATTCGCGTCGGACCTGACGCTCTCGCTGTGGGTGGACTGGAACCAGGACACCGTCTGGCGCGAGAGCGAGCGAATGATTACCAGGTCCGTCAACCTCGCCGACAAGTTGCCCACGACGTGGAATGACATCGTGGTCTTCTACCTGACCTCGTTCGATTGTCCGGACGTGACCATGTCGATGGAGTCCAACAAGAAGTACGGAAATTCGGGCAAGGACGTCCGCTACATGTGGGCGCGCGCGACGCTCTCCTGCGACGACCCGGACAACAGCCCGGACGGCGCCCAGTTGTTCGGCGACTACGAAGACTACCGCATTGCCTACCTCGTCGAACCGGATGACAAGCAGCACCACGACGACGACGGTCATGGACATGGCCACTAGGGCCACGGGAGGAACCACGATGCATCGATTCAAGAACGCATTCATGCTGGCCGTGGTCACCGTGGGCGCCTGTGCGCTCCTGACCATGATCCAGTCGATCGGCGCCGTGAGCGCCCCGGCCCCCGGCCCGGTGACGCCGGCCATGCAACAGCAACTCGACAAGGCCACCCCCGACCAGCTGGTCACGGCGATCGTGCGCATGAAGTCGATGGCGCCGCCGCCGCACACGAAAATCGGGCGCGCGGCGATGTTCAACGCGCTGCGCACCGATGCCCGTAATTCACAGGCCAGTCTCAAGAGCTTCCTCGACGAACCGGCGATCAAACCGCACCGCGGGGTGGTCCGGCAATTCTGGATCGACAACCTCGTGCTGGTGCAGGCGACGCCCGATGTGATCGAGCAGATCGCGAAGCGCTCCGACGTGTCGGAGGTCTTCGAGAACTTCACGGTCACGGCACCGCCGCGCCTGCCGGGAGATCCGGTGCCCTTGTCCCATCAGTCGCAGCCGTGGGACAACATCGCTCATATCGGCGCCAAGCAGGTGTGGAGCAACTACGGCATCACGGGTGCGGGCGTGCGCGTCGGTGGTCTCGATACCGGCGTGGATATCAACCACCCCGACATCGCGGGAAAGATGATCACGAACAACCCTGCTGACCCGACGTATCCGGGTGGCTGGGCCGAGTTCGACGCCAACGGCAACATCATTCCGGGGTCGGTTCCGCACGATAGCGACCAGCACGGAACGCACACGACCGGAACGATGATCGGCGGAAGTGCGAGCGGCTTCGACATCGGGGTCGCACCGGGCGCGAGCCTGATGCACGGCCTGGTCATTCCGGCCGGGAGCGGCAGCTTCGCGCAGGTGATCGGCGGCATGGAATGGATCATCGATCCCGACGGCAACCCCGCGACGGATGACGGCGCGCAGGTCGTCAACATGTCGCTCGGTGCCACGGGGAACCATCCGGAAATGATTCCGCCGACCGACAACATGGCGGCGGCGAACGTGTTTCCGAGTTTCGCGATCGGCAACGCCGGCCCCGGCGCGTCGACGACGGGCAGCCCGGGTAACGTGCCCAGCGCCTACGGCGTCGGCGCCACCGATCAGAGCGACGTGATCGCGTCGTTCTCGAGTCGCGGACCGGTCACGTGGAACAACGCGCCCTACATCGGCACGTACATCAAGCCGGACATTTCGGCGCCCGGCGTCGAGATCTTCTCGTCGGTTCCCGGCGGGGAGTGGGAATGGTCCGGCGCCGGCTTCACCTGGAGCGGGACCTCGATGGCCACGCCGCACATCTCGGGCACGGTGGCGCTCATGCGTCAGGCGAACCCGAGTCTCAACGTGGACGAGATCAAGACGATCCTCGCGCAGACCGCCCTCGACCTGGGCGCGGCCGGCGAGGACAACGACTACGGGTGGGGACGGGTCAACGCGTTCGCGGCGGTCAGCGCCGCGCTCGTCGGCGTGGGCACGCTCGAAGGAACCGTGATGAGTTCCGGCGGCGGTCCGGTGGACAACGCGATGGTGCTCATCACCGACACCGGTCAGCGCGTCTTCACCGACTCCAACGGCTTCTACACCATGCGGCTCGTCGCGGGCGATCACACAGTCGAGATCAGCCGCTTCGGGTTCGATACGTATTCCACGACGGCGTCCGTCGTCGCGGACCAGACGACGACGCTCGACGCGACACTCAACCAGCTCCCGTCGGGGACGGTGGCCGGAATCGTGAGCGACTCGCAGTCGGGCATGGGTGTGTCCGCGGATATCAGTGTGAAACTCTCCGGGCAGGTGGTGGTGACGTCGTCGACGAATCCGACGACCGGCGCCTACAGCATCTCGCTTCCGGTGGGCACCTACGACCTCACGTTCAGTCCGACGTTCCCGTATCCGGCCACGATCCGGCCGGGTGTCGTGGTGAACGAAGCGGCCACGACGACGGTCGACGTGGCGCTGATGCCGGCCCAGATTCTCATCGTCGACGACGATGGCGGGGCGGCATTCGAGACGTACTACCAGGCGGCGGTCACCGCCGCGGGACGGTCGTACCTGACGGTGAGTTCACCGCCGTCGGCGGCGCAGATGGCGCAGTTCGACGCCGTCGTGTGGCTGACCGGTAACGACTACACCACCACGCTGACGTCGGCCGACGAGGCGGAACTCGCCGCGTATCTCGACGGCGGCGGGCGTCTGTTCATCTCCGGTCAGGATATCGGCTACGATATCCACGCCGACGCGTTCTACGCGAACTACCTGCACGCGACCTACGTGCAGGACGACGTCGCACTCGGCGCCGTGCTCGGCAACGACGCGAGCCCGGTGGGCAACGGACTCTCGTTTGACATTCAGGGAGGCGACGGCGCCAACAACCAGGCCTACGCCGACGAAATCGATCCGGTCGGCGCCGCCTTGCCGGCGTTCTTCTACAACTCGCTGGTACCGGGGAGCGCCGTTTCGGCCAACACGGTGCAGAAGAACGGCGGGATCAGCGCGAACGGGATCAACAGTTCCGGCACCGCGGGTCTGTCGTTCGAAGGCGCGTACAAGCTCGTGTACTTCGCGTTCGGCTTCGAAGCCGTCGCGACGGCCGGCGATCGTTCCGCGGTCATGGGCCGCGTGCTCGACTGGCTGCAGGGCTTCCCGAAGATCGCCCACACGCCGCTTGGCGACACCGAAGACACGACGCATCCGTACGCAGTGACCGCGACCATCACGTCCGACTACTTCGCGCTGGATCCGTCCAGCTTCGCCGTGGTGTACAACACCGGCGGCGCGGACATGTCGGTACCGATGACGGCGACGGGAAATCCCGACGAGTATCGGGGGATGATCCCGGCGCAGTCGACCGACGCCGATGTGGCGTACTACATCACGGCGGCCGACATCCAGGGGCACGTGACCACCGATCCGCTGGGGGCGCCCGCCGTGCGTCACCATTTCTCGGTGGGTAAGGACACGACCCCGCCGGTGATCACGCACTCGCACCTGTACAACACCAACGACCTCACGGGGCCGTATCCGGTGCATGCGCAGGTGAGCGACAACATTGGCGTCGAGTCGGTCTATTTGATGTTCTCGAAGAACGGCGGGCTCTATCACCGCGTCAAGATGACGCATCCGCCGAGTCCCAACGGAACCGGCGACGGCGACTACGTCGGCGATATTCCGGGGCCGTCCGAGGTGGGTGACCACTACGACTACTTCATCATGGCGATGGACGAGTCGTACTCGGGCAACGTCGCCCGCAATCCCGACACGGGGACCTACGGATTCTCGATCGTCGAAGAGTTCGTGTGGGACTTCGAAATGGACGACGGCGGTTACACGCCGGACGGCGGCGTGTGGGAGTGGGGCACTCCGACCGCGGGTCCGCCCGCGGCGCACTCGGGCGTGAACGTCTGGGGAACGGTCCTCGGCGGAACCTACCCGAGCAGTTCCAACGCGACCCTCGATCTGCCGCCGATCACGCTGGCGGCGGACCGTCCGTACTCGGTGCTTTCGTTCTGGCACTGGTACAACATGGAGAATGGGTACGATGGCGGGAACGTCAAGGTATCCACCGACGGCGGGGCGACCTTCCAGGTCATCACGCCGGCGCGCGGCTACGACGGCACCGCCAGTTCGGGAAACGCCGGTATTCCGGGCGAACCCTGCTTCACCAACATCCATGAGACGTGGCAGCAGGACGTGTTCGACCTGTCGGCCTTCGCGGGCCAGCAGGTGATCATCCGCTTCCACTTCGGGAGCGACGGCAGTGTCAACCGCAACGGCTGGTACATCGACGACGTCGTGCTGCGCAGCACCGACACCGACGACGTCGCACCGACGATCTCCGGCGTTACGGTTCCGGCGAGCACGTTCGATACCGCAGGTCCGTACCCGGTTACCGCGCACGTCGGCGATCTGTTCTCGGGCGTGGCCGGGGTGTCGCTCTTCTACAGCCTCAACGGCGGGTCGTACACGGAAGTGCCGATGACCCACGGGACGGGCGATTCGTGGAGCGGTCCGATTCCCGGTGAACCGCAGGGCTCGCGCCTCTCGTTCTACGTCCGGGCGACGGACAACGCGGGCAACGCGACGACCAGCCCGGAGACGGCGCCGGCTGCCACCTACGCGTTCTCGATTCTCCCGAGTGCGGACATCCTGGTGATCGTCTACTCGACGGGAGGAGCCACCGTCGACGACTACCGCGCGGCCCTCGAGGCCAACGGGCACGCCGCCGACTACTGGAACCAGCCGACGCAGGGCGCGCTCTCGGCCGCCCAGCTCGAGCTCTACAAGATGGTCATCGTCGACGCCCGCAGCGGACTCAACGCGGCGGACCAGACGAGTCTCGGGGCGTTCCTCGATTCCGGGACGCAGGGTGCCAAGAAGCGCATCATGCTGCTCGGACGTGACCTCGGTTACTCGTCGTCGACGCGCCCGTGGATCTCGCAGTACATGCGGGCGGATTACGTTCAGGACAACCCGAATTACTTCCAGATCACCGGTGAACCCGGCGATCCGATCGGAATGGGAGAGACGTTCGTCATCTCCGGTTCGTATCCGGACGAGATGCAGCGCTCCGCGACGCATCCCGGTGGCGTCATCGTGTACAAGTACACGGGCACCGGGAGTGCGGCGGCGAGCTACGACGAGGTTCGGGACGAATACCAGAAGGCGTCCAAGGAGTGGGACGGTGTCGTGGCCGATGCGCCGATCAGTCTCGATGCGGCCGCCGGCATGCGCTATAACGGCGCCACCTATCGCTCCGTTTATTTCGCCTTCAATCTGGAGTACATCCAGGAGGCCTCGCGGCGGGCGACCATTCTCGACCGCGTCGTCAACTGGACGGGTGCGCCCGACATCGTGCACGTGCCGTTGTCCGACAGCGAAGACACGCTGTCGGTGCACACGGTGGTCGCGCAGGTGTACTCGGACAATCTCGATGCGTCGCGCGTGAAGCTGACGTATGACGTCGGGTCCGGCCCGGTGGTGGTCACCATGACCGCCACGGGAAATCCCGACGAGTACTCGGCCAACATCCCGGCGCAGCCGTTCGGGACCACCGTGAGCTACTACATCTCGGCAGCGAACCTGAGCGGTGCGACGAGTTTCGATCCTCCGGGTGCGCCGGCCGAGCAGCACGTGTTCCACGTCACAGCGGACAACGTCCCTCCGGTGATCGTGCACGCGCCGTTGCACTACTCGGCGGACCTCGCGGGTCCATACACGATCCACGCGTCGATCACCGATAACGTCGGCGTCGATCCGAGCGGTGTTTCCGTCGTCTACAACAAGAACGGCGGGAGCAACCAGACGGTCGCGATGGCGTCGCTCGGTGGAGACGACTACGAAGCGGATATCCCCGGACCGTCGGTGCTGGGCGACACGTACAATTACTACATCGTCGCCCGCGACCTCGCGACCGTCCCCAACACGGGGCGCGATCCGGTCTCCGGATTCCACTCGTTTGAGATCGTCGACTTCTTCGCGTGGGATTTCGAGGCCGATAACGGCGGGTTTGCGGGAACCGGTCCCGACTGGCAGTGGGGAGCGCCCACCAGCGGACCGGGTGCCGCCAACTCCGGCGTCAATGTCTGGGCGACACAACTCGGCGGAAACTATTCGTCGAGTTCGAATTCGAAGCTGGACGCGCCGTCGGTCACGGTTCCGTCGAGTCATACTTACGCGCAGTTGAGCTTCTGGCAGTGGTACGACACCGAGCAGAACTACGACGGCGGCAACGTGAAGGTCTCCACGGACGGCGGTTCGACGTGGACGATCCTCACACCCGACGTCGGCTACACGGGGACCGCGACCAGCGGCAACGCGGCGATTCCCGGCGAGCCCTGCTTCAGCGGCCACAACCAGAAGTTCTGGCAGCTGGTGACGTGCGATCTGACCCCGTACAAGGGACAGAGCGTCGTCATCCGCTTCGATTTCGGGAGCGATTCGAGCGTGCAGTATCCGGGCTGGTACGTCGACGACGTCCGTATCGAAGGCGCCGAAGACACCGCCGGACCGGAGTTCGTCTCGCGCTCGATTCCGCTCAGCACGTTTGACGAAACCGGTCCGTACACCGTGACCGCCACGGTGGTCGACGCGCTCTCGGGACTCGCGTCCGTCACGATGCACTACAGCACCGACGACGGAGGCAGCTACGCGACGGTGGCCATGTCACCGACGGGTAACCCCGACGAGTTCTCCGGCGACGTCCCCGGCCAGTCCAGCGGGACCCGGATCAAGGTGTACCTCGACGCCATGGACAACGCCGGCAACGGGTCCAGTGATCCGTCCGGCGCGCCCGCCTCGACCTACGAATTCGGGATTCTGCCCTCGGGCGACTATCTCGTGATCGTGGGCGGCACGGCGCACACCGATCCGCTCCAGTACCAGGACGCGTTCGCCACACTCGGGCGCACCTACGACATCTGGGACTGGGACGCGAGCGGTATTCCGCCGGCGGCATTGTTGAACGCGTATCAGGCGATCATCGTCGACGAGAGTTCCTACTTCGACACGGCGCAGATCGATTCGTTGACCGCGTTCCTCGATACCGACGATGGTTCGACCCAGCGCATCTTCATGCTGGGACGCGATCTGTCGTACGGATCGTCGGCACGTCCGTTCATGGAGCAGTACACGGGGGCGGCGTATGTGCAGGACAACCCGGCCTGGTATCAGTTGACCAGTCTTCCGGGCGATCCGATCGGCGCCGACGAGAGCTTCGTGATCTCGGGCAGCTACCCCGACGAACTGAAGCTGTCGACCACGTGGCCGGGCGCGCAGGGCATCTATCGCTACAGCGGTACCGGTTCGTCCTCGGATCGTTTCCAGACGCAACAGGAGTACCGCGAGTTCTATCAGAAGGAAGGTAAGTTCTGGGATCCGAAGGCGTGGCCGCTCGCGCCGACGGGACCGGATTCGCTGGCGGCCGTTCGCTTCGTGGGACCGCACCACGCGGCGGTGTACTTTGCCTTCAACCTGTATTACATCCAGGAGCCGGCGCGCAGAGCCGCGGTCCTGGGGCGTGCGCTCGACTGGCTCGGCACGGCGACGGCGGTTGCCGCGGCATCGGGCCCGGCGGCTGCCCCGACCACGACGCTGGTGCTGCCGGATCGGCTGTCGCTCGACCAGAACTACCCGAACCCGTTCAATCCGATCACGCACATCAAGATCGGCATCCCGGCCAAGTACCACAACGCCGTGAGCCTGAAGATCTACAATGTGCAGGGGCAGTTGGTGAAAACGGTGTTCACGGGTGTCAAGCCCGCGGGGTACCACACGTTCACCTGGGACGGACACAACGATGCAGGATCGCCGGTCGCAACCGGGATCTACTTCGCCAACTTCGTCGCCGGGGACGTGCGGGTCACCAAGAAGATGGTGCTTCTCAAGTGATCGAACGAACGCATCGTTGTTGACGTCCGTCCTTCCACCGGGCGGATGATCGTGACCGCGTCCCGGAGCTTCGCGCTCCGGGGCGCGGCCGCGTCTTTATCAATCATTCATAGGGCGGGAAGCGGCGTCGACCGGCGCCGGGTGAAACGGGCAGGCGAGTGTGATAGGATATCGGTACGCCCCGCGTAGGAGCAGCCGCCAGGTGACGTCGCCGGCGTGGCCCGCGCACCCGGCGTGGCTCTCGCAGTTCCTGAAAGTCCTGGGGGCCCGGATTTCTCTGTAAACCCGTTGGCGGCGCCCCGACTACCCGGTCGTTTGAACGGAATTGCCAGCCGGGCAAACCTGAGTTATCTTTTGACGGCCGCGTTTCGACCCGCCTGCCTCCAGGTACGGCGCTCATTGGTATCGACCGGGCATTTCAGACGGTCCTGCGGCTGTCGTATCTGATTTTCCGACAATAGAATAACTCCGTATTATTGGGCCAGCCGAACGGTCCTTCGGGGAAAATCGTTCAGAGAGGAACCCGTCGTCATGCGAAAGAGAATGATCATCGTGATCGGCGTACTGGTGGCCGTGATCGCGTCGATCGCGTTCGTCAAGTACCAGCAGATCCAGACGGCCATCGCCCAGGGCGCATCGTTCCAACCCCCTCCGGAAGCCGTCACCACCCTCGTCGCCCGAACAGGTCAAGTGGCCTGCCGACCTCGGCCATCGGCACCGTCACCGCGGTCCACGGCGTCATGGTCAGCGCCGACCTGCCCGGGGTGGTCGCGGAAATCGCCTTCGACTCCGGCCGCGCACGTCGACGCGGGCGACGTGCTGGTGCGGCTGGACACCCGGCAGGAGCAGGCGCAGCTCGCCGCCGCCGAGGCGCAGCGCGACCTCGCCAGACTGAACCTCGACCGCATGCGCAGGCCTGCGCGAGCAAGGGGGTCGTGTCCCAGGCCGAGCTCGACCAGCCGCCGCCGCCGAGGCCAAGCAGGCCGAGGCGCGCGGTGGACGAGATCCGCGCCACCATCGACCGCAAGACGATCCGCGCGCCGTTCTCCGGCAGCCTCGGCATCCGCCAGGTCAACCTCGGCCAGTACCTGGCCGGCGGCGACCCGATCGTGCCGCTGCAGGCGCTCGACCCGATCTACGTCGACTTCTCGATGCCGCAGCAGCAGGTGGGCAAGCTGCACGCCGGCGCCGTGCGTCGCGGTGACAGCCGACGAGGCGCCGACGGCATCGCGGCGACGGGCAAGGTGACGGCGGTCGAACTCGGTGGTCGACGAGGCCACCCGCAACGTCGCAGGTGCAGGCGACGTTCGCCAACCCGGACGGCGCGCTGCGCCCGGGGATGTTCGTCGAGGTCGGGCGTGCTGCTCGGTCGTCGACACGACGGTGATCGCGCTGCCCGCCTCGGCGATCAACTACGCGCCCTACGGCGACTCGGTCTTCGTCGTCGACGACCTCAAGGGCCCGGAGGGCAAGACGTACCGCGGCGTGCGCCAGCAGTTCGTCAAGCTGGGCGGCGGTCGCGGCGACCAGGTGGCGGTCGCTCTCCGGCGTCAAGGCCGGGCGAGGAGGTGGTGACCTCCGGCGTGTTCAAGCTGCGCAACGGCGCCGCCGTCCTGGTCAACAACGACGTCCAGCCGGCCAACGATCCGGCGCCCGAGCCGGAGGACAGCTGATGAAACTCACCGACCTCTTCATCCGGCGGCCGGTCCTGGCGGTCGTCGTCAACCTGGTCATCCTGATCGCCGGGCTGCAGTCGATCCGCTCGCTGAGCGTGCGCCAGTATCCGCGCAGCGACATCGCCGTCGTCAAGGTGACGACGGCCTACGTCGGCGCCAACGCCGACCTCGTGCGCGGCTTCATCACCACGCCGCTCGAGCGCGTGATCGCCAGCGCCGACGGCATCGACTACATCGAGTCGTCGAGCGCCCAGGGCGTGAGCACGATCACCGTGCACCTGAAGCTCAACTACGACACCAACGCCGCGCTGACGCAGATCCAGGCCAAGGTGGCGCAGGTGCGCAACGACCTGCCGCCCGAGGCCGAGGCGCCGGTCATCGAGCTGCGAGACGGCCGACAACCAGTTCGCGGCGATGTACCTCGGCTTCTCGTCGGAACGACCTGGACCAGAACCAGATCACCGACTACCTGACGCGCGTCGTGCAGCCGAAGCTGACGGCGATCAGCGGCGTGCAGCGGGCCGACATCCTGGGCGGCCGCACCTTCGCCATGCGCATCTGGCTGAAGCCGGACCAGATGGCGGCGCGCGGCATCTCGCCGTCGGACGTGCGCGACGCGCTCGGCCAGAACAACTACCTGTCGGCGCTGGGCAGCACCAAGGGCTCGATGGTGTCGGTCAATCTGGTCGCCAACACCGACCTCAAGACCGCCGAGGAGTTCCGCCAGCTCGTCGTGAAGGAAGGAGGACGGCGTCGTCGTCCGGCTCGGCGAGATCGCCGACGTCGTGCTCGGCGCGGAGAACTACGACCAGGACGTGCGCTTCAACGGCCAGACGGCGACCTTCATGGGCATCTGGGTGCTGCCGACCGCCAACTCGCTCGACGTCATCAAGCAGGTGCGCGAGGCGATGCCCGAGATCCAGGCGCAGCTGCCGGCGGGGATGAAGGTGCGGCATGCCGTACGACTCGACCGAGTACATCCAGGACGCCATCCACGAGGTGCTCAAGACGCTGACCGAGACGCTGCTCATCGTCATCGTCGTCATCTTCCTGTTCCTGGGGTCGCTGCGCGCGGTGATCATCCCGGTGGTCGCGATCCCGATCTCGCTGATCGGCGCCGTCTTCCTGATGCTGCGTGGCCGGCTTCACGATCAACCTGCTGACGCTGCTCGCGATCGTGCTCTCGGTGGGGTTGGTGGTGGACGACGCCATCGTCATGGTGGAGAACGTCGAGCGCCACCTGCACGCTGGGCGAGCCGCCGTTCCAGGCGGCGATCCACGCGCGCGCGCGAGCTGGTCGGGCCCGATCATCGCGATGACCATCACCCTGGCCGCGGTGTACACGCCGGTCGGCATCCAGGGCGGCCTCACCGGCGCGCTCTTCCGCGAGTTCGCCTTCACCCTCGCCGGGCGCGGTGATCGTCTCCGGCGTCGTCGCGCTGACGCTGTCGCCGATGATGGGCTCGAAGCTGCTGCGCGCCGGCGACACCGAGCGCGGCTTCGCCGGGATGATCAACCGCCACTTCGACGCCGTCCGCGCGGTCTACATGCGCCGATGCTCCCGGAACGCTCAAGTACCGGCCGGTGGTGCTACGTCGCTCTGGGGCGTGGTGGCGCTCCTGATCGTGCCGTTCTACATGTTCTCGCAGAAGGAACTGGCGCCCAACGAGGACCAGGGCGTGGTGTTCGGCATCGTCCAGGCGGCGCCCAACTCGACCCTCGACCAGACCAAGCTGTTCACCAACGAGGTCTACGACGTCTACCAGTCGTTCCCGGAGACCGAAGACCACCTTCCAGATCACCTTCCCGACCGGCGGCTTCGGCGGCATGGTGACCAAGCCGTGGAGCGAGCGCGACGAAGACGACGCAGCAGCTCCAGGTCGCAGTCGGCGGGCAGCTGTCGAAGATCCCCGGCGTGCGCGTGATCCCGATCGTGCCGCCGGCGCTGCCCGGCGGCGGCAACTTCCCGGTCGACTTCGTGATCGCCTC
This sequence comes from Candidatus Latescibacterota bacterium, assembly GCA_963761125.1. Classification (GTDB taxonomy): domain Bacteria; phylum Krumholzibacteriota; class Krumholzibacteriia; order WVZY01; family JAKEHA01; genus JAKEHA01. Next base: position 30,159 of record CAVXFV010000005.1, read on the forward strand.
CACCGCCGAGCCGCGAGCAGCTGGTGCAGTTCGCCAACCAGCTCGTGCAGAAGGCGTACGCGAGCGGCACTGTTCATGTTCGCCGACGCCGACCTGAAGTTCGACCAGCCGCAGGCCGAGGTCGTGTTCGACCGCGACAAGCTGCGCTCGCAGGGCGTCGACCTGAGCGCAGGCCGGCCAGGACCTCTCGACGCTGCTCGGCGGCAACTACGTCAACCGGTTCAGCATCCAGGGCCGCAGCTACAAGGTGATCCCGCAGATCAAGCGCGCGGAGCGGCTGACGCCGGACCAGCTCGAAGGAGATCTACGTCACCGGCCCGGACGGCAAGCTCGTGCCGCTCTCGACTTTCGCGACGCTGAAGACCACGCACCGCAGCCGCGCGAGCTCAAGCGCTTCCAGCAGCTCAACGCCGTGCGCATCCAGGGCGTGATTCCGCCGCCGGTGTCGCTCGACCAGGCGCTGACGTTCCTGGAGGACCGAGGCGCAGACAGATCCTGCCGCGCGGGCTTCACGATCGACTACGCCGGCGAGTCGCGGCAGCTCCGCACCGAGGGCAGCAAGTTCCTCGGCGTGTTCCTGCTGTCGGCGATCCTCATCTATCTGGTGCTCGCGGCGCAGTTCGAGAGCTTCCGCGACCCGTTCGTCATCCTGGCCGGCTCGGTGCCGCTGGCGCTCTCGGGCGCGCTGCTGTTCTCGTTCCTCGGGCTCACGACGCTCAACATCTACAGCCAGGTCGGGCTGATCACCCTGGTCGGGCTGGTCGCGAAGAACGGCATCCTGATCGTCGAGTTCGCCAACCAGCTGCAAGCAGACGGGCGCCGACAAGCTGCACGCGGTCGATCGAGGCGGCCGGCACGCGCCTGCGGCCGATCCTGATGACCACCGCCGCGACCGTGGTCGGCCACTTGCCGCTGGTCTTCGCGCACGGTCCCGGGCGCCGGCGCGCGCAACAGCATCGGCATCATGCTCGTCAGCGGCATGATCATCGGCACGGCGTTCACGCTGTTCGTCGTCCCGTCGATCTACATGCTGGTGGCGAAAACACACAGCCGGTCGGTGGAAGAAGACGAAGTGATGGGCGTTCCGGCCGGTGCCACGGCCGCCGCTTCGTAGAGACAACCGCGCCCCCGCGCCATCGCGCGGGGGCGCGCGACTTTCCGGGCCGTCTCCACGCCCGGATCCACCGACCTCCCGCGATTTTCATCCGGCCCGCTCTCTTCATGCGGTCGGAAACCCGGCCGCCCGGTCGCCCGTATGTACCGATGTTTCGAGTCTTTGGGGGGCGCGCCGCTGTGCTAGCCTCTCCTGCCAGTCTGGTGCCTGGCCATCACACCACCCAGGAGGTACCGGTGCTCAGCACACGCGCGCTCACGAAAATCTATCCGGGTCCCGTCACGGCGTTGAACGGGATCGACCTCGACGTTCCTGTCGGCATGTTCGGTCTGCTCGGGCCCAACGGGGCGGGAAAGTCAACGTTCATGAAGATCCTCGCCGGGACTCCTCGAACCGACGCTCGGGTTCCGTGACGCTCGACGGCACCGACATCCTCGCCGACCCCGAGAGCCTCTGGCCGCGACTCGGGTATCTGCCGCAGGAGTTCGGCTTCTATCCGCACCTGTCGCGGCGAGGCGATGCTCTCGCTACCTGCTGGCACTCAAGGGCGTCGATGCGCCACAGGGAAGCAAGAAGCTCGTTGCGGAGTTGCTCGACCGAGTGAACCTCACCTTCGCCGCAAAGCGCGCGGTGAAGTCGTACTCGGGCGGCATGCGCCAGCGCCTCGGGATCGCACAGGCGATCGCCGGCGACCCGCGGCTGATCATCGTCGACGAACCGACCGCGGGACTCGACCCGGAAGAACGCATTCGTTTCTATCACCTGCTCTCCGAACTCGCCGTCGACCGCATCGTGCTGCTCTCGACGCACATCGTGGAGGACGTCGCCGTGTTGTGTCCGCGCTTCGCCGTCATCCGCGAAGGGCGTTTGCTCGCACTCACCACACCCGGCGAAGCGCGCGCGGCCATCTACGGCAAGATCTACGAGGGGACCGTCGACGTCTCCGCGCTTCCGGCGTTGCGCAAGGAGCGCATGGTCACGCAGGCGCTCCTCGTCGAAGGCCGCAATCGCGCGCGCATCTATCAGCCCTCCGGCGCGCCGCCGGACGGCTTCGCACCCGTTCCAGTGACCCTGGAGGACGCCTACCTCGTGCTGATGCAAATCGGATCGCTGCCCGGCCATGAGCCGGTGGGAGCGGGCGCGTCCACCGCGGACGGCGGGCGATGAAAGCGCGTCGGCTCGCGGCGTCGTTCAACGTCGAGTTCTGGCATTCCTTCCGGCGCCCGCTGTTCATCGCGCTCGCGATCATCCTGGCGCTGACGGCGTTCGGCCTGTCCAGCGGCAAGATGTCGATCTCGTCGGGCGACTCGTCCGTCGGCGGAACCAAGGCGTGGATCACGTCGGAGTTCGCGCAGACGCAGACGATGACGTTCCTCGTCCTCCTGTACTACGCGTTCTTCGTCGCGGCCGCCGCGGGACTGTCGCTGTTGCGCGACCGTGAGACCAAGGTCGACTCTCTGCTGCACTCGACCCCGATGACACCCGGCGAATACGTCTGGGGACGGTTCTGGGCGGTGATCGGCGGCTTTGCGCTGCTCCTGGTATGGCAGGCGCTGTGCAGCGCGTTCTTCAATCACGTGGTGCCCAACGCCAACGCCAACGACATGCGCGGCCCGTTCGTCGCGTTGAACTACTTCATGCCCGTCCTGATGATGGGGCTGCCGTTCATCGTCTTCTTTGCGGGCGTGTCGATGTGGGTGGGTGAGCGGACGCGCAATCCGGTGCTCGTGTTCGTCGTACCGGTTGCCACGTTCTTGCTGAGCGGTTTCCTGCTGTGGACGTGGTCGCCGTCGTGGCTTTCGTGGCGCGTGAATCAAATTTTGCAGGTGGTCGAGCCCACCGGCTATCGCTGGCTCAACGAAACCTATCTCAAGGTGGACCGCGGCGTCGAATTCTACAACGGTGCGCGTGTCCCGTACGTCGGTCTGTTCTGGCTGAACCGGCTCTGGCTCGTCGTGGTCGGCTTCGGCGCTGTCGTGATGACAGAGCGGTCTGTGGCGCGTTCGGCCCGCGGAGTGGCGACGGCCGAACCCGCCCGCCGGTGGTGGCGCCGTGCGAAGACCGCGGCGCCGGCGCCCGTGTGGGACGAAGCCCAGACGTCGCGACCGCTGCGCGCGCTGGAGATGCAGGGCGGCACGCCGTCATTCCTGCAGAGCGTCCGTCTGGTTGCCGGCGCCGAACTGCGCGAACTCTTGCGCCAGGCCGGACTCTACATCTTCATTCCGCTCATTCTCATACAGACACTGGGGAATGTCCTGCTCGCGGTGGGCGCATTCGACACCCCGCTGCTCCTGACGCCGGGGACGACCGCCGTCGTCGTGGCCAACCAGATCAGCGTGTTCGTGTGCTTCCTGCTGATGTTCTACACGGTCGAATCGCTGGAACGCGAGCGGTCGACCGGTTTCGCGCCCATTCTCTTCGCGACGCCGCTGCGAACGGCCGCGTTCCTGATCGGCAAGGCGCTGGCCAACAGCGTCGTCGCCGGCGTGGTGCTGGTGGCGTCGCTGGTCGCCTGCGCGATCGCGTTGCTCGTGCAGCACACCGTGCCGTTCTCGCTGACGCCGTACCTGTTGATCTGGGGACTCCTCATCGTGCCGACGTTTCTCGCCTGGACGGCGTTCGTCACTTTCGCCTATGCCCTGGTCGGGAACCGCTACGCGGCATATTCGCTGTCGCTCGCGCTGTTGATGTTCTCCGGGTACAAGGCGCTGACCGGCAGCATCAACTGGGCCGGGAACTGGGCACTGTGGGGTGCGATGCGCTGGAGCGATCTGGGCTTCTTCGAAACCGACCGCACCGCGCTGATACTCAATCGCGTGATGGTCCTGGGGCTCGCCGTGTTCTTCACCGTGCTGGCCGTCCGTTTGTTCGGACGGCGCGGGGCGGACGCCGTCCGGACCATGCACCGGATTGCACCGCGGCGGCTCTTTCGTTCCACGCTGCGGATGATGCCCTATGCGGCCGTGCCCCTGATCGCGTGCGTCGTCCTTGCGCTGCAGGTCCACAACGGAATCGAGGGAGGCGCGGCGAAGAAGGCGAAGAAGGACTACTGGTCCAAGAATCTCAAGACGTGGTTCAACGCGCCGCTGCCCGACATCGCGCGCGCCGATATCAAGGTGAAGCTCGACCCGCGCAAACACTACATCGAGAGCGACGGCACGTTCGCTCTCGTCAATTCACTGGATTCGACGCTCGCCCAGATCCCGCTGACCGGCGGGCTGTTCTGGAAGCACGTCACCTGGACGATGGACGGCGTCGATTACACGCCGGAAGACAGCAAGTACCTGTATGTCTTCCGGCCCGCGCATCCATTGGCTCACGGCGACAGCGTGACCATCGGCTGGCATTTTGACGGACGCGTTCCGGACGGGGTGACGAAAAACGGCGGCAACACCGATGAGTTCATCCTGCCGTCCGGTGTCGTCCTGACCGGGTTTTCGCCCAGCTTCGCCCCCGTGATCGGTTTTCTCGAACAGGTCGGCGAGACCAAGGACAATCACACCGAGCCGAAGCGTTATCCGCGCGACTACTGGAAGGGCATCACGCGCGGCGGATACGGGGCGACCGCGTGGTTCCCGGCGCGCATCGCCATCACCGGGCCGGAGGACTACACGCTCAATTCGGTGGGCGTATGTACCAGCAACACCGTGAGCGACGGTTGGCGCACGCAGGTGTGGGAGACCGACTACCCGGTGAAGATCCTCAACATCGTGTGCGGCCGGTGGAAGGTCAAACGGGGGACCTCCACGACGATCTTCTATAATGAGAAGCACCCGTACAACGTGGACCAGATGTCCACGACGCTCGACGCGGCGCGGACGTGGTATTCGAAGTGGTTCATGGACTATCCGTGGAAGGAACTCAAGCTCTCGGAATTCCCGGGGCTGGCGGGGTACGCGCAGGGCTTCGGTACCGACATCACCTTCAGCGAGAACATTGGTTTTCTCACCAAGAACGACGCCAAGACCGACGCGACGTTCCTGGTGACCGCGCACGAGTCGGCGCACCAGTGGTGGGGGAATATTCTGACGCCCGCGGACGGGCCCGGCGCCGATTTTCTCAGCGAGGGGATGGCGCATTTCTCGACCATGCTGTTGTTCCAACAGGTCAAAGGGCCGCGCGGCCGCATGGAATTCGCCAAAGGCATCGAGGACCGGTACAACAACCGCCGCCGCGCTAACGACGAGCGGCCGATGTACGACGTCGATGGCAAGCGTCCGTCGGACAACACGGTGATCTACGACCGTGGTGGATGGGTGTTCTGGATGATCTACGACTATCTGGGACCCGAACGCGCCATGCGCGCGTATCGCGACTTCTTCCAGACGTGGAGCCGGAGCCGCGATCACGCCGCGCTGCAGGACTACGTCGCCGCGATGCGGAAGTACGCGCCGGATCCGGTGGCGTTCGACGCGTTCGCGAAAGAGTGGTGCGAGGACAAGGTGGTCCCGCAGTACGTCGTTGCGCACGCGAAGAAGGAAAAGAACGGCGATGGATATGACGTGACGGTGACGGTGAAGAACGTCGGCACCGGGACCATGCCGGTGACCGTCGCCGCGACGACAGGCGAGCGCTGGAAGAAAGCGGACCGCGATTCCAGCGGCACCGGGCCGAACGCGGCGACCTACGTCCAGAATCCGGAGTATCGCGACGCGCGCGGGGTCGTGACGCTGGGGTCGGGAGACGAGCAGACGCTCACGATTCACTGCGACTTCGAACCCGCGAAAATCGTGGTCGATCCGGACGTCCGTATTCTGCAGCTCAAGCGCAAGCAGGCGGTGGCGACGTTGTGAGTTGACGTTCGCCGGCCGGCGCGCGAAACTGGGAGGACACCATTCGAACGAAAGGAGTCACCCATGAGCGCAACCGGTTTCGCCGTTTTCTGTCTGGTTGGATTTCTTCTCCCGGTTCCCATCCTCGCGTGGCTCGATCGCCCGCGTCGCGAAGGGAAGTAGCCGGCATGTACGTCGGACACTTCGCCGCCGGCCTCGCGATCAAGGCCCGCGTCCCAAAGGCGCCCACGTGGGGAATTCTCCTCGGTGTCGGCCTGCTCGACATCCTCTTCGGGCCGTTCGTGCTCGCCGGCATCGAACGCGTCCACCTGACGCCGGGCGTGCCGCCGGGCTTCAGCCTTGACTACATCGACTGGTCGCACTCGCTCACGATGTCGATTGTGTGGGCGATCCTCTTCGGCCTGGCGTTCTGGCGCCGGGGACGGACGATCGCGTTCACGATGGGCGTCGCCGTGTTCTCCCACTTCGTGCTCGATCTCGTGGTTCATCCCGCCGACATGGCGTTGTGGCCGGGCTCGAGCGTGCATCTGGGATTCGGGTTGTGGAAGGCGCTGCCGACCGGCTGGTGGTTTGTCGAACTGGGCGTGATCGCGCTGGGATTCGCGTACTACTGGAAGCGCGCCCGCGCCGACGGCAGCTTCGGCGGGCGTCCCGTCTGGATCGCGCTCGTGCTGCTCGCGTTGCACGTGATGAACTCGCCGTGGCTGTCCGCCACGTAGTCCGGCGTCGGGCGCGACCGTGACCGTCAACCGCCAGGAGCTCTCGCCGGTTCACTTTCTCGAGCGGTCGGGAACCGTTCACGCCGATCGAATTGCCGTCATCGACGGCGACGCGTCGATCACGTGGCGAGAGTTTCGTGCGCGGGCCCGGCGGTTCGCGTCCGCGCTGCGTGCATCGGGGTTACATAAGGGCGACCGCGTCGCGTTTCTCTCGTTCAACGCCGAGCCGCTCCTGCTCGCCCACTTCGCGGTGCCGATGGCCGGCGGGGTGTTGGTCGCGATCAACGCGCGCTGGTCGGCGGACGAGATCGCGTACGTCGTGGATCATTCCGGCGCATCCCGCGTGTTCTTCGCGCGCGAGCTGGAAGCGCGCCTTGCCGGCGCCCCGGCTTCCGTGACACGAACCGATACGGGCGACGGACTGGAGTCGCTGATGGCCACGGGCTGCGACGACCCGCTCGAGTCGTGGCTCGACGATGAGACCGGCCCGATATCGATCAACTATTCCTCCGGCACGACCGGGAAACCCAAGGGCGTCGTCTATCACCATCGGGGTGCGACGCTCGACGCGCTCGCGGTCGTCATCGATCATCATCTCACGCGCGAGAGCGTCTACGCATGGACGCTCCCGATGTTCCACTGCAACGGCTGGACATTTCCGTGGGCTCTCGCGGCGGTGGGTGCAACCAGCGTGTGTCTGCCGCGGGTCGACCCGGCGCGTCTGTGGGGGTTGTTCGACGAGGGCGTCACGCACTTCTGCGCGGCGCCCACCGTGCTGATTATGCTCGCCAACGACCCGGCCGCGCACGCGCTGGAACGCCCGGTGCGCGCGATCGCGGGCGGGGCGCCGCCCTCGCCGACCTTGATTGCGCGGCTGGAGGCTCTCGGCTTCGATCTCGACCACACGTACGGTCTCACGGAGACGTACGGCCCGTTCGCGATCAACGTGCCCGCGCCGGACGACGCGGAACGCGGCGAGGACGAACGCGCAATCGCCAAAGCCCGGCAGGGGTTCGTGAACGTGTGCGCGGGGGAGATGCGCGTGGTGGACGACGCGATGCGCGACGTGCCCCGCGACGGATGGACCCTGGGCGAAGTCGTCATGCGCGGCAATGCGATCATGACCGGATACTACCGCGACCCCGAGCGGACGGCCGATGCGTTCGCCGGCGGATGGTTCCACACCGGAGATCTGGGCGTGGTGCACCCCGACGGCGCGGTCGAACTGCGCGACCGCAAGAAAGACATCATCGTCTCGGGCGGCGAGAACATCGGCACGATCGAAGTCGAGCAGGCGGTCGCGAGCCACCCCGCCGTGGAAGAATGCGCGGTGATCGCCGTTCCCGACGACACCTGGGGCGAAGTGCCGAAGGCATTCGTGACGGTGAAACCGGGAATGAACCTGTCGGCCGACGAGGTGATGGCGCACTGCCGGTCCCGGCTGGCCCACTTCAAGGCGCCACGGGCGGTCGAGTTCGGCCCGTTACCGAAGACGTCGACGGGAAAGATCCAGAAGTTCGTGCTTCGCGAACGCGAATGGAAAGGCCGGAGCCGGCGCATCGGCTAGCGATACCGGTTGCTCCGCGGGCCAACCGTGCTAGTATTCCGCCAGGTGCCGCCCTGAAGGCCGTGCAGGGCAGGTATCATTCGGGGCCGTATTACTCCGTCAGGAGGTCCATTCTGTGAAGAAGAATATGGGGGCCGCCGACCGTTTGATTCGAGTATTGATCGCCGCGGTAATCGGCGTTCTGTTTTATCGGGGTGTCATCACGGGCGTGCTGGGCATGATTCTCGGCATATTTGCGATCGTGTTCGTCGCCACCAGCATCGTCGGGTGGTGCCCGCTCTACATTCCGTTCAAGTTCTCGACCTGCAAGCCGGCGGCGGGAAAGTAGTCGCCGATCCGTTGTGATTGCAACACGGGCCGCCGGTTGTCGCCGGCGGCCCGTTTGGTTCGGTCGATGCGAGTCTTCCAAAGACATCGACCCAGATGTTAGCATCCACCCATGCGTCTTCAATCGGGAACCGTCCTCGGTCCATATTCGATCATCGAGCCCATCGGTGCCGGTGGTATGGGCGAGGTGTATCGCGCACGCGACTCGCGTCTGGGCCGTGACGTCGCCGTAAAGGTGCTCAACGCGGCGCCCGACGCCGAGCGTCTGGCGCGTTTCGAACGCGAGGCGCGTGCGACCGCGCTGCTGGCGCATCACAATATCCTCACCATCTTCGACATCGGAACGCACGACGGTGCGCCGTTCCTCGTGTGCGAATTGCTGGAAGGCCAGACGCTCCGCGAACGTCTCGTCACCGGCCCGCTCGACGCACCCGCCGCGGTGGCGCTGGCCCTCCAGCTGGCGCGCGGCGTCGCCGCCGCGCACGCGCTTCGGGTCGTTCACCGGGATATCAAGCCGGAGAACCTGTTCATCACCCGCGATGGAACGCTCAAGATTCTCGATTTCGGACTCGCGAAGCTGCGCTCCGATGCGGTCGTTGACCCGTCGTCGCCGACCGTCGATGCGTCGTCGCCGGGACTGGTGATCGGAACACCCGCGTACATGGCGCCCGAACAGGTGCGCGGCGCGCCCGCCGACGAGCGCACGGACATCTTCGCGATCGGTGCGGTGCTCTACGAGATGCTGGGCGGACACGCGCCGTTCGTTCGCCCGAGTGCGGGCGAAACGCTGGCGGCCATTCTCCACGAACCCGTCGCGCCGCTTCCGGCGCGTGTTCCCTCGCCGGTCGTTCAGGTGGTTCTCCGGTGTCTGGAAAAGGCGCCCGCCGATCGGTATCAATCGGCCGCCGAACTCGCCGTGGCGCTCGACGCCACACGAAGCGACAGCGTGCGGACGCCGGCCGCCTCTGCGGCCCCGGGCGGCGCGTCGGACCGCGCAGTTTCGTCGATCGCCGTCCTTCCGTTCCTCGACATGAGCCCGGCGCACGACCACGACTATCTCTGCGATGGTGTCGCCGACGAATTGATCAGCGCTCTGACGCACATCGACGGCCTGCGCGTCGCCGCGCGCAGTACGTCGTTCCAGTTCCGGTCGTCCGACGCCGACGCGCGCGCGATCGGCGCCCGCCTCGGCGTCGATGCAGTTCTCGAGGGGGGCGTGCGCCGCGTGGGGGATCGCCTGCGCGTCACCGTCCAGCTGGTGGACGTCGCCGACGGCTATCAGCGCTGGTCACAGCGTTTCGACGGGAGCATGGACGACGTGTTCGACATCCAGGACAAGATCGCCGAGAGCGTGGCCACGGCGTTGCGCGGCATTCTCAGCCGCCGGGAAAAGGATGCGATGCGACGCCCCGGAACCGAGGCCGAAGTGTACGAATACTTCCTGCGCGGACGGCAGCATCTGCACGATCTCTCGCGCTCGACCGCGGGTGCGGCACGCGAGTTGTTCGAGCGCGCGATCGATCTCGATCCGGCGTACGCACCGGCGCATGCAGCGCTGGCGCAGATTCACGCCTGGTCGTTCGAGTGGTGGGGCGGTGGCGAAGAGGCGTACCGTCAGGCGGACGAGGCCACGCGCAAGGCACTCGAGCTGGCGCCACAACTGTCCGAGGCGCATACGGCGCGGGCGTTCGTGCTGTCGTTGCATCAGCGGTACGACGAGGCGGCGCACGAGTACGAGGAAGCGATCCGTCTCAACCCGAATTCGTTCGACGCGCTCTATCTCTACGGCCGCATGGCGTTCGCGGCGGGGAATATGGCGCAGTCCGCCGAATTATTTGCGCGGGGTGCGGAGGTTCAGCCGGATGACTTCCAGTGCCCGATCCTCGGGGGGCAGGCGCTGATCGTCCTCGGCCGCCATGAAGAAGGCCTGAACGCGGTGCGCGAGGGCATTCGCCGCGCCGAACGCCGCCTGGAGATCGATCCCCGCGATTCCCGCGCCCTGTCTCTCGGTGCGAGTGCGCTCGCCGAGATCGGCGAGGTCGACCGCGGCGTCGAATGGTCGGTCCGCGCGGTCGAGATCTCGCCCGACGACCCGGCGGTTCTGATCAACTCCGCGTGCCTGTACGCCAAGCAGGGGAGGAAGGAAGAGGCGCTCGACTACCTCGAAAAGAGTTTCGGGCGCGGATTCGGAAAACGCGACTGGATCGAGAACGACCCCGACTACGATCTGCTGCGCGACGACCCGCGCTTCCAGGCGCTACTCGACAAACTCAAGTAGCGAACTCCCGTCCGCGGACTTACGGTTTCCGGCGGTCGAAACCGCCACCGAGCGCGCGATACAGCGCGACGGCCGCGTTGAGTTCGTCGCGTTTGGCGCCGGCGTATTCGAGTTCGGCCACCAGCCGCGACCGCTCGACGTCGAGTACGTCGAGGAAGCTCGATTCACCCTCGCGGTAGCGGTCGCCGGCGAGTTCGCGCGCGTTCGTCAGCGCTTCCGCCTGCTCCTGCAGGGCGACGCGCCGGTCGTGGAAGGTGGTCACGGCGTACAGCGCGTTCTCGACGTCCTCGAACGCACCCTGCGCCGCCTGGAGGTACGTCGCCACCGCCTCGCGTTGTTCCGCGTGCGCCGCGGCGACCAGCGCGCGATTGCGTCCGCCGTGGAAGATCGGCTGGAGCAACCCCGCGCCGAAATTCCAGATGACCGCCGGGCCGGTGAACAGGTTCGAGAGTTCCGAACTCGAACTCCCGTATTCACCGGTCAGGTTGATTGCCGGAAACAGGTTCGCGCGCGCCGCGCCGACACGCGCGGACGCTGCCGCGAGCTGGGCCTCGGCGGCGGCGACGTCGGGACGGCGGTACAGAAGCGAGGACGGCAGCTCTGAGGGCACATTGGGTGGCATCAAGTCGTTGAGACTCTTGCCGCGCGCCACGGGTCCGGGCATGCGACCGAGCAGGATCGCGAGCCGGTTCTCGGCGGCGCGTCGTTGCCGCTCGATTTCCGGGAGTGCGGCCTCCGCCGACGCGCGTTCGCCCCGTGCCCGTTCGAGATCGAGCCGCGACACGAGCCCGCCGTCGAACCGGTCCTTGATCAGATCGTACGCCTGCTGGCGCGACTCCACGGTGGCGCGGGTAACCTGGGCCTGCAGGTCGAGTGCCGCGAGTTCGAAGTAGGTGGAGACCACGTCGGATTCGACCGCGAGCTGAATCGCGTCCCGTGAGTACGCCGTGGCGGCGTAGTCCTGCTTGGCCGCGGTGGTCTGATTGCGGATGCGTCCGAACAGATCCAGTTCGAACGACCCGAGCGCGCTCGCGCGAAAGGTTTCGTTCGTCGTAAAGAAACTCTGGTATCCCAGCGCCTGCGACTGTCGCGTCTTCGAATAGGTTCCCTGCACGTCGATCTGCGGGAACCGATCGGCGCCCGCGACCTTCGCCAGCGCGCGCGCACGGTCCACCCGCGCCACCGCGATCATGAGGTCGCGGTTGGAATCGAGCGCTTCGGCGACCAGCGAGTCGAGCGTGGAATCGCCGAACGCCGTCCACCACGTGTCAGCGAGCGTGTCCGCCACCGCGGTCACGGTGGTGTCGGCCGACGCCCTCCACGCGGCGGGAACGTCGATCTGTGGGGGCGCGGACGACGGCGCCAGCGAGCAACCGGTGACCGTCAACAGCGCGAGCGAAACTGCGGCATAACGAAACATCACGACGGGTTCTCCTCTCCAGCCGGAATGGCGGATTGATGCGGCGGTCGCCCGCCCAGTTTGGCGATAATAACGTAGAAAACGGGAATAAAGAATACTGCAATGAACGTCGCGGCGAGCATCCCGCCGAATACGCCCGTGCCGATCGAATGCCGGCTGGATGCACCTGCCCCGGTCGATACGACGAGCGGGAACACGCCGAGCACGAACGCGAGCGACGTCATCACGATCGGCCGGAAGCGCAGGCGCGCGGCCTCTCCTGCCGCGGCTTCGTAGGAAAGCCCCTTCGCCCGCCGTTGGGTGGCGAATTCGACCATCAGAATGGCGTTCTTCGACGCGAGCCCGATCAGTGTGATCAGACCGATCTGGAAGTACACGTCGTTGGAAATACCGCGGATCCATATCGCGGTCAAGGCACCGAGCACGGCGATCGGAACGGTGAGCAGGACGGCGATCGGCAGCTTCCAGCTTTCGTACTGACCGGCGAGAATCAGGAACACGACGACGATCGAGAACAGGAACACCGTGGCCGACGATCCGCCCGTCGACTTCTCCTGGTAGGCCGATCCGCTCCAGCCGTACCCGAAATCGATCGGGAGCTGCGTGTTGGCGAGGCGTTCCATCGCGGCGATCGCTTCGCCGGAACTTCGCCCGGGCGCCGCCGTCCCCAGCAGCTTGACCGCGGGGAAGCCGTTGAAGCGCTCGATCACGTCGGGGCCGGTAATCGGCTTGATCGTCACCAGCGACGCCAGCGGCACCATGTCTCCGTTCCCGGCGCGCACGTACACGCCGCCGAGGTCGCTCGGCTGCGAGCGGTACTGCTGGTCGGCCTGCAACTGCACGCGGAACGATCGTCCACTGCGCGTAAAGTCGTTCACGTAGAGCGTGCCGAACATGCTCTGCAACGTCGCGAAGACATCGTTGACCGAAACACCCGCCGCCTTGGCCTGTTCGCGGTCGAGCAACACCTCCAGCTGCGGAACCGAGGCGCGGAACAGCGTGCGCACGCCCTGGACTTCCGGAAGCTGATTCGCCTTGTCGATGAAGTCGCTGGCCGTCTGCGCGAGCCGCTGGATTCCGCCGGTGCCACGGTTCTGGACGTAGAATTCGAAGCCGCCCGTGGACCCGAGACCCTGGATGGGCGGCGGGCTGAATCCGAACACGATGGCTTCGTTGATCGACGAGGCGCGGGCCATGAACGAGCCCAGCACCTGCTTCAGGCCCGCCTTGCGCTCGTCCCAGTGCTTGAGGATGACGAAGAACGTCGCGGCGTTGGGCTTGCTGCCGCCGCCGACGAAGTCGAGGCCCACGATATCGACGATACTCTCCACCGCCGGGTCGGCCTCGAGGATCGCTTCGACCTTCTTGGTGACTTCGCGCGTGCGCGAGAGTGTCGCGCCGTCGGGCAGGAGTGCCGCGCCGATAAAGTAACCCTGGTCTTCGTCGGGAACGAGCCCGCCGGGCACGATGCGCAGCAGACCGAACGTCGCGACGAGCGCGATGATGAACAGACTCACTGCCAGGATCTTGTGCCGGATGAAGAAGTCGACCTGGCGTCCGAAGCGCCCGACCACGCGCGAGAACCAGCGATCGAATTTCCCGAGGATTCCGTGCGGTTCGATATGGCCGCTCTTGAGCACGAGCGCGCTCAACGACGGCACCAGCGTCAGCGCGACCATGCCCGAGATCGACACCGATACCGAGATCGTCAGCGCGAACTGGCGGTAGAATTCGCCGGCGAGTCCGCCAAGAACGCGACCGGAACGAACACCGAAGTCAGCACCAGGACGATGGCGATGACCGGTCCGGTAACCTCGCTCATCGCGCGGATCGCCGCTTCGCGCGGCGCTCAGCTTTGTCGATGCGCTGGATGCGCTCGACGTCCTCCAGCACGACAATGGCGTCGTCGACCACGATGCCGATAGCCAGGACCAGCCCGAACAGCGTCAGCGATTGATGCAGAACCCGAAAGCGTACATGCCCGCGAACGTGCCCACCAGCGAAACCGGGACGGCCAGCAGCGGGATCAGCGTGGCGCGACGATCCGCAGAAACACCCACACGACGAGGAACACCAGCAGCCATGGCTTCGCGCAGCATCTGAATGACCTCGTGGATCGAGACCTTGACGAAGCGCGTCATGTCCAAGGGACGCGATACGTCGATTCCTTCAGGGAACCGATGCGCGAGGTCCTTCATCGTCTGGCTCGACCGCGCTCGCGGTTGCCAGCGCGTTCGCGCCCGGCTGCAGGAAGACGCCGATATTGATGCCCGGCTTGCCGTTCATGAACGAGAGGCGGTCGTAATCGCGGGCGCCGAGTTCGACGCGTGCGACGTCGGACAGGAGCACGCGGCCGCCGTCCTTGTCGGACCGGATCACGATGTTCTCGAACTGTTCGGGCTCGGTGAAGCGGTCGGGTCCGACGACGGTGAATGTGAGCTGCTGGTCCGCTCCGGCCGGGTCCTGGCCGATGCGGCCGACGGCGAACTGCGAGTTCTGGTCGCGGATGGCGTTGGCGACGTCGGTCGGCGTCAGGCCGTACTGCGAGAGCCTGCCGGGCTCGAGCCAGATGCGCATCGAGTAGTCGGCGGCGCCGAACACGATCGCGTCGCCGACGCCGGGCACGCGCTTCAAGTCTTCGACGATGTTCAGCGTCGTGTAGTTCGAGATGAAAAGCGGTCCGTAGCGCCCGTCCGGCGAAATCACCGAGATGATCTCGAGGAAGTTGGTCGATCGTTTCTGGACGGTGATGCCGTTGCGGCGCACTTCTTCCGGCAGTCGCGGCTCGGCCAGGCGCACGCGGTTGGCCACGTTGGTCTGCGCGTCGGCGACGTTGGTCCCGGTGGCGAACGTGACGGTGATCGTCACCGTCCCGTTGGACGACGAGATCGACTGCAGGTAGAGCATGCCCTCGACGCCGTTGATCTGTTCCTCGATGGGAGCGGCGACGGTGAGCTGCAACGTCTCGGCGCTGGCACCCGGATAGACCGCACTCACCGTGATCTGCGGCGGCGCGATGTCCGGATACTGCGCGACCGGTAGGTTCTTGATCGCGGCCACGCCGGCCAGCAATACGAGCAGCGAGATGACCGTCGCGAGGACGGGCCGGCGAATGAAGAAATGGGAAATGATCACGATCCGCTCCCGGAATCCGCCGGCGCGGCCGTCGCTTCGGTCACGTGGACCGGGCTGCCCGGGCGCACCTTCAACAGGCCGTCGACGATGACGCGGTCACCGGCCGACAACCCGGAGTCGACGAGCCACTGGTCGCCGATCCAGTTGCCGAGCGTCAGGGGGCGGATCGCCGCCGTACTGTCCGGCGCCACCGTGTAGACGAACCGCCCCTGCGGACCCTGTAGGACCGCTCGCTGCGGGATCAGAATCGCGTCCTTGCGCTCGACGCCGTGGAGTGCCACGCGTACGAACTGTCCGGGGAGCAACGCGCCGTTCGGGTTGGCAACTTCCACGCGCATCTCGACCGAACCCGTCGCCGGATCCACGACCGAGCCGGTGAAGTTGAGTTTGCCGCGCTTCGGATAGGAGGTGCCGTCGGCGAGGATGAGTTCCGCGTCGAGGTCGCTCGACTTCTTGTGCGCGCGGGCGAGTTCGGCCTGCATGCGGGCGAGGTCGGGTGCGGGAACCGTGAACAGCGCCCAGATCGGATCGATGCGGGCGATCGTCGTCAGAAGCGAATTCGACGACGGATCGACCAGCGCGCCCTGCGACTGCAGTGCCCGGCCCGAAATACCGGAGACCGGAGCCCTAACCTGGGTGTAGTCGAGTTCGAGCTGCGCGGAACGCAGCGCGGCGCGTGCGCTCTCGAGCGCCGCGCGCGCCTGGTCGCGCGTCGAGACCGCGTCGTCGTATTCGCGGCGGCTGACCGCATTGGTTTCCACCAGCGGTCCGAGCCGGGCGACGTCGCGCTCGGCGCGAGCCAGCGTGGCATCGGCCTCGTCGGCCGCGCCTTTCGCGCGATCCACCGTCGCCTGGTACTGCGCGGGGTCGATCTGAAACATCAGTTGTCCTTCGTGCACCGGCTGGCCTTCGGTGTAGGTCCACGCGTCGAGGATGCCCTTGACCCGCGCACGCACTTCCACCTGCCGCGACCCCTGCAGGCGCCCGGGCGCGTCGAACGGGATCTCGACGGTGCGCGGCGTCACCGTCATGACGGTGACCGCCGGCGGACTCCCCATGCCGGGGGCGGCGTTCTTGCCGTGGCCGCACGCGGTGACGAGTGCCATGGCCAGCGCGCCGGCCAGGGGGAACAGGGATCGCTTCACGGATGCCTCCTCGGGGATCGGCGCGTTCGCGCGCGCCGGGAATCGGTCGCGTAACCGTAGAGAAAGACGTGGACGGCGGCGGTGACCTGCGCGCGAATCTCCGACGGACGCCGCGCACCGGCGTCGCCGACCAGCGCGCGGCGATACACGCGCCCGCGCAACAATTCGAAAAACTGACCCGCCGCCCGTTCCGGATCATCGATGGCGAGGTTGCCGGCCTTCGTCTGGGCCTTGAGATAAGCCGCCAGCGACTGCAGGACCGGGCCGCCTTCTTTCGACAGCAGAATGTCGCGCAACTCGGGGACGTGGGACGCTTCCACGCACATCGTCCGCCACCACGCGAGAAAGCGCGGGTCGAGCACCTGTTCGAGGTAGCGCTGGCCGATGGCGACCAGACGTTCCTCGGGATCGGACGATCCGTCGCCGACCGTGATCGATTCGATGATCGAGTGTGCGTGTTCGCGCAGGACGACCTCGAACAGGCCGCGCTTGTTGCCGAACAGCGCATAGATCGTGGCCAGGGAACCGCCCGAACGCGCGACGACGTCCGCGAGCGTGGTCGCGGCGTAGCCGTTTTCGAGGAAGAGGTCGCGGGCCGCGTCCAGGATGGACTGTCGCCGCAGGTCGGTGCGCGCGGATGACGTCCGGTTGCGGGTGGGGGGACGAGGGGTGCGGCGCGGCATGCCGAGTAATGTAATCTACATTACATGTCCGCGCAAGCGCCTTCGGAAGGGCGGCCGGACGCCGCGCCTGGACCTCCGGAACCCGTTTCTTGCCCGGGCACCGCGTTTTTGTTACCTTGATTTTTTGCCACACGCAACACCATGAAACTCAACAATCTCGTCGTCCGGGGCGCCCGGGAACACAACCTCAAGAACATCAACGTCACCATCCCGCGTAACAAGCTGGTCGTGGTGACGGGGCTGAGCGGTTCCGGCAAGTCCTCGCTCGCCTTCGATACGATCTACGCCGAAGGACACCGCCGCTACGTGGAGAGCCTCTCCGCGTACGCGCGGCAGTTCCTCGGGCAGATGGAGAAGCCGGACGTCGACCGCATCGAGGGGCTGTCGCCCGCGATCTCCATCGAGCAGAAGACCACCGGCCGCAATCCCCGGTCGACCGTCGGGACGATGACGGAGATCTACGACTACCTGCGCCTGTTGTTCGCGCGGGCCGGGACGCCGCACTGTCCGACCTGCGGTCGCGAGATCTCCCAGCAGTCCATCGACCAGGTCAAGGACCGCGTACTCTCGTTCCCGCCCGGGACCCGCGTCACCATCCTCGCCCCCGTGATCCGGGGACGGAAGGGCGAGCACAAGAAGGTCTTCGAGACCATCGAGTCGCAGGGATTCGTGCGGGTGCGGGTCGACGGCGAGATCGTCGACGTCGACCACCCGCCGACGCTTCACCGGCAGAAGAAGCACGACATCGACGCGGTCGTGGACCGGCTCACGGTCGATCCAAAGAACGCGCGTCGCATCGCCGATTCGCTGGAAACGGCGTCGCGCCTGTCCGACGGCATGATCGTCGTGGTGGCGGGGTCGGGCTCGAAGGCGGAAGAGCACCTCTTCTCGCAGCAATTCGCCTGTCCCACCTGCAACACCAGCTTCGGCGAACTCTCGCCGCGGCTGTTTTCGTTCAATTCCCCCTACGGCGCGTGCGACGCGTGCGGCGGTCTGGGGTCGCGCATGGACTTCAACGAGGCGCTCGTGGTGCCGGACCCGACGCGCACCATCGACGGCGGCGCGCTCGCGCCGATGGGCAAGCTCAAGGGCGACTGGGGCCGGTCGCAGCTCGATGCACTCGGCAAACACGTCGGTTTCGATCTCGCCACGCCGTGGAACGCGCTCCCCAAACGCGCGCACCGGGCGATCCTCTTCGGGATCGAGGACGAAATTTCGGTCAAGATGGACTACGCCAACGTGGAAGGTGAGTACCGCACGAACTACGAAGGCCTGATCCCGTGGCTGCGCCGCCGGTACAAGAGCACGTCGTCGGACAGCGTGCGCACGTGGATCGAGACCTTCATGACGATCGAGCCGTGTTCGTCGTGCGGCGGCGCCCGTCTGCGGGCGGAAGCGCTGGCCGTGCGCGTCGGCGGACACACGATCGCGGACGTGTGCCGGTGGAACGTCTCCCGCGCGCTGTTCGAATTGAACGCGCTCAAGCTGGAAGGGAACGCCGGGATCATCGGGGCGCCGATTCTCCACGAAATCCTCTCGCGCATGCGCTTTCTGGTCAACGTGGGGCTGGGGTACCTCTCGCTCGATCGCAGTGCGGCCACGCTCGCGGGCGGCGAGGCCCAGCGCCTCCGGCTCGCGACGCAGATCGGTTCCAAGCTGATGGGCGTGCTCTACATTCTCGACGAACCGAGCATCGGGCTCCATCATCGTGACAACGCGCGTCTGATCAAGACGCTCCAGGATCTGCGCGACATTGGCAACTCGGTGCTCGTGATCGAGCACGACCGCGACACCATCCTGGCGGCCGACTATGTGGTCGATCTCGGGCCGGGTGCCGGCGTCCACGGCGGATACGTGGTCGCGGCGGGCACGCCCGACGAAGTCATGCGGACGCCGGGGAGTGCGACGGGAACGTATCTGCGAACGGCGACCCCGGAGGTCTCGCACGGCACGCGGCGGCATCTGATCTCCGACGTCGTCACGGTGCGCGGGGCGCGCGAGAACAACCTCAAGAACATCGACGTCGAATTCCCGCTCGGCGTATTCACGTGCGTCACCGGTGTCAGCGGCTCGGGAAAGAGCACGCTCGTCAACGACATCCTGTATCGCGCGTTGCACCGGGAATTGTACGGCGGCAACGCGCTACCGGGCGCGCATGACCGGATCGACGGGCTCGAACGGGTCGACAAGGTGATCGATATCGACCAGTCGCCGATCGGGCGCACACCACGGTCGAATCCGGCCACGTACACGGGCGTGTTCACGCCGATCCGTGACCTGTTCTCGCAGCTTCCGGAAGCGCGGGCCCGCGGCTACAAAGTGGGGCGGTTCAGTTTCAACGTGCCGGGCGGTCGTTGCGAGCGTTGCGAAGGCGACGGTGTCATCAAGGTGGAGATGCACTTCCTGCCCGACGTGTACGTGGCGTGCGAGACGTGCAAGGGGCGCCGTTACAACCACGAGACGCTGCAGATCACGTACAAGGGATTGAGCATCGCGGACGTGCTCGACCTGAGCGTCGAAGAAGCGGCCGTCGTATTCTCGAGTTTTCCGTCGATTCGGCGGACGTGCGAGACGCTGGCGTCGGTGGGGCTCGGCTACATCAAGCTCGGCCAGCAGGCGACGACGCTCTCCGGCGGCGAGGCGCAGCGCGTCAAGCTGGCGGCGGAACTCGCCAAGCGGGGGACGGGCAAGACACTCTATATTCTGGACGAACCTACGACGGGGCTGCACCACCTCGATGTCCGCATGCTCCTCGACGTCCTCGACAAGCTGGTGGACAAGGGCAACACCGTGGTCGTGATCGAGCACAACCCGGACGTGATCCTCGCCGCCGATCATATCGTGGACCTCGGTCCCGAAGGGGGCGACGAGGGCGGCTACGTGGTCGCAACCGGATCGCCGCTCGACATCGCGCAGTGCGCGGTGTCCCATACCGGGGCCATGCTCCGCGAGCTGGGCGGAGCGGCGGCGGACGCGGAGCCGGTCGACGCGCCCCGGGGCGGCCACGCCGCATGACGCCTGTGGATAACGGGAAACCGGATGTTGTGAACCGGCGCGCCGCCGGGTAATATGGGTGTCTGACCGGTTCGCTCGAGGGCCGGTCGCGCCGCGCAACGCATGACATCTCTCAAACGAACTCCACTGTATGACGCACACGTCGCCGCCGGCGGCCGAATGGTGCCGTTTGCGGGCTTCGAGATGCCGGTGAGCTACGCCGGCGTGATCGAAGAGCACACCGCCGTACGCGAGCGGGTCGGTCTGTTCGATGTCAGCCACATGGGCGAATTCATCGTCAGCGGTCCGGACACGTGGCGCTACCTCGACCGCGTGGTGACCAACGACTGCTCGCGGCTCACCGCCGACGGAATTCTCTACACGGTGATGTGCCGCCAGGATGGCACCGTCGTCGACGACCTGCTGGTGACCCGCATCGCGGACGACCGCGCGCTCATCGTCGTCAACGCATCGAACATCGACAAGGATTTCGCGCACATGAAAGGGCTGGTGTCGGGTCGGGTGGAACTCCGGAACGACAGCGACGCCTGGGCGCTCATCGCCGTGCAGGGGCCGCGCGCACACGACACCGTCAAGGCCACGCCCATGCTCGCGCCCGTCCGTGATGAGATCGACGGGGTCCTCTATTATAGATGGCGGGCGTTCGGCGAGGGTGCCGACCGCATCATCGTTTCCCGCACGGGGTACACCGGCGAACGCGGATTCGAGATCTTCGTGCGGCCCGGACGCGCGCTCGAGCTCTGGACCCAGTTGATGGCGGCGGGCGAAGGCTCTGGTATTGCGCCCGCCGGGCTCGGCGCCCGCGATACGCTCCGGTTCGAGGCGGCGATGTGTCTCTACGGGCACGAACTCGACGACGAAACGACGCCGCTCGAAGCCGGGCTCAACTGGCTGGTCAAACTGAACAAGGACGACTTCGTGGGACGAGACGTACTCGTCCGCCAGAAAGAACAGGGCGTGCCGAAGACGCTGGTTGGCTTCGAACTCGAGGGGCGCGCCATCGCGCGCCAGGGCTATGCCGTCATGCGCGGCGAGTCCGTGGTGGGAAAAGTGACGAGCGGCACCTACTCGCCGACATTGAAGAAGAGCTTGTGCATGGCGTACGTGGACGCCGACAGCGCCGGGGCCGATCTGGCCATTCAGGTTCGAACGCAGGCCGTTCCGGCGGCGCGCGTAGCGCTGCCG
This sequence comes from Candidatus Latescibacterota bacterium, assembly GCA_963761125.1. GTDB lineage: Bacteria > Krumholzibacteriota > Krumholzibacteriia > WVZY01 > JAKEHA01 > JAKEHA01. The sequence continues at coordinate 51,540 of CAVXFV010000005.1, forward strand.
TTCTATCGCAGCCGGGCGCGGGACTAAAATCAGGAGCGAAACATGGATTTCAAGAACGTTCGGTTCACCAAAGAGCATGAGTGGGTCCGTTTCGACGGCGGTGACGAGGTCACGATCGGCATTACCGACTTCGCGGCCGGCGAACTCGGCGACATCGTCTATGTCGAACTTCCGAAGATCGGCGCCGCCGTCGAGGCCGAGCAGTCGATGGGAACGATCGAAGCGGTCAAGACCGTCGCCGACCTCTTCGCGCCCGTTTCGGGCGCCATCTCCGCCGTCAACGACGCGCTGGAGAAGGCGCCGGACCTCGTGAACAAGGATCCCTTCGGGGACGGCTGGTTCGTCCGCATGAAAGTGTCCAAACGCAGCGAGATCGACTCGCTGATGGACCACGCTGCGTATCAGCAGATGATCGGAAAGTAACATGCCATACACGTATCACACGGATGAGGATCGCCGGGCGATGCTCGACGCCCTCGGTCTTGCGTCCGAGGACGCGCTGGTCGACGTAATTCCCGAACGCTACCGCGTGAAGGGATTGCTCCCGATCGATCGCGGACTCACGGAGCCGGAAACGATCCGCCTGCTCGGCGGTCTGTCGCGCATGAATCGTCCCGCCACGTCGCTGGTCAGCTTCCTCGGCGGCGGCATCTACGACCACACGGTCCCGTCCGTGGTGAAGAACATCGCGAGCCGCCCCGAATTCGCGACGGCGTACACGCCGTACCAGCCCGAAGCCAGTCAGGGCACGCTGCAGGTGATCTTCGAATTTCAGACGCACATCGCGCGGCTGACGCGCATGCCGGTTGCGAACGCATCGATGTACGATGGCGCGTCCGCGCTCGCGGAGGCCTGCCTGATGGCGTCGAAGATCACCGATCGCGACATCGTACTGGTTCCGCAGTCGCTGAATCCGCGGTATCTGCGGGTCATCAATTCCTACGTGACCGGGCAGCGCGTGGAACTCCGGACCGTTCCCACCAACGCGTCGGGTGAGATCGACGCGGCCGCGCTGCGCAAGCTGCTCGACGAGTCCGTTGCCGCGGTGGTCGTGCAGACGCCCAACTATTTCGGCGTGCTCGAGCGCCCGTGGGACATCGAGAACGACGTGCACGCGGCGGGTGCGAAGATCATCGCCAGCGTCGATCCCGTCTCGCTGTCGTTGCTCAAGCCACCGGGAGAGTGGGGGGCGGATATCGCCGTGGGCGAGTGTCAGCCGCTCGGCAACGACATGAGTCTGGGCGGTCCGCTGGTCGGGTTCATGGCGTGCCGCAGCGAGTTCATCCGGCAGATGCCCGGTCGGATCGTCAGCGCGACGACGGACGTCGACGGACGCGCCGCGTATGTACTCACACTCCAGACGCGCGAACAGCACATTCGCCGCGAGAAGGCGACGTCGAACATCTGCACGAACCAGGGCCTGCTGGCGACGCGCTCGACCGTCTACCTGAGTCTCCTCGGCGAACACGGCTTTGCAGAACTCGGCCGCGTATGCCACGAACGCGCTCGCGCACTCGCGGATCGCATCGCGGCGTGCGATGGATTCTCTCTCAAGTACGACGCGCCGTTCTTCCGCGAATTCGTAGTCTCGTGTCCGACGGACGCGGCCGCGGTGATCGCCGCGGCACGCAAGGAGAACATTCTCGCCGGCATTCCGTTGTCGCGGTACTTCGGCGAGTCGGCCCGGAACGATCTGCTGGTCGCTGTGACCGAGAAACATCAGGACGAGGATTTCGAAACGTTCTGCGCCGTGCTCAAGCGCGCGGCGCTGGTGAAGGTGGGTTGACCGTGTCGCACGATTTCTCGCAGACGATCTACGGAAAGAGCCGTCACGGCCGCCACGGCTATCACATCTCGTCGCATCCGGCGGAAAAGCCGCGCGACATCCCGCGCGAGTATCTGCGCGAGGGAGCGATCGGCCTTCCCGAGGTCGCGGAGCCGCAGGTCATGCGGCACTACGTCGATCTATCCACGAAGAATCACCACGTGGACAAGGACCTCTTCCCGCTGGGGTCGTGCACGATGAAGTACAACCCCAAGGTCAACGAGGACGTCGCGGGCATGCCCGGATTCGCCGGACTCCACCCCGAGCAGGACTATTCCGACGTGCAGGGGGCACTCCGGGTAATGCATGCGCTCGAGCGCGAACTCGCCGAAATCGGGGGCATGGACGCCGTGACGCTGCAACCCGCCGCCGGGGCGCAGGGAGAAATGACGGGATTGCTGCTCGCCCGCGCGTATTTCGCCGACCGCGGGGAGTCGCGACACAAGGTACTGGTTCCCGACACCGCGCACGGAACCAATCCCGCGACGGCGACGATCACGGGATTCGAAACGCGGACGTTCCGATCGGGCAAAGACGGACGCGTCGATGTCGACGTGTTGAAGAGCGTGCTCGACGACGACGTCGCGGTGCTGATGCTCACGGTGCCGAACACGCTGGGATTGTTCGAGACCCACATCGGCGAGATCGTGGAAGCCGTGCACGCGCGCGGCGCGCTGTGCTACATGGACGGCGCCAACATGAACGCGTTGATGGGGCAGGCGAGGCCGGGCGACTTCGGCTTCGACATGATGCACTACAATCTTCACAAGACGTTCTCGACGCCCCACGGCGGCGGCGGCCCGGGCTCCGGCCCGGTGGCGGTGAAGGCGCACCTCGAACCGTTCCTGCCCGCACCGCGCGTGGTGGAACGTGACGGTGCGTTCAGCCTCGACTACAACCGACCCAGGACCGTAGGTGCGCTCCACTCGTTCTTCGGCAACTTCGGAATCTACCTGCGCGCGTACACGTACATCACGCGCCTGGGTGCGGACGGCATCCGTCGCGCCAGCGCGACCGCGATTCTCAACGCGAACTACCTCGCGCATCGCATCGCGCCGCATTACCCGATTCCGTACGGCGAGCGGTGCATGCACGAGTTCGTCGCGACCGGAGAACCGTTGAAGAAGTACGGCGTGCGTACGCTCGACGTGGCCAAGCGTCTGCTCGATTTCGGCTTCTACGCGCCGACGATCTATTTCCCGCTGACCGTTCCCGAGGCGCTGATGGTGGAGCCGACGGAAACCGAAAGCCGCGAAACGCTGGATCGTTTTGCCGACACACTCGCGCGGATCGCGAAAGAGGCGGCCGAGTCTCCGGACGTTCTGAAGTCCGCGCCGACCCGCACACCGGTGCGGCGTGTGGACGAGACCACCGCCAATCGCGCGCCGGTCGTCAGCGTACCGATGGACTGACGTCCCGTCGCCGAACGTTCCGTCCTCCGCGATGACCGGCGGACGGCCACCGCGCGCGTCGCAGGAGCACCGCATGGGCCGTTTCATCGCTCGCCGTGTTCTCCACGCCGTCGTTCTCGTCGCGGTCACCCTGGCCGTCACCTTCGTGGTGCTGCACCTCGCGCCCGGCGACCCACTTTCGCGGTACGTGCAGCCGGGGATCGATCCCTCCGACGTCGAGCGCGTTCGACATTCACTCGGGCTCGACGACAACCTGGTGGTGCAGTTCCTGCGCTGGTCGGGACGATTCGTCGTCGGTGATTTTGGAACCAGCCTCGACCAGAATCGCCCCGTCCGCGACGTGATCGCCGACGCGGTTCCCAACACGCTCCTGCTCACCAGTATCGCGCTCCTGGTCCAGCTCGTCCTCGGCCTCTGGGTCGGCGTGACCAGCGCGCGCCACCGTCACCAGGGGCGTGACCGCGCGCTCTCCATCCTCACGGTTACGTTCTACGCAGTGCCGCCGTTTTACCTGGGCTACCTGCTCATCACCCTGTGCGCGATCCAGCACTCGTGGTTGCCCACATCCGGGATTGCGACGCCGGGTGCGCATGCGACCGGCATCGCCCTGGTGCTCGATCGTGCGCGCCACCTCGTCATGCCGGTGATCGTGCTCGGCGTCGCGAGCGCGGCGGGCTTTGCGCGTTTCGCCCGCGGCAGTGTGTCCGACGCGCTGCACGAAGACTACGTGCGCACGGCCCGCTCCAAGGGTCTGCCGGAAGGAACGGTGGTGTGGCGCCACGCGTTCCGGGGTTCGCTCGGCACGCTGATCACCGTCGCGGGATTGAGCGCGCCGTTTCTCCTCGGCGGGGCGGTGATCGTCGAGGCCGTGTTCGCGTGGCCCGGGATGGGGTCGCTGATGGTTCAGTCGATCTATGCGCGCGATTACCCGGTCGTCCTCGCGATCAATTCCATCGGCGCGTGCCTGGTGATTCTCGGGAATCTCGTCGCCGACATCGGCATGATGCGGGCCGACCCGCGGGTTGCCGCATTCGACGACGATCGGGGGACGTCGTGACGCGATCGCCTGGAACCGGAGCCGTCTTCGTCCGCGTGGGTCGCGCGATTCCGCTCGCGCATCCGGCCTCCCGATCGGGAATCCGCGCGGTGATGTCGATTGTTTTCTACGCGGTCGTCGCGCTCGCGCTCGCGAGACACGGCGCGTGGTCGCGTGCGACCGGCGCCGACCGGGCCGCGACGATATTGCTCGCCCTGACGCTCTGCGTCGGCGCAATCGCCGGCGGCGCGCTCCTGCCGACCTCGATGCAGCCGGCACGCGGACGATTCAAGAACGACCGGGCCGCTCGTGCGGCGCTCGCGATGCTCGTCGTGATGCTTGCGGTTTCCGTCGCCGCGCCGTTCGTGACGCGTCACGATCCGTCGCGCATCCTCGCACCGTCCAGGACACGCTTCGAAGCGCCGGGCGTGGCGCACCCGATGGGAACCGATCGCTTTGGGCGCGACGTGTGGGCGCGCGTCGCGTACGGGGGGCGGGCATCGTTCGGTGTGTGCGCTGTCGCGGTACTGCTGGCGGTCGCATTCGGAACGACGGTGGGTGCCGTGTCCGGAATGGCGAACGCGCGCGTCGACGACGCGATCATGCGTGTGGTGGACGGAATGCTGGCGTTTCCGCGGGTGCTCCTCCTGTTGACCGCAGTCGCATTTCTTCCTCCCGGCGCCGCCGTGCTCGCGCTCCTGATCGCTGCGACGGGCTGGATGGGGATCGCGCGCGTCGTGCGCGGCGAGTTCCGGCGGCTTCGCGGGCGCGAATTCGTCGAGGCTGCCATCGCGTCGGGAGCGGGGCGGGGCCGGCTGGTCGCGCGGCACCTGCTTCCGAACGCGCTCGGTCCCGTCGTGGTGGCGGGAACTCTGAGCGCCGGGACCATCATTCTGCTCGAGTCGTCGCTGTCGTTCCTCGGGCTCGGCATCCAGCCGCCGGCGCCCAGCTGGGGGGCGATGGTGTTCGACGGACGCGACTCGCTCGCCGCGGCCTGGTGGGTGAGCGGGTTCCCGGCACTCGCGATCACGCTCGCTGTCGTCGCCTTGAACGTCGTCGGCGACGGGCTCCGCGATGCACTCGACGCGCGGGGGGGAGCGCGATAGCCCCGGGGTGTTTGATGCCGGGGGGCGGAGCCCGGCCCCGCCCGGTTGGCGTCGTTCTTGCACACCCCGAACCGTTACCTCCACGTTTCGGTCGGAGCAGCCGCGACTGACACCTCATGCCTCATGCCCCCGGGTCGTCACCCGGGCGGCGGCGCCACGCGGGCGGGGATGTGCATCGGAAGCTCCAGCCGAGGAAGGGTTTGCCGACGGCAATGGTTGAGACGTACGATCGCCGCAAGATGGACACCGGGACCCGAACAGAGTCGGCCGTGGGGGTCGATACGCTCCTCGAGGTGCGCGACCTCTCGATCGGGTTCGACACGCCGGACGGGCGCGCGCACGCCGTCGACGGCGTGAGTTTTACCGTGCGCCCGGGGGAAACGGTCGGCCTGGTCGGGGAAAGCGGGTGCGGCAAGACCGTCACCGCGCTGGCGCTCATGCGCCTGGTGCAGACGCCCCCGGGACGAATCGACGGCGGAGAGATTCTCTTCCGCGGGCACGATCTGCTCAAGCTTCCCGAACGCGAGATGCGCAAAATCCGCGGCAACGAGATCTCGATGGTATTCCAGGAGCCGATGACGAGCCTCAACCCCGTCTTCACGTGCGGGTACCAGGTGGAAGAGGCCGTGTTGCTTCACCAGAAAGTGAGCAAGCGCGAGGCGTTCGAACGGACGATCGAGATGCTCTCGCTGGTCAAGATTCCCGACCCGAAGCGCATCGCGAAATCCTACCCCCATCAGCTGTCGGGCGGGATGCGGCAACGCGTCATGATCGCGATGGCGCTCTCGTGCAACCCGAGCCTGCTGATCGCGGACGAACCGACGACGGCGCTCGATGTGACGATTCAGGCCCAGATACTCGACCTGTTGCAGTCGCTGCAGGAGCGCATGGGGATGGCCGTCCTGATGATCACGCACGATCTCGGTGTGATCGCGGAGACCTGTCGCCGCGTGATCGTGATGTACGCAGGCAAGGTCATGGAAGTCGCGTCGGTGAACGATCTGTTCAAGGACGCGAGACATCCCTATACGCTCGGTCTGCGCGAATCGATTCCACGTCTCGCGACCAAGGGCGAGCGCCTCAAGACGATTCCGGGGAAGGTTCCCGACCCGATGGAGTTCCCGGCCGGTTGCCGGTTCTCGGATCGCTGCAAGTACGCCGAGTACCGGTGCGACAACGAGGAGATCGAATTGAGAGAAGTCGCCACCGACCACTGGATCCGGTGCTGGAAGGACGTGCGGCGTGACTAGCACGCAAGTGGAACCGACGGTCGAAGCGCGTGGCGGGTCGTCGAACGGGCAATCGTTGCTCAAGGTCGACAACCTGTACAAGCACTACCCGATCCGGCGGGGGATGTTTTCGCGCGTTGTCGGCTATGTGCGTGCGGTGGACGGGGTCAGCTTCGAGATCCATCGCGGCGAAACGCTGGGCCTGGTCGGCGAGAGCGGTTGCGGCAAGACGACGCTCGCGCGGGCGATCCTGCGCCTGACAAGCGTGACGTCCGGTGAGGTTACCTTCGACGGCCTGAAGATCTTCGACCTCAACGGCAACGACATGCGACGCCTGCGCAAACGCATGCAGATCGTGTTTCAGGATCCGTACGGATCGCTCAACCCGCGCCTCACCGTGGGGAGCATGATCGCGGAGGCGATCAAGATCCACAGAGCTTGCGAGCGGAGACGAGGTGCGCGCGCGAGTCGCGGAGTTGCTCGACCGCGTGGGCATTCCCGCCGAGCACATGAACCGGTATCCGCACGAATTTTCCGGCGGGCAGCGGCAGCGGATCGGTATCGCGCGCGCGCTGGCGGTCAACCCGGAACTGGTCATCGCCGACGAACCGGTCAGCGCGCTCGACGTCTCTATTCAGGCGCAGATTCTCAACCTGCTCAAGGATCTCCAGGACGCGCTCGATCTCACGTATCTATTCATCGCGCACGATCTCGGTGTGGTCGAATACATCAGCGATCGCGTCGCGGTGATGTACCTCGGTCGCGTGGTCGAACTCGCGCCGGCGACGCGGCTGTACCGCGAACCGAAGCACCCCTACACGCAGGCGCTGCTCAGTGCGGTCCCGAGCCTGGATCCGGGTGCACGCCGCAACCGGATTCTCCTCCCGGGCGACATCCCGAGCCCGGCCAACACGCCGAAAGGGTGCGCGTTCCATACACGCTGCCCGCACGCGATGAACATCTGCCGCGAAGAGTCGCCGCCCTGCCGGGACATCGAGCCCGGCCATCAGACCGCCTGCTGGCTGTATGAGAAATAGTCGCGGGGGGTGCCATTGACGCTCCGCCCGGACGTGTCCATACTAGAGAGTGCATCCACTGCTGGAGCACCCTCCCCCAAGTTTCCCGCGGAATAAGCGATTCGCTCCCCGGGAAACTTTTTTTATATCCTTCTGCCACAACGCGTTGGCGGCCGATCCCGGGACAGTCCCCGGCCCGCGGACGGCGACCCCGGGGGTGCCAGTTGACAACGCGGTCGAGGGTGGACTATATTGACGGGGAAGTCAGTGATATTGCTAGCATTGCAACTGACGGCTGTGCTAGAGTGACCCCACCTGTTCGAGACGTCGCGGCGGAAGCACCGTCGGGACAGACAAGTCCCCACCACTTATAGATAAACGCCGGATTAACATCGGGCCGAAATCGGTCTGTGTGTTGAGATCGAAAGGGGTTCGCGAATGTTCCCACGTGACAGGCGGGGAGCGATAGTTTTCGCCGCGTTTCTCGCGCTCCTGGGTCTGATTCATTCGAATGCCGCCGCGCAGACCGGTACTGTGACGGGGACTGTTACGGGAGAGGATGGAAAGCCGCTCGCGTATGCGAACGTGATCATCGTTGGCACCACCATGGGTGCCATGTCGCTTTCCGACGGAAAATTCACCATCGTCGGCGTGCCCGCGGGGACCTACAAGGTGCGCGCCATGATGATGGGCTTCAAGAACAACGACAAGGATATCACCATCAACGCCGGTCAGCCGGCGTCGCTGTCGTTCAGGATGGAACAGACCATCGTGGCGCAGACACAGGTGATCGAAGTGCGCGGTGAACGGCCGATGGTCGAGGTCACCGAATCGAAGGTGACGGCTGCCGTCGACGAACAGCAGCTGCAGACGATGCCGGTGGACGACGTACTCGAAGCCGTCGGCCTCAAGGCGGGCATCGTGAAGACCGGCGACGACATGCACGTCCGCGGCGGTCGCAGCAACGAGGTCCAGATTCAGATCGACGGCGTGCCCGTGTCCGATCCGCTCGGCGGTGGTTCGGTTGACGTCGGCATGCTCGGCACCTCGGGGTCCGAGATCGTGTCCGGCGGTATGGACGCGGAATACGGCGACGCGCAGTCGGCCGTCATCAATATCGCGACCAAGGAAGGCGGCCGTGCGTTCGGCGGCGAGTTCCGCTACTTCACCGACGACTTCGGCCGCGCCGACAAGACCTACACGAACTTCGACCGCATGAGCCTGGGCTTCGGCGGTCCCACCTGGTGGAAGAATCTCCGTTACTACATGTCGGGCGAAGCGACGTGGAGCGATACGGAGAACACGACCATCGAGCCTCGTCCGGAACACAAGATCACCGACTGGTTCAAGTTTCGGCAGCGGCAGCAGTCGTCGTACAACATGCAGGGCAAGCTGACCTACAACATGGCGCGGATGAAGGTCGATGGCGAAGCGATCTACTCGACCTCACGCAACGACGACTACTACAACAACTGGAACGTGTCCGGGTACGTGGGAAAGATCTGGCGCTTCGAGGGCCTGACCTACGCGGTGGCTCCCGAACCGGGGCAACCGGAGATCATGCAGTTCACGCGCGTCGTGACCATCGACAACGGCAAGTGGGCCGAGATCAAGGATGCGGCGACGCGGGAGCGGCAGCTGCACATCCGGCCGGTGATCGTGCAGGACCTGGTGCGCCAGGACGACGGTACGGTCAAGGTCGTGACGTACAACAACTTTCGGGCGGCCGACCTCAAAATCGGGGACCAGCCTCAGACGGTGGTGTGGGACGAGGCGATCAAGGCGTCCGATGGAACGATCCTGAGCTACAAGCCGTGGGCCCTGTTCGAGGGCTACCAGCGGCAGTTCAGTAACTTCAAGCCGTACGTCACCGACCCGAGCGGCGCCGACTCGTCGTTCGTTCCGTTCAACTCGGCCACCGGTACGCCGGAGACCAAGAGCGACAACCTGCAGCTGAAGTTGACGTTCAGTCACAACATCACCAGCAAGCTGCTCTACACGGTGAAATTGAGTCGTCTCGACCTCAAGACGACGGCCTCGGTTCTCGACGCCAACGGCAACCTGAAGGATCCGTCGGAGTTCACGACGGCGGGTCTGCCCGCGACGCTGCCCGACGGAACCGTCGTCAACTCGGGCGTCACGGTCCCGGTGTGGTACACCGACGACACGGTGCCGTATTTCGTCACGGCGTACGACTATCCGTTCTACTCCGACCAGCGTTCGCTCCAGTATTTGATGCGCGGCGACATCACGTCGGAGCAGTTCAAGGGACATCGCATCAAGGCGGGTCTGCAGTTGATCTACAACGACCTCCTGGACGACCAGCGCGTGTTTCCCGCGCAGCAGCGCGACACACGCTACGGGACGGTCCAGCAGGGTCTGAACGTGAACATCTACCATAACTTCAACCAGGAAGGTGCCACGTACGTCCAGGACAAGTGGGAGTACGAAGGCATGGTGGTGAACGCGGGACTGCGGTACGAGTGGTTCTTCGTTGGAAACAACGACCAGATTCTGATCTCGAGTTCGGAGATCGACCCGAACGTGCAGACGTACAAGTGGAACCTGTCGCCGCGACTGGGCGTGGCGTTTCCGATCACCGACCGCGACAAGTTCTTCTTCCACTACGGGCGATTCACGCAGTGGCCGAGCCGTGTGTACCTGTTCCGGACGCAGGATCCGGTGGGTTCGACCGGAACGCTGGGCAACCCGAACCTGCAGCCGGAGCTGACGGTTTCGTACCAGGCGGGTATCTCGCACCAGTTCACCGACGACATCGCGGGCAACTTCGTAGTGTTCAACAAGGACATCTACGGACTCATTTCGTCGACGCAGGTGACCGACGACTCGACGGGTATTCAGTCGTTCCGATTCATCAACAAGACGTACGCGAGCTCGCGCGGGTTGGAAATTTCGCTGGAGAAGCGCCTGACGCGCCGGCTGGGCTTCGAGGTGTACTACACGTACTCCTTCGCCGACGGCGTGGCCAGCAACGCGGACTTCGGGCGTTCGGCGGTCGGGTTGACGCACCTGCCGACCGAGGAATATCCGCTGGACTGGGACCAGCGCCACACGTTCAACGTGACCCTGCGCCTGCAGGACCGGAACAAGTGGGGCGTTACGGCGATCTACTCCTACGGATCGGGGTTGCCGTGGACGCCGGTGGACCGGTTCGCGCGACTGGCGGACCCGACCCTGGAGAACTCGCTGCGGCTGGAGCCGAGTCACAAGCTGTCGGTCCAGGGGCGCAAACTGTTCAATGTGTACGGACGCGAGTTGACGCTGTTCTTCGAAGGGCGCAACCTCCTCGACGAGGACATCCTTCTGCCGGGCGGTACGTCGCCGGGAGCGTTCCCGACGATGGAGGCAGCGCGGATGGACGGCGGCTCGTACCTGACGGAGACAGGCCAGTACGGAGGCGCCTATCTCCAGGACACCAACGACGATGGTCTGGACGAGTTCAACCCCGTCTACGATCCGACCATCTGGGAGACTCACCGCCTGTGGCGTCTGGGTCTCGGATTCGAGTTCTAAATGCGACGCCGGAATCTTTCAGGAGGTTCGAAATTGAGATCACGGATCATGCAGGGTGTTGCCGTGACGATGCTGGCTGCGCTTATTCCGGCGCAGTCGTTCGCCACCACGCCCTTCGCCAAGGTGGGCACGTACGCGCTGCCGTTCCTGAAGATCGGCGTGTCCGCGCGCGCAGCGGGGATGGGCGGGGCGTTCACCGCGATCGCCAACGACGCGACCGCGACCTACTGGAACCCGGCGGGTCTGGTGGATCTGACGCGGACGGACGTGTCGTTGTCGTATACGTGGTGGCCCGCGGACGTCAAGCTGAACTACGCGGCCGGCGCGTTCAATCTCCCGTTTATACCGGGCACATTCGGCGTCAGCGCGCGCGCGTTGACGATGGATCCCCAGGTGGTTCGAACGGTCTTCCTGCCGGAAGGCACGGGGCAGACGTTCGACGCGGGTGACATGTCGTTCGGCCTGTCGTATGCCAAGTTCTTCACCGATAAGTTCTCCTCGGGCGCGACGGTTCACTTCATCCACTCGGGTCTCGCAGAGAAGAGCGTGAACACGTTTGCGTTCGACTTCGGACTCGTGTATCGAATCGGCCTGTGGGGAATGCGGCTGGGCATGTTGATCCAGAGCCTGGGCGCCGAGGTCAACTACGACGACCGCAGCTCGAAGCTGCCGACGCAGTTCAAGGTGTCGATGGCGGCGACGCCGTATGCGCAGGGCGTCAACAGCATCCAGGGTGTGTTCGAATTTGCGCACCCGTCAGACAACAAAGAAGTCGTGAATCTCGGTGCGGAGTACGGCTTCAACCAGTTCTTCTTCCTGCGCGGCGGATACGACTTCGGCACCGATAGCCAGGGTCTTGCCGCCGGCATGGGATTGCGGATCGACACCAGCCAGACCTCGGACCTGATGTTCGACTACGCGTGGTCGGATATGGGATACCTGGGCCAGGTTCACCGCATCTCCCTCGGCTTCAGCTACTAATGCGGAATCGGGTTGAACGAACGATGAATCGATCGCGGTATACCGCGGAAATAGGCGCCCCCCGAAGGGGCGCCTATCCTTTGTGGGGTCTCGCCGCCCTGCTGATCCTGCTTGCAGCGGGGACGGCGTCGGCGACCCAGGTCGGCCGCGGCGACTTCGAGTTCTACCTCGACGCGGCCTCGTTTCGCGGGCACGACGGCAAGGACTTCACCAATGTGGCGGCCCGAATCGCGAACTCGCAATCTCGAATTCGAGCAGGAGAGGTCCGGCTGGAAGAGCCGCGTCACGATCTCGTTGCTCGTCACCGACGACGCCGGCAAGGAGCTCATCAAGACCGGTGAAACGATGACGTTCCACGAGACGATCCGACCCGGGTCGAGAGTTCCGTCGCCTACCAGACCATCGTCAAGCAGTTCAGCCTTCCGCCGGGCTCGTACTGGCTCTCGTACGGAATCGAAGACCTGCAGGCGGAGAAGATCAGCATGGTCGGAATTGCGCAAGGGCGCCCACAAGAACGCGGCCGTGCAGCACATGCGGCTGGTACTGCCGGAAATGCCGACCGACCTTCCGTCGTTCAGTGACGCGCTCTTCGTTTGGGATGTCGACCCTCGGGCGTCCGGTATTCGCAAGTATCGCCCGAACCCGTCACACATGTACGGCCTCTATCGCGACAGTCTGACGGTCTACGTCGAGCTCTACATCCCCGAGGACGAGACTCCGGCTCCCACGCTCGAGTTCCATTCGGAGATCGCCACCCAGAAGGGCGACCCGGTCCGGGATACGCAGATCGCACTTGCGAATCCCGATGCGGGAAGCACGCGCTCGCGCACCTACCCCGTGGTGATCCACGAGGATCTCTCGGCGCTCGAGGCCGGCGCGTACACGCTATTCCTGTCCTTCGGCCTGGACGGCCAGTCGCTGACGCGCATCAAGGCCGGCGATTTTTCGGTTGCCTGGGACATGCGCACGTGGGAGATTCCGCGCCGCGAGTACCTGGCCGAAGCGCGGTTTCTGCTGGGTGACGACGACTTCAAGAAGTTCCAGTCGCTCAATCCCGGGCAGCAGGAAAAGATGCTTGATGACCGCTGGAAGCAGTACGACCCCGATCCCACGACCGGGACCAACGAAGCCTACAACACGTTCCTTGAGCGCCTGGATTACATCAACGCGCACTACGGCGACGAAGGCCTCGCGATCTTCACGGATCGTGGGGATATCTACATGCGCTACGGGCCGCCGGACGAATTCGTCCAGGACGTGATTCCGCTCAATTATGACACGCTCGCGGAAGCGGAGGCCGTTGTCGACAACCCGTACCATCCGCTGAACCTCGAGTTCGAGCAGCAGCAAGCTCTATTCGGTGCCGGTGACGAAGAACACGTTCGGGTCGAGTGAAAAGTCGACCGCGCGCTACCGGGAGGAGGACAACACCGGGGTCCCGTACGAGCTCTGGATCTATCACCAGGGCGGGACGCCGATCCTCGACCGCGACCGGATCCACCAGATCGATCTCGGGATGCGTTTCCTGTTCGTAGACCGTGACGGGCACGGGCGTTACAAGCTGGAGAAGAGCTCGTCGATCTCTGACAAGTAGGGGGCCGGGGTCGGCCGCGGGGGCAGTCAAAAGCGGGTTGACAGCCCCCGGAACCGGGGCTATAGTCGCCCTATTCGTTTCGGGTGCCGGCGAGTTTTTGGGTAAATCGAGCCGCTCCATCGAATCCCCCACCCCGACATCATTTCATGGCAAGAAGGAGTTTCTAGCGATGCGAGAGCTAGGCAAAAGAGTTTGCGTCCTTTTTACGTGCATTGTTCTGGCGCTGGTCGTCGCGGCGTATGCCGTCGACCGAGCCAACGCAACCCCGCAGGATGACGCGACGAATGCGGGGACGACGGCGACGGGGCAGGCTGACGATCAGGCGACGAGCGACGAACCGGTCGACATGCCGAAGAACGTCGACATGACGTCGATGGCGGCACCGATCAATCCCGACTCGTTCCTCACGGCGCCCAACGACTCGGCCCAGACGGCGACGGCCATCGCCGAGATGATCCGCAAAGAGAACGGCAAGCTGATCAACCGCATCAAGAACAGCGGCCTCGGTCAGTTGTACATCAAGGGCGGAATGTTCATGCATCCGCTCCTCTTGTGCTCGGTGATCGGTCTCGTGCTCTGCCTGGAGCGTCTCTGGACTCTCTCTCGCGCGCGCTCCGACACCAAAAAACTCATGATGGAAGTGATCAAGGCCATTCGGTCCGAAGGCACCGATGCGGCTCTGGCCGTCTGCCAGCGGACACGCGGTCCGATTGCCGCGGTTCTCCACTCGGGTCTGCTGCGTGCGCACCGCGGCGCAGAAGCCGTCGAGAAAGCCATCGGCACCTCGGGTGCGATCGAAATGGCGTTCCTCGAAAAGGGCCTGACTATTCTGGCGTCGGTCTCCAACGTGGCGCCGCTGCTCGGGTTCCTCGGAACGGTGTCCGGTATGATTTCGGCCTTCGCGGCCATCGCGGCGGCCGAACAGGTCAGCGCCAAACTGGTGGCGAAAGGTATCGAAGAAGCTCTTATTACAACTGCGGCCGGTCTCGTGATCGCCGTACCCATCAGCGTGTTCTACAGCTATTTCGTCGTCCAGATCGACCGCTTCGTGATCGAGATGGAAGAGGCGAGTGCGGAGCTGGTGGACGAGTTGCTCGACATCGAGTACAAGAAGTCGAAGCTCGCGGCCGAGCGGAGTTCAGGAGTTCATTTCCGCCCCTGAGTAGCCGCCATGAAGCGAATCAAGAACAAGTTCCGCCAGGGCGCCGGGGAATTCCAGGCGGCGTCGATGTCGGACATCGCGTTCCTGCTGCTGGTCTTCTTCATCGTGACCACGATTTTCGCGTTGGAGGAAGGCATCCCGCTGATTCTGCCCGCGCGCCAGTCCGTCGTCGCGAAGGTCAAGCAGAAGAACATCCTCGAGATCAAGGCGTACCCGGACGGGTCGGTGGTGGTGGACGGCGAGAACATCGGTCTCGCCGGCGTGCGTCCCCTGGTCGAGCGGAAACTCTCGGAAAACGACAAGCTCATCGTCGTGATCATCACGCATCCCGACGCGGAATACGGCCTGATGGTCGATCTCCTCGATGAGATCAAGCTGGCCAACTGCCGGCGTATTTCGTTGAAAACGATGAATTCGTAGCGTTTTGAAATCATGAGAATCGGGCATTTCAAGAAAAAGCAGGGAGTGAAGGCAGGCGTTCCGACCGCCTCGATGGCGGACATCGCCTTTCTGCTCTTGATCTTCTTTATGGCCACGACCATTTTTAAGATGGAGGATGGTCTCGAAGTGACGCTTCCGCGCGCGGAGACCGCGCAACGGCAGCAACGGGAGAAGATCATGCACATCTGGATCGACCGGGGCGGCAACATCGCCATCAACGATAAGATCGTCAAGGTCAGTCAGATCGAAGATATCTTGAAGGGTATGCTCCAGGAGCGGCCCGATTTGATCGTTGCATTCAACGCGGACGACCGGGCTCCGTATCGTGCGGTCTCCGACGTCATGGAAGAGCTCAAGGATGCCAACGCGATCCGCGTTTCGTTCACGAGCGACAAGAAGAACGCGTCGATGAAGAGGCGGCGGGAGCTATGAGCAAGAAGGGCGCTGCCACCGAGAAGATTCGGCTGCTCCACGATTCGGCGAACGAGGAGTTCAAGGCGAAGTACAACAAGTACGTTCGCTGGGCGCTCGTGATCGCGGTCGTGGTCCATTTCGTCGCGTTCGTCTTCACGCCGGCATTCACGATCACTCCCTACAAGCTCAAGCAGGAGCAGTTCGAAGTGGTCGATGTCCCCGATCAGATCGATCTGCCGCCGCCGCCGCCCGACGTTCCGCCGCCGCCGGTCGCGGTGCAGGCCGCCGAGGACGAGTCGGAGGCGACGGACGAAGTCGCCGAGACGACGTTCGAAAATTTCGAAGACATGCCGCCGCCGCCGCCCCCGGGTGGGGGATCGGGTGCCGATGTGTTCCTTGCCTTCGACGAACCGCCCGCACTGATCGAGTACGCGGCGCCCGAGTATCCGCAGTTGGCACGCGACGCGGGTATCGAGGGAACCGTCGCGATTCGCGTGCTGGTCACCGAAGAGGGCAAGGTCGCCGAGGCCATTGTGCTGTCGTCGGACGTGACGCCGGCGATGGACCAGGCGGCGATCAAGGCGGCGTTGAAGTGCAAATTCCGTCCGGCGAAGCAGCGCACGGTGCCGGTCAAGGCGCACGTGATGATTCCGTTCCAGTTCAAGCTGCACTAGAATCCGAGACGACACCGATCGATTCCGGCGCCCGCCTCCCGGCGGGCACTTTTTTTTCAATACCCGCCTTGCCCACGGAGGAACCCCGCCGCATCTTTTCAGTACGCCGGCACCCGCCGGCTCCGGTGCTCCCGGCCCACCACGGGGCGTGCATGATTCATCGATTCGAGGACCCCATCGCCCCGGGGCGAGCAAGGAGGACCCACGATGACGGCAGCGCCTGTAATCCCGCCCAATCCCATCACGGCCAACGACGGCTTCAAGAATCATTATGCTCGCACCCTGCGAACCGCATTCGTGCTCGCCGTGTTGCTTCACGGAACGGCGTTCGTGCTGGTTCCCGCGTTCCGAGTCCAGGCTTATCAGCTCCCGCCAGATTCGACCGTTGTCGCGATCTGTGACGCTTCTCCGCCGGTGCCGGACATTCCCGACGTTCGGGTCCCCGAACCGCCGTCGCCCGTTGGAATCGATCCGGAGCCGACTCCGGATCCGAACGTGCCGGAGACGCCGTCGGTGCCGTCCGTCACGCTCGATCCGCCGAACGCGGTTCCGCGCGACGGTAGTGGGCCGCCGGGATTCCTGGCGTTTTCCGAGGGCCCCGTGCTGGTCGAGTTCGTCGCGCCGAAATACCCGCGCCTGGCGCGCGAGGCAGGCATCGAAGGGATCGTCCAGGTTCGCGTGCGGATCGACGAGCGGGGGCGGGTCGTCGCGGCGACGGTCGTCCACTCGGACGTGACGCCGGCCATGGACGAGGCCGCGATCCATGCCGCGCTCCAGTGCCGGTTCAAGCCCGCCCGGCAGCGGACCGAGCCGGTTCCGGCCGACGTGGTCATTCCATTCAGCTTCTCGATTCGCTGAGCGACCGCGGCCGACCGATCGACGGGGCCCGGACCTTCCCGGGTCCCGTTTCGCCTCCCACGGGCCCGGCGATCCGGGTATAATGCCGGAACAATCGCGCCGCGCGTTCGTAGTACCCTCCAAACTCGCTGCGACGGGGCGGGATCCGATTTTTTATCTTTTCCATGCCAGACCGGAAGGTGACGACATGAACGTTCGCCGGGCGATGATTGCCCATCTTCTACTCGTGTGTGCCTTCGCCGGCGCGGCGCACGCAGAGCGTTACGACCTGGAGCGCTGCCTCGCTCTTGCGCTGGACACGTCGACCAACGTCGGCATTTCGAGCGAACAGCTGCGCACGGCGCGCAGCGGGATCATACAGAGCTACGCTCAGTTCATGCCCAACTTCAACCTGAACGCCTACGGCGGTCACAGCTTCGCCGGCCCCAGCACGGGCTTGTACGTGGACGCCCAGGGTCGTCCGATCCAGCCCAGCGGATTCGACTACGAAGCGTACACCTTCAGCCTCCAGAGCCAGATGAATCTGTTCAACTGGGGCGCTAACGTGAACGGGCTGACCGAATCCAAACGGTCCGCGGACGCCGCCGCGTTCGACCTCGAGTACACACGCGACCTGATTCGCGCCGCGGTGATCCGCGAGTACTACGACCTCGTCCGCCAGCGCAAGCTCCTCGAGGTCCAGGAAGCCGATCTCGAGGCCAAGTCGCGCAATCTCGAACAGGTCGAGGCGTTCTATAAGATCGGATCGCGCACCAAGGCCGATTTCCTGCAGGCCCGCGTGGACAAGGCGAACAGCCAACTGCAGCTGCTCAACGTCAAGAACGCCGAGGCGCTGGCCGACGCTCGCCTGCACTCGCGCCTCAATATCCCGCAGGACGCACCGTTCGAGATCGACGAGTCGATCGAGTTCACGCCCGCGCAGTTCAGTCTCAACAGCGAAATCGACCACATGTTCGAACACCGTTCGGACCTGTTGGCGGACAAGCAGCGAATCGCAGCCGCCGACGCGGCGTTATCTGTCGCGGAAAAGGGGCGCTACCCGACGCTGAGCGCATCGTTCGGTTATTCGTGGAACGACCGTGCGTTTCCCCAGGATGGCCAGGTCTTCAAGCGTGACTACAACTGGAACGTCGGCGTCTTTCTCAGCTGGCCGATCTTCGATCGGTTCCAGACGAAGGCCAATATTCAGAGCACCAAGGCGCAGCATCGAATCGCGGAGTACAATCTGCAGCAGGCCAAGATCGATGCGGTTCTGGACGTGAAACAGATCATCTTGAACCTCGAGCAGGCGACGGAGCGGCTTCAGCTGGCCGAAGAGACCGTGGCGGCGGCGGAAGAGAACTCGCGGCTGGCCGAGGAGCGCTACCGCGTCGGGGCGGGCACGATCCTGGAAACGATTCAGGCCAACGCATCGCTCACGTCAGCACAGGCGTCACTCATCGACGCTCGCGTCGACTACCTAATCAATCGCGCGGATCTCCAGCGCGCGACCGGTCGCCCGATCGCGACGCACTGACCGCGCGCCTCCACGCGCCTCGTGAGACACACGCGGGCAGCGCTGCTTTGCAGTGCTGCCCGCTCGTGTTATGCTCGCGCGCATGCTGATCCACATGCGCGGCATTTCGAAGCGCTACCAGATGGGCAGTCACGTCGTGAATGCCGTGGACGGCATCGATCTGGACGTGGAGCGAAACGAATACGTCGCCCTGATGGGGCCGTCGGGATCGGGCAAGTCCACGTTCATGAACATCATCGGCTGTCTGGACACGCCGACGGCCGGTACCTACCTGCTCAACGGCGAGGATGTCACCCGGCTCTCCGACGACGAACTCGCCTATATTCGCAACCGTGAGATCGGCTTCGTGTTCCAGACGTTCAACCTGTTGCCGCGTGCGACTGCACTCCAGAACGTCGAGCTACCGCTCATCTACGCGGGCCTCGATGCCGGCGTCCGCCGCGAACGCGTCTGGGAGTCGCTCAGAGCAGTCGGACTCGACGAGCGCGCCAACCACCGGCCCAACGAGCTGTCGGGGGGTCAGCGCCAGCGTGTCGCCATCGCGCGCGCGCTCGTGAACAACCCGTCGATCATCCTGGCGGACGAACCGACCGGGAATCTCGATTCCAAGTCCGGATCCGAGATCATGCGAATTTTCGAGACTCTTCACGAACAGGGGCATACGTTGATCGTGGTGACCCACGACGAGGCGGTTGCGGCCAGTGCGCGCCGTGAAATCCGACTGCACGACGGACGTGTCGCGTCGGATCGGCCCGTCGAAGGGCGCATCGCCGATGAGGGGAGACTGCAGTGACCCGGAAGCGAAAGGCCATGCTGGGAGCCGGAATCGTTGTCGTCCTCGCGGTGCTCGTTCTGGTGAATCTTCGCGCGCGCGGTCGCGGCACGGACGTGCAGGTGACGACTGTGGGACGCCGGGACGTCACCAAGATCATCACGGCATCGGGCGAGATCCAGCCCAGGCGCCGCGTCAACGTGAGCGCCACGGCGATCGGAAAGGTGACGCGGCTCGCCGTCCACGAAGGCGATCACGTCAAGAAAGGCGACTTCCTGCTCGAGATCGACGCCGAGCCCTACGAGTCCGCCGTCGACCAGCTCAACGCCGCGGTGCGGGGGGCGCGCGCCAATCTCGAAATGGAACGCGCGTCGCAAAACAAGGCGAGGGACGACTACAACCAGGCCGTGGCGCTGCACGACAAGGGATTCATGTCCGACGCCGAGTTCTCGGCGGCGAGCTCGAGCTACGAAATTCGTCAGGCGAGCACGCGTTCCGCGGAAGAGTCGCTTCAGCAGGCCGAAGCCAACCTGCGCAAGGCCACGCACGACTTGAAGCAGGTTCGCATCACGGCGGAGATGTCCGGCGTTATCACCGGACTCAACGTCGAGGCGGGCGAGAGCGCCATCATGGGGACGCTCAACAACCCCGGAACGGTGCTGCTCACGATCTCCGACCTGTCCGAGATCGAGGCCGAGGTACGTGTCGACGAAACCGAGGTCGTGCTGGTGCAACCGGGGCAGGAGGCGATCGTTCGCCTCGACGCGCACCCCGACACCACCTACAGGGGCGTTGTGACCGAGGTGGGCAACAGCGCCATCCGTTCCCAGATCGGACTCGGTCAGGAATCGGTCGATTTCAAGGTGAAGGTTGCGATCAAGGACACGATTCCCGACGTGCGGCCGGGACTCTCCGCGTCGGTCGACATCACGGTGGCGAAGGAACACAACGTGCTCGCCGTCCCCATCCAGTGTCTGACCGTGCGGGACAAGGCCCGCCTCGAGCGCGAACGGCGGCGCGGGAAGCAGGCGAAGGAGTCGTCGGCCGCCGATACGTCGTCGGCCGACACCGACAAGCCGCACGATATCGAAGGCGTCTTTGTCGTCACCGACGGCATTGCGCACTTCCGGGAGGTGCGCGTCGGGATTGCCGGTCAGAGCTATTTCGTGATCGAGTCGGGTCTGTCGGAAGGGGACGTCGTCGTGTCCGGACCGTTCAAGACCATCAACGACCTGCGCGACGGAGAACGGGTCAAGATCAGACGGGACGATAAGAAGGGGGCGTAGTCCATGCGGCCACCGCTCCGCGTCGCCTTCGAAGGCGTCAGGATCGCGTACAGCGCCCTGCTCGGCAACAAGCTGCGGACGTTGCTGACGCTGCTCGGCAACATCGTCGGTATCATGTCCGTCATCGCCGTCGTGTCGCTGCTGGGCGGAATCGACCTCTACATGCGCCAGCAGGTGGCGTCCGAGGGCAGCAATCTCTTCACGATCCAGCGCGTCAATTTCCTCGACGCGATCAACGACTTCGAGAAATTCATCGACAAGCTCATGTTCAACCCGCAGATCACGAGCGCGGACGTCGAAGCGATGCGCGAAGGTCTCACGCTCTCGCAGCACGTGAGCGCGTACGTGGAGAGCAACGCTCCGATCGCGGCACTCGGAAAATCGGTGACGATGAAAGTCGAGGGGCGCGACGCCGAATACCCGTTCGTCGAGTCGATTCCCCTCGAGGTCGGCCGGCACTTCACCCGTCTCGAAGACCGCGAAAGCGCCCAGGTAGCCGTCATCGGGTGGGAAGTCTACGAGCGGCTGATCGAGCCGCGCAGCGCGATCGGGCGAACGATTCGGATCGGGAGCCGGCATTTTCGCGTGATCGGCGTCGCGTCCAAACGCGGGTCCGTCCTCGGCGAGAGCCGGGACCGCTTCGTCGTGATTCCGGTGGGAGCGTATCGGAAGCTCTTCGGCACGGGACAGTCTCTCGACATCAAGGTGGCCGCCGGCGACATCCGCCGCCTCGACGATGCCATCGACGAAGCGACGGTCGCGATGAGAATCCGTCACAATCTCCGCCCGCGCGACGAGAATGACTTTTCGATTTCGACCAGCGAACAGTTGATCAACCTCTGGAAGGCGATCAGCCGCGGCGTGATGATCGCACTCGTGGCGCTGGTGAGCATCTCGATGGTGGTGGGCGGAATCGTTCTCATGAACACGATGATCGTGTCGGTGGCCGAGCGCACCCGCGAGATCGGGATTCGCAAGGCGGTTGGCGCGCCGCGGACGGCGATCGTGTGGCAGTTTCTGGTCGAGTCCGCGACGCTGTCGGTGTTCGGCGGTGTGATCGGCATGGCGCTCGGGTTCCTGATCGCGGCGGCGGTATCGGCGCTTTCGGTTCTTCCGTACGTCGTCAATGCCACGATCGTCATAGTCGCGCTCGTCGTGACCATCCTGCTCGGGTTGATATTCGGCACCTATCCGGCCGTCAAGGCGGCGCGACTCGACCCGGTTGACGCGCTGAGGTCGGGAGAGTAGACCGCCATGGAACCGCGTCCTGCGCACAAGATGCTCTGGCGGGAAAATTTTCTGCAGGCGATCGATATCATCCGCGCGCATCGGATGCGTTCCGGTCTTCTCATTCTGGGGGTCGCGATCGGCATCGCCACCGTCCTGATGATGGTCACCGTTCTCAACGGGCTGACGAAAAAAATCTATCACGACATGGCATCCGCCAACCGGCCGTACATCTACGTCCAGAAATTCGACGTGCTGGTATCGGGAGAAGACGCGCAGGAAATGATGCGTCGCCGCGACTTCACACGGGAAGACGCGGAAGCGTTGCCTGGCATGTGCCCGAGTCTGGATCGTGTGAGCTATTTCGCCGAGTCGCAGGGGAACTACGTGGTGCGCTACGAGGGGGAGAAAACGCCGCCGACCTCGATACTCGGGGCGTCTGAAGCCCTGCCCGACATCTTCACGCTGACCATCGACCAGGGACGTTTCTTCACCGCCGTGGAGGTGCGGTACAAGGAGCGGGTCATCGTACTCGGCTCCGGCCCGGCCAACGATCTCTTCAAGAGCGCCAACCCGATCGGAAAGTACGTTACCATCAACGGCGAGAAATACCAGGTGGTCGGCACGCTCGCATCCCGCAAGCATATCTTCGGTGCGTGGTCGGACAACTTCGTCACCATTCCGCACACCACATTCGGTAAGGATCTCCAGCAGGAAGGCGACCCGGTCACCATCGGTGCGACGGTTCATGCCGGCGTTCCGCTGGAGCGTGGCGTCGAAGAAGTAACGCGCGCGATGCGCGTCCGACGCGGGTTGCGGCCGAGCCAGCCCAACGATTTCGATGTCGAAACCAGCGAGTCCTTCATCGACCTGGTGAAGAAAGTGACGGTTCCGATCGGTATCGTCCTGGTGATCATTGCGTCGATCGGTCTTTTGGTCGGGGGGATCGGCGTGATGAACATCATGCTGATTTCGGTTACCGAGCGAACCCGGGAGATCGGGGTTCGGCGCGCCATCGGAGCGGCCCGCGCCGACGTCATGCTCCAGTTCCTGGTCGAAGCTGGAACGCTGACCGGTATCGGCGGAGCGATCGGAGTGATCGGCGGAACGGCGCTGGCCTTCGCGATCTCCCGCGCGATTCACTTTCCCTTTGTGTTCTCGACCGCCTGGACGGCGATCAGCCTCGTCTTCTCGGTCGTCGTGGGTGTCGGATTCGGCCTCTATCCGGCGCGCCGCGCCGGCGACATGGATCCGGTCGTGGCGCTCCACTACGAGTAGGTTCCCGCTTGCCATGGCGCGCGCCGCTGGCCTAATTTGGAACGGCCCCGCCGACACCCATGAACAATCGATACCCCTATCGTGTTTTGGCCGCCGCCCTGGCGATGGTGGTCACCGCGGTATGGGCGGCCCCGTCGTTGGCCCAGGGCCGGTTCGGTTTGTACGCCAATGCGTTTCTCGACTCGACACGAACGCCCCGGACACGTATCACCGTCGATGTTCCGTTTCGGACGCTGATCTTCCTCAAGAAGGAGGGGTACTTCGACGCGCGCTACGACGCGTTCATCTCGATCCACAACACGTCGGATCCGTCGTCGCGACCGTCGACGTACGTCCTCCACGGATTCGCGACGGTGAAGACGTACGAGGAAACCCGCCGCCGCGACCAGAAATCCCGCACCTGGCGCGAGTTCAAGTTGCCGCCCGGCGAATACAGCATCGACGCTACACTGACGGTCGAGAACACCCAGATCGCGTTGCAGCGCTCTGTGAGCCTGCGGGTTCCGGACTTCCTCGCGTCCGGCATGGGGATCGGAACGCCGCAGGTTCTGTCCGTTCCGCCGGGCGCGGTGTCCGGATTCGCCCGCTGGGCCGACGCCGCCGACAAGCTCGCGACCGCCCCGGCGCCCGCCGACGCATCCATCGCCGGCCTTGATCGCCAACCGGCGGTGCGCTTTTCCATCTTCCTGAAGGACAGCGTGAGCGGGTCCGTCCCGTGCGATCTGTTCTTCGAGGTCGTCGACCCCTCGGACCGCCAGATTCTCTATGGTAAGCGCCTGCTCCAGCTCAGCGGCAAGAACGACGAGTTCGTGGTGACGTTCAATGCCGACGACTGGTCGCCGGGTCTCTACAAGGTCAACCTCCGCGCGCAGACGCACGACCCCGATCGCGATGCCAGCGCCTCGGTCGACGTGCACCTCGACGTCACGCGGGCGATGCTCGGGGCGAACTTCGACGACACGCTGGAAATTCTCGGGTTGATCGCGAGCAGGGACGAGATCAAGCCTCTGCGCGATGCGCCCGAATCGGAACGCGCCGCCGCGTGGGCCAAGTTCTGGGCGGCGCGCGACCCGGATCCGAGCACGCCCGAGAACGAGGCGCTGATCCAGTACCTGCAGCGCGTGCAATACGTCGACAAGGAGTACTCGCAGTTCGGTCCGGGTTGGCGCTCGGATCGTGGCCGTGTATACATCCGCTACGGCGCACCCGAGCAGATCGACACCGCGATGGACCAGGGCGCTTCGCAGGGCGAGTACGAAATCTGGCGCTACTATCAGCTAGGTCGCACGTTCGTCTTCTACGACATGTTCGGCGTCGGCGACTACAAGCTCGTGCAGGGGGATCTGTGATGAAGCGCGCCGCGTACGCGTCCATCGCGTGCGCCCTCCTGCTCGCGGCGTCGGGGTGCTCGCGTGAGCGACCCGCGTCTCCGATGTTGGAACTGGCGCTCGCCTCGTCTCCGAATCGACTCGACCCCGCGTTCGCCGTCGACGTCAACGATGGCGAGATATGCACGCTCGTTTACGACGGGCTGGTCGGTTTCTCTCCCGAGGGAACACTGATTCCGGGGATCGCGCGCCGGTGGGACGTGGTCGACGCGCGTCACTACGTCTTCCATCTGGATCCCGCGGCGCGGTTTTCCACCGGACGGCCTGTTTTGGCGGCGGACGTCGTCGCCAGTTTCCAGCGTACGCTCGCGCCGGAGACGGCCTCGCCGCGCGCGTGGGTGCTCGATCGCGTGTCGGGCGCGTCCGCGTTTCACGATGGCACTGACCGCGACGTCTCAGGACTGACGGCGCCGGACGACTCCACCGTGGTCGTCGATCTCGACGAACCGTTTGCGCCCTTCCTGTCGATGCTGGCATTGCCCGCCGCGCGCGTGGTCGACGTGTCGAATCTCACCGGCGGCGTCGGGCAGACGCCGATCGGCGCCGGACCGTGGGTCGTGTCCGAATGGGTGCGCGGCGATCGCGTCGTGTTGACACCGAACTCCCATCACGCGCGGCGCGCGCGCGGCATCACCGGCGTGCGCTATCGCGTGATCCCGGAACCGTTCACCCGCATCGCGGAATTCGAATCGGGAACGATCGACGAGCTCCAGATTCCGGAGGCCGAAGTCGCGCGTTTCCGCGATGACCCGGCGACCGCGTCGCGCGTCATGCGGCGCCCCGAATTGCGCGTGTTCTATATCGGGCTCAACAACCGTCGGTTTACCGACGTTCGCGTCCGCCGGGCGCTCAACATGGCGGTCAACGTGGACGACATCATCCGTGTGTTCGCCGCCGGCGACGCAGTGCCGGCCCACGGGTCGATTCCGCCCGGACTCGCCGGATATCGCGAGCGCGAGGGCTACAGATACGATCCGAAGCGGGCGCGCGAACTGTTGGCGGAAGCCGGTTTCCCCAACGGGCTCGACATCGAGATCTGGCAGCGGGAGAGCGCGGAAGGGAATCGCATCCTCGAGGCCGTTCAGGGGTACTGGAGCGAGATCGGCGTGCGCGCCACACTCGTGCGTCGCGAATGGTCGGCGTTCAAGGAAGCGGTGAGCAACGGCAAAGTCGATGCGTTCCTGCTCGACTGGTTCGCGGACTACCCCGACGCCGAGAACTTCCTGTTCCCCCTGTTCCACTCCAGCAATTTCGGTGGCGGCGGAAACCGATCGTTCTTCTCCGACCCGGCAATCGACCGGATGATCGAAGACGCAAGCCGGACCACCGATCCCGGCGCCCGGGCGGCGATGTACGCGACCGTCGACAGTCTGGTCTACGACCAGGCCCCGTGGGTTTATCTCTATTTTCCCACCACCCTGCACATCGTCTCGACGCATGTCTCGGGCTACCGCCTCGCCAGCCTTTATCTCGGCAACGACTACAGCACGGTGGTCAAGGCGCCGTAGCGGCACACCGCGGTTGCTACCGTCGCGGCCCGTGGCATATGCTCGCCGCGTATGATCTCCTACTCCATCCGACGGCTGCTCCTGTTCATTCCGCTTTTGCTCGGAGTCGCCACCATCACGTTCTTTCTGATGCACGTGCTGCCCGGGGATCCGGTGCTCAGCATGGTCGGCGAGCGCTATGACGCGGACACGATCGCCCGTCTACGCGCGGAGATGCACCTGGATCAGCCGCTCTACGTCCGGTACCTGGACTACCTCAACTCTCTGGCGCGCCTCGATCTCGGGAAGTCTTACACGACCGGGACGCCCGTATGGGACTCGATCCGGCAGCGATTTCCGAACACGCTCCGGCTCGCGTGTGCTGCGATGGCGATCGCTATCGTGCTGGGAATTACGATCGGCGTACTCGCCGCATGGAAGCGCGGGTCGCCGCTCGACTACCTGCTCGTCGGCGGCGCGGTCGTCGGCGTGTCGATTCCGGTTTTCTGGCTGGGTGTGCTGCTGATCTATGTGTTCTCGATGCGACTCGGCGTGCTGCCGGCGTCGGGCTTCGGTAACGGAAACCCGGCCTACCTGATTCTCCCCGCATTCACGCTCGCGATGGCATCGACGGCGTACGTCGCCCGCATTACGCGCTCGAGTCTTCTGGACGAGGTCGGCGAAACCTACGTGAAGGCTGCGCGGGCGAAGGGGGCCGGCGAGAGCCGCGTGCTGATCCGACACGCGCTTCGTAACGCACTGCTTCCGATCATCACGGTGGTCGGGGTCGATTTCGGGAGCTACCTGAGCGGCGCGGTGCTGACGGAGTCGATCTTCGCCTGGCCTGGCCTCGGACGATTCACACTGGACGCCATTCTCAAACGCGATCTGCCAGCTATTCAGGGCTCTGTCCTGTTCATGGCGATCCTGTTCATGGTCGTCAACCTCGCGGTCGATCTGCTTTACGCGCGGGTCGACCCGCGCGTAAAGCTCGGTGGAGCGGGGGGATCATGACCGTTGTCAGGCGCACCGAGGGTCCCGAGCCGGCGCCGGTGGCGACGCGGCGGCGTCGCGTTCCAAGACTCTGGCGTAACGCGGGAGGAACCGTCGGCGCCGTGCTCGTGATCGTCGTCGTGCTGGGCGGTATCCTGGCGCCGTGGTTGACGCCGTATGCGCCCACCCACATCGCGATGGCCGAGGCGCTGCAGCCGCCCGGGGGCGTGCACCCGCTCGGGACCGATCCGTTCGGGCGCGACGTGCTCAGTCGCGTCCTCTACGGCGCGCGGTTCTCGCTCGAAGTGGGCGTCGTTTCCCGTATCCTCGCGCTGCTCCTGGGAACCTGTCTCGGGTTGGTCGCGGGCTACTTCGGTGGACGGGCGGATCAGGCGGTCATGCGGCTCGCCGACATCACGCTGGCCTACCCGGGATTACTGCTGTTGATCGCGGTAATCGCCGCGGTGGGGCCGAGCAAGGTGTCGCTATTCGTAGCGCTTGGAATTGTCGGATGGGCGGGCGTGGCACGCCTCGTGCGAGCCCAGGTGTTGTCGCTGAAGGAGCGCGAGTTCATCACCGCGATCCGGTCGCTCGGGGCGACGGACGCCTCCGTGATCGTCCGGCACGTGCTGCCGAATGTCATGACACCGATCCTCGTCATCTTCTCGATGGGCCTCGGGGCGTCGATCATGGCGGAGTCCTCGATGAGCTTTCTCGGCCTGGGCGCGCAGCCTCCGTTGCCGAGTTGGGGCTCGATGATCAGCGGGGGACTGGACTACGTTCGCGTAGCGCCTTGGTTATCGCTGGCGCCGGGTATCGTGGTGACGATGACGGTACTTGGGTTCAATCTCCTTGGCGATGCCCTACGCGATCTCTACGACCCCCGGCTCGGCCACGGGCGCTAAGGAACGACGATGCTGCAACAGGTCAACGACGCGATCGCGGCCACGCTGTCGGAGCTGGGGATGGACGGCCGCACCTGCTTCACCCGGGTCACCTCGTTGCCTCCGGACGGCGCGACCATCGAACTCGAGGCGAGCGACCCCCGGGTCGGCGCGGGGGTGACCGGGCGTCTGAACCTGGTCGGAGACGACGCCGGCCGGCTTCGCATCGTTATGTTGCCCGCGGCGGGACTTCCGTCGTGGCTCATGGCGGTCAGCAGCGTGGCCGATATTCGCAAGGGCCCCTCCCACCAATCGGAACTCGTCACCCAGGTGATTTACGGCGACCGTCTGAAGCCCCTCCGGGAAGACGGGGACTGGTACCTGATTCGTGTCGACGACGGGTATATCGGGTGGATCCGGAGCTGGCACGTGGAGGTTCTGGTCGAAGACCGAATGCAGGCCTTCGACGCGCGGGCTCGCCACCGGATCGCCGTCAACCACGCCCAGGTGCTGACGGCACCCGAGCCGGGGGCGCTCCCCGTCACGGACCTGGTCATTGGGACCCGCGTGGTGGCCGCCCCCGGGGGGCGCCGCGGCTGGTGGACGGTGGAACTTCCCGACGGAAAGCAAGGGTTCACGCTGGGCACGAACGTGGAGAGACGGCCGAAGCGCCGGGCGGTCTCCCGCGAGCGCCTGGCCTCGACGGGACTGCGTTTCCTGGGGATTCCGTATCTCTGGGGAGGCACGACACCGAAGGGCTTTGACTGCTCCGGGCTGATCCAGCGCGTCTTCCGCCTGAACGGACGCCTGCTCCCACGGGACGCGGACATGCAGTCCGGGTTCGGCAAGGAGAAGCCGTCGCTGGAGGGGGGAGAGGGTCTGACGCCCGGAGACCTGGTCTTCTTCGGCAGAACCGTCCACCGGGTCACGCACGTCGGCATGGTACTCCCGGAGCGTCTGTTTCTGCATTCCTACGGGCAAGTCCGTGTGAATTCATTAGATCCATCGCACCCCCTCTTTACTCCCGACCTGGCCCGCGACTGGCGTATTACCCGCGATCCGCTTGTGACCAAATGAGTTAGAATTTCCCGCCCCGATCCAGGCTTCATGTGAATCACTTCTCAACGTAGCCAAAAAAAAGTTGACACGTTTCTGGAGCGGTCGATAACGTTCCCCCTCAAAGCTGGAGTGCAGCCTTCGGGTTGCTCTCCCGGGAGCTTCCGCCCGTCAGGCGGGTGCAATGAATCCGCCGGGGGCGAGGGCCGAAAGTCGCTCGATTAACGACTCGTGAGGTGACGACAGCGTCGCCGCCAGCAGTGCCTTCGACAAGGAGGTGGTGGGACTCGGGTTTTGATCGATGCGCCCTGTGGCGCGCCGCCCCAACGGAGCACCCGTCAGGGCTTTATGTTGAAGTAGGGTCGAATGAACGGGAATGGGTACCGGCAGAGGCCGGTCAGTGCATTCAGACAGCCATTCCCACCAGAGGAGGTCAGACATGTTGAAGAACTGGAGCAGGATTGCGCTTGCTTCGTTCATGGTTGTGTTGCTTGGTGCGTCGGCCGCGTTTGCGACGACGTCCCGGGTACGGTCGCTGGCGAATGTCGGCGACTACATCAGTGACGATTCGGCGGTCAACCGCTGGTACAGCACGCTGCCGTCGTTCGCCAACCAGGTGAACGTCGAGCTGGGAGATTGGTCCGCGGGCCTCATTGGAACGCGTGCGATGGGTTGGACCCAGTCGTGCGGCGATGACGGTAAATGGGGCACTTACCGGATCAGCTTGAACGAGAACGCGGTCGACAGTCCGGGTTTCTGGATCGGCAACCCGTTCTATCAGGTTCATACCCCGTCCGATAAGGGCGGTCTCAACGATCCGACGGGTACCCACAATAACACTCCGGTGAACAAGTGGGATCTCGCGGGTGGCTGGGAGCTTGGCGAGAACATGACCCTCGGCGTTGCGTTTACGCATTCGTCGTGGAACTACAAGAACACGGCCGCGCAGATCGACGCCAGCAACTCGTACCTGACGCTGGGTGCGGGCATCACGTGGACGAACAACGACAACACGGTTGTCGATGCCGTTGCCACGTTCGGCAAGGCCGGCGGCGAGGTCAAGGAAGGTACGGCGACGACCAAGTGGGACGGCAGCACGGCGTTCCAGATCGCGGGCCGTATGTTCTATGACTGGAAGGACAACGTCACGGTCGTTCCGATGGCGGAGTTCGCGACGTCCGACTTCAGCCTGCAGTCGGATCCGACGGCGATTCCGGCGCCCAATGGCCAGAAGCTCACCGACTTCATGGTCGGACTCGGCATGAACATGGATGTCAATCAGGACAACATGCTCGTGTTCGCGCTCGAGTTTATGAACCGCAAGGCCGAGTATTCGAATCCGGATACGACGGCGACGAGCTTCAAGGAAGACACCATGCGTTATCTGCCGACGATCCGGCTCGCTCTCGAGTCGCACATCACGTCGTGGCTGACGACGCGCGTCGGTGCCGCCAAGTACCTCGTGAAGGAAACGCAGAAGGATGTGGGTAGCGACGAGATCAGTGCGACGCCACAGCATCCCTATGATGACTTCGCGCCGTCCGGATTCGACTGGTTCCTCGGTTGCGGCTTCAACGTCGCCGAGTGGACGGTCGACCTCGAGCTGGCGCACGAGACGCCGTTCAGCCTGGGTTACTGGCTGACCGGTTACTCGGCGTGGGGTACGTTCGACACCGGTCCGGTGGCTCGTATCTCCGCGGTGTACAACTACTAGTCCTGACAGACGAGCAATCGTCCGACTGGACTGTGAACACGGCCCCCTCTTCGGAGGGGGCCGTTTTTTTTCTCTCCACAGCGGTGGCGCGTCGTTTCGCGTGGCGCCGCGTCGCATCCGGGAGTTTCCACCGTGGGGCGCAGAACTTGCTCCGTTCGGAGCCGGCGCGGTGGCTCTCCGGCTCGGAACGCGCCCACCACGATGTATTTCTTTTACTACGTCCCGGTCGGCGTCGACGCCGAAAGACGGCGGTTCCCCGTATTCACCGCCCTGTTCACCGCGATTTGCGTCGCGGTTTTCGTTGCAAACAAGTTCTTTCCGTCCGCGACGCCGCTGGATTTCCGCAATTACGTCTACTTCCCGGGACTCTCCGGGCCGGGCGCGGCGCTGGCGGCGGCGTTCTTCCACCTGGGTTATTTCCATATCGTCTCGAACCTCGTCTATCTGGTGCTGTTCGGGACGTATCTGGAAGATCGGATGGGAGGACTTCGTTTCGCAGCTCTATTCCTGGGAGCCGCGTTCATCGGCAACGTGGCGCAGGGGTGGTTCAATCTGAGCGTGCTCCATTCCAACGCCGGGATCATCGGCGCGTCCGGTGCCATCTCCGGCGTTCTCGGCGCATTCCTGGTTCGCCTGCGTCACCAGCGCGTCAAGATCGCGTACTGGGTGTTTGCGCCGCTGATGGCGACCAATCGCGCCGGGACCACGAATCTCCACGTGTTCTTCGCCCTTGCCATCTGGGTGCTCCTCCAGGTGGTGCGCAGCCTGGTTCAACTCCAGGGCATCGGCGGCAACGTCGCCTACATGACCCACATCGCCGGTTTCAGCTTCGGGTTCGCCACCATGCTGGCGATGGGAGGGTGGCGCGACGGGCTGGTCGACGGGCATCGCGTCAAGGCGCAGCGCTACCTGCGCCGCGGGGAGTTCTTCGGCGCCCAGGACGAACTGTCGCGCTACGCCGAAGCCATGCCCGAAGACGGAGAGGGGCACGCGGCACTCGCGCGCGTGCACATCCAGTGCGGGAATCCGGCCGGCGCGAAAAAGAGCTACGCGGACGCGTGCGTGTGCCTGCTGGCGTCCGGCCGGAGGGGGTACGCCGAACGCGTCTACGCGCAAGCCGTGCGCGCGTTTCCGGACTTCGTCCTCGACGCGGATCGTCAGCTCGACCTGTGCTTCGGCCTGGAACGCAATCTCAAGCCCGACCTTGCACTCAAGGCGTACGAATCGTTCGTGCACATTCACCGTGACCACGGAGAGGCGCCGTTTGCGCTGCTGCGCGCCGCCAACCTCCACGCGAAGCAGGGCAGTGTCGAGCGAGCCCGCGAGTGCTACGAATCGCTCGTCGTGCGTTACCCCGACGATCCATGGGCGGAGTTCGCCCAGGAGCATGCGCGCCGCCTGGCGTCGGTCTGACGCCGCGTGGCACTGCCGCGCATCCTGCCAACTCGGTAATATTCTTGCCATATAAAGTGATCCGGTGTTAGCCTGCGGGCGGTCGCGAAGTGAGCGACCGACGGAGGGGGGAGGATCGATGGGCAGGGGAATGAACTCCGTACAGGGGCTACCGTCGGGTGACCGGCCACGCGAACGCCTGTACGCGCGCGGTGCAGGCGAACTTTCGCTTCAGGAGCTGCTCGCGATTGTGATCGGCGCGGGGCCGCGCGGCTCGAGCGCCCTCGTACTGGCGCTGGGATTGCTTGGGGAGTTTGGGGATCTGGTGACGATGGGTCGGGCCGGCGTCGACGAAATGCGCCGGGTTCCCGGCATCGGCTTCGCCCGGGCCTGCCAGCTGGTGGCGGCATTCGAGCTGGGAAAGCGATTCGCAAGGGAATCGCGGGCGAGCGGAACGTCCATTCGCACGCCTGCGGACATAGCACGCTTGTTCATGGACGACATGAAGCACTACGATCGGGAGTACTTCAAAGCGGCGTTCCTGAACACGAAAAACCAGATTATCAAGGTTGTGACTGTGTCGATCGGATCGTTGAACGCCTCGATTGTCCATCCCCGCGAGATCCTCAAGCCCGCGATTGTCGCCAGTGCCGCTTCGATCGTGCTGGTGCACAATCACCCCACGGGGGATCCGACGCCCAGCCGCGAGGACGTCGAGTTTACGCGCCGTTTTGCGCGGTGCGGGGAATTAATCGGTATCGAACTCCTCGATCATGTCGTAATCGGCGCCGATCGGTTTGAGAGTCTCAAGGAATCCGGGCACTTCTAAACCCGGTGCGGAGTGGGAATGTCGCTGTTTACCAGACTGAACAATTACCTGACCAACGACGTCGCCATCGATCTCGGGACGGCCAATACGCTCGTCTTCATTCGTGGCAGCGGTATCGTTCTCAATGAACCGTCGGTGGTCGCGGTCGATAAGCGCACCAAGAAGGTGTTCGCGGTCGGCATGGAAGCCAAGACCATGCTCGGCAAGACACCGGACTATATCGCGGCCATTCGCCCGATGAAGGACGGCGTCATCGCCGACTTCGAGGTTACGGAAAAGATGCTGCGCGAGTTCATCAAGAAGTCGCAGAAGAAGCGTCACTTCATCCGCCCCCGCATCGTCATCGCCGTGCCCTCGGGGATCACGGAGGTGGAGAGCCGCGCGGTCCGTGACAGCGCCAAGCACGCCGGCGCCCGCGAGGTATTCCTGATCGCCGAGCCGATCGCGGCCGCCATCGGCGTCGGCCTGCCGGTCGACAAGCCGTCCGGCAACATGATCATCGACATCGGCGGAGGCACTACGGAAATTGCCGTGATCGCTCTGGACGGGATCGTCGCCGACAGTTCCATTCGCGTGGCGGGCGACGAAATCGATGAGGCGATCGTCAACTACGTCAAGCGCACCTACAACATGCTCATCGGCGAGCAGACGGCCGAGCAGATCAAGATGAAGATTGGGTGCGCGTTGAAGGTCGACAGACCGTACGAAATGGAGATCAAGGGACGCGATCACGTCGCCGGCATTCCGAAGAATCTCAAACTCACGAGCGAAGAAATTCGCGATGCTATCAGCGAACCGATCTCGCAGATTGTCGAAGCGCTCAAGAACGCCCTCGAGCAGACGCCTCCCGA
This sequence comes from Candidatus Latescibacterota bacterium, assembly GCA_963761125.1. Taxonomy (GTDB): domain Bacteria; phylum Krumholzibacteriota; class Krumholzibacteriia; order WVZY01; family JAKEHA01; genus JAKEHA01. The sequence goes on from CAVXFV010000005.1 coordinate 85,495, forward strand.
ACTCGCGGCGGACATCGTCGATCGCGGTATCGTCATGACCGGCGGCGGAGCGTTGCTCAAGGGACTCGATCAGTTGCTCAAGAAGGAGACAGGGCTCCCGATCAACGTGGTCGACGATCCGTTGCTGTGCGTCGTGCTCGGCGCCGGCAAAGTGCTCGACAACGTGCACGAATTCGATCGAGTGCTGATGCACAGCTCGCGCGATTAGCGTATGCAGCTGTTCGAAGCTGTCTTTCAGAAACACCGCGACCGCACGGTTCTCGTCGCCCTGATCGTCGCATCCCTGGCGCTTCTTGCGCTCCCCGAAGCCACCCAGCTCGATTTCGCCCGCGTCGTCATCGATCGGATCATGCTGCCGGTCGACCGTTTCACGGCGTTCATGCACGACTACACCGACATTCGCGCCGAGAACGAGCGTCTGCGTCGCATGGTCGCGACGATGTCGCTCGAGCGTGGACGGTTGCTCCAGTTCCGTGACGAGCGCGAGCGCCTCCGGCGCCTGGCGGAGTTCAAGGAAGAACAGACGCGACGGCTCGTGGCCGCCGAGGTTGTGGGGCGCGAGTTCGACCGGATCCAGACGACTCTCGTGATCGACAAGGGCGCCGAGGAGGGGCTCGGCGAGCGCATGCCCGTCTTCAGCTATTCGGGACTCGCCGGCAGCCTGACCCGAGTCTTTCCGCACTCGGCCTGGGTGCAGCTCCTGTGCAGCAAGAATCACCCGGTGAGTTGCGTCGACAAGCGCAGCCGCGTCGTCGGCGTGATGGAGTGGAAATACCGGAACATGTTCGAAGTGAAGCACGTGAGCGCGGTCGAGGACGTCGTGGCCGGCGACACGCTCCTGACGAGCGGCTTCGGCGGGACCATTCCCAAGGGATACATGCTCGGAATCGTGACCCGGGCGGCGACCTCCGCCGACGGGCTGAGTCTGCGCGTCGACGCGCGCAGCGCGATCGATTTTCTGTCACTCGAAGAAGTGTTCGTGATGACCGAAGAGATTCCGTGGGACAAGTCGCTGTTCTACGACGAAGCTGACACGGCTCTGATGCGCGACGTGATTCTCCATGCGAAGCGAAAGCGATAAGGTGCCGGCATGAGGCTCATCTGGCTCGTCCTGTCGATCGCCGTGTTTCTCGCCCTGCAGAGCGCGCTCGCGGGGCGGATGGCGTTCGGCCGGGTGGCGCCCGACTTCGTGGTCGTGTGCGTGGTGCTCCTCGGGCTTCAGCGGGGGCCCATCCAGGGGGCGTTCTTTGGGTTCGTCATCGGCCTGATCGTCGATCTGGCGAATCCGGGCTCTCTGGGATTGAACGCGCTGGCCAACACGATCATCGGGTTCGGGACCGGCCGCATCGGCGCTGCGACGTCGGCGGGGTGGGTGATTCTTGCGATCGTATTTTTCATGGCGACTCTTGCCCACGACGTCGTTTATTACCTTGTGTATCTGTGGCCACGAGTGGGCGGGGCGTTGTACAGCGTGATCACGATCGCGTTGCCGTCGGCGGTGTATACCGCGGTCGCCGGGCTGGGTGTTCAGGTGATTCTCGCGCTGCTCGGGGCGAAGTTGGTGACGCCGCTTGGCAAAACGAGACGCTAAGAGCCTCGGCGCAGGCCCGCATCGTCTGCAGGTCCTGCTCGCGGTGATCGCAATCGGGTTCCTCGTGCTGATCATCCGCCTCTTTACGATGCAGGTGGTGGAGTACGACGAGTACGCCCAGTTTGCGCGCGACAATCAGCTCCAGCGCGAACGAGTACCGGGTCCGCGCGGTTTCATGCGCGATCGCAACGGCACCGTCATCGTCGACAACGCCCTGCATTTCGAGGTGACGATGAACTGGCGGTCGCGCGCCGACGTCGTCACGACATTGCGGCGCCTGTCCCCGTTCATTCCCATCGATACCACGCGTGCCATGTCGCGGTTCGACGCGTGGCAGAAGCGCTACGGCCGGACCGCGTTTCCGCTCTTTCCGGACGCCGACAAGTTCGTGATTTCCTTCGTGCGCGAAAACTGGGAAGAATTTCCGTCGCTGAAGGTCGAGACGCGCACGCGCCGGCGTTACCCACCCGGCGACGTTGCGGCTCACGTGCTCGGGTACGTGGGTGAGGTCACCCCCGACGACGTCGAGGACGCGTCCAACGGTGCGTACGTTCCCGGCGACTTTGTCGGCAAGGCGGGTCTCGAGCGCCAGTACGAAGACGTCCTGCGCGGAACGGCGGGGCAGCGCGCCATCGAAGTCACGGCGTCGGGCACGTCGCTCGGGGAAGTTCCCAACCTCTCGATACCCGCGGTTCCGGGCCACGACATCTACCTGGCGATGGATTTCCACATGCAGTGCTTCCTCGATTCGCTGCTGGCGACGCGTCCGAACCCGAGCGCTGCGGTTGTTCTCGACGTCGAGACCGGCGGAATCATCGCGGCGAGCAGTCATCCGGCCTACGATCCCAACGAGTTCGCTCTCGGCGTCTCGCCCTCGTTGATGAACGACCTGGTCAACGACGATACCAAGCCCTTGTTCAATCGAATTTCGCACGCGCGCTATCCGCCGGCGTCGACGTTCAAGATCATCGTTACCTATGCCATTCTCCATAACCACCTGATCGATCCCTCGCGCATTCTGGTCTATTGCGATGGGACGCATCGATTCGGGAATCGTGTTTTCCGCTGCTGGCAGCCGCTTGGCCACGGTGGGATGAATCTCTATTCCGCGGTCATCTATTCGTGCGACGTCTATTTCTACCGCGCGGCGGAAATGATGGACGTCGACATGCTCGCCGCGGCCGCCTCCGAATTCGGATTCGACCAGAAGACCGGCGTCGACTTGCCCATCGAGGTCGCCGGCAATGTTCCCACGCGGCGTTACTACGACAAGCGCTACGGAAAAGGCCGATGGACCCAGGGATTGATGATCAACAACGCCATCGGGCAGGGCGAATATCTCGCCACGGTTCTCCATGTCGCGCGCATGTCGGCCGCAGTCGCGAACGGCGGGTGGCTCGTACAGCCGCATTTCCTGGACCACATCGCCGGCGAACCGCCGGTGACGCATGAACGTCGCAAGGTCGACGGCCTCGACGGCTCGACGCTGGCGTTCCTGCAGCGCGCGATGCTTGGCGTCGTCGAGACGCCGGGTGCGACCGCCAACTGGACGCGCATCCCGTGGCTGAAGGTCGCGGGGAAGACCGGCACCGCGCAGAACCCGCACGGCGAAAACCATTCGTGGTACACGGCCTACGCGCCCGCCGACCACCCGGAGATCGCGCTTGCCATCATCGTGGAGAACGCAGGACATGGCAGCGAAGTCGCGGCGCCGATCGCGCGCGATTTCCTCAAGGAGTATTTCCGCCCGGGCCGCCGGGGTGGACCCGCGACTGTGTCGCAGAACACCGACGCGCCCGCCGGCCGGTCGGGCGAATCGCCGCGGGTGGCGGGAACAACGCGTTCGCGTCCGACACCCGCATCGTTGCCGGCGGACAGTACGGTCGCGCAGGGGGTGACGCCATGAGGCTCGGCCGCGATTTCGACTGGGTGATCGTGGTGTGCACGGGGATCCTGATCCTGATCGGGTTGTCGATTATCTACTCGGTGTCGCACTCGGTGGGAGAGATCTCGCCGGAGGCGCTGAGCGGCTCGCACTTCTCGCGCCAGCTGGTCTGGATCGCGCTCGGCATCTCTCTGATGGCGATTACCTTCGCCATTCCGTTTCGAATGTTCGAGACGCTCGCACCGGCCGTGTACGTGGCGTGCCTGGTCATGCTCGTCGTCGTGCTGCTGCTGCCGGCGCGCGGCGAGACTCAGCGCTGGTTCATCGTCGGGCCGATCGCCATTCAGCCGAGCGAATTCACCAAGGTGGCGGTAATTCTGCTGTGGTCACGTCTGCTCTCGAGTCACCGATCGGATCCGAACAAACTGCAGACGCTGGTGCCGGTGCTGGTGTTGTTCATCGTGCCGTTCCTTCTCGTTCTGAAGCAGCCGGACCTCGGAACGGCGATGGTGTTCGTCGGCGTGCTGCTGCCGGTCCTCTACTGGCGGGGATTTCGCGGGCTCCACATTCTCTTTCTGCTTTCCCCGCTGGTGAGCAGCGTGCTCATCATCTACGGAGAGAACGTCACGCACAATCCGTGGCCGTTTGGAATATTCATCGTCATGATCTTGATTGTGGCCTACCTCCGGCGAGCGTACCTCCTCGAAAGCATCTCGCTGCTGGTCGCCAATCTGGGCATCGGTCTATTCCTGCCCGTCCTGTGGAATCACCTCAAGCTGTACCAGCAGCGGCGAGTCACCAATTTCCTGGACCCGGACTCCGACAAGCTCGGAGCGGGGTGGCAGGTCATCCAGTCGAAGATTGCCATCGGCTCCGGCGGCTTCGGCGGAAAGGGATACCTGGAAGGAACGCAGAAAGCGCTCGAGTTCCTTCCGGCCAAGCACACGGACTTCATCTTCTCGGTGTTGGGGGAGGAACTCGGATTTGTCGGTGCCATGGCGGTGCTGCTACTCTTCACCGTTCTCATCACGCGAGCGCTCAACGCCGCCCAGAAAATGAAGAGCGAATTCGCCGCGACCCTGTGCGTGGGGATCGCCGCCTACTTTGCGTTCCAGGTTCTGGTCAACATCGGGATGACGACCGGAATGGCACCGGTCGCCGGGATTCCCCTGCCGTTCATTAGTTACGGGGGCAGTTCGATGCTCGTCAGTTGTTTTCTCGTGGGGTTACTCCTGAACTGCACCGCCCGCTGGTCCGAGTACTGACGCGGGCAATGACAGCGAGGGCGTCACGCGTTATATTGAGGACGCCGCCGTGGCCCCGCGGCGGAGGTTCAAGCGAGAGAAGGAGTTCATGCATCCCATTCTGATCGATCTCGGACGGCTGCAGATCCGTTCGTACGGGTTCATGCTGGCGGTCAGTTTCCTCATCGGCATCTATCTGGCGGGACGGCGGGCGAAACGGTTCGGCGTCGACCCGCAGAAGATCCTCGATCTGAGCGTGCTCATCATTCTGGCCGCCGTCGTCGGTTCACGCCTGCTCTACGTTGTATTTCACCTGGATCAATATTCGAATCCGCTCGACGTGTTCGCGCTGTGGCAGGGTGGTGCGACATTCTACGGGGGGTTCCTGCTGGCCCTGGCCGTGGCGTACTGGTGGGTTCACCGTCACGGCATCGCGTTCCTCACGGTGGCCGATATCATGGCGCCGTCCATCGCGCTCGGTCTGGTCTTCACCAGGGTCGGGTGCCTGTTGAGCGGGTGCTGTTTCGGCAAGCCGACGCACCAGGCCTGGGGGCTCGTGTTTCCGCCCGACTCGCCGGCGGGAGCGGCGGCGGCGGTCGTCGCGAGCCGGATGGGCGTCGACCATGTCGCGTTGCACCCTACGCAGGCCTACGCGTCGCTGGCCGGCCTCACAATCTTCATTATTCTGATGCTGTCGGAGCCCCGCCTCGGGCGACGAGGTAACACGTTCGGGTTGTTCCTCATCCTCTACGGCATCGGCCGATTCACGATCGATTTCTTCCGCTACTATGAAGCGAACGCGCGTGTATTGATGGGATTGACGTTCAATCAGGTGATCAGCGTGGTCCTGGTCGCGATCGGACTCGCACTCCTGATGCGACGGGGCACGGCGAGGAGTCCGGTCCCCGAATAGTTCGGAAGCGTGGGGAGGGGTGGGGTGACGAGGCGCGCGGCGGAAAGCCTCTTGCAGGCGATCGCGGATTTCCTGGTCGACGAGATCTGTCACCATTGTGGCGGTCGTGTCGATGCCTACCTGCCGTTGTCTCCCCCGGCCGACGCGGCCTCCGCCGCCCTGGCCGAGCCGGCGATCGCCCTGGAACTGGGGCCGGTCCGCCTGCGAACACGACCCCTGTGTCGACTGTGCATCCACGGATTACGCCCGTGGGCTCGCTCGCTCCGCATCGGTTCGCCGGGGTCGGCCGACGCGCTGGTCGTGTATCCCGCGTTCGAAGCCGAATCCCGCATTCTCACCGTCATCCATCTGATCAAGTTCGCGCGCCGGCGACGCCTCGCGCCGTGGCTTGCACGCGCGGTCGGGTGTGGGCTTGCGGGCGCGGCCATCGGCCGCTGTGCGGGTTCACCCGTGCTCGTTCCGGTGCCGATGCATGCGGCGTCGCGGCGCGAGCGCGGCTTCAATCAGGCCGAGCTGCTCGCGCGGTCCCTGGGGAAACAGTGGGACACGCCGGTCGTGGCCGACGCCGTTGTCAAGGTGCGCCGAACCGCGCCGCAGTCGCGGCTCGACCGCGCGCGGCGGGCGAGCAATCTCCAGGGTGCGATGCGAATCGGTGCCGGAGGCGGGGCGCTGGCCGGGAAGACCGTGATTATCGTCGACGACCTCCTGACTACCGGCGCCACGGTGCTGGCTTGCGCAGCGGCGGTTCGGACGGCGAAACCGCGCGAAATCCGGGTCGTCTGCGCGGGATACCGGGCGTGAGCTCGAACCCGTTTCCTCAATCTTGACAATGACTTCCACTCCGCGGTATCCTTCTGACACGGGCCGTCGCGAGCAGTTCTTCCACGACGGGTTTGCCAATTCCGGCCAATTTCGCGTACGTTCGTGGTTCGGCTCCAGGCGGGGACGCGACGGCGATGGGAGAGTCGGCCGCGCTCGACACGCTACGCGTACTCCATATGACACACACCGTGCGACCCCGGTTGGGGTGCGCCCGTAGGTTGCGAAGGAGACCTGCATGGCAATCAAAGTGGCGATCAATGGGTTCGGGAGAATCGGACGTCTGGTCTACCGCCACGCGTTCGGTCGCGATGAGTACGACGTCGTTGCCGTCAACGACCTGACCAGTCCGGAGATTCTGGCCCATCTGCTGAAGTACGATTCCGTGCACGGGCGTTTTCCCGCCGATGTGGCGCCGACCGAATCCGGAATCAAGGTTGGGACGCGGACATTGAAAGTCCTCTCGGAGCGGGACCCGGCCCGGCTACCGTGGAAATCGCTCGGAGTCGATGTCGTTATCGAGTCGACGGGCCTGTTCACCAAGCGCGACGCAGCCGCCAAACATCTCGACGCTGGCGCGCGACGAGTGCTGATTTCAGCGCCGGCAACCGATCCGGACGTGATGATCGTGCCGGGCGTAAACGATTCGCTCTTCGATCCCGAAAAGCACCACATCATTTCCACAGCGTCGTGCACGACCAATTGCCTGGCGCCCGTGGCTAAAATTCTGAACGACACTTTTGGTATCAAATACGGATTGATGACGACAATTCACGCATATACGAACGATCAGGAGATTCTCGACGCGCCGCACAAGGACCTGCGCCGGGCGCGGGCGGCGGCGTTGTCGATCATACCAACGACCACGGGCGCGGCCCGTGCCGTGACCAAGGTGTTGCCGGAGTTGAAGGGCCGCATGGACGGGATCTCGGTCCGTGTCCCGGTGTCAGACGGGTCGCTGGTCGATCTCACGTTCGAAACCGAAAAGCCGACGTCGGTCGAGGCGATCAACGCGGCGATGCGCAAGGCGGCGGACGGAGCGATGAAAAACATCCTCGAGTACACCGAGGATCCGATTGTCTCTGTGGACATCGTCGGCAATCCACATTCGTGCATTTTCGACGCGAAGTCCACGATGGCGATCGGCGACAATTTCTTCAAGGTGCTGGCCTGGTACGACAACGAGTTCGGATATTCGGGCCGGATGGTTGACATGCTGCATCTCTTGACACGATGACGGGTGAACAAGGCATGAAAAAACTCTCCATTCGCGACTGTGACGTAAAGGGCCGTCGTGTGCTCGCGCGCGTCGACTTTAACGTGCCGCTGGACAGTGACCGTTCCATTACGGACGACACGCGCATTCAGGAAGCGCTCCCGACGATTCGCGACATCGTGGATCGCGGCGGCCGGCTGATTCTGATGAGCCATCTCGGACGCCCCCGCGGGCAGCGCGACGCGGGACTGAGCCTCGCGCCGGTTGCGCATCGCCTCGCCGAGCTGGTCAAGAATCCGCTTCGGTTTGCCAACGACTGTATCGGCGAAGATGTGCGGCAGAAGGTGGCGTCGCTCCACGACGGCGAGATCCTGCTCCTGGAGAACCTGCGGTTCCACGCGGGCGAAGAGGAAAACGATCCCGCGTTCGCGCGCGAACTCGCCGAACTGGGCGACATCTACGTCAACGACGCCTTCGGAACGGCGCATCGGGCGCACGCCTCCACGGTCGGCGTCGCGGAGTTTATCCCCGTGCGCGCGGCGGGTTTCCTGATGGAGAAGGAACTCAAGGCGCTCGGCGATGCGCTCCACAACCCCAGCCGTCCCTTCGTCGCCATTCTGGGCGGCGCCAAGATCGCGGGGAAGATCGATCTGATCAAGTCGCTCCTCGACCGCGTCGATGTGCTGCTGGTCGGCGGGGGAATGATGTACACGTTCTTCAAGGCCTCGGGTCTCGAGATCGGCAAGAGCATTGTCGACGAGAAGTACCTGGCGATGTGCAAGGAACTGCTCGCGCGTACGCGGCCGGGCCGGTCGCGGCTCCTGCTGCCGGTCGACACGATCGTCGCGGAGGCGATCGAGGACAACGCGCCGGCGCGAGACGTTTCCATCGCGGACATTCCCGAAGACTGGGTGGGCGTCGACATCGGGCCGAAGACGGTCGACCTGTTCAAGGCCCAGATTCTCAATGCACGCACGGTGTTCTGGAACGGCCCCATGGGCGTCTTCGAGAAGCCGAGCTTCGCGGAGGGGACCAAGGCGGTTGCTCGCGCGATCGCCGACGCGACCGATCGCGGCGCGAAGACCATTGCGGGTGGCGGCGACAGCGTTGCCGCGATCAATCTAATGGGCATCGCGAATCGCTTCACACACATCTCCACCGGCGGGGGCGCATCGCTCGAGTTCATGGAGGGCCGGTTGCTCCCGGGCGTGGACGCCCTGTGCGACGTCGCCGAAGTGACCGGATAGCGTCAAACGATGTCGCGCCGAAAACTCATCGCGGCGAACTGGAAGATGAACAAGACCATCTCCGAGGCGGGCGCGTTCGCCACGGAGTTCCGCGCTCTGCTTCCCGCGCTTCCGGACTGTGACCTCGCGATCTTCCCGTCGTTCTTCTGCATGCAAACGGTCGCGGACATCCTGTCCGGAAGCCCCGTTGCGATCGGCGCCCAGGATGTCTACTGGGAAGCGTCCGGCGCGTTCACCGGTGAGGTGTCGACCACCATGGTGAGGGACGCGGGCGGTACGTGCGTCCTCGTCGGGCATTCCGAGCGTCGTCATGTGATGGGGGAGGACGACCTCGTCGTCGCCCGCAAGCTCACCGCCGCCGTGAACGCGGGGCTCCTTCCGGTGCTCTGCGTGGGAGAAACGCTCGCCGAGCGGGATGCGGGGCGGCAGGACGAGGTCGTGGTGTTTCAGCTCGAGACGTCCATCGACGATCGCCCGGCCGAACACGTCGGTGGCGTTGTGATCGCCTACGAGCCCGTCTGGGCGATCGGGACCGGGCGCACGGCGACCGCCGAGGACGCAGCCCGGATGCACGCGACTATTCGCACCTGGCTCCGGGACCGGCACAGCCCCGCGGTGGCGGAGCGTGTTCGCATTCTCTACGGCGGCAGCGTCAAGCCCGATAACGCTGCCGAGCTGCTCGCCGCCGACGGCGTCGACGGGTTGCTGGTGGGTGGCGCAAGCCTCGACGCGGCCTCGTTTGCGGCCATTGCCCGGGGGGGCGCGTCGCCCGGCCGGGGCGGTTGACTTTGGCGGGGGGCTCTGGTAGGCTCGCGATTCGCGGTGGTCTGCACCGCAATTTTTGTTTTCCCGGCAAGGCAAGGGTACAGGCATGATTTTCAAACTCCTAATTGCGCTGCACGTCGTCGTGTGCCTCGTGCTGGTACTGGTCGTTCTGCTGCAGTCGAGCAAGGGCGGCGGACTTGCCGGCGCGTTCGGCGGCGGTGGCGGGCAGACCATGTTCGGCGGTCAGGAAACGGCGACGTTCCTGGGCAAGGCGACGACGTATCTGGCAATCCTCTTCATGCTGCTGTCGTTGTTGCTTGCGTTTCTTTCGGCTCGACAGCGCTCGCCGCACGCGCGCAGCATCGTGCGTCAGGCAGCGGAGCACCAGCAGAACACGATTCCCAGCGGACAGAGCATCGATGCGATTCTCGGCGGCGCGGATTCGACGCGCGCCGACTCGTCCGCCGCGGGGCACTGACCGACAGGCCGCAGTCAAGAATTCCCCGGCCGAGGTGGTGGAACTGGCAGACACGCTATCTTGAGGGGGTAGTAGACGCAAGTCTGTGCGGGTTCGAGTCCCGCCCTCGGCACCAACTATTCGGTTCGCCAGCGGTGGATTCTTTCGCCGCCAGCGGTTATAACTAGCGGGACGCTCATCACGGGCGTCCCGTTTTGCGTTTCCGGTCGTCGCGCCGGACGAGGAGGAATCATGAGACCAGCACGCTATGTGATCGGGATGGCTGCCGCGGCGCTCAGCATCGCCGCGGGTTCCGCGTCCAGCGCCACGAGCGACACCAAGAGCACCGCCGCCGATCAGAAGTCGGTGAGCATCACCATCTACAACGACAACCTCGGCCTGGTGAAGGACGTGCGCGCGATCGATCTCGGGACGGGCACCCGGAACCTGTGGTTCGAAGGTGTCGCCGCGAACATCGACCCGACGTCGGTCAGCATTCGCGCCGTCGACAGTCCTGAGGCGCTCCGCGTTCTCGAACAGAATTTCGAGTACGACCTGATCTCGCCCTCGAAACTGATGGAAAAATACCTCGGCCTCCCGGTCTGAACTCGTCACCGAGGACGAGGGCAAGACGCAGACAACGCGCGCGACGCTCATCGGCAACAGCGAAGGCGCGGTATACGAACTCGAAGACGGTCGCATTGCGGTCAATCCGCCGGGGCATCTCGTTCTGCCGAAGCTGCCCGACGGCTTGATCTCGAAGCCGTCGCTCGTGTGGCTTCTGGAAAGCGACAAACCCAAACAGACGGTCGAGGCCAGCTACCTCACGTCCGGTATCGGCTGGAAGGCGGACTACGTGACCGTCCTGTCGGCGGACGACGCGAAGATCGATCTCTCCGGCTGGGTAACGATCGACAACAAGAGCGGGGCCACCTACGCCGATGCGTCGCTCAAACTCGTCGCCGGCGACGTCAACCGGGTGCAACCGGAGCGACGCGAAGACGTGCTGCAGAGCGTCGCCCTGCGCGGCTCCGTGTCGAAAGAGCAGTTCAGCGAAGAGTCGTTCTTCGAGTATCACCTGTACTCGCTCGAGCGCAAGGCCACCGTCAGGGACAACCAGACCAAACAGATTTCGTTGCTGTCGGCGGCAGACGTGAAGATCAAGAAGTCGTTCGTGGTGAACCCCGGATACAGCTACTGGTTCCAGCACGTCACCAACGTCGACAAGCCGAAGGTCGGGGTGTACCTGGCGTTCGAGAATTCGAAGAAGAACGGAATGGGCATGCCCCTTCCGAAGGGCGTGGTCCGCGTGTACAAGAAGGACGCGAGCGGGTCCCTGCAGTTCGTGGGGGAGGACCGCATCGATCATACGCCGCAAGACGAGACGATCCGCGTTAAGATGGGGGACGCGTTCGACGTCATAGCGGAGCGGTCGCAGACCAACTTCGAGGTCCTTTCCAGCGGTCAACTGTATCGGTCGTCTTACAAAGTGACCCTCCGCAACCACAAGAAGGACGGGATCACCGTCTCCGTCGTCGAACTCCTGTCGGGCGACTGGTCGATCACCGAGTCGTCGTTTAAGTACGAGAAAGAGACGGCGTCGCGGGTCCGGTTTGACGTTCCGGTGGCGGCCAACGGAGCCGCGGACCTGACCTATACCGTCGAGGTGAAGTACTAGGGGCCGAGGAGACGCTCCCGGTGGTCGAGACGAGGTCGGGCACATTAATATTTACAGGTCTCGTGGGCCGTATTAGGATTCGCCGCTGATTCCTTGGAGGGGGACACGTTGGACCAAAACGCGGCCTATTTGATACCGGCTCTCGGCGCCATCGCGGTCATCGCGCTGGTCGTGGGCGCGTTCGCGCTCTTGAAGGTGCGAGCCCTTTCGAAACCGTTCTCGTGGGTGTCGGGCGGCGACGCCGCCGGCGTCGACACGCTTCCCGCGCTGTTGCGCGCCGTGGAAACCAATCAGCGCGACATCACGATGCTCAAGGGTGCGATGGACGCTGCCAACGTCGAGTCGCGCACGCACTTCAAACGACTGGGAATCATCCGCTACAACGCGTTCGAAGGCGTTGCGGGCCAGCAGAGCTACTCGTTGTGTCTGCTCGACGAAAATCGCAACGGAATTCTCATCTCCAACCTGGTCGGGACGAACTTCAGCCGGGGCTACGCAGTTGAGATTCGAAGCGGGGAACCGGCGCGGCCGCTCGGTGACGAAGAGTCGCAGGCGCTCGCTGCGGCAACGAAGAACGGCAACTAGTCGGACGATTCGTTGCGCTGCCGGCTGTAGTTTTCGAGGATCTTCTTTTCCGTCGGCGTGAGGTTCTCGTACCCCTTCGCCGAAATCTTGTCCAGAATCGAGTCGATGTTGTCTTCCGGACGCGGTGTTTCCGGACGGCGTGGCTGGACGACGGGCGGTTTCCACTGGGGGCGAGGCGGCGACGACAGCTTGAAATGCCGCATGATGTCGCGGCGGAAGAACAGCAGCCCCGTGATGATCCCTCCCAGGTGCGCGAAGTACGCGATTCCGGACGGCCCGGATATTCCGTTGGCGATCTGGAGAACAGCGAGCCCGATGACGAAGTACTTCACCTTCACCGGCACCACGAAATAGACATACACGAGCGCGTCCGGGAATAGCATCGCGGTCGCCACGTACACGCCGAAGATCGCCCCGCTCGCGCCTATGACGCTCGCGTTGTACTGGACGAGCATATGCAGCAGGCCGCCGCCGACGCCGCAGATGAGGTAGTACCGCAGGAACCGATTCGGCCCCCAGACCGACTCCACCATGTTGCCGAAGAAATAGAGTACGATGAGATTGAAGAACAGGTGCCAGAACCCACCATGCAGGAAGACGTACGTGACAAGCTGCCACACGAACAGCCGTTCGACGACGAGTCGCGGCGTCAGAGCGAGATACTGGGTGACCGGTGGAAAAGCATTCTGGAGCAGGAACACCCCGACCGTGACCAGGATGATTCGGCCCACCGCGGTTCCAAAGAACGACGGACTGGTGTAGGACGGTCGGTACGAATAAGGGGTCATGGCGTGGCGGCAACGTTGCCGGCTTCTCAACATACACATTCCCCGCGGCATCCGGCAAGGCCCGGTGTCCGTTCCCCTCTGTAAGGTCCGGGACCGGGCCACGTCAAACCGGGCGTATTCAGGGGTTGTGGGCGGTCAAAAGCTCTTTACAGCCGTTTAACGGGGTTGCATACTGCGAGGAAACCGAGCCGCGTTCGGAAGGGAAAAGCGCGCCACCGCCGGTCCCCCGGTCCGAATCATCCGCAGTCAAGAAACATCAGGAGGGATGGATGTCCAAGGAATTCGAATTCACCGACGCCAACTTCGAAAGCGAGGTTCTGAAGTCCAGCACACCCGTGCTCGTGGACTTCTGGGCGCCCTGGTGCGGTCCGTGCAAGATGGTCGCTCCCATCGTCGCGGAAATCTCGACGGAGTACGACGGGAAGCTCAAGGTCGGCAAGGTCAACACCGACGACAATCAGTCCGTTGCCGCCCAGTACGGTATCATGAGCATTCCGACGCTCATGATCTTCAAGGGCGGCAAGGAAGTGGCGCGGATCATCGGTGCCCAGCCCAAACAGGCGCTGACCGGGAAGATCGACGCGGTGCTCGCCCGCTAAGCTGATTTCATAGATTGGCTTGCGATGGAGGCCGGTCCCTCTGGGATCGGCCTTTCTCATGCCGATGGACGGCGTGTTTCTTGCACCGACGCGGGTGCATGACACGTCCTGTATGCCTGTCCCTCGCCATTCTGGTCGCCGGATTGCCCGCGTGCACATCGGGTGACCATCGCACGGCCGAGAGTAACCGTCCGGCATCTTCCATTGCGGATACGACGTCTGGACCCGTGCACGGCGGGCGATTGATCATCGGCGAGCAGCAGGAGCCCGAACTGCTGAGCGAAATGCTCAATTCGATGGCGACCAACAACATGGTCTGCAATCTCATCTTCAGCAAGTTTGTGAAGTACAACGACAGGTACGAGCTCGTCCCCGATCTGATCACGGAGATACCGACGCTCGAAAACGGAGGGAATCTCGCCGGACCACCTCGTGTACACATATCACCTCCGGCCAGATGCGCGCTGGCACGACGGGCTACCGGTGACGAGCAAGGACGTCCGCTTCACGTTCGAGATCATCATGGATCCGAAGGTGAACGTGGAATCCCGCGAAGGATGGGACGTCGTGGATTCGCTCGCGACTCCCGATGCCCACACCGTGGTGTTCCACCTGAAGCACCCGTACCCGGATTTCGTCAGCGAGACGTTTTATGACGAATCGATTCTTCCCGAGCACCTCCTCAATTCGTACCGCGGGGAGCGATTCCAGTCGGCGCCGTTCCACCACGCGCCCGTGGGCTCCGGCCCGTTCAAGTTCGAGAGTTGGACGCCCGGGTCGCATCTGGTTCTCGTGGCGAATCACGACTACTATGGCGATGGTCCCTATCTCGATTCGATCATTTTCAAGTTCGTTCCCAACGAGAATGCTCTGCTCGTGCAGTTGAAATCGGGCGAAGTCGATATGTTCGACAACGCCAATATCAGCTATATCGGCCAGCTGGAGGCAATCCCCGGCATTCATGTGTTCCGGACGCCGATGCTGATGTACGAGCATCTCGACCTCAATACCGAAAACGAGATCCTTCGCGATCGTCGTGTGCGTCGCGCCCTGAGCTACGCCACGAACAAAACTGAAATCGCCGAGAGAATCTATAACGGGCTGGTCCGCGTCGCGGCTCTGGATGACTTCGAGGAGTCGCGCTACTACTCGCCCGAAGCCGCGGCAAAGGCGACATACGATCCCGTAGCTGCCCGGCGGCTGTTGCTCGAGGCCGGGTGGCGAGACACCGACGGCGACGGGATCCTGGACAAGGACGGCAAGCCGCTACGCCTGTCCATTTCGGCGAGCTCGGGACAGCCCAATCGCGAGCGGACAGAACTCGTGCTGCGCGATCAGTATCGAAACGTCGGCGTCGACCTCGAAATCAACAACAGTGGCCCGACGGTGCTTTACGGGACATACGAAGACGGCGGTGTGCTCAAGCGCGGTAAGTTCGACATCGCGATGTACGCGTGGCTGTCGTCTCCGGGACCGTCGCGTCGCGAGTCTCTCTATTCGGCGACCAGCATTCCACCGAGCGGGCAGAATCATCCCCGGTATCGCAACGATGAGGTCACCCGCCTTCTCGAGCTGGGGAGCACCGAAACCGACGAAGCGAAGCGCGAGGAAACGTACCGACGCATCCAGGACATCCTGGTCGACGAGGTCCCGGTGATTCCGCTGTTCTGGTATACCGCCATCGATCCGGTGACCGATCGCTTGCGCAATTTCAGGCCCAATGCGACGCAGTCGGCCGACACCTGGAACGCCTCGCAATGGTATCTGACCGACGGCGGTGCTCAGGTCTCCCGCCGCTGAGCCGCCCGCCCGCTTCCGGAAAAAGCCCGGTTGCGCCACCTCCGCCCGTCACAGGCCCCAAATTGGTATGGAACTCGCAAACTCCGCATGGGCCGTCCCGTCACGGGGCGTGACCCGCGTCGCTAGTTGATTTAGTTACAGTTGGTTAACCTGATGTTGCGATTCTTTCTACGTCGGTGTCTCGCGGTCCTACCGCTCGTCCTGCTGGTGTCGCTCATCTGTTTTGCACTGATGCAGGCGGCGCCCGGCGGGCCCGTGGGGATGATGACCGACAACCCCATGATGGGCGCGGACGATATCGCGCGCATTCGCGACAATTTTGGCCTGGACCGTCCGGTGATCGTGCAATACGGGCTCTGGCTCCGGCGGGTCATGCTTCACGGCGATTTCGGGCACTCGCATGTGACCGGAGAGCCCGTCATCCAGATGATCGCCCAGCGGCTGCCGGCCACCGTGGAGCTGATGGGATCGGCGTTCGTGCTGGCGTTCCTCTTCGGGCTTTCGGGGGGCATCGTGGCCGCGCTCAAGCGGTATACGAAATTCGATTCGATCATCATGCTGGTGACCCTCCTTGGAATCTCGATCCCCGTGTTCTGGCTGGGGCTCATGTCGATGATGCTCTTTACGGTGAAGTGGCGCGTGCTCCCGTCGACCGGGATGTTCTCCCTCGGTGTCCCGTTTTCGGTGGCCGATCATCTTCGGCACCTGTTCATGCCCGCGCTGGTTCTCTCGCTGCTATTCATCGCGAGTTGGAGCCGGTACATGCGGGCGAGCCTGTCCAACGTTCTCGCGATGAACTACATCAATGTCGCTCGGGCGAAGGGGGCGTCGTCCGGGAGCGTGGTCTTCCGGCATGCGGTGCGCAATGCGGCCATCCCCGTGCTGACCGTGATCGCGCTCAATCTCCCTGCGTTGTTCACCGGGTCGATTATCACGGAGACGATCTTCGCGTGGCCTGGGATGGGGAGGCTGTTCTACGACGGGCTGCTGCGGCAGGACTATACGCGCCTGATGGGAATCATTTTCATTTCGTCGGCGTTGATCGCCGTACTCAACCTGATTGCGGATACGATTTATGGCGTACTCGACCCCCGTATTAGACTCGCCCGCTAACGGACGCGGGGAGCGGACGATCGTCGTGCAGACGGTGCATCCGCTGCGCGAGACCATTCGCTCGGCTCCGTCGTCGGCCGGACGCGGGGACCGCAATGCCATCTCCGTGGCCCTCAAACGGAGCCCGCTGGCCTATGCCGCGTTCATTCTGATGAGCCTGATCATTCTCGGGGCCGTGTTCGCGCCGTTCATGAGCCCGTACTCGAAGGACAAGATCGATCTCACGCGCCAGTACCTGGCGCCGTCGCTCGATCACCCGTTCGGAACCGATGATCTGGGCCGGGACATCTTCGTTCGCGTCATGCACGGGGGGCGCATCACGCTGGCCGTGGGTTTTCTGGCGATGGCGGTGGCCCTGGTCATCGGAGTCGCCGCGGGCGGAATTTCGGGCTATTACGGCGGCTGGATCGACAACGCGATTATGAGGCTCGTCGACCTGATGCTGGCCGTACCGGTGTTCTTCGTGATTCTCTTCGTATCCAGTGTGGCATCGCCACGGGCATCCATCGCCGTGGTGTGTCTCATGATCGGGTTCACGCAATGGATGGAGGTCGCACGACTCGTGCGCGCGGTCGTCATGACCACCAAGGAGCACGAGTTCGTGGACGCCGCCCGAACGCTGGGTCTGGCCGACCGGCGCATCCTGCTTCGGCACCTGCTTCCGCACACCACGGCACCCGTGCTGGTCGCCATTACCCTGGGACTCGCTCAAGCGATCATTATCGAAAGTGGGTTGTCATTCCTCGGATTCGGCGTCCAGCCACCGACCCCGAGCTGGGGCGCAATGCTGCAGAACGCCCAGGGGTCGCTCAGTGAGTGTCCCTGGATCGCGATCTTCCCCGGCCTGATGATCTTTCTCACCGTCGTCTGCTGCAACGTGCTCGCGGATTTCCTCGGCGAAGCGCTCAGCCAGATCCGCCCCACGACTCGCTGATCCCTCCGTTCCGGGATCGGCTCCGCCTCGGATTGAGGTTGAACCTCCGGGCGGCCTGCGCTATTCTGACCCGCGTCTGAAGCACGTAACCCGTTTTGAATAACGGGATTACACGTCGCGCAGCATCGCTTTCCAAATGAAACCAGAGACCCACGGCATCGGTTTGTTATCCGGTGGACTCGATTCGGCGCTGGCGGCCAAGGTCGTCCAGGACGCCGGGGCGCGTGTCACGTGCCTGCATTTCTTTACGGGGTTTTGCCTCACCGGACATCATAGCCGCGTCGGGCGAACCGACCGCCGGCTCGCCAACCCCGCCCTCGAAGTCGGCGCGATGAACGATATCCGCGTGGAATTGATCGACATTTCGCGCGACTACCTGCCGATGGTGCTGGCGCCCCGCCACGGGTACGGGGCCAACATGAATCCGTGCATCGATTGCCGCGTCTTCATGCTCCGACGTGCCAGGCAGTACATGGAGGAGGTCGGTGCCGATTTCGTATTCACCGGTGAGGTCCTGGGACAGCGCGCGATGTCGCAGAAGCGGAGCTCGATCGACCTGATCGAGCGCGAAGCGGGGCTCGAGGGAAAGCTGCTAAGACCGCTGTCTGCCCGGTTGCTCAAGCCCACCCAGGTGGAGATCGACGGACGGATCGATCGCGACCGCCTGCTCGCGATTACCGGACGGAGTCGCGCACCGCAGATCGAGCTCGCGAGAAAGTACGGGCTGACGGACTACATGGCGCCCGCCGGCGGGTGCTGCTTTCTCGCCGACCCGGGCTACTCGAGCCGACTGCGTGACTTCATACAGTACCTGGACGGCGCCGATCTGACGATGGACGACGTCTATCTGCTGGGCGTCGGCCGGCATTTTCGTCTTCCGTCGCTCGCGAAGGTGATCGTTGGTCGCAACGAGATCGAAAACCACTTCCTCGATCGATACGCGGGCACCGAGCTGTGTGCCCGCGCCGTCGACCTCAAGGGGCCGACCGCCATCGCAACGGGCGCTCGCGACGAGTCCGACATTCGCGCGACGGCGTCGATCGTGGCGCGCTACGGAAAGGGCCGCGTCGAAGACGCGGTGACGGTGGCGGTTTCATTCGCAGGCGGCACGCGCACGCTCGTCGTACCGCCCGCGGTGGACACGTGGCTGGACCAGGTGCGAATATGACGCGCGGTGTACGTGCGAAGGACGGGTTGCGGTGGCGATGAACGCCGGCACACTGAGCATGCTCCTCGCGCTCGTCGCTGCGGGCGCGACCGTCGCGGGCGGCGTGGTCGCCACGCTTCCGGGACGGCTTTCGCGGCAACGACTGAGCCACATCATCGCGTTCGGCGCGGGGTATATTCTCGCCGCCGTGCTGGTCACCATGCTCCCACAGAGCATCGAACTGCTGGACTCCGCTCCAGTCTGGATCTTCGTGGGGTATGGACTGGCGCATCTATTCGAACACACGTTTACGTCGCACTTCCATTTCGGGGAGGAAACACACGCCGAACACGTCGTCGCGCCCTCGGTGAGTCTGACCGCCCTCGTCGGGTTGGCGCTGCACGCGTTTTTCGACGGGGTCGCGATCTCGTCCGGGTTTCTGGTGACCCCGTCACTGGGCGTCGTGATCGCGCTCGCCGTCCTGCTGCACAAGATTCCGGAGGGTGTCACCATCTCGTCGCTAATGATCGCGGCCGGCTGGACCCGCCGCGCCGCCCGACTGGGCTCCGGGCTCCTGGCCGCCACCACCCTCCTCGGTGCGTTGGGGATGACCCTGATCGGCGGCCGATTCAAGGGGGTTGGACTCGCAATATCTTGTGGAATAGCACTTTACGTTGCAGCTACCGATCTGATGCCGGAATTCAACCAGCACCCCGAGCGTGGTTATTCGGTGACGGCCCTGGTGGGGGTGCTGTTATACTTCGGGGTCCATGCGGTCATGACGCGATTAGGGATTCATTAGGACGATGAGCAATATCGACTTTCTCGTTGTATTGATCACGGCGCCGACTGCGGCCGACGGGCGACGTATTGCGCGCGCGCTGGTCGACGAACATCTCGCCGCGTGCGTCAACGTTCTGCCCGAGTGCCGGAGCGTCTATCGGTGGGAGGGCGAGGTCCAGGAAGAAGCGGAAGTGATGATGGTGGCAAAGACGGCGCGCGAACTCTTTCCGCGCCTGGCCGAACGAGTGACTCAGATCCACCCGTACGCGGTGCCCGAGGTCGTGGGTCTACCCCTGCTGAAAGTGACGGATCCCTATCGCCGGTTCCTCGACGATGGGGTGGGTGGGGAGAAGCGCAATCGCCGATGAGCTACACGAGGCCGGACGTCGCCGAAACCGCGGCGTCGACAAGCGAGCCCATCACGGCGCTGACCGTGGTCACGAAGGCGCGTCCAAGTGTCGCGGCTGTACGGGCCGTCCGACGGGCCGTCTCGACCGCTCCCGCTTTTTCCTCGGTGCACACGGTCACATCGCGCTGCGTAACCTTGCCGTCGCATATCACCGAAACGTGTTCAAATCGAACGTGCCGGAGCTGACCGAGGGGGACGAGCACGTCCACGGTCACCGTGGGCACCGCTTCGAGGATCTGGGCGGTCGCCGCCGCTTTGCTGGAGCGGTCGCACGCATATGCGGATGAATGGATTCCCCATGATGTGCCCAGTGTTGCCACCACCAGAGCACCCAGTGCCAGACGTTTCATCACATACCTCCTTGGACAGATACTACGCCGCGGGGCTGTCCGCGGTTCCCGGCAATGCCGGATGTATGTCTTTTAGACGACCCCGGGGGGTTGGGGGTTGCAAGAAAGTTCGTTTGCGGGGAGGATTTCCCTCATGAAACTACCGGCCATCGGCCTGGCTCTGAGCGGTGGGACGGCGAAGTCGGTCACGCACGTCGGCGTGATCAAGGCGCTGGTCGAGGCCGAGATACCCATTTCATACATAGCGGGCACGAGCGGAGGGAGTATCGTGGGCATGATGCTCGCCACCGGCATGCCGATCTCGACGATGGAGGCCGTGGCCAACACGATGAGCTGGCGCAAGCTCGTCAGTATCCGGCTGACCCGGCTCGGGTTTATTTCCAGCCAGCGGATCGAAGAATTTATCATCGAGACCATTGGTGACCTCCGGTTCGACGAACTCAATATCCCGTGTGGTGTGGTTGCGACGAACCTGATCACCGGCGACAAGCGAATCTTCCGCGAGGGGTCGGTGGCGCGCGCGGTCCGCGCGAGCTGCAGTATTCCGCAGATCTATCTGCCAGTCGAGATCGACGGCGAGTATTACGTCGACGGCGGACTCGCCGAGTACCTGCCCGTCGAGACCGCGCAGGAAATCGGCTCGGAATTCACCATCGCATCACACCTCGCCCCGATCGATCCCGCGTACCGTCGGCCGCGCAACATCCTTCAACTGGTGGTGCAGGTGACCGGTCTGATGGCGCGAAAGAATTTTCCCATCTCCGAACAGAAGGCAGACTTCGTGATTCATCCGAACGTCGATGCGTACAGTTCGTTCGACTTCGAACACTCCGCGGAAATGATCGAAATCGGTTACGACGCGACCAAGCGCGTCATCGCCGACCTCAAGAACGAGCTGCAGAAGGCCGGCGGAATCGGCACCCGGATCGCCCGGAAGATCCTGGGCGAGTGATGTCACGACCGATCTTCCTCTTGACGGATTTCGGCGACGACGATTTCTACGCGGGCGTCATGCGGGCTGTCGCGGCGTCGGCGTCTCCAGCTTCCCGGGTCGTGGACGTGACGCACGCGATCCGTCCGCACGACGTCGATGAAGCGAGCTTCGTGCTGGCGCGCACACTGGAGTACACGTCACCGGACGCCGTTATCGTCGTGGTCGTTGATCCCGGGGTCGGAAGCGAACGTCGGGGACTGGTCGTCGACGTTGGCGGGCGGACCCTGGTCGGGCCGGATAACGGGTTCGCGACTGACGTGATCGTCGAGAACGGAGCGGACCGATTCGTCGCGATCGACGGGTCCGCGGCCGGGCGCGCGGTCGGGCACCCGGTGCGCGGCGCGACGTTCCATGGACGAGATGTCTTCGTCCCGACCGCCGCGGCGATCGCGCGCGGGGCGCCGTCCTCGGACCTAGGACAGGAGACCGGAGGGATCGTGCTGCTTTCCGATGTGCCAAGCACGTCCGTTGACGCCGGGCGAATCTCGGGTGCCGGTCGTCACGTGGACCGGTTCGGCAACGTGCTCACGGACATCCCCCGGCGACTCGTCGAGCAGGTGTTTCCGTCGCTGGACTGCCGGGTCACTGCGGGGGGAATCGACGTCGGACCGCTGCGCCGAACGTACGCCGATGTGGCCCCGGGAGAACTCCTGGCGATCCTCAACAGCTGGGATCTCGTCGAGGTCGCCGCGCGCGGGGCCCGGGCGATCGGCCGGCTGGGCGCCACCGTCGCGCGGGCGGTGCGCTTCGAACTCTCGCCGGTGTGATTTTGGGGCTTCAATGCCCCTGTCCGGATACGTTATTATGTCGCTTCGCCCCTGTGAAAATGGTACCTGCAATCGTCGAGCCGCCCGGCCCGGCTTTCCCGAATTGTATTGTATGAGAATCGTGGGCGCGCCGACCTCCACCCGCGAGGCCGTCCGCCGGTCAGCGCAGAGGAGATTCACAGAATGAAACGAGTGCTTTTCATCGTCGTGATGGCGGTTTCGGCGATCACCATGGTCGGGCCGGCGTTCGCTCAGCGGACGACGGAGCAGCCAAAGTACCTTCGGATTCCGCACCGGTTTCAGATTTTTCTGGAAGGTGGCGGCGCTATTCCCAGAAAGCCTGGCGATTTCAAGGAGTTCTGGAATTCGTCGTTTTCGTTCGGGATCGGTGCGGGGGTCTCGGTGCTCCCGTGGCTCGAGGTGAACGGGGGTTTTCAGCACATGAGTTTTTCGAACGACGGCCTCAAGGCCAAGAGCACCCTGCGCTACACCGGCATCAAGGATGTGCAGGGCGGCACGATCTCGACAAATGTCATGTACGGGTCCGCGCGATTCCTGGCCGTTCCCAAGTCGAGAACCAATCCCTATGTGGAAATGGCGGTCGGGTATTACAAGACGACCGCCGAAGATATCCAGATCGAGGACGTGCTTCGAAATTCGATGAATGATGCCAGCGGGATGACGATCGCGCCGTCGGTGGGTATTCAATATGCGCTAAGCGACTCCTGGAGCACATACGCTCGGTACACGTACACGCGCAATCTCAGCAGCACCTTCGATCCGGGCCAGCTGTTGCAGCCCACGACCGGAACCCACGAGTCGACGCCCGGCGACCAGGTTATTCAGGCGATTACGGTCGGCCTGATCGTCGGTTTCTGACCATGCCCCCGCGGGTGCTTCGAAGTCGGTGGTTGTCCCTCGTCGGCTCGGCGCTCGCCTTCGCGATCCTGTCCGGGATGCCGCGATCGGCGCTCGCGCACGAACACGTGCGCAACGACTGGTGCGTCGGGCTCGGATTCGGAAACGGATGGGCCAACGTCTCCTGGGACGATTATCAGCGCCAGGCCCAGTGGTCGGGCACCGTCGCGGCGCGGGTCGGCTACGCTGTCCGGCAGAGTCTCGTCGTGTCGGCGGATTTCCAGGGTTGGGCGAAGGACTATGACCTGGCGACCATCCAGGGCGATGTGCCGGTGAAGGTGCAGCTCGCGGGGGCCACGCTCGGGGTGGTGGCGTTCCCTGGAAACGTCGGCTTTCTCGTGAAGGGCGGACTCGGCGTCGCGATTGCTTCGGTGGACGTGACGCCGCCATCTTACGTCGATTTTCCGACGAGCGGAACGTTCACCGATACCGGCGTCGCGGCGATGGCCGGCATGGGATACGAATTCCGGCTGACCCGGACTTTCGCACTCGGTATCGAGTTCGACGCCATGTTCCTCGGTGTCAAAGGGGAAGGAATTTCCAACGTCTTCAACTACGGCTCCGACGTGACGTTTGGCTGGTACTGGTAGCGTCGGCACGCGAGGTCTCCCATGGTTGAACCCACACCCAATCCTGCACCGTCCGCCGTTATCACGATCGAACGGCACATTCTGATGGAACAGGAACGGTTTCCCGATTCGTCGGGCGCCCTCACCAACCTACTCTACGATATCGCGCTCGCGGGGAAGCTGATCGCAAGTCGTACGCAGCGCGCGGGTCTCGCCGACATCCTCGGCTCCGCGGGTCATGAGAACGTCCAGGGCGAAGAAGTGCAGAAGCTCGACGTCTACGCCCAGCAGACGATCTATCAACTTACCGACCACACCGGCCGTCTGTGCTGTATGGCGTCGGAAGAATCGCGGGACATCATTCCCATTCCGGAGCAGTACCCGACGGGCGACTACGTGCTGGTGTTCGACCCGCTCGACGGTTCCTCGAACATCGATTTCAACGTCGCCGTGGGAACCATCTTCGCGATCTTTCGGCGGAAAACCAAATCCGGTCCCGGAACGCTCGAAGATGTCCTGCAAAGCGGGAGTCAGATCGTCGGAGGCGGATACCTGGTCTACGGATCCAGCACGATGCTGGTCTACACGACCGGACACGGAGTCAACGGGTTCACGCTGGACCCGAGCATCGGGGAGTTCCTGCTCTCGCACCCCAATGTGCGCATCCCCGACACGCCGAAGTACTACAGCGCAAACCAGGGCCACGAGAAATTCTGGACCGATGGAGTACGTCGCTACACGCGCTGGCTGCAGGGGGAAGCGGGGAGCCCGATGTCGCTTTCGCTTCGTTATATCGGTTCGATGGTGGCCGACGTCCACCGCACGTTGTTCGGCGGCGGGGTGTTCTATTACCCCGCGGACACCAAGGACCCGAGCAAGCCCCAGGGAAAACTCCGCCTTCTCTACGAAGCGGTGCCGATGTCGTACCTGATCGAGCAGGCGGGTGGCTACGGGTCGACGGGCCGCGGACCGGTGCTCGACGTCAAGCCTGCCGCGTTGCACCAGCGCACGCCGGTTTTCGTGGGCAACCGGACTATCGTCGAAAAAGCCGAGGAGTTTATCGCGCGCTACGACCGCTGAAGGACGTACTGTGCCGCGAACCACTCCGGATTGAGCGGCTCGCCGGTCGCCTGCTCGACCAGCTCGCTCCAGTGATAGCGCTTCCCGGCGGCGAAGACCCGCTCGCGCAGGAACTGACCCACCGACGCCGCTCCCACAATCGATCGCCGTTCGTCGCCGGCGCGCAGCACCTCGGTCTGAATCGCCCGGTCCAGCTGCGACGCGAACAACTCTCCGAGCATGTAATTGTGGTAGTAGACGGGCGCTGAGACGACATGGATTCTTGGCGGCCCAGTCGGGTGCGTCGCGCCCGTCGGGTCGGGGCACGCCCTGGTATTCTTCCACCAGATCCCACCACAGCGCATTCAGGTCTTGCGTCGGGTCGGCGTAGAGAGCGCGCTCGAAACGGACCATCACCTGGCACCAGCGCGCAAAGACAAGCTGAGAAAGTCGCGAACTCCGGTTTGCCTCGCGAACGAGTCGATCGCGGTCCGACTTTGGAACGCCAATCATGCGGTCGATCCAGTCGGCGTCCTTGGAAAGCCGTCCGAAGAGCATCGCGATCGCCTCGGTGGCGAACACGTGGGCGTGTTCGCGGAGCAGGAACGGAAGCCGCGGGTCGATGTGCCGGTCGTAGACCGCGTGACCCAGTTCGTGCAGCATGGTCCCGGTCCAGTTCTCGTCGCTCTGGACATTGGCAAGAACGCGGACGTCGCCGCGCCGGTCGATATCGATGCAATACGCGTGCTGCTCCTTGCCGGGCCGTTCGTACAGGTCGCTGAGAGCGAGTATCTCGCTGACCTCAAGGCCGATGCCCTCGTAGAACGTGCGGGCGAGGCCCACGACGTCGCGATCACGGTAGTACCGGTCGAAATCGACGTCGAAAATGCGAGGCGATTCCTGGAAATACGGATCCTCGTAGTGCCATGGTCGAAGCGCCGCGGCCGGTATCTGGTATCGCGACGCGAGCGCGGAGTCGATTTCATCCTTTGCCCGCGCGAACGGCTCGCGAGTGAGTGCGTCCAGACGGTCGAACAGCGTCTGCAACTCTCGGGCATCCTGTTCGGCGAGTTCCAGCGACATCGTGTAGTAGTCCGCGAAACCGAGAGTGTGCGCCGTGTCGTTGCGCAGGCGCACCAGTTCCAGGAGGTCGGCGCGCACCTGCGCGCCGACGGCCTTGTCCGCTTCCCACACGCGTCGCCGGTAGTCGGCGTCGGTACTCTGCTTGAGTACGTTGCGGACCTCGTTGCCGGTGAATTCGCCGCCGTCCACCCGGGCTCGGTAGGTGCCGAAGGCGTGGACGATCCTGCTCGACAGGAGCGTCATCGCCTCGATCAGGCCGGGGTCGATCTGGTTGCGCAGATACGCGCTGCGCAAGAGTTCGAACTGGCGCCGTTCGAGCGGATCGAGCGTAGCGGACCCGAGCCAGCGCTCGACGTTTTCGAACGACTGGGGGTCGGAGTAGATCTTCTGAAACTGGACTTCCAGCTCGGCGTACCGGGCGAACTGCTCGGGCTTGCCGGATGTGGTTGCGTTCCAGTACGCGAGATTGACGTCGCGCGACAGCGGCTCGATGCGGGCCACGTGGCTCTCGAGAAACGAGTGATGATCGGTCATGGGTTCGAGAGCCTTCTGGGTTCGAGGCCTGGTTTCAGGCGGGTCGGCAGCCGACTGACGGTAGCGCACTGCCGGCCGTCGGCCAAGTGCAAATCCCATTTCTTTTCGTGGCAACGGGTTTCGGTATGACGGTAGAATCGCAGGACGATCAACCGAATAGCGGTCCCACCGGGGTGTAGACGGTTGCATGATGAGTGCCGGAACACAGGTGGCGGTTGCCGGTTCGGTGCAGGCGGAACCGGGCGTGACCTTCGAAAATGAACAGGAAATCATCGCCGGCTGGATAGCGGGCGACAAGCACGCCTACGAGGCGCTCGTGCGACGGTACATGTCGGATGCGTTTCTGGTCGCCTGCGGATTCTGCGGGAACGCCGAAGACGCCCGGGATTCTGTCGCAGGAGGCCTTCATCAAGGCGTATCAGGCGCGCCACCGCTTCGACGCGTCCCGGCCGTTCTACCCGTGGTTCTATCGCATTCTCAAAAACCACTGTCTCAATTTCGTGCAACGGGGTCGCAAGGACGTGTCGATCGATGACGAGAACAACCATCGCGAGCTTGCCAGCGGGCGACCGACGGCGCTCGAGGACCTGGAGTCGGAAGAGCGTCGGCGTATCGTCCGCGCGGCGGTCGATCGCCTTGCCGACGACCACCGGGAGATCATCGTGTTGAAGTCATTCAAAGAGCTTTCTTACCGGGAGATCGCCGACGTGCTCGAGATCCCGATCGGCACGGTCATGTCGCGACTGTACTACGCGCGACAGGCCCTCCGTGCCATCATCGAAGAGATCGAGCGTACCGGGATCGACGCGGACGACAAGCGGGGGGTGGTGTGAAATGACGTGCACGCGGTATCAGACCGACGGTATGCGCCTGCTTGACGGAGAGTTGTCTCCGACGGAGACGTCCGCCTACGAGGCGCACGTGCGCGAGTGCGAGACGTGCGCTGCCGAGTTGAAGTCACTGGGACGCGTGGTCGGCTTCACCGGAGAACTCAGGCTGCGTGTCCCCGACGACGAATTCTGGGAAGGATACTGGGAGAGCGTCTATCGCCGGAGCGAACGCAATGTCGGCTTCCTGTTCCTCGTCGCCGGACTCGTGGCACTGCTCGGATACGCCCTGTTCCGGGCCGTGACGTCGCCGCGATTTCTGACCTTCGAAGGGATCAGCGTGGCGCTGATCATCGCGGGGTTCATGGTGATCTTCATTTCCGTGGCGCGCGAACGGTATCACGAGAGCAAGAACGATCCGTACCGGGGGGTCCAGCGATGATTATCGTCACCACCGACACGGTTCCGGGATCGCGGATCGTGCAGGTCTTCGGGCTCGTCCAGGGCAGCTCCGTTCGCGCGACCCATATCGGCCACGACATCACCGCGTTCATCAAGAACATCACTGGCGGCGAGATCCGGGAATACACCAAGGTGCTCGCCGAGGCGCGCGAACAGTGCCTCGATCGCATGCGTGAAGAAGCCACCATGCTCGGCGCCAATGCGATCGTCGCCATCCGGTTTTCTTCAACCGACATCTCGGAGCGCGCGTCGGAACTGGTGGTGTACGGTACGGCAGTCGCGATCGAGAAGGAATGATTGTCACGCGGGGTGGGGTGACGCGGCGGCCTGTGCTATAGTTTCCAATATGAAATTCGGCGACTGGGAAGTACGCTCGTGCCTTGCGGGCCGGTTCGGCCTCGATGGGGGCGCGATGTTCGGCGTGGTGCCGCGCACCATGTGGTCGCGCGCGCTGCCACCCGATGAGTTCAATCGCGTGCCGATGGTGATGCGTATTTTGCTGGTGCAGGGTCACGGGCGCACCATCGTCGTCGACGTCGGCGCGGGTGGCGGACATAGCGAAAAGAACCGGCAGATCTACGCGTTCCAGGACACCGATCATCTCCTGGACGTCGTCCGGAGCGCCGGCGTCGATCCCGCGACGGTCACCGACGTCATGCTGACCCACCTTCACTTCGATCACGCCGCGGGGATCGTCGAGCCCGACGGCGAGGACTGGCGGCTCCTCTTTCCCAACGCCGCCCATCACGTCCAGCAGTCGCAGTGGGAGCACGCCATGCGTCCCAACCCCCGGGATCGCGCCAGTTACTACGAAGACCGGATGCGTGTGATGGAGCGGGATGGTGTGCTGCGCCTCTACGATGGGCCGTGGTCGCTCGCGCCCGGATTTGATCTCTTCGTGTTCGACGGGCATACGCCGGGACAGCAGCTTCCACTCGTGCACGGTTCCGGCGGCACGCTGTTCTTCACCGGCGACCTGATCCCGACGCACCACCACATCCCGGTTCCCTATGTAATGAGTTACGACCTCCTGCCGGTCACCGCGATGGAGGAGAAGGCGTCGATTCTGGCCCGGGCGACTGACGAAGCCTGGACGCTCGTCTTCGAGCACGACGCTCATGTGGCCGGCTGCCGAATCACCCGGGATGGCAAACGATATGCAATGGGTGACGAGGTAACGGTTTAGGCGATCGGCTCCACCCAACGAGGAACAACGGGAATTCATCGCCTGTGGGCGGGGTAAAAGATGCACGGCTGCCTTGACGGCGGTCCCTATCTGGTCGATTATTGGGGGACTTTCAAAGACACCCACGGCACATCAGGAGGAGTGGATGATGAAACGTAATCTGGTCCTATTCGGAATCGTAGCCGCGTTCGGCGTGGCGGCGATCGTGGCCGGCGCCGGCGACGCGTCGCGCGCGGTCGCGTGTGATCACGCGACGAAGACGGCGGCCACGACGGCGACTCCGTCGTGTTGCGCTCAGGGAAATACGGCGACCGCGGCGGACGCCAAGTCCGTTCACAGTGCAATGATTCGTTCGGCGGTCGTCGCGCCCGGGTCGGCTCCCATTCTGAACATCGCGGCGGTCGGCGGCATGGTCGCGAGCGATGACCACGCCGATTGCGAATGGTGCACGCCGGAGATGTGCCGGACCGCTGAAGCGGCGGCGGCGGCGGGATGTCCCGCGTTCACGTCGGCCGGTTGCGAGGCGCACACGGCGGGTATGTCCTCCGGCTGCAGCCAGAGTGCCGGGATGCAAGCATCGGGTTGCCCGATGAGTGCCACAACAGCGTCGGTCGAGAGCGGATGTCCCCACGCGGCGATGACCTCGGGGTCGGATTGCTGCGCTGGCAAGGCCACGGCCACGACGGCATCCCTGAAGTCGACGGACTGCTCGGCCCATATGGCCGCGGGCACCTGCGCGAAGTCCATGACGGCCGCCGAGTGCTCCGCCCACATGGCGGCGATGGCGGCGGGAACCTGTGGCCAGGCGATGAAGACGTCGGCCGCGGGCTCGTCGTGTTGCTCGTCGATGTCGACGGCCAGCGCCGGCTGCGAGAAGGGCGCCGATTCGGCTGCGATCAAGCAGGTTTCGGACGAGGTTCCCTACGCGGAGAACAAACGGGTCGTTTTGACGGGCTCGTACGTGTGCGCGCATTGCTCGCTGCATGCGACGGAGGCCTGCGCACCGATGTTCAAGACCGAAGACGGGAAGATTTACCCGCTGATGAAGACGGCCCGCGCGTCGGATCTGAAGAAGGCGGGCAAGACGGTGGAAGTGTCGACACGCGTCCGCAGGATCGACGGGGTCAAGTACCTCGAGGTCACGAGTTATAAAGCGCTTTAGGGCACGCGAAGGGTTTAAGCATGAAGAAGGCCTCCCCGTTCGGGGAGGCCTTCTTGCTTTTCAGTCATTCCCACCTGACGTGGGTTCGTGCGGTCGCTATCGTCGGCCGTGTGCCGCGTGCGGCGCGCTCTTGAATCCGCCACCGCCTCCGTGCCAACCGGAACTTCCCGCGAATCCACCCCGCATCGATGGTGCGTGGTAGCCGCTGGTACCGCCCTGCCGTCCGAACCCCGAAAACGGGGACCGGGACGATCCGTGGGAACTGTACTGTGGAAATCCCTTGAACGCGGCCCCGGAATATCCCCGTGCCTTCGATGTACCGCCTGACCGCGCCGGGCTGCGATAGTACGGCGAGCCACCCGACTTCGCCGATCCGCCGCGATACGACGGAGACCCGCTCTTCGCGCGCGGAACGTATCCGCGAGAACCGGACGACGGAACCGAGCCCCGAACGTGACCCGTCGACGTCCGCCCCGGGACCGCCTTCGCATGTCCGGGGGTCCGGGCAACGCCGGATACCTTTGTGGGCAGGCGAGGAGCCGTGGGTTTTGAACGCGACGACGCGAAGAGGTTTGCCGTCCCGAAGCGCGTCTGTCGCCCGATCGACTGTGTATCGATCGTTTTCATCGAGCGCCGCACGTCGGCCTGCGCGAGTCGAAGGTCGCTATCTCGCTGGGCCGCGGACGCGCGGTCGCGAACGAGCATGTTACTCGCGCCCGCTTCGTTCTTGTACTTGGCTTTGAACCGGTCCGGGTACGTGTATCCGCCGGAGGGATACGACGGGTAATAGCCGCCGCACGGCGGCGCATACCAGCCCGAGCAGTAGTAACCACCGCAGCCCCATCCCCAGCCCCAGCCCCATCCCCAGCCGATCGACAGCGACCAGCCCGAGTTGCAGTACGGATAATACGGGTAGTACCAGTAGAACGGATCGTAGAGGCCGCCGTAGTAGTACGCCGGCACCGGGTCGGCGTAGCGGACCTGCGACCCGTACGGGTAGAAGTTCACCATGACATCGGAGTCGTCGCCGCTCGAAAAGATGCCGCCGCTGTCGGGCTGGTCCGTGGCGTCCGCCGTCACTTCGACGGTCTGATAGCCGCGTCGCAACGGATACGTGAGCGGGGAGCGGCGGTCGAACGCTTGAACGATGCGATAGCCGTCGCACGTCGGATCCGGCGTTCCGCCGTCGCAGTCGCCGCACAGGTAGCACGGATGATCGACGCGCTGATTCACGTAGAACATCGTGTAGCCGAACGTTACGCCGCGGCGCGAGACGCCGCGCACGAGTTCGCCGGCGATCATGTTAGCTGCCACGAACGGGTCGCCGGAAACGCGGTACGGATCGGCACCCGGCGTATCGGCGGCGCGCATGTGGTCGACTTCCGCGAGATCGATGACCGACGGGTCGTCGACGGCCAGCGCGAACACGAACTCGACCCCGGTCTGGCTGTCGACCACGAGATCCCGTCCGGGCTCGGGAAGGGAATAGGTCGTCATCGCGCGCGAAACCTCGATGTTTCCGCCGGGCGCCAGCAGGTGCACGTACCCGCGCGTGTCGATATCGAAGACGAGAATCGCCGCGTCGTCGCGGGACTCGTAATCGAACGCGATCCGATCGCCGGTATTGACGATCGAGCCCATGGGCACGCTCGCGCGCAGCGCAACGCCGCCACTGCCTCCGTCGCGGCTCTGAGATACGGCGGAGGAAGGCGAAGGAAGGGCAAGGAGCACCGAGAGAATTAGGGGAGAGGCGTTGAGTTTCATCGCAACTTCCTCCCGTGGGATCGGGAAATGGGGATCAGGGGCGGCGCAATCCGGACTCAATACTATGCATCCACCAATATACCCCATCCGACTCGGGGCGACAAGGCGCGGAACCACCTTTCTTCGCACGCGTATGCATGATTCAGACCATCCGAAACCCACTTTTTCTGGGCAATATCGGGGCGGTGTGCTAAGAGGTAGGCGAATCGTGGCTCGGCGGCGCGGTGTTCTCGATTCCGCCGGTGGCGAACGGTAACAGGAAAGGACGCATATGGAACTCTTCGCGGCCGTGCCCGCGGCGATCGGACGCTCGCTGCCCCAGATTCTCGCCGACTCGGGACGATTTGGACTTCTGGTTCTGTGCACTACCTTCGTGATGTCCGTGATGACCTGGGCGGTGGTGTGGGATCGCGTGCGCCTGTTTCGGCAGCTGCGCGCGCGCGGTGACGCGCTGAAGAAGGCGATGGCATCGCGGGGTGTGGCCCCGGTGCTTGCCGAAGCCGAGCGCTATCTCCCGGCGATCGAAGCCTCGCTCCTGATGGAGACGAAGCGATTCGTGTCCGGGCGTGGCGCTGATGGCGTGGTGACGTTCGACAGCATGGCCGACGCCGACGCGGAACGGTCGCGCCTCGAAGATCTGCTCGAGGCGCGTGCGCTCAGCGAGATGGGAGAAATGGAACGCCATCTCATCCTGCTGTCGACCACGTCGAGTGCGGCGCCGTTCCTCGGGTTGTTGGGCACGGTGTGGGGAATCATGCACAGTTTCCTCTCGATGGGCGTCGAAGGCGCAGCCAGCATCGAAGTCGTCGGCCCGGGCATTGCGGAGGCATTGATCACGACGATCGCCGGTCTCGCTGCGGCGATTCCCGCGTTGATCGCGTACAACACCTTCGTGCGCATCGTGCGCCGCAAGGAGACGCAACTCGACCTGTTCATCGCGCGCGTCACCGACTCGGTCATCGCCGTGCGGGGCGCGCAGCGTTCGATGGACTCGCCGCGGCCGGCGCGCACCGGAGCGACGCTCTGATGCGACGCCGCAGAAAAGGTGTGCTATGAAGCGAAGCCCTTACGCGAGCGTTTCCGACATCAACGTCACATCGCTCGTCGACGTGATGATGGTGCTTCTCATCATCTTCATGTTGACCGCTCCGTTCATTCAGGCGGGGATTCAGGTCAAATTGCCGAAGGCCAAGTCGACGGTGATCAAGGAGACAGATGCCGTCGTGATTTCCGTGACCAAGGATCGCAAAGTCTACGTCAACAACGACCTGGTGGACGAAGCACACCTGGGCTCGACGCTCGCGACGCTCAAGGCGGCGGGGGAGGAACGGATTTTCGTTCGCGCCGATCAGGACGTGGCCTACGGTGCGGTGATGTCGGTCATCGGCGAAGTGAAGGCCGCGGGGATCAGCGATGTCGGCATGATCACCGAGAAGAAAGACAATCGGCGGTAGGCATCCCGGATGCGTAAAGCAGTCGGCATGTCGATTCTGTTTCACGCGCTGGTCACCTTCATCGTGATCCAGTGGGTGTCGTTCAGCCAGGTGAGCTATGTGCCGCGGCAGGTGTACGACGTGACGCTGGTGACGCCCGCGGTGGCGGCGCAGCCCCCGCAGACGGTCCAGGCGTCGCCGCCCGCGGTCGAGCCGACGCCGCCGGCGCCCAAGCCGGTCGAGGAAGAAAAGAAAGACGAGGAGATGCCGCCGCCGCCGGACAAGCCAAAGGCGAAGAAGCCGGCCCCGAAGAAGAAATCCGAGTCGAAGGCGGTTCCGACGACCGAGATCCAGAAGACGGCCGCGCCCGTGGATAGCAGCATGGTGGGGAGCGGCCAGACGACCGCGGGTGCGACGGGGAGCATGTCCTTCGACAGCGGCGATTTCCCGTTCGCGCACTATATCGCTCGGATGCGCCAGAAGATCGCCTCCACGTGGCAACCGCCCGGCGGGGCGCTCGACGAGAAGACGTGCCGTGTGTATTTTCGCGTCCATCGGGATGGTTCAGTGAGTCACGTATCCGTGGAAGAGACGTCCGGCATATTTCTCTTCGACCAGTCGTGCCAGCGCGCGGTGCTGCAGGCGGCACCCTTGCCCCCGCTTCCGCGCGAATACAGCGATGATTACCTGGGTGTTCATTTCGGCTTCCTGTACCGGGAGACGCAGTGAGTCGCCGCTCGATTTTCGCCCCCGAACGCAACGACAAAGGATGTTTCATGAGTGTGAGGCGCTTGATACTCGCCGTCGCGATTGTTTGCCTGCCGGTGGTCGCCGCCGCCCAGAAGGACGTGTGGCCTGACCCGATCGTGCAGGAGAAGGCGTTCGTCATCCCCATGTGGATGCCGCCGTTTGCCGCGGATGGCGACCTGACGTCCCGTTCGCAGCGGCTCGAGCAGATCGTGCTGGCCGATCTGGAGTTCACCGGCCTGTTCAAGATCATGCGCGAGGAGCCCGCAACTGCGGGCGTGCAGGGCATCAACGCGGTCCTCGTCCGGGGAAAGGTCGCGCACGACGGCGCCGATGTGTCGTTCGAGGGCACGGTGACCGACATCGGTTCCGGCGATTTCATGGGGGGGAAGAAGTACAAGGTGACGGACGCCGATATCCGGCGGGTCGCCCATCATTTCTCCGATGAAGTGGTGCGTCTGGTCACGGGAGAGACGGGGGTTGCGTCCACGCAGATCGTGTACACGCGCAAGGTAGGCGACAAATGGGAACTCGTCGTGTCGGACTACGACGGATACAACCCGCGCACGCTGGTGCGGCAGACGGTCCCGTTGCTTGCGCCCCGGTGGATGGATCACAACCAGGCCGTGGCCTACACCAGCTTCCGCGACGGCAAGGCCGATCTGTTCATCCGCTATCTCGCCGAAGGGCAATCGCGCGGACTGGCGAATTACAGCGGGAGTAACACCGCCGTCGACTGGTCGGAGTCCCAGGGCATGCTGCTGGCCGCATTGTCCAAGGACGGAGACACGGAAATCTACATGCTTCAGAAGAACGGTCACATCAGCGAGCGACTGACGCATAATCGTGCGATCGACACCAGCCCGTGCTGGTCTCCCGGCGGACGTGAAATCGTGTTCCTGTCCGACCGATCCGGGTCGCCCCAGCTCTATTTGATGGAGCGCGACGGCGGCAACGTCCGGCGGCTCACGTTCACCGGCGGATACAACGCGTCGCCCGCGTGGTCGCCTCGCGGCGATCTGATTGCGTTCTCGACGCGCATGGGTGCGGAGTTTCAGATTGCAACCATCACGCCGGACGGTCGCGACGGGCGCCTGATCACCAAGGACGACCGCAGCCACGAGGATCCTCGGTGGGCGCCCGATGGTCGCCATCTGGTATGCACTGAACGCGGGCGCGAGGAATCGGTTTCCGTTGTTGACATCGTCACCGGGGGTAAGAGAATATTGGCTCAAGGCTCGGATCCCGACTGGTCGAGCCCGCAACCGTAAATGGAGCAATGAATTAGCCGTTTCCGCCCCGAGAAACTGGCCGAGAAAAATCTGGTCGCGCGCACCCCGTTCGTATTCGAGGAGGTCATGGGTATGAGAGTCAAGCGGATGATGTGGATGATTGCCGTAGGAAGCCTGGTCATGGTGGCCGGCTGCGGTGGCAAGAAAGCAGTGGATCAGCCGGTCGACACGACACCGGCACCCGCCGTGGAAGAGCCCAAGGAAATGCCGGTCGAGCAGCCGAAGACGCCGACTCAGGACATGTCGCCGATCGCGCTGAGCGATGCGTTCTTCGATTTTGACAGCGCCGCGCTGACGGCCGAAGCCAAGAGCACGCTGGACGCCAACGCGCGCGAGATGAAGCGCGTCACCGACAAGGCCATCACCATCGAAGGTCACTGCGATGAGCGCGGCACCAAGGCGTACAACCTCGCTCTCGGCGAGAAGCGCGCCAACGCTGCGAGGGATTACCTTGTTGCGATGGGTGTCAGTTCCTCGCGTATTACGACGATCAGTTATGGCAAGGAACGTCCGTTCGATCCCGGACACACCGAAGCGGCGTGGGCGAAGAACCGTCGCGCGCACTTCATCGTCAAGTAGCCGGAGGAACACGGTGCGTCGCCGGGTACTCGATATCTTTGTTATAGCCGCTTGCGCGGTGGCACTGTCGAATTGCTACGGCACCAAGATGGTCAAGGGGCCGATCAATTCCGAACGTGCGGCCATGTCTGCGGACACGATTCGCGTGGAGCAGCGCCGTATCCAGGCGCAGCTCGATCGAATCGAGCAACAGATGGCGAAGGACAGCGAAGAGCGGGCGGCGTTTCAGGGCCAGGCCACCGTCACGATGGCCGAACTCGAGGAAGCCGTCCGGGTGCTCGTGAGTCGCATCGAAGACAGCGAACAGTTGATGATCAACCGGGGCGGGCGTGACCGCGCGAGCGGTTCACGCCCCGCCGCCGGCCAGGGACCGGATTCGACCGCTGCCGCTGGCGAAGAGATCTATCGCAACGCCTATCTCGACGTGACGCGCGGCAACTATGAGCTCGCCGCGCAGGCATTTCAGGATTACCTGACGCAGTTTCCCCAGGGGCCCCGTGTCGCGGAGGCGCGTTACTACCTGGGCGAGTGTGACTTTGCCACCGAGCGATATCTCGAGGCCGCCGGCGACTACCAGCGCGTCGTGCAGGATTTCCCGGCATCGAGACTCGTTCCGGCCGCGTACCTCAAGATGGGACACGCGTACCAGCACCTCGAGGAGCGCACATTGGCGCAGAAGGCGTATCAGACTCTGATCGACAAGTACCCGACCACCGAGGAAGCCAAGCAGGCTCGTGCCGCCCTCAAAGACTTCGGCGGATAAGCGCGGCCGCGCACCGTGGGCGATCTTCTTTCCTATCTCGCCGGTCTCGTCGTTCTCCTTCTTCTGTCCGCGTTCTTTTCCGGTTCGGAAGCGGCGTTGTTCTCGCTCAGCCGGTCGCAGCTGCGATCGATGCGCGGCGCGTCGGCCGGCGGCAAGCGGGTGGCGGCGCTCCTCGAAAAACCGCGGCGGCTGCTGATCACGATCCTGCTCGGTAACCTGTCGGTCAATATCTTCGCCACCAGCGCGGCCACCGCCATCTGTCTCTCGCTGTTCGGCGAGCGCGGCGCCGCGTACGCGTTCTTCGTCATGTCCGCGCTGATCATGCTCTTCGGCGAGATCGTTCCGAAGGCGCTTTCGCTGCACGGGGCTGAGCGCGTCGCGCCAGTCGTCGTGTTCCCCCTGTCGGTACTGCACGCCGTCTTTCTGCCCATTCGCGTTCCCCTGGCAATGATTTCGGACCGCGTGATCGACATGATGCGCGGGCGGCTGGGAATCGCGCGCCGGCCGTATGCATGGGACGAACTGCTCACCGCGGTGCGTATCGGGTGGCGCGAAGGAGCGGTGGGTGCGTTCGAGTACGAGACGCTCTCGCACGTGCTCGAGTTCCGGCACAAGGTGGTCAAGGAGATCATGACGCCGAGCATCCAGGTGACCTCCGCGCCGATCACGGCGAGCCGCAACGATCTCGTCTCGCTGTTTGCGTCGAGCGGTCGGTCGCGGATTCCGATCTACGGCGAGTCGCCTGACGACATCCTCGGCATCGTCCACGTCAAGGATCTCGTCGACCCCGACGCCGCCTCGAGCGAAGATGACCTGCGCGCGCGGGTTCACGACGTTTTCTTCGTCCAGGAATCGACGCCGATCGTCGAACTCTACGGCGAACTGCAGCGTCGCAAGCTGCACGTCGCCGTCGTGCTCGACGAGCACGGCTCGTTCGCCGGCGTGGCCACCATCGAAGATATTCTCGAACAGCTCGTCGGCGAGATTCGCGACTTTCGCGAGCCGAAGACGCATCCGTTTCAGCGTATCGACGAGCGCCGCATCGTCGTCTCCGGCACGCTGGAGATCGACGAGTTCAACGAGGTGTTCGAAACCTCCATCCGCGACGACGAGCACGAGACCGTGGCGGGCTACGTGCTCGGTATAACCGGTCGTATACCCCGCGAGGGCGAGACGATCGTCGCGGACGGGCTCAGGTTTCAGGTGATTTCGGCGCAACCCAATCGCATTCGAAAGCTGCAGGTGGAGAAGCTGTGAGCGACCAGGGCCTGATGTTCGTCACGGTGATCGCGTTCGTAGTGGGCGCGTTCTACGCCGGTAGCGAGACGGCTTTCATCGCCGCGGACCGTCTGCGATTGCGCCACCTGGCCGTCTCCGGCGACCGGCGCGCGCACCGCGTGCTTGCGCTGCTCGACGACCCGCAGTACCTCCTGAGCGCGGTTTTGGTCGGGACCAACCTCGCGATCATCGGATGCACGACCGCCTTCACGGCGCTATGCGCGCGGCACTTCGGGGCGCACAGCGCGACGATCGCCACGCTCATCCTCGTCCCGACGACATTGATTTTCAACGAGATCATTCCCAAGGGCGTATTCCTGTACTACGCGACGCGGGCGGCGCTGGCGAGCGTCGACATCGTGCGCGCGCTGAGCTGGTTCCTGTATCCAATCGTGCGCACGTTCTCGTTCCTGACCGATCTCCTGACGCGTTTTCTTCCCATGCCGGCATCGTCGCGCGTGCTCAACGTGTCGATGGAGGAACTTCTGTTTCATATCGGGGACAGCCGCGGCGCGGGCTTGATCGCGCCGGAAACCACCGAACTCATCGACCGCGCGATCGAACTCAAGCGCCTGTCCATGCGCGATGTGATGACGTCGCTCGATTCTGTTGTGATGCTCGACGGCGACATGCCGTTCGACAAGCAGAGTGACGTATTCGCGCGCGAAGAATTCTCCCGGTATCCCGTGTTTCGCGGCGAGCGCACCAACATCGTCGGAACGGTTTCGGTTCACGAGTACGTCACCGCCCGGGACCGGGAGGCGCTCCGGCGCAACCTGCGCCCGCCGTACGCCGTGGCGGAGACGGCGCCGTTGTCGGATGTATTGCTCCAGATGCGCGAAGGCGGTCGTCACATGGCGATCATCCGCGACGCGGGCGGGCGCGCGATCGGCATGACCACGCTGGACGACGTCCTGAAGCGGCTCGTCGGCGTGATCGTGGACGA
The DNA here is from genome assembly GCA_963761125.1 of Candidatus Latescibacterota bacterium. GTDB lineage: Bacteria > Krumholzibacteriota > Krumholzibacteriia > WVZY01 > JAKEHA01 > JAKEHA01. Next base: position 124,181 of record CAVXFV010000005.1, read on the forward strand.
GTTTGATTGAACGGGAGTCGCGCATGATCGTCGAAGCTCCATTCGTGGTTGCGGGGCGGCGCTTGCTGCTCCTCGCGGACGGGAGCTTCAGCGCGTCCGACGCGAAGACCGCCGCGTGCGTTGCGATGTATTGCGCGGCTGATGTTGTCGCCGTTCTTGATGCGTCGCGTGCCGGCCGGACCGTTCGCGAAGTGCTGGGATTCGGCGGCAACGCGCCGGTCGTTGCCACGCTCGACGACGCGTTTCTGCGGCGTCCGGAGGTGGCGATCCTGGGCACCGCGCCCAGGGGCGGCGTCCCGACGCCGCACGATCGGGCGACGGTCGCGCGTTGCCTCGATGCGGGGCTGGACGTGGTTAGCGGGATGCACGAGTTTCTGGGTAACGATGCCGGTCTGCGCGCCCGGTGCACGGAGTCGGGCGCGCGCATCTGGGACGTCCGGCGCGTCGAAGAATCGCGCGAGGTATCCTCGGGGCACGGGTGCACGACGGGAGCCCGCGTGGTATCGATTGTCGGGAGCGATTGCGGTGTCGGGAAGATGACGGTCACAGTGGAACTCCATCGCGCCGCGGTGGCGCGCGGTGTCCGGGCCGCCTGGGCGGCGACCGGACAGACCGGGATCATTCTGCGCGGGCGCGGCGTGCCCGTCGATCGCGTGGTGGCCGACTTCGTCAGTGGCGAAACCCAGGAGCTCGTCGATCGCGAGGGCCGGAACGCCGACGTGGTGTTCGTCGAGGGCCAGGGGGGCATCACGCACCCGGGTTATGCCGGCGTCGCCCTCGGTCTGCTGTACGGCGCGATGCCCGATGCCATGGTCTTCGTGCATGCGCCCGACCGCGCGGTGTACAAACGATTCGATCTCCCGATCCCGCCGTTGGCCGATCTGATCAGCCTCCACGAGGCACTAGTGAGGCCGTTCAAGTCCTCGCGCGTGGTTGCGATCGCGCTCGATACCAGTCGCCTCTCGGAGTCCGACGCGCGGCGTGTGTCTGACCGGATCGAGCGGGAGACCGGGCTGCCCGCGACGGATGTCATCCGCTTCGGTGTCGACCGCATCTGGAATGCGGTCGATGCGGCCATCAACCTTTGAACAGGGAATCCACCATGAAACTCGAAATCGAACCCATCCGTGTCGAGACGGCGTTTCCGTTTCGGATCGCGCGGGGGACCAAGCAGGCCGTGGACGTGTTCGTGGTCATGCTCACCGAGGACGGCATCACCGGCTGGGGCGAAGCAGCGCCGCAGGTGTTCTACGGGGAATCGCCGTTGACGGTCCGCGCCGCGATCAATTCGCTCGGCCGCCTGCTGGACGGCGAGCCCGAAGCCGTTCGGAAACGCCTGAATGACCCGGACGATGCACTCCACCGGACGCTCGCGTCGCACGCGTGCGTGCGCGCGGCGCTCGACATGGCGCTCTGGGATCATCGGGGCAAACGCGAGGGGGTTCCGGTGTGGTCGCTCATCGGCGCCGATCCGGAGCGGGCGCCCTTGACGTCGTTCACAATCGGCTTCGATCGCCCGGAAGTGATCGATCAGAAAGTCGACGCCGCGGCCGCGTATCGGATTCTCAAAGTGAAAGTGGGGCTTCCCGGCGACCTCGAGATTCTCGACCGGGTCATTGAACGCAGCGGCAAGACCATCCGCGTCGACGCCAACGAAGGGTGGGACGTCGAGACCGCACTCGAAGAAACCATGGAGTTGTACCGCCGGCACGTCGAGTTCTGCGAGCAGCCGTTGCCGCACGACAACGAAGACGGCCTGCGCCAGCTCCGACGTCTGAGTCCGTTACCCATCGTCCTCGACGAGAGCATCGTCGGACCCGGCGACGTCGAGCGTCGTCACGACCAGGGGCACGGGATCAATATCAAGTTGATGAAGTGCGGTGGAATTACGCCCGCGCTCGCGATGATCGAGTCCGCGCGGGCGCACGAACTGCGAGTGATGATCGGGTGCATGCTGGAAACGTCGCTGGGCGTCACCGCCGCCGCCCAGATCAGTCCGCTCGCCGACTGGGCCGACCTCGACGGGAATCTCCTGCTCGCGGACGATCCGTTCGTCGGGGTTCGCGTGGAGGATGGACGACTCGTGCTGCCCACCGCGCCCGGGCTGGGTGTGTTGCGGAGAATCTGAACAGCTACTCGATGATCACGACGGCCATCGCGTGCTCGTCGGTGTGCGTGATCGTCACGTGCGCGGTCGACGCGTCCATCGCGCGAAGAATTTCCAGTGCGCGTCCGTGAAGACGAACGATCGGTTTTCCGCTGGCGAGCCGCCCCACCTCGATGTCGCGCCAGCGCACGCCGAATCCCCAGCCGGTGCCCAGTGCCTTCATGCACGCTTCCTTGGCGGCGAAACGTCCCGCGATCCTCGGCACGGGATCGGCCCACCGCGACACATACTCGCGTTCGGCGTCGGTGAGGATTCGATTGAGGAAGCGCGGACCGTACTCCGCGTGCACGCGCGCGATGCGCGCCAGCGCAATGGAATCGATCCCGAGTCCCTTGATCATCGAATCTCCCGAGGTGCGATCGAGACCCGGCGGCACCCGATGTGAGCCGGGAGTGGTCAGTATACCGGAACCCCGACCGACACGGCGTGACACGCGAGTCGCAGATGTCGGTCATTGTGTCAGAGGTCTGTGTCAGGCTCCACCGGTTCGTTGCGGCCGGCTCCGAGGGACGTTATTGTAACATTAATATTCATAGGTTGTTATAGGCGTTCCCTCCGCTGGCATGGCCGATGCTTTTGGTACCTCTGAGCATTGAATTACCGCACACGGTAACCAAGCAGCTTGAAATCAGACCACAGGAGGTTTGGCCATGAAACTCATCAAGTACGACAGCCCGGTTCCCGTCGTCGACAGCCTGTTCGACCGGTTGAACTGGGGGTTCCCGACGCTGGATCGTCTCTTCACGGAATCGAACGGCAAGGAAGACGCGTGGTCGGCAGTTCGCCTGCCCCGCACGAACATCAAGGAGACGGACGATGCATACGTCTTCACGATGGAGATGCCCGGGCTGACCAAGTCCGACGTCATCGTTAACATCGAAGGCGACACGCTTATCGTGAAGGGCGAGAAGACCGAGGAGCGGGAGGAGAAGGGTGTCCTTCGCCAGGAGTATCGCAGCGCCCGTTTCGAGCGCACCTTCAATGTCACCGGTATCGACCGGGAGAAGGTGAAGGCCAAGATGGAGGACGGCGTTCTCGCGGTCACGCTTCCGAAGACGCCGGAGAAAGTCGGTAAGAAGATCGAGATCGCGTAACCACGCGGTTCGAGATCCAGCGGGAGAGCCCGGGGCGACAACGCGCCCCGGGCTTTCTGTTTTTTGGCGGCTGTGCTAGGTTTGCCCTCATGAACGCCATTGTCACTCGTTTCGTGCCGGTCGCGTTGCTCGCGCTCTCGTTTGCGCTTCCGCCCGCGGCAGCAACTCCTCCGTCGAACCGGGAGACGTGGTACGTCGTGCGTATCGGGGGCGCCACCGTGGGGACCGCGTCGGAGCGTCGCGATCACGAAGCGACCGGCACGTTATTTCAGGCCCATATGAGTGTGCGCTTCACGCGCCTGGGCACGCCGCTCTCCATGATGGTGCTGACCGAAGAATTCACGACACCGGATGGGCGGCTCCAGCGCTCGCGCATGGAGAGTTCGGTATCCAATTCCAGTTCGACGGCGGTTCTCGAAGGCGACTCGGTCGTGTACGAGACGCATGTCGGGAAGACTGTCAATCGGAGGACGATGGCCTGGCAAACGGGCGCAGTACCCGAGGTCGTGGCCTCGGAGCGGGTGACCGCGTGGCTGCGCGGCGCCGCGCCCGAGACGACGGTGACGGTGTTCGACATCGCCGAAGGGGGATTTCGTTCGCAGAGGTACGTTCGCGGCAAGTCCTCGACCGAGAAGAGCGACGCCGGTCCCGTTGTGGTCACCGGTGTGGACGAGTTCGACGACGGCGCCACGACGGCGTCGTCCACCATCTGGTTTGACGCCGACGGGCAGGCCGTGAAGACCGTGGTGCGGCAACTCGGCGTCGACATCACGATCGAGCGCGTGAGCGAGGACAAGCTCGCCAGCATCGAGATCGCGCCCGATTTCGATATCATCCGCAAGTCGATGGTGCAGTGCGCGAACTTCCCGCAGCCCGTGGACCACGTCGCCGACGTCACCCTGAGGCTCGACTTCGCGGGGTCGCCGCCGGAACGGTCGATGGATGGACCCAGTCAGGCGGAAATTCGCCGGGACGGGCACACGGTCGACCTCAAGCTCACGCGCGACACCGTGAACCGGCTCGTTTCGTCGCCCGACGATCTCAAGCCGTATCTGCTTCCCGACCGATTCGTGCAGTCGGATGCCCCCGAATTGCGCGCCGTTGCGGATAGTCTGCGCACGGCGACGAACGCAGAAGGGTGGCCGCTCGCGCGCGTGGTGGCGCGCTGGGTCAACGGGCATATCGTCCACAAGACGATGGAGCACGGGTACTCGTCCGCACTCGAGGTTTATCACACGTGTTCGGGGGACTGCACCGAGCACTCGTTGCTCACGGTCGCGGTCCTGCGCGCGGCCGGGATCCCGGCGCGCCCCGTTGTCGGTCTTGCGTTCGACCAGCCCGAGGGCGCATTCGTCGGCCACATGTGGGTGGAGGCGTACGTCGACTACTGGCGCACGCTCGACGCGCTCGACCTCGACCTCGACCCCATTCGTCTCCGCATCCACGCGCCCGAGTCGAGCGAATCACTCGGCGAACGGGATCTTCTGCGTGCGTACGGAGCGGTGGCCGGCGTGTCCGTTCGCGCCATTGATCATCATTTGAACTGACGGCCGGTGGGCGGCCGCTCGGGAATGCAATCGTCGAGCGCTTCGTTGCGACCGTGTCTTCGAAACATGCTTTCAGGAGGATTCTGGTGCCGAGTCTCAAGAAAACGATGTTCCGCGAATACGACATTCGCGGCATGGTCAACGACGACGAACTGAACACGCGTTCCGCGGAGTTCATCGGTCGCGGGTTCGGAACGTTTCTCGCCAAACGCGGGATCGACGAGCTGGTGGTGGGCTACGACTCGCGTTTCGGGTCGGTGGAGATCAAGGACGGCCTGGTGAAGGGCCTGCGCGCCACCGGGCGCAACGTCATCATGATTGGTATGTGCCTGACGCCGATGATGTACTGGTCGCAATACCGCTTCAAGGTTCGCGGGGGAGCGATGGTCACCGGGAGTCATAACCCCAGGGGGTGGAACGGCCTCAAACTCGGCGCCGGATTTTCGTCGACGCTCGTCGCCGACGAAATCCGCGAACTCTACCAGATCATCGAGTCGGAACAGTTCGCGTCCGGCCGCGGCGACTACACCGAAGTCACGATCGAGGACGACTACGCCGCGGACCTCACGTCGCGCGTCCGGATCGGCCGGTCGCTCAGGGTCGTCATCGACACCGGGAACGGAACCGCCGGCGCGTTCGCGCCGAAAATCTTCCGCGACGCCGGTCTCGAAGTGATCGAACAGTTCACCGATCTCGATCCGGATTTCCCCAATCACGAGCCGGACCCGGCCCGGACCGACACGGTGCAGGCGCTGGGCGACCGGGTGCGCCGCGAGAAAGCGGACCTCGGACTCGCGTTCGACGGGGACGGCGATCGCTTCGGCGTCGTGGACGAGCGTGGCGAGGTCATCTGGCCCGATCGCTACATGATTCTGCTCGCGCGCCAGGTGCTCGAACGCGCGCCCGGCGGCAAGATCGTTTTCGACGTGAAGTGCACACAGGCGCTGGAAGAAGACATCCGTGCGCACGGCGGCGTGCCGATCATGTGGAAGACGGGACACTCGCACATCAAGGCGAAACTGCACGACGAGAAAGCGGCACTGGCCGGCGAAATGAGCGGGCACGTCTTCTTCGTCGAGAACTACTATGGATTCGACGACGGCATCTATTCAGGGCTTCGTTTCGTCGAGTACGTGGCGGGACGGAGCGAGCCGCTGTCCACCATCATGGCGGGGACTCCGGCGTATCTGTCGACGCCGGCGATCAACGTCCACTGCGCCGACGAGGTCAAATACGGCGTCGTGGAACGGTTGACCGCGGATCTGAAGCGCGACTTTGATCGCGTCATCGATATCAACGGTGCGCGCGTGGTGTTTCCCGATGGGTGGGGACTGGTGCGCGCGTCGTCGAATCTGCCGGAGCTCGTGCTTCGCTTCGAAGCCAGGTCACCCGAACGCCTGGAAGAGATCAAACAGACGTTCCGCCGCTACCTCCAGAAGTACCCGGAGGTCGACGCTCACTGGTCAAACGAGTAGGGGGCTTCCATGAGACGCATCGCGTGGTCGTTGTTCGTTCTGTTGCTTGTCATCGCCGCCGGTCCCGTCGTCGCGACGGACCTGCCGGCCGGGTATGCACCGCTCACTGTCACGCAACCCATTCTCGACAAGACGCTGCACGTCGACCTCGCGCCCGACGTGTCGTCTCTGAACGCCAACGAGCGCAAGACCGTCGACAAGCTGATCGAAGTCGGGCGGATATTCCAGCGCGTCTATGAGGGCATGCGTCATTACCAGGCGCTGGAGGCACACGCGAAGCTGGTCGCGCTGGATCGCAAGCTTGGATCTCCCGCCGACACCCGAAATCTCCTCACGCTCTATTACGCCAGCAAGGGACCGATCGTGCGCGGGCTCGACAACCAGCGCCATCCGATTGTTCCTGTCGATCCCGCGCCGCCGGGTGGCGCCGTCTACCCGTGGGGAGTTTCGAAGGACGAGATCGACGCCTTTCTCGCGGCGCATCCGGCCGACCGCGAGTCGATCCTGGATCCGCGGACCGTCGTCCGCCGTACGACCAACGGCGCGCTGCGCGCCGACCTCGCGGTGCTGCGAAAATACGCCGTTCTCGATGCGCTACACCCCGGCCTCCGCGACCGGCTCGAGGCCGCGGCACGCCACGCCGACTCCGGTGGCTTCTATGCCGTGCCGTATTCGATCGCGTACGCCGACGATATGATGGACGCCAGCCGTCTGCTGATGGAGGCGTCGATCGCTATCGAATCCGAAGATCCGGACTTCGCGGACTACCTGAGGCACCGCTCGCGCGATCTGTTGACCGACGACTACGAATCCGGCGACGCCGCGTGGGTATGCGGTCGGTTCAAGCGTTTAAACGCCCAGATCGGCTCGTACGAAACCTACGACGACGAACTCTACGGGGTAAAAACCTACTTCAGCCTGTGCGTCCTGTTGATCGATGAGGAGCGCAGCGACGCGCTTCACGCGGCGACACGCGAGTTGCAGCGGCTGGAGGATTCGCTCCCGTACGACGAAGGCAAAGAACACAAGCGCGTTCGCGCCGACATTCCGGTCGGTGTCTACGACGTCGTCGCGGATTTTGCGCAATCGCTCGGCACAAACACGGCCTCAATCCTTCCCAACGATGCGACCGCGGCTCGCAAGTACGGCCGCACGATCATGCTTCGGCGCAACATCATGGAAGACGCCGCGTTGTTCGAGATTCAGAAGGGGGCGTTCGCCGTCGCGGTGGACGACAAGTTTGCGAACGACCTCACGCCGCAGGGCAACGGGGACCGCACGCTGTGGCACGAAATCGGGCACTACCTCGGCGTCGATCGCACGACCGACGGGCGCGAACTGGATATCGCACTCGAGAAGGCGGCGGCCGTTTACGAAGAAATGAAGGCGGACCTGGTATCCCTCTTTCTCGTCCCGGAACTTCAGACCATGGGCTACTACGACGACGCGTCGGCACAGGCGGTTTACGCGAGCGGCGTGCGCCGCGTGCTACTCAAGAGCCAGCCCGATCGCTCTCAGCCCTATCAGACGATGGAACTCATGCAGATGAACTACTTCCTGGAAAAGGGAGCCCTGACCTACGACGCGGCGTCCGGACGGCTCGGGGTTCATTACGACCGCTTCCACGACGCAGTCGCGGCGATGCTGCGCGACGTGTTCGCGATCCAGGCCGCCGGCGACCGCGAGAAAGCGGAAGCTTTCATCACCCGCTACACCACGTGGAAGCCGGACTTGCACGAGCGCATCGCGCAGGCGATGCGCGACGCCGAAACCTATCGCTTCGCCTACGTGACCTACGGCATCCTCGAGAGCCAATCGGAATGACCACGTCGCCCGGTGGCCGGGGTGCGATTCGTCCAGAACTCCAGATCGTGGCGGGAAGCATTCTGATCAGTTTTTCCGCCGTGTTCGTCAAGCTCGCGCACACCGGGCCGACGGCGTCGGGCGTTTATCGCAACGTGTTCGGCGCGCTCACGCTTCTCGCCATCGCGTCGGCGCGTCGCGACCCGTTGTGGAACGGGATGCGGCGACTGCGCTGGGCGCTGATCGCCGGCGCGTGCTTCGCCGCCGACATCTTCTTCTGGCACCGGTCCATTCTCTACGTAGGCCCGGGCCTGGCGACGATCCTCGGCAATTTTCAGGTGTTCTTCGTCGCGACCATCGGCGTCCTCGTGTTTCATGAACGGGCGACGTGGCGCTTCGTCGCGTCGATTCCACTCGCGATCACGGGGCTCTTCATGCTGGTCGGGTTCCACTGGGGTCAATTCGATCCGGGGTACCGGAAGGGCGTGATCTTCGGGCTGATGACGGCGGTGAGCTACGCACTCTATCTCCTCTCGCTCCGGGGCGCGCGGCGCGAGCAGGGCCGCGTCTCCGCGGTCGCCAACCTGGCGGTCGTCACGACGGTCACCGCGTTGCTCCTCGTGGGCGCGGCGGTCGCCGGCGGCGAGAGTCTCCGGATTCCCGACGCGCGCACCGCGGTCGTGCTGGTGGCGTACGGGGTTCTGTGCCAGGCGCTGGGCTGGATTGTCATTTCGCGCACGTTCCACCTGGTCGATGCGTCCCGCGTCGCCCTGATCCTGTTGTTGCAGCCCGCTCTGACGTTTGTCTGGGACGTTCTGTTCTTCCATCGGACGACGTCGGCGCTCGAGACGGCCGGCGCCGCCCTGGCCATCGCCTCTATTTATATGGGAAGCGTGCGGTTCTCGCGGACGCCGGGGACGGTGCGGGCGTCATGAACTGGAAGCTGGTCGTTCCGTTGTGCGTGTTCGGTCCCGTCATGGGTGCGCTGATGGTCCTCGGCGTGTTCCCGGAAGGGACCGACCGCTACGCATGGTTCGCGGTGGTCGTCGTCACGGCGGTCATCGTCGCGCGACGCGAACCCGAGCGGGCGCTCCTGCACGCCGGCACGATCGGGTTCGTCAACGGGGCGGTCGCCACGCTGGTGCAGGCGCTTTTTCTCGACACGTTGACCGCCAACAATCCGTTCATCTTGGAGAAGTTCTCCAAACAGCCGCCGGGATTCGATCTCCGGTACTTCGTGTTCATGCTGGTACCGTTCATCGGCGTGGCGGGCGGCGCCATGACGGGATTGCTTGCAATGCTCACCGTGCGCGCGATGGCGCGCCGCGACGTCGATCGGTCGAAGGGGTCGGGAGAAACGCCCCCTTGACAAGGGGACGTGGTTGTCGAACGCTTGCATCGAGGAGAACAATGGAAACGAAACCCATGCAGCCCAGTGTGCGTCGCACCAAGATCGTGTGCACGCTGGGACCGTCCAGCGACACGCCGGACAAGATCGAGTCGTTGATCCGCGCCGGCATGAACGTGGCGCGCATCAACGCCTCGCACGGTACCCAGGCGGCGCACGAGCGCCTGATCGCGGCGGTGCGTTCGGTGAGCAAGAAGCTGGGCGCCTACGTGCCGGTTCTGCTGGATCTTTCCGGGCCGAAGATGCGTATCGGCGCGATTGCGAACGGTTCCGCCTCGCTGCGCGCCGGCGACTCGTTCACCCTGACCACGCGGTCGGTGCCGGGCGACTGGCGCGAAGTGTCGATCAGCTACGCGCCGCTTGTGACCGACATCACGCCCGGCAATCGCATTCTGATGGGCGACGGCGAGATCGAATTGCGGGTGACATCCAAGACGAAGACCGACGTCGTGTGCGAGGTGGTGGTCGGTGGCGAACTCAAGTCCAACAAGGGCGTGAACGCACCGGGTGTAAAACTCCAGGAGACGGTGCCCACGGAAAAGGATCTCGCAACCGTCGACTACGGGATCGCCAACGGCGTCGACTGGTTCGCGCTGTCGTTCGTGCGCTCCGTCGAGGAGATCCAGCGCCTGCGCTGGATCCTGCGCGAGAAGGACGCCGACATCCCCATCATCGCGAAGATTGAAAAGAAAGAGGCGCTCGACAATCTTTCCGGCATCCTGGAAGTGTCCGACGCGGTCATGATCGCTCGCGGCGACCTCGGGCTGGAGATGCCGATCGAGCAGGTCCCCCTGATTCAGAAGGACGTGATCCGCAGCGCCCTGGCGGCCGCGCGACCGGTGATCACGGCCACGCAGATGCTTGAGTCGATGATCGAGAACCCGCGCCCGACGCGCGCCGAAGCCGCCGACATCGCCAACGCGGTGTTCGACGGAACCGATGCCGTGATGCTGTCCGGCGAGACCGCCTCCGGGAAATACCCGGTCGAGGCCGTGCGCACGATGGCCGAGGTGGCGGAGGCCAGCGAAACGCGGATCGATTACGCCGGGCGGTTTGCCGCCGGCGCGGCCCATCCCGGGCGGACTATTCCCGAGGCGGTCGCTCACGCCGCGTGTTTCACCGCCATCGAGATCGGCGCGCGGCTGATTCTCTGCTGCACACGCTCGGGCCAGACGGCCCTGTACGTCTCGAATCATCGCGCTCCCGCGCGGATCGTGGTGATCAGCCCGCACGAATCCACGTTGAAACGCAGCATGCTCTACTGGAACACGGTATCGATCCGTGTCGACCCGGTGCCCGACACGGACGCGATGATCAACGCGGCCAAGGAAGCCGTCCTCGCCGCGGGAGCGGCGGTGCGCGGCGAGCGCGTCGTCGTGGTCGCCGGCGTTCCGGTCGACGTGCTCGGTACGACGAACATGATCAAGGCCGACGTGTTGTGACATGGGTGACCCGGTACTGAAGGACCGCTACCCGCTCTACCTCGCCAACCGGCCCGGGAGTTCCGACACCACGCTTCCGGTGACCGACAAGTTCTCGGGCGACGTCGTTACCGAGGTGGCCCTTGCCAGCGGTCGCACGCTCGACGAAGCGATCACGGCGGCGGTTCGCGCGGTCGAACCGATGCGCGCGCTGCACGCATACCAGCGACACGACGTATTGATGCATTGCGTTCGCCGTTTCACCGAGCGCCGCGACGAATTGGCGATGGCGCTGTGCATCGAGGCGGGAAAGCCGATCCGCGACAGCCCGCGGCGAAGTGACGCGGTTGATCGACACGTTTCGCGTGGCGGCGGAGGAGTCGGTGCGCATGACGGGCGAGACCATGCCGCTCGACATCTCCGAACGCGCGCGCGATTACTGGGGGATGTGGCGGCGCGTGCCGGTCGGAGCCGTGCGCGTTCATCACGCCGTTCAACTTTCCGCTCAATCTCGTCGCTCACAAGGTCGCACCCGCCCTCGCCGTCGGGTGCCCGTTCGTGCTGAAGCCCGCGAGTGCGACGCCGGTGGGTGCGTTGATCATCGGCGAAATCCTGGCCGAGACCGACCTGCCCGCGGGAGCGTTCTCGATCCTGCCGCTGCAGAGGCGCGAGCGCGGCGCCGCTCGCCGAAGACCCGCGCATTCGGTTTCTGAGTTTCACGGGTTCGCCGGCCGTCGGATGGGGCCTGAAGGCGCGCGCCGGTAAGAAGAAGGTGACGCTGGAGCTGGGCGGCAACGCGGCGGTGATCGTCGATCGCGACGCGGATCTCGCCGACGCGGTGGAGCGCATCGTCGTCGGCGCGTTCTATCAGTCCGGACAGAGTTGTATCGGCGTGCAGCGCATCCTGATCCATGCCGACGTCTACGACGAATGCTCCCGCCGCCTGGTCGAGGCCACCGCAAAACTCAAGAAGGGAAATCCGCGCGACGAAGAGACATTTATCGGACCGATGATTTCGGAGGAAGAGGCCGCGCGCCTCGACGGATGGATCCGGGCCGCCGCGGACCGCGGTGCGCGCGTGCTGGTCGGCGGGAAGCGCCGCGGCGCCATGCTCGAGGCGACGCTGCTCGACAACGTGCCGCGCGACGCGGACGTGTGCGCGAAAGAGGCGTTCGGGCCGGTGGCCGTCCTGTCGAGTTTCGACGACTTCGAGGCGGCGCTCGACGAGGTGAACGACAGCGTGTACGGACTCCAGGCCGGTGTGTTCACGCACGACCTGTACAGGGCGCACCGTGCCTGGGAGCGGTTGGAAGTGGGTGGCGTGATCGTCGGCGACGTCCCGTCATGGCGGGTCGACCACATGCCGTATGGTGGGGTCAAGGAAAGCGGACTCGGACGCGAAGGCATTCGGTTTGCGATGGAGGAGATGACGGAGATCCGTCTCTTCGTTCTGCGCACACCGCCGGCGCGATCGTCTCACTGACCCTTCGTTCAGCAAGGAAAAGGAGAATCCGGAAATGAAAGTGTTGCTCACGGCGGCGTTCGCGCTCGCGACGCTCGTAACGGTGTCGCACGCGGCGCCATCGGACAAGCAGTTCGAAAAAGTCGCCAACGACTACATCCAGAAGTTACTCGAAATGAATCCCGAGCTCGCGACCAGCCTCGGCGATCACCGCTACGACGGGCGGCTCACGGACCGGTCCGCCGACGCCATCGCCACGCAGACGCGCGTGGACCGGGATGCGCTCGCCGCGCTTGCGAAGATTGATCCGAAGACGCTGAGCGACGTCAACGCGGTCGACTACGACATCCTGAAACTCAATCTGGAGCGCTCCATCTTCGAAGCGACGGAGCTCAAGGAGCAGGAGTGGAATCCGCTCTATTACAACATGGGTAACGCGATCTACGCGCTGGTGGCCCGCGACTTCGCGCCTCTGGACGAGCGGCTGGGCAGCGTGAAGAGCCGGCTCGAGGGCATTCCCGCGGTCATTGCGGCGGCGAAGGCCAACCTCAAGAACCCGCCCTTGATGCACACCGAGACGGCGATTCTGCAGAACCAGGGCAACATCGGGCTGATCCGCGACGAACTGACCCAGTTCACCGATCAGTCGCCCAAGATGGCCGCGGAACTCAAGCCTGCGCGCGACGCGGCGGTGGCGGCACTCGAGGAATACGGCCAGTGGCTAGAGAAGGATCTCAAGCCGCGTTCGACCGGAGATTTCCGCATCGGAGACGCGATGTGGCGCAAGAAACTCCACTTCTCGCTCGATTCGGACCTGTCGAAAGAGGATATCTACAAGCGCGCGATGACAGATCTCAAGGCCACGCAGCAGACGATGTACGAGACGGCGCTTCCGTTGTTCAAGAAGTTCTACCCCGACGTCACCGACCAGGCCAAACTCAAGGACGTCAAGTACGTGAACAAGGCGGTCCTCGACAAACTGGCGGAGGATCATCCGAACAACGATACGATCGTCGACCAGGCGAAGAAGACACTCGCCATCGCAACCGCGTTCGTCCGCGATCACAAGCTGGTGACGGTTCCCAGCGAGCCGGTCAAGATCATCGTGATGCCCGAGTTCCAGCGCGGCGTGGCCGTCGCCTACTGCGAGTCGCCGGGACCGCTCGAGCCGAAAGGCGAGACGTTCTATTCGATTTCGCCCACGCCCAAGGACTGGACGCCCGAACGGACGACGTCGTTTTTCCGCGAATACAACAACTACATGCTCTACGATCTGACCGTGCACGAAGCCATGCCGGGACACTACCTGCAGGGCGCGCACTCCAACCAGTTCCGCGCCCCGACGATGGTGCGCGCGATCTTCTCCAGCGGTTCGATGGTGGAAGGCTGGGCGGTGTATTGCGAGAAGGTGATGGCCGACGCCGGACTCGGCGGTCCCGAGGTCAAGATGCAGCAACTCAAGATGCGTCTGCGTGTCATCATCAACGCGATCATCGATCAGAAGATCCACACCGAGGGAATGACCGAGGATCAGGCGATGGCGATGATGAAGGACGAGGGCTTCCAGGAAGACGGCGAAGCGGCGGGCAAGTGGCGTCGCGCGTGCCTGACGTCGACGCAGTTGTCGACGTACTTCGTGGGAAGCGCGGAGGTCGAAGACATGTGCCGCGCCTACCACGCGAAGTACAAGGACGCGTCCACGCAGAAGATGCACGACGACGTGCTCTCCTACGGGTCGCCGTCGGTGAAGTACATTCGCCGCATGTTGAAGATCTAGCGCGGACGAGAGGCCGGCGCGGGACGTCCCGCGCCGGCCGCGCCGCGTGGACTTTGGCCGCTCTGTCCGGTATACTTGTCGGTACCGGACCCGCCCCGGGGGCTTCGCCCCTCGATCCGGCTAACCGGTATTATAAATGAGGGTTACACGATGAATGCGCCGGTACGGAGCCATTTCCGGTCGGGCGCCCTCCCGGGCGCGATCGCGTTTTCCGTCCTCGTCCTCCTCACCGCTCCCTCTGTCCGCGCCCAGGGCGGATTCGTCAAGGTCGCGCCCGCGACGTCCGGACTCGACGTGCAGATCAACGGGGTGGGGCAGGAGGACTGGGGCTACGGCGCCGCGTTCCTCGACTATGACGGGGACGGCGACCTGGACCTCTACGTCGCCAACGAAGACGGCGTCGGCGACTGGCTCTTCCAGCAGAACGCGAGCCATGTATTTACCAACGTCGCCGCGGCTGCGGGTTGCGCCGACGACGGCAACGGACGCGGCGTCAAATTCGCGGACTACGACAACGACGGCGACGAAGACATCTTTGTCGCCAATCACGCGGGACCCAACCGGCTCTATCGCAACAACGGCGATGGGACGTTCACGAACGTCGCCGATTCCGCGATGGCGTCGGGCAATTCCACCTTCGGCGCCGCGTGGGGTGACTTCAACGCGGACGGGTACGTCGATCTCTACGTCGTGAATCGCGGTACCAAAGGCGCTCCGCAACCAAACCAGCTCTTCGTCAACAACGGCGACGGCACGTTCACCGATCGCGCCGCCGAACTCGGTGTGGACGACCCGCTGGCCGGCCTCGAGGCCGTGTGGATCGACTACGACAACGACGGCGACGTCGACCTCTATCTCTCCAACGACAAGCACGCCGGCAACCGGCTGTGGCGGAACAACGGTGATGGGACGTTCACGGATGTCTCCGTGGAATCCGGCGCGAACATCGCCATCGACTCGATGGGCATCGGCGTGGGCGACTACGACGGTGACGGGTTCATCGACCTGTACATGACCAACACGCCGGGACTGACGAGCATCAAGAACGTCCTCCTGCACGCGAACGGGGACCTCACGTTTTCCAATGTGGCGACGAGTCTGGCCGTCCAGGGTTCGCGCTACGGATGGGGTTGCTCCTTCCTGGACTACGACAATGACGGCGATCTCGACCTCTACGTGGTCAACTGGGTGGACCCGAGCGTCACCGGCGATCGGACGGCGGCGAAGAACGCGCTGTATCGGAACAACGGCAACGGAACGTTCACCGACGTCAGCGCTGCGATGGGTGTCGACGACGACGGCCCGGGTTACGGCGTCGCCGTTGGCGACTACAACAACGACGGCTTCGTCGACATGTTCGTCACCAACAACGGCGCGCCGTCGATCCTGTATCGCAACGTTCCGACCGCGTTGCACTGGCTCAAGGTCAAGACGGTGGGGACGACGAGCAATCGCGACGGTATCGGTGCCCGGGTCACGGTTACGACCGGAGCGAGTACGACGCAATTCCGCGACGTCAGCGGCGGCGAGAGCTATCTGTGCCAGCCGAGCCTCGAAGTCGAGTTCGGTCTTGCCGCCAACGCATCCGCGACCAGGGTGGAAGTGCGCTGGCCGTCCGGTATCGTCGACCGCTACGAAAACGTCGCCGCGAACCAGACGCTCGTCGCGATCGAAGGATCGACGAACGCGTTGATCGTGAGCCTCGTCGACGTCGCCCTCGCCAGCGACGGCGTCCATGTTCGCTGGGATGCGTCTCGCGAAATCGGCGTCGACGGGTTTCGCGTGTATCGCAGGATTCCGGCTGGCGCGGAGTCGATCATCAGCGGCGACGCGTTGCTCGATGCGACCGCGCGCGAATTCGTCGACGGCACCGTTCAGCCCGGACGCGTGTACACGTACAGCGTCGCCGGCGTGGAAAGCGGCCTGGAGACGACGCGCTCCGGCGGCGCCGAGATCACGGTGCCGGCCGGCAATTACGTGCTGGAGCAGAATCGTCCCAATCCGTTCAATCCGGGGACGTCGATCTGGTTCGATCTCCCGCAGCCCGCGGCGGTGAAGCTGTCCGTATTCAACGCGCAGGGACAACTCGTGAGCGTCATCGTCAATGGAACACTCCCGGCCGGTCGGCACGAGGCCGTTTGGCCGGGTCGGGACGATGCCGGGAGACCGGCCGCGTCCGGTGTGTATTTTTACCGCCTCGAGAGCCCGCTCGGAGCGCGCACGCGCAAGATGGTTCTCGTGAAGTAGCGCCCGCAATCCGCACATGCGGGTGCTGTTTGCTCATCAAAGTTTCCTCCGAGAGCGATTTGTCCTTCACCCGCTCGGAACGTCGTGCTAACTTATGCCGACTGTGCCGATGCACAGGTGGAGGGATCAATGGCAGAGGGTGAGAAGATCGTTCTCGGAGTTCCCCGCGAAACATTTCCAGGCGAGACGCGCGTGGCGCTGGTGCCAGCCGTCCTGTCGCTTCTTTCCAAATCCGGCGTCACTGTAATCGTCGAACGCGGCGCGGGCAACGCTGCCGGTTACACCGATGCGTCCTACGAAGAGAAGGGCGCGACGCTTGGATCACGCGACGACGTGTTTGCGAAATCGCAAATCGTCGCGCAGGTCCGCGTTGCCGGCGCCAACCCGAACGCGGATGATCGTTCGCGCATTAGACGCGGGCAGATGATCATCGGGATGGCCGATCCACTGAGTGAGCCGGAGGCCATTCGCGACTTCGCGTCGACCGGCGCGATGCTGTTCGCGCTGGAACTCATTCCGCGCATTACGCGCGGGCAGAGCATGGACGTGCTCTCGTCGATGGCGACGATTTCCGGATACAAGGCGGTTCTCATCGCGGCCGATGCGCTGCCGCGCATGTTCCCCATGATGATGACGGCCGCGGGAACGGTGACACCGGCCCGTGTCTTCGTCGTCGGCGCAGGCGTCGCCGGTTTGCAGGCGATCGCCTCGTCCAAGCGCCTGGGTGCCGTCGTGCACGCGTACGACGTGCGCGCCGCCGTGAAGGAGCAGATCCAGAGTCTCGGCGCCAAGTTCGTCGAACTGCCGGTGGAAGCCGGCGACGCCGAAGACAAGGGTGGATATGCCCGCGAGCTCGGCGAGGATTTCTACCGGAAGCAGCGCGAGTTGATGGCGCGGGTTGTCGCCGAAAGCGACGTCGTGATCACGACCGCGGCAATTCCCGGCAAGAAGGCACCGATCCTCATCACCGGCGAGATGCTCAAGGGGATGGCGCCGGGGTCCGTTGTCGTCGACCTCGCGGCGGAGCGTGGCGGAAACGTCGACGTGACCAAAGCGGGCGAGACGGTCCACACAAACGGTGTGAGCGTCATCGGGCCGGTCAATCTCCCCGCGACCGTGCCGTATCACGCGAGCCAGATGTTCGCGCGCAACGTCACGGCATTCGTTCAGAATTTCGTCAAGAAGGGCGTCATCACACTGTCCGCGGAAGACGAGATCATCCGCGACACGATGGTGACCCGTGACGGCGACGTCGTCAGTCCGGTCTTGCGCGAGCGCCTCGGTATGGCGACCGCGGCCTGACCGCATCAGGAGGTTTCGAAGACGTGGAATCGTTCGTAATGATCCTCACGGTTTTCGTGCTCGCGATTTTCATCGGGTTCGAAGTCATCACCAAGGTACCGCCGACCCTGCATACGCCGCTGATGTCGGGATCGAATGCGGTTTCCGGGATTACCGTGATCGGCGCGATCATCTCCGCCGGTACACGGTACACGACGCTGACGACCGCGCTCGCGTTCGTCGCCGTGGTGTTCGCGACTATTAACGTCGTCGGGGGCTTCCTGGTGACCGACCGGATGCTCAAGATGTTCAAGAAGAAGTAGGGTGGTGGACTCGACATGCGCGAAGCAGCAATCAATGTAACGTATCTGGTATCCGCAGTTCTCTTCATCATGTGTTTCAAGCAGCTGGCGCACCCGCGCACGGCGGTGCGAGGCAACATCATGGGCGCGGTCGGTATGCTGCTCGCCATCCTGGCGACGCTCGTTGACCGGCACGTGGTGAGCTACAGCGTCATCCTGGCCGGATTCGCGGTGGGATCCGTCGCCGGCGCGGTCATGGCGTTGAGGATCGCGATGACGGCGATGCCGCAGATGGTCGGTCTGCTCAACGGATTCGGTGGCGGCGCGTCCGTCCTGGTCGCGGGCGCCGCGCTGATCGAAGCCAACAGCGCCGGACCGGTGACCGATCTGCAGATGACGACCGCGATCGTCGCGTCGGGCATCATCGGCGGCGTCACCTTCTGGGGAAGCCTGGTGGCGTTCGCCAAGCTCCAGGAGTTTGTCATCAAGGGAAATCGCGATTCGGATCCCGATGCAGAACGCGCTGAACATTCTGCTGGGAATCGCCTGCGTGGCGCTGGGTGTGATGATCGTTCGGGATCCGTCCAACATGCTGCCTTACTGGATCCTGGTCGGCGTGTCGTCGATCCTCGGCTTTACGCTCACGTTGCCCATCGGCGGCGCCGACATGCCGGTCGTGATCGCGCTTCTCAACTCGTATTCGGGGCTCGCGGCGGCGGCGACCGGGTTCGTGCTCTCGAACAACGTGCTGATCATCGCGGGGTCGCTGGTCGGTGCATCGGGAATCATCCTCTCGGAGATCATGTGCCGTGCGATGAACCGGTCCCTGGCGAACGTGCTCTTTGGAAGGTTCACGGCGGCCGAGGGTGCCTCGGCCGACGACGTCTACGCCGGCAAGGTCAAGGCGACGTCGGCGGAAGAAGTGGCCATGCTGTTCGATACCGCCCAGCGCGTCGTGATCGTGCCGGGCTACGGAATGGCGGTCTCGCAGGCGCAGCACGCGGTGCGCGACCTGATGAATCTGCTCGAATCGCGTGGCATCGAAGTCGAATTCGCGATTCACCCGGTGGCCGGCCGCATGCCCGGGCACATGAACGTGCTCCTGGCCGAAGCGAACGTCGACTACGACAAGCTCAAGGAGATGGACGAAATCAACCCGACGATGGAGACCGTGGACGTGTGCATCGTGATCGGCGCCAACGACGTCGTCAATCCGGTGGCGCGCGATCCCAAGAGCATCATCGCCGGCATGCCCATCATCGACGTGGACAAGGCGCGCACGGTCGTCGTGGTCAAGCGCAGCCTGAGCCCCGGATTCGCGGGCATTCCGAATCCGCTGTTCGCGGCCGACAACACGCTGATGCTGTTCGCCGACGCCAAGAAAGCGGTTATGGACATGATCGGCGCCGTGAAGCAGGCCGCCTGATCGGGCGGGTCCTCCGCACGCCATGAAAGTCGGGATCATCGGTCTTCCGCAGACCGGCAAGAAGACGCTTTTCTCGCTTCTGGTCGGGCCGTCTGCCCTGCACGGGCACACCGACGCCCGCCAGCCCGCGCGCGGCGTCGCCGATGTCCAGGACGCCCGCTTCGACCGCCTCGTCACCCTGTACGATCCCAAGCGCAGTGTGCGCGCCCGCCTGGACCTCGTCCTTGTTCCCAGCGTGGAAGAGAAGTCGTTGTCCGAGGGCGACACGCTCAAGGAGCTGGCCGAAGTCGAAGCCCTCTGTCACGTCGTGCGCGTGTTCGAGGACGACTCGGTCTATCACGTGTGGGGTAAGCCGGACCCGCGGCGCGAGGTGGAGTTTCTCCACGGCGAGATGGTGCTCCACGATCTCGTGTTCATCGAGAAGCGCGTCGAGCGCATCGAAAAGAATCTGAAGAAGGGGAAAGACGACCGCGGCGAGAAGGAAATGGCCTTGCTCGCGCGCTTTCGGGCGGCACTCGAAGAGGACCGCCCACTGCGCCGCGTTGAAATCTCAGCCGAGGACGCGGCGCTTATCGCCAGCTACCCGTTTCTGACGTTGCGCCCCATGATCGTGGCACTCAACGTCGCCGACGATGCGGTGGCCGACACGACCCTTCGCGACGAACTCGCGTCCGCCTACGAACGCCTCGGTATCAGCGTTGTGCAGATCGCCGTGCGCGCCGAGGCGGAGATCGCTCTTCTCGAGAGCTCCGAGGAACGCGAGGCGTTCATGAAAGAGATGAAGATCGACGAACCCGCGATGTTGCTCTTGACGTCGCGCTGCATCGACGCGCTCGGCCTCCAGAGCTTCTTCACGGTGGGCAAGGACGAGGTGCGCCAGTGGTTCGTGCGACGCGGGGCGTCGGCACCCGAGGCCGCGGGTGTGATCCACAGCGACCTCCAGCGGGGATTCATTCGCGCCGAAGTGATGAAGTTCGACGATCTCGTCGCGGCCGGAAGCGAGGAGAAGCTCAAGTCGACCGGCAAGTACTACCTCAAGGGCAAGGAATACACCGTCGAAGACGGCGACATCCTGGCCATCCGCTTCAACGTCTGACCATGACCACCGTCCGGCTCAAGTCCAACCGGGACCGTTCGTTGCGGCACCGGCACCCCTGGGTGTTCTCCGGCGCGATCGATTCCGTGAATGGCTCTCCGGAGCCGGGGGAGATCGTCGACGTGGTCGACGCGCGCGGCGGATTTCTCGCTCGCGGCTATTACAACGAGCAGTCGCGCATCCGCGTGCGTGCGCTCACCTGGGACCCAGCGCCGATCGACGATGCATTCTGGCAGGAACGCGTCCGACGTGCGGTGGAACGCCGCAGGGAGTTTGTCGCGCCGGCGCACACCAACGCCTTTCGACTGGTGCATGCCGAAGCCGATCTGTTGCCGGGGCTCATCGTGGATCGATACGCCGATGTCATCGTGGCGCAGTTTCTCACCGCGGGGATCGAGCGCGCGAGGGCAGCGATCACCGAAGCGCTCGCCGAATTGCCCGGCGTACGCAGCGTGTTCGAGCGCAGCGACACCGCGTCGCGCGGCCGCGAAGGGTTGGGCGCGTCGATTGGCTCGCTGGTGGGCGACGCGCCGGGAACGATCGAGATCCTGGAGAATGGAATTCGTTTCGTCGTGAGCGTGGAGACGGGACAGAAGACCGGGTTCTACCTGGATCAACGGGACAATCGGACGGCCGTGCGGGCGCACGCCGCCGGCCGAGCCGTCCTGGACGCGTTCTGCAACACCGGCGCTTTCGGAATCGGAGCGTTGACCGCCGGTGCCGCTTCGGTGACGTTCCTCGACTCGTCCGCCAACGCCCTGGAATCTGTCCGGGGAAATCTGGACGCGAACCAGCTGGGCGGCGCGTCGCACGAGACCCTTCAGGCCGACGTGTTCGACGCGCTGCGCGTTTTGCGCGACGGCGGCCGCCGCTTTGGACTCATCGTTCTGGACCCGCCGCGGTTCGCGCTGAATCAGCACCAGTTGGACCGGGCGCTGCGCGCATACAAGGACATCAACATGCTCGCGATGGAGCTTCTCGAACCGGAGGGAATCCTTGCGACGTTCTCGTGCTCGCAGGCCGTCGATATCTCGGCGTTCACGATGGCCGTATCCTGGGCCGGTGTCGACTCCGGGCGCGACGTGCAGATCATCCACCGCCTGGGTCAAGGCATCGACCATCCCGTGCTGGCGGCGTTTCCGGAGTCCGAGTATCTTAAAGGACTCCTGTGCCGCATCGCTTAGACCCGGCCCCTCACCGCTCGACCAGATAGTCGCCCCGCGCTTTTCGTGCGATATCGGGGACGCGACAGTCGTCCGCCGGATACCCGACCGGAATCACGAGGTACGCACGCTCGTTCGACGGCCGCGAAAAAATCGAATTGAGAAATCGCATTGGGCTCGGTGTGTGGGTCAGCGTCGCGAAACCGGCGTGGTGCAGCGCAGCCAGCAGAAATCCCGTCGCGATCCCCACCGATTCGCTCACGTAGTAGTGCTGATCGTCGGGCGTTGCCCCGTGGCGCTGCGCGAATACCACGATCAAGGCGGGGGCGATTTCCAGGAAGGGCTTGTCGGCGTCCGTCCCCAGGGGTTCGAGGTCGGCGAGCCACCGTTCCGACGCGCGTCCGCCGTAGTGCGCGCGTTCCTCTTCTTCCGCGCCCTCGCGTATGCGGCGTTTCGTGTCCGGGTCGGTCACCAGGACAAACGTCCATGGCTGCTTGTTCGCCCCCGACGGCGCCTGCGCCGCGGCGTCGATGCACGCGAGAAGCGCGTCGCGGGGGACCGCGTCGGAGGAGAAATGCCGGACGGACCGCCGCGTGCGGACCTCGTCGAAAAATTCCAGGGCGCGCGCGACGGATTCATCGGCCTCCCGGCGGACAAACGCCAGGGGGATGCTTCGGAATGCCGGTCCGTCCCCGGCGTGATGGTGGCTCATGGACGCCATTCTAGGCGACCGGGTACCCATCGGCAAGCACGTGCGCCGTTTCGTGAATAATATAACTATCTAATAAACAGTATTGCCCAGCCGCCGACCCATCGGTTACGCTCTCCGGGTAACCCGGAGGTGTTCCATGACGACGGTTCGAGACATTCTTGACGACAAGGGACGACGCGTATGGGTGATCTCTCCCGAAGAGTCCGTGTACAAGGCGCTGGAGATGATGTCGGACAGACACATCGGCGCACTCATGGTGACAGAAGGTGGGCGCTTGATCGGCGTGGTATCCGAACGTGATTACGCGCGCAAGGTCGTGTTGAAAGGAAAAGTATCCAAAGATACGCCGGTCCGCGACATCATGACGGCGCCCGTAGTAACGGTGAGTTCCACGCACAGCATCGAGGAATGCATGTCGCTGATGACGAACCGCGGTGTCCGACACCTGCCGGTGATCGACGGCGACCATATGGAAGGGATCGTCTCGATCGGCGACGTCGTGAAGGCGAAGATCTCCCACCAGGCGTTCATCATCGAGCAACTCGAGCACTTCATTACCGGTTCATAGGCGACGTCCGGGAAAGCGGTTGCACGACCCTCGCCCGGCCGATTAGGATCGCGCCGAAGCAGCCGGCCGGCGCCACCGCGGCGTCCGGCCTGCGGCGGGGCCGGTTTGGCCCCGCGCAAACCATCGACCGGGAGTGCAACCGTGAAAATGCCCTATGTCTTCGCGCTCGGCGCCGCGATCGCCGTCGTGCTCTCTCTTCCATTCTTCGGCTATCGCTGGAATTTCCTGATGCACATTTTCGGCGCGATCCTCTTCATGGGAAATATCCTGGTGACGGCCGTATGGATCAGTCTCGCCCGCCGCTCGCGGAATACCGAAGCGCTTCGGATGGGAGCCCGCGGAATCATGCTCACCGATGCGATCTTCACCTTGCCGGGCGTCATCCTGCTTCTCCTCAATGGTGGAATACTCGGGACGCCGTATTTTAAGGCGCACGCAACGTGGCTGTTCGTGTCGATCGCTTTATTCGTCGTCTCCGGGATTCTATGGGGCGCGGTTTTGATTCCGATTCAGCGCCGGCTCTACACACTGATGAAAGCGACGCCGGGCGGCGCATCCCTGCCCGGTGAGGCCGACACACTCCTGCGGAAATGGTTCCGGGTTGGTGGAATCGCGGTGTTGCTCCCGCTTGTCACGCTGGTCCTGATGGTGATCAAGCCGGGTTTCTAGAGTGCCGGCGATTCCGCGCGTATTGTCGCAACACGCGCGCGGTGCTAAAATGGTCTCCGTGTTCGTCCCTCAGAAGGATCGCCGGATGATGGTCTGCCGGTTTCCGCGGTTTCCGCGACGCGCGGTGTCTCTCGCCTTTATCGGCCTCCTGGCAACCGTCGCCTGCGGCAGCAACAACGTAACCCCCGCCGAGCCCGATCTTCCGCCCGTGAATCTGCACGGCATCGGGGGATGGACGGAATTCGATCTCTTCGCCGTGGGTGGCCGGGGGACGATCCTCCACTATCGCGGCAACAAGTGGCGGGTGTTCACATCGCCGACCCAGAAAACGCTGTACGATTTCGTCGGGTTCTCCGCGAGTTCGGGGGTCGCCGTCGGCGAGGCGGGGACGATTCTCCGGTATGACGGGACGAAGTTCTCGATCGAAACGAGCCCGACCAATGCCACTCTTCGGAATATCTGGGGATCGTCGACGTCGAATCTGGTCGCCGTCGGCGAGGGCGGTGCCATCGTCGAGAACGACGGCTCCGGCTGGTCCGCTCCGACGAGTCCGACGACGTCCGACCTGTTCGGCGTGTGGGGCGTTACCACAGGCGAGGCCTACGCCGTGGGCGCGGGCGGCGCCGTGGTCCATCGGGTGGCCGGCGCGTGGACGTCCGTTCCGGCGTTTACGGCCGCCGACCTCAACTCCGTGTGGGCCGACAAACCCGACGACTGGTTCGCGGTCGGTAACGGCGGCGAGATCTGGCAGAATCGGGGCGCGGGATGGGTCCCGATGGCGTCGCCGCGAACGGACGATTTCTATGATGTCGCCGGAAGCGACAGCGCCTACGTATTCGCCGTTGGCGCCGCCGACTCGGTGCTCTTCTACGACAAGATCGCGTGGAGGCCGATCGCGCCCAACCCGACGTCGCACTTCGAGGCGATCTGGGCGACGATCTGCGCGCTTCCGACGGCGGCGCAATCGAACGCCGCGACCGCCAAGATTCTGCACTGCTCGAACACGTATATTGCCGGAACCAAAGAAACGATTGCCGTCTACGAACTTCTCGGGACGTATCGAATCCTCAATCCGTAGCGCCGCGGCGGGCAAAAGTGTCTTGTCCGGACCCGGACCCCGGGTCTATAATTATCTGAGTCGCGGCCCCGAGACTTTTCCCCCGGCCGCCGTGTTTCAGTGAGAGCCTCCGATTCGTTTCACGCCCGATCCGTCGGACGCGAGTGAGGAGATCACCATGAGTCTCAAAGACCGCGCCGTGGCCGCTGCCGTGGTCGGATCCCTGGTCGCGCTTTCGATCGTCGCCGGATGCGGCGGCGACAGCACCACGGCTCCGCAGCCGATCAACGTCAAGCTTCTCTTCGACATCAACGTGGATGGGCAGCCGCTCCAGCTCAATTCCATGATCTATACGAACAGTACCGGCACCAAGTACAGCATCAAGACGCTGCGCTTCGTGATCACCAACGTGGTCCTGCACGCCGTCGACGGCAAGCAGGTGAAGATCGCCGACCTGCACTACTTCACGATCGCCGACGCGTCGACGCAGACGATCGAAGTGATGGGCGGCGTCCCGCACGACGACTGGAACCGCCTGACGTTTACCTGGGGGCTCGACGAGTCCCGCAACGTCCGCGACAAGTACATCAGCATGACGAAGTTCCAGCAGGAGATGGCGTGGCCGGCGGGCCTTGGCCCCACGCTCGGTTACCACTACATGCAACTCGAAGGGAACTACGAGGAGACGCCGGGCGGTTCGACCGCCGGCTATACGACCCATACCGGCGCGCATCAGGTGACAGGAACCGATCCGGTACCGCTCCACTATTACTTCAACGTCGACCTGCCCATGACGTCGACCCACGTCCACGAAGGCGGGACCGGCGAGGTGACCCTCCACATCGACGTAAACGGGTGGTACACGGATCACACACCGACCGACGCCTTCGACTCGCAGTACGATTGGCACGACCTCGAGGGCACGCCGATGGGCCAGATGATCATGGCCAACCCGGACGCGCAGGAAAAACTCAAGGCGAACGGTCCCGGCTGCTTCAGCGCATCGATGATTGCGGTCGGCGGCCATCATTAGCAGCGGGACGCACCGGCTTTGCGCGTGCGTGAGCGATTGCGGTCCCCGGGAGTTTCAAGGGGAATGAGGGTTCGACATCTGATCGCCGCGGCCTGCGTGGCGGCGGCGCTGCTGGCCTGTTCGAAGCAACAGGACACGGTGACACCGCCGGTGCCGGAGTGTCCTCCGGCCGATCCTCTGACGCTGGATATTCCGGTCGGGTTCCCCGAACTCGTCAGCCCGAAAGACAATCCACTTACCGTCCAGGGCGTCGCCCTGGGGCGGCGGCTCTTCTACGACCCGATTCTTTCCGGAGACAGCACGCAGGCGTGCGCATCCTGTCACGTGCAGATCAATTCCTTCGGCGATCCGCGCCGCTTCAGCGAAGGCATCCAGCACATCAAAGGGACGCGCAATGCGCCGACGATCGTCAACCCCGGGTGGATCCCGGAGACGTTCTGGGACGGGCGCGCCGACGGTCTCGAAGGCCAGGCCAAGGAACCGGTTCCCAATCCGATTGAAATGGATTCGCCCTGGCCGGACGTCGTCAAGCGCCTCGAGCACAGTACGATGTATCCCGACTTGTTCTGCGCTGCCTTTGGCGACAAGAAGATCAATCGCGATCGCGTCGTGAAAGCAATCGCGCAGTTCGAGCGCACGTTTATTTCGAAGAACTCCAAGTATGACCGGGTGGTCATCTACAAGACCGAGTCCTTCACGGCGTCTGAGCAGCGGGGCTACAATATCTTCCAAACCGAACGGGGCGACTGTTTCCACTGTCACCAGGAGCCGCTGTTCGCGACCAGCACGAACTTCAACAACACGGGGCTGGATTCGATCGTCATCGACCATGGCCGTGGCGACGTCACGGGTGATCCGGCCGATATCGGGAAATTCAAACCCGAGACCCTGCGGAACATCACCGAGTCTTATCCTTACATGCACGATGGCCGATTTGCCACGCTGCGCGAAGTGATCGACCACTACAACCTCGGGTTCCACGACGGGCCGGACGTCGACCCGCTCATTCGCGCCCGGTTGAGCCGGTCGCCGATGACGGAGCAGGAGATCAGCGATCTCATCGACTTTCTGGGAACGCTGACGGACCCCGACTTCCTGTTCAATCCGGATTTCTCGAACCCGTTCACGGCGCCGCCCACGCCGCCGGCCTCGGGCTCCGCCGCGGTACACTAGTGCGGCCCACACGGGCGTGTTAGTGTGCACATCGGCCCGCCGGTGGCGGTCACCGCTGCGGCAGCGAGAAGGCGGAAAGCACCATGGATATGAAACGGTTGGGGATCATTTGCGCGTTCGGCGTATGGCTCGTGGCCGGCGCTGTTGTGGCGACTGCGGACGCACCGGCGACGAGTTCGGCCATCGACCAGGTGGCGGCGCTGGAGGCGACGCGCCAGCAGGCGATGGTGGCGGCCGACGTGGATCGGCTCGCGGAACTCCTGGCGCCGGACATGACGTACGTGCACTCCACGGGACTGATGCAGTCACGGGACGACCTGCTTGGCGTGCTGAAACGCGGCGAAATTCGTTACAAGGCATTCAAGATCGAATCGGTATCGTACCGGGCGTACGGTTCCACGGTTGTCGGGACGGGTGTGCAAACGCTCGATCTGGAAGCCTCGGGGAAGCCGCTGACGTCTCGCTCGCGCTTCACGGTCGTGTACGCGCCGGTCGACGGTCGGCTCCAGTTGATTGCGTATCAGTCGACCTCGATGCCACAGCTCGTCATGCAGGAGACCATCGGGAAATAACGTGAAGAGTTACCGACGGGAGCTCTGGTTCGAAATTCCGGCGCGCCGGCGTCTGGTCAACATCACGGACGATGTCGAGGCGGCCATCCGCGAGAGCGGTGTTCGCGAGGGGCTGGTGCTGGTCAACGCCATGCACATCACGGCGTCGGTGTTCATCAATGACGACGAACCCGGTCTGCACGCCGACTATGAGCGATGGCTCGAGGGCCTTGCACCGCACGAGCCCGTCGACCAGTACCGGCACAACCGGACCGGGGAAGACAACGCGGATGCGCATCTCAAGCGCCAGATCATGGGACGCGAAGTCGTTGTCGCGATCACCGATGGGCGGCTTGATTTCGGGCCGTGGGAACGGATATTTTACGGAGAGTTCGACGGACGCAGGAAGAAGCGCGTCCTGGTCAAGATTATCGGAGAATAACGGAAGGTGATCGAATGGTTCAAACCCCGTCCACGATGATGCCGCTCGGCACGAAGGCACCCGATTTCCGTCTGGAGGAGCCCGCGTCGGGACAGGCCCGCTCGCTCGGCGAGTTCAAGGCTCCCGTGCTGGTGGTGATGTTCATTTGCAATCACTGCCCGTTCGTGATTCATGTGCGCGATGAGATCGCGCGACTCGCGCGGGACTACGCCGGCCGGGGCGTGGACTTCGTGGCGATCAATTCGAACAGCGCCGACAGTCATCCCCAGGACGGGCCCGAACACATGGCTGAACTCGTTCGCGAACTCGGCTGGACGTTCCCGTTCCTGTTCGACGCGACTCAGGAGGTCGCGAAGGCGTACCATGCCGCGTGCACGCCGGACTTCTACGTGTTCGACGGCGAACGCCGGCTCGTCTACCGTGGACAGCTCGACGACAGCCGGCCGTCCAACGGCAAGTCGGTGACGGGCGCAGATCTCCGGGCCGCCATCGACGCGGCGCGCGCGGGAAAGCCGGTGCCGGCCGAGCAGCGCGCGAGCATCGGGTGCAACATCAAGTGGAAGCCCGGCAGTGAGCCCGACTACTTCACGTCGTTCATTGCGTCGCGAAAGATTGGTTGAACGGGTTTCCCGTGGGGACGGTGATCTTGATGAACTCGTGCTTCGATGCAATATGGCAGTTGTTGCACGAGGTTACGAGCGTGCCGTACGCCGACGTCGCGGTCGTCCAGTCGGCGCCGGTCAGCGCCTTCTTGAGCGGCGCAACGGCCGGGTCGATCATGGCCTTGGACAGCGCAGCGATCTGGACGCCGTCGTACGCCGGGAATTTCTTCTGGATGACCTCGAAGCCTTCCGTGAGTTCGTTCAGATAGAAGTCCGCCAGGGGCTTGTTCTTGTTCTGAATCGCAAGCCCCAGCTTGTGGGAGAGTTCCTGCTGATGCGCCATGTAGGGCGACAGCTCCTCTGCGGACGCGGAAACGTCGGCGCGTGCGTCGGGGACGGCGGCGCCTCGATAGAGGACGCCGGCGAACACGAGGAGCAGGGACGCGGACAGTACGACGGCGAATGTGCTGCCTTTCACGGAATTACCTCCTGGGATGACGGCTCGGGTTTCGGAGCGGGCGGCGCGGGTGATCCCTCGTGCCGGTGCCGACCATTCGGGATTATAGTAGTAATGAAAGGTAACGTCCAATGACGAGGCGCTTCGAAACTCCGGATGGCTATCGCGGGCCGATTATCTCGCGCGTCAAGCACGCGCGCCAGGCAGCGGATCCGCGCAAGCGGGACCTGGCGCCCGCCGTGCTCGACTTCGGCACTGTGCGGTTCGCGCTCGCGCGACACTTCGGGTTCTGCTACGGCGTCGAGAACGCGGTGGAAACGGCGTACCGGATCCTCGCTGACCACCCCGACCGGCGAATCTTCTTCCTCTCGGAGATGATCCACAATCCCAGCGTCAATCGGGACCTCGTCGACCGGGGGGTGCGGTTTCTCTTCAGGCCCGCGGGCGAACAACTCGTCCCGTGGGAGGATCTGCATCCCGACGACATCGTCGTCGTTCCAGCCTTCGGGACCACGCTCGAAATGCAGGAACGCCTCGCCGAGCGCGGGATCGACCCGTACCGCTACAACACGACGTGCCCGTTCGTCGAGAAAGTGTGGAAACGGGGCGCCCAGCTGGGTGAGGAAGGGTTCAGCGTCGTTGTTCACGGCAAGGATACCCACGAGGAAACGCGGGCGACGTTCTCGCACAGCCGTCGTGGTGCCCCGACGGTGGTGGTCGGGAGTCTCGACGAGGCCCGCTTGCTCGCGAGCATCATTCGCGGCGAATCGCCGCGCGAGGCATTCGACCGCTCGTTTGGCCACAAATGTTCACCCGGGTTCGACGCCGAACGGGATCTGGTGCGTATCGGCGTCGTCAACCAGACGACAATGCTCGCCTCCGAAACGCACGACATCGCGCGCGAGCTTCGGCAGGCGCTGGTGGATCGCTTCGGCACCGGTTCGATCGGAGATCACTTTGCCGACACGTCGGACACCCTGTGCTACGCGACATACGAAAATCAGAACGCGACGTATGCGCTGATCGAGCGCGGTGCGGACCTCGCGATCGTCGTGGGTGGATACAATTCGTCGAACACGTCGCACATCGTCGAGCTGTGCGAACGCGCCATGGCGACATATTTCATCCAGGGGGCCGACGATGTCGAGTCGGCCCAACGAATCCGTCATTACGTCCTGGAGTCGCGCACGGTGGTGACAAGCGACGCATGGCTGCCGGCTCGGCGCCCGGTCGATGTCGTCCTGACGAGCGGCGCGTCGTGTCCGGATGCGATTCTTGACGAGGTCCTTTGCCGCGTCCTGGAACTCGTCGGCGGTTCGCGCCCGGTCGAGGATGTACTCGCGCCGTTTCCGCTCGCGGTGGCGTGAACGGTTCTTGCATGTTGAGGGCGGACAGTCGGTCGGACCGATATTGTAACCGATTGCTGCGTATTTTGTTACGGGGTCTCGCTTCCGGAATTTCCGGAGGTGGAATTGCGGTGTTTGGCCCAAATCGTGGCCCGCGCGTGGGGTTTTGACGACGGGCTGGAGGAGAATCGTCATGAGGCAAGTGGTATCCCGCTCTTTGCGGATCATCGTGGTTGCACTGGCCATTAGTCCCGCCGCCGCACTCGCAGTCCCGCCGACCGTCACCTCCGTTTACCCGCTGAGCCAACGGATCAGTCTGTCGGCGAACACGACCATCAGCGCAAACTTCTCGGAACCAATCAATCCCGCGACGGTAACCAGCGGGACGTTCGAGGTGTTCGGTCGCTGGTCCGGTCCCGCCGCCGGCACGCTGTCGGTCGTGGGAGCCACCGTCACATTCACGCCGACCGAGCCGTTTTTCGCCGGCGAGTGGATCACGGTCAACATGACCAAGGGTATCCAGAACATGACCGGAGAGGGTCTCGTCAATGGCTACGCCTGGAATTTCTGGGCCAAGAGCGACGGCGGCACGCTGGACCTGACGTACCTGACCCGCGTCACCTGCCGCCACACGGGCGATACCTGGGTCCAGGTGTACGGCGCCTACGCGGGCGACCTCGACAACGACGGTTACTGCGACCTTTCCGTGCCGAGCGAGCAGACGCTCGACGTGCGCGTGTTCATGAACAACGGCTCGGGCGCATACAGCACGTTCGCAGCCAAGCCGGTTCCGTCCGGGCAGACGCCGAGTCCCAGCGAGGGCGCGGATTTCAATCACGACGGGCAGATCGATATCGTCGTCGGAAGTATCGGCAACGACAAGGTCAGCGTGATGTTCGGAGACGGCACCGGGGATTTCCCGACGGGAACCGCCTACACCGCCGGTCAGAGCGTGCGCGGCGTCGGCGTTGCCGATTTCAACGGCGACGGATGGGAAGACATCGTGACCGCGAACCGGTTCGCCGCGAGCACGACCGGCAACGTCGCGGTGTTCCTCAATAACGGCGACGGGACCTTCGCCACGCCGATCTTCAAAGAGTCGGGGGCGAGCGGCGAGTACTCGATCGGCGTCGCCGACGCCAACAACGACGGACTGCTCGACGTCTTCTGCGGGACGTTCAATTCGCCGTACTACGTGATCCCAATGCTGAGCGACGGTACCGGCAACCTCATCCCGCAGACCCCGGTCCTGTGCGGCGGTCAGCCCTGGCAGCTTACAGTCGGTGATTTCAACGGCGACGGGAATGTCGACGTCGTCGTCGACAATACCAACGCCAACCGCATCGGCGTGTTGCTGGGCGACGGCAATGGCGGCCTCGGCGCGGTCCAGACGTTCGCGACCGGCGCATTCCCGCTGGCCATAGACACGGGCGACATCGACGGCGACGGCGACCTCGATCTGGTGTCGAGCAACTACTCGTCGGGTACGTGGACAATCTGGGAGAATAAGCTGGGAACGTTCGTGACGCCGCGTACGCTGCCCGCGAGTAGCGCCGGGTCGTGCGCGGTCCTGTTCGACCGCGACCGCGACGGCGACCTCGACATGGTCGGCATCGACGAAGTCGACGACTGGCTGTACATCTACGACAATCAGTTGCCGGCGACGGGCGTTCCGGCCACGCCGCGCATCGTTCTCGATCTCGAGAATCAGCCGAACCCGTTCAATCCCTCGACGTCGATTCGCTTCGACCTCGGCCGGGCAGCCGACATCACGCTCAACGTCTACAACGCGTCGGGCGCGTTCGTGACCACGCTGGCGGAAGGGCATCAGGCCGCCGGCCCCCACGAGGTGCACTGGGACGGCACCGACGCTCGCGGGAGACGCGTGAGTTCGGGCGTCTATTTCTGCCGACTCATATCCGGCGCGGTGACGGAGACCCGCAAGATGGTACTTCTCAAGTAGCCGCCCGCGGGCTACAGTCCCCGCGTGAGGAGCCTCTGGGAAGATGACGACGCACGCGCCTTCGGCGACGATGCGCTCGCGCTTCGCGTCTACACGTCCCGCTTGATCGGTCGTGAACCGTCCCTCGTCCTTCACGGGGGAGGCAACACGTCGGTGAAGACCACCGCCGCCGACGTCTTCGGCGACGACACCGACGCCATCCTCGTCAAGGGCAGCGGCTGGGACCTCGCCACGATTGAACGCTCCGGTTTCTCCCCGCTGCGCCTGGACGCCGTGCGTCGCATGGTCGAACTGACGGCGCTGTCGGACTCACGCATGGTGACGATGCTACGGTCGTTGTTGCTCGACCCGTCGGCGCCGACGCCGTCCGTGGAAGCCATCCTCCACGCCATCATCCCGTTCGCGTTTGTCGATCACACCCACGCCGACGCGGTCGTCACGATCACCAACACACCCAACGGCGTCGAGCGCATCGGCGAGATCTACGGCGACCGGATCTTCATCGTCCCGTACGTCATGCCCGGCTTCATTCTGGCGCGAGAAGTCTTCGACATGATCCGCGACATCGACTGGGCGGAGATCGAGGGAATCATTCTGCTCAACCACGGCGTTTTCACCTTCGGCGACGACGCACGATCGAGCTACGAGCGAATGATCCAGATCGTGACCGAGGCCGAAGACTACCTGGACACGGACGCGCCGTGGGAGGCAACGGCGGGGGACGAGGGGAGTGTCGGCGGTTCCGACCTGCGCACGGTGGCGCGCCTTCGCCGTGCTGTCGCGACGGCCGCGGGATCTCCGATGATCGCGCGGCTGGATTCGTCCGGGGCCAACGCGAGTTTTTCGTCGCGCGACGACGTGGGCACGATCGCCTGCCGCGGTCCGCTGACCCCCGATCACGTCATTCGGACCAAACGTCTGCCGCTGGTCCTGGATCGGTCGCCCGGCGATCTTGCCGCCGCGATCGACCGGTACGCATCGGACTACCGGGCGTATTTCGATCGCAACGCCGACGGGGCGCAGACGCGTCTCGACCCGGCGCCGCGATGGGTCGTGTGGCCGGGGCGGGGAACGGTCGCGCTGGGCCGGACGCTTTCCGACGCAACCGTGGTCTCCGACATCGTCTCCCATACCATTCCCGCGATCGAGCGCGCCGAGATGCTCGGTGGCTGGCAGGCACTGCCGGAAGACGACGTCTTCGACGTCGAGTACTGGGAGCTCGAACAGGCCAAGCTGGCGCGCGCGCCGGCGCCCGCCGAATTCGCGGGAAAGTCCGTCGTCGTGACCGGCGCGGCCAGCGGAATCGGACGCGCATGTGTGCAGGCGTTCGTCGCCGCGGGCGCGTGCGTGGCAGCGCTGGATCGGAGCAGCGCCGTGACGGCCGTGTTCGACGACCCGCGGGTCACCGCGTTTGTGTGTGATGTCACCGACGCGTCGGCCGTCCAGTTCGCCATCGAGGGAACCGTGCGTCGCTTCGGCGGCATCGACGCCGTGGTGAGCAACGCGGGCATCTTCCCCGACACGGCGTCAATCGTCGACGTGACCGACGAGACCTGGCAGCGGAGCCTCGCCGTCAACCTCGACGCGCACCGCATCGTCCTTCAGAAGTGCATTCCGTTCCTCGAATCGGGCATCGATCCTGCTGTCGTGATCGTGGGTTCCAAGAACGTCCCGGCGCCCGGAAAGGGCGCCGCCGCGTATTCGGTCGCGAAGGCCGGCCTGACCCAGCTCGCCCGCGTGGCGGCTCTGGAACTCGCGCCGGCCGGAATTCGAGTCAACGTGTTGCACCCGAACGACGTGTTCGACACGGCGCTGTGGTCGCCCGCGGTCCTCGAGGCCCGCGCGCGCGCCAACGGCATGGACGTCGACACATACAAACGACGCAATCTGCTCGGCGTGGAAGTCGCGTCCGCAGACGTCGCCGCCCTGGCGGTCGCGCTCGCGGGACGCCTGTTTGCCCGGACGACGGGCGCCCAGATTCCCGTCGACGGCGGAAACGACCGCGTCGTGTAGCGTCGTTCCTTGCCCTCGCCGCGACGGCGGCGTTAGGTTTGACGCATGCGCCTTCTCGTCGCATTGTTCCTCGTGCTTGCGCTCGTTCCCGTCGCCGGGTTCGCGGGGGTTCATGACCTCCCGATCTGCGCCGCGTGCGGCAAACCCATCGAAGGTCCGGTTTTCCGGACGAAGGGCCAGTTTTTCCACGCCGAACATTTCCGCTGCGCGTATTGCGACAAGGAAATCCACGGCGCCTACAGCGAGTACGACGGGAAGGTTTACCACAACGACTGCTTCGAGAAACACGTGGCCATCCGTTGCGCGCTCTGCGGGGAGATCATCCGGGGCGAGTACCTCCAGGACTACTGGGGTAATTCGTACTGCAAGGCCCACGAGGGCATTTCCCCGGTCTGCGACTCATGCGGGCGGTTCATCTCCGACCAGTTGACGGGTGGCGGCGTTCGATATGACGACGGGCGCTATGTCTGCAATATCTGTCGCAACAAGACGGTGACCGACGTCGATTCGATTCTCGAACTCGTCCACGACGTCGCGGCCAAGATGGAGACTTTCGGCATGGATGTCGACTACAACGGCGTCAAGATCCACCTTGTCGGTCGCGACCAGATGCAGAAGCTCTCCGGCCACCACTCGGACGGTTTGCGCGGCTTCACCGACTATCGCGAAGACTTTCGCATTTTCGGGTACACGCGGAACCGCAAGATGGACATGTATCTCCTCTATGGCATGCCCAGAATGGAGATCATCAGCACCATCGCGCACGAACTCGGCCACGTGTGGCAGTTCAACCAGGGTCGCTTCAAGAACGAGCGTTCGTGGTCCGAAGGCAGCTGCAACTACGTCGCGTACCTGGTGCTCGGGCGCTATCCCGGCCGCGAGAGTTCGTTCTTCCGGCTCAGTCTGACCCGCGACGCCGACGACGTGTACGGAAACGGATTCCGGCGCGTCAAGGCGCTCGCCGACGCAGAAGGCATCGAGGAATGGCTGCACTACCTTGGAACGACGGCCACGTTTCCTCCTTCCTACTAGTAGCCGGACGCGTTCCGCGCTTCGACAGAATCGAAACGATGTGCTAGGATGCGCTTGCCGGCGCCCGCCGGTTCGTTACGGTTTTTCCGCGCCGTTGCATTGTTTCGCCGAAAGGATTGTGGATGAGTAAGCACCGGGTCGTTCTGTTGCCGGGGGACGGAATCGGTCCCGAAGTCGTCGATGCCGCACGCCGCGTCGTCGAGGCCTCGGGCCCCGAGGTCGAGTGGATCCCGATGGAGATCGGCGCCGTCGCCTTCGAGAAGTACGGCGACGCCCTGCCCGCCGACGTGCTCACCGAGATCCGGCGCTGCGGCGTCGCGCTCAAAGGGCCCACGACCACGCCAATCGCGCGCGGTCACGTCTCCGCCAACGTTCGCCTGCGCAAGGAGCTGCTGCTGTTCGCGAACGTTCGTCCCGTCAAGACCGTGCCGGGCCTCGAGACGCCGTACGGCACGACCGACCTCGTGATCGTCCGCGAGAACACCGAGTCGCTCTACGCGGGGCTGGAGAACGAGGTCGCTCCCGGCGTGGTGACGTCGATCAAGGTCATCACCGAAATCGCGAGTCGTCGCATCGCGAAGTTCGCCTTCGACTATGCGGTTCGCTGGGGCCGGCACCGCGTGACCGCGGTGCACAAGGCCAACATCATGAAGCTGGCCGACGGCCTCTTTCTCGAGTGCGCGCGCCAGGAATCGGAACCGTTCCGCGGCCGCATCCTCTTCGACGACGTGCTCGTCGACGCGCTGGCGATGAAGCTCGTCACGAATCCGACGCAGTTCGACGTGCTGCTACTGGAGAATCTTTACGGCGACATCGTGAGCGATCTCGCGGCGGGACTGATCGGCGGGCTGGGTCTGGCTCCGGGTGCGAACTACGGCCCCGATTGCGCGGTCTTCGAGGCGATCCACGGGTCCGCACCCGATATCGCGGGCAAGGGAATCGCAAATCCGATCGCGATGATTCTCTCGGCCGCCATGATGTGCCATCATCTGGGTGACACCGAATCGTATGTCCGGATTCGCCGGTCGGTGCGGACGATCGCGCGCGAACATCGCGATCTGTTGACGCCGGACCTCGGCGGCGGCGGGACGACGCGCGGGCTGGCCGACGCGATCATCGCGGAGGTCGGCCGGCGGCGCGACGGCGGTGCAAACGATTAACCGGGAGAGCACGAGGAGGCGAGCGTGATCATCAAGCCGAAAGTCCGCGGGTTCGTCTGTGTCACGACCCATCCGACGGGGTGCGCGGCGAACGTGCGCGCCCAGATCGCCCACGTGCGCGCGCGCCCACCCCTCGCGGGCGGCCCGAAACGTGTTCTCGTGATCGGCGCGTCGACCGGATACGGCCTCGGAACGCGGATCAGCGCGGCATTCGGTTCGGGGGCGTCCACGGTGGGCCTGTTCCTGGAACGCCCGCCCGCGGACAATCG
This sequence comes from Candidatus Latescibacterota bacterium, assembly GCA_963761125.1. GTDB lineage: Bacteria > Krumholzibacteriota > Krumholzibacteriia > WVZY01 > JAKEHA01 > JAKEHA01. The sequence continues at coordinate 160,897 of CAVXFV010000005.1, forward strand.
CCCGGCGACCGCCGGCTGGTACAACTCCGTCGCGTTCGAGCGCGAGGCGCGCGAGGCCGGACTCCACGCGCGCAGCCTCAACGTCGACGCATTTTCAGACGAGGCGCGCGCGCGCGCCGTCGATCTCGTCCGCGAGATGGGTCCGCTCGATCTGGTGGTCTACAGCCTGGCGTCGCCCAAGCGCACGTTGCCGACGACCGGAGAGACGCGCAAGTCCGTCCTCAAGCCGATCGGTGCGACGTATCACGGCAAGACCGTCGACACCGACCGCGCCGTCGTGACCGACGTCACCATCGAGCCGGCAATCGACACGGAGGTCCAGGAGACGATCGACGTGATGGGCGGCGACGACTGGGAGCGGTGGATGGCCGCACTCGCCGACGCGGGGCTCCTCGCCCGGGGCTGCCGCAGCGTTGCCTACACCTACATCGGGCCGAAGCTCACGTGGCCCATCTATCGTGACGGAACCATCGGCCGCGCCAAGGCGGACCTCGAGCGCGCCGGCCGCGCCATCGACGGACGGTTGAAGGAAATCGGCGGTGGGGCGTGGGTGTCGGTGATGAAGGCGGTGGTCACGCAGGCGAGTTCGGCGATTCCCGTGGTTCCGCTGTACATCTCGCTCTTGTTCAAGATCATGAAGGCCAACGGCACGCACGAAGGATGTGTCGAGCAGACGCAGCGCATGATGGAACGCCTGTACGCGGGCGGCGACGTGCCGGTCGACGACCGGCACCGCGTGCGCATGGACGACTGGGAAATGCGCGACGACGTCCAGGCCGAGATCGATCGCGTCTGGCCGCAACTGACCACGGAAAATCTTCGTGACCTCACCGACTTCGACGGGTACCAGACGGAGTTCCTGAAGCTCTTCGGATTCGGGCTGCCGGGCGTGGATTACGACACCGATGTCGACCCGGTGGTCGAGTTCGCCGAGCCCGTTTAGCGCTTCCAGCGGCTACGCGAACAGGTCGCCCTGCGGCGGCTTCGCCTTTTGGAACGCGGCCGTCGAGAGCGGCGTGCGGTCCCGGTTGAGTCCATACCGGCGGCAGGCGACGGCGAACATCTCCGCGACTTGATCCGCGAACACCCCGCGACCGCGAAGCCGGTCGCCGTATCCCGACTCGTATAGTTTGCCGTCACGGACGGCGCGCACGCGCGACACCACCTTGTCGCGACGCTCGGGGTAATGCGTGCCGAGCCACTCGTCGAAGATCGATTTGACGCCGTGCGGCAGCCGGAGCATCACGTAGCCGGCGCGCGTGGCGCCCGCCCGCGCGCACCGCTCCAGAATCTTCGGAGTCTCGTGGTCGGTGAGCCCGGGGATGACCGGTGCGACGAGGACGCCCGCGGGGATTCCGGCGGCGGCAAGCGCCGCGATCGCATCCAGCCGGCGCTCGGGCGACGACGTGCGCGGCTCCATCGTACGCGCGAGCGAAACATCCAGCGTCGTGACCGACACGTAGACGCACGCGGCGTGATCCGCCGCGAGCAACGCCAGCAGGTCGGCGTCGCGCGTCACCAGGTGATTCTTGGTGATGACGATCACCGGGTTTCTGAATTCGGCGAGGACTTCCAGGCATCCGCGCGTCAATCGCAGCCGGCGCTCGATCGGCTGGTAGGGATCGGTGACGCCGCTCATGCCGAGCGGCGTCGGCGTCCAGCGTGGAGACGACAACTCGGCGCGCAGGAGCGCGGGCGCGTCGGCCTTTACGAAGATTTTCGTTTCGAAGTCGAGTCCGGCGGAAAGTCCGAGATACTCGTGCGTCGGCCGCGCGAAGCAGTACGCGCACCCGTGCTCGCAGCCCCGATACGGATTGATGCTCGCGTCGAAGCCAACGTCCGGGCTGTCGTTGCGCGCGACGATTGACCGCGACGTGTCCCGGAACAGTTCGGTGGGTACCCGGGGCGGGTCCGGCTCGTCGCCGTCGGCGCGCTGGACGAAGTCGGCGTCGGTATCGTATTCGAAGCGTTCGAATCGCCCCGTCGGTCGCGACGGGCTGCCGCGTCCGCGTATCGTGTTCGATGAATCCGCCATCGCACGTGAAGTATACTTGCTGGCGCATCGCGCGCGCGAGTACACTCTCGCTCCCTGTCGACCACCCGGAGTGTGTGACGTGTCCATGCGAACCGACATTAGCTCGATGCCGCGCCCGGTGTGGATCCTTTTCGCAGGGACGTTCGTCAATCGCTTCGGCAGTTTCGTCCTCGTCTTTCTCGCGCTCTACCTGACGGGGCGCGGGTTCACCGCGCCGCAGGCGGGTCTGGCGATGGGCGCCTACGGGGCGGGTGCGATCGGGGCGTCGCTCGCGGGCGGATGGCTCGCCGACCGCATCGGACGGCGCAACAGCATCGTCCTGTCGATGACGCTTTCCGCCGCCGTGATGCTGTCGTTGTCGCGGGCAGAGGCGTACCCGGTCCTGATGGCGCTCACCGCACTCGCCGGCTTTTGCTCGGAACTCTACCGCCCGGCGGCGTCCGCGCTGATCGCGGACGTGACGACGCCGATGCAACGCGTCACCGCGTACGCGCTTTATCGCCTGGCGATCAACCTCGGTTTCGCGTTCGGACCGGCCGTCGGGGGACTGCTCGCCACCCGGTCGTTCACGCTGCTGTTCGTCGGCGATGCGTTCACGTCGCTCGTGTACGCCGGAATCGCGGCGGCCGCGCTACCCAATCGAACGACGGAACATCACACGGCAGGGCCGCGGCGCAACGCGCTGCAAACCATCCTCCACGACGGCCGCTTTCTGGTGTTCGTCACCGCATCGCTGATGGCGGCGATGGTGTTCATGCAGCACGTCTCGACCTATCCGCTCCAGATCGAAGCCTACGGCTTCTCGAGCCGGACGTTCGGCCTGTTGATTTCGCTCAACGGCGCCTTCATCTGTCTGGTCGAACTGCCGCTGGTTTCGGTGACGCGGCGGCTGCCGTCGCGGCGCGTCATGATGACCGGATTCGGATTCATCGGCCTCGGGTTCGGATTGACGGGGTTCGTGCACACCATCCCGTTGCTCATCGTCACGGTGATCATCTGGACGATCGGAGAGATGATCTACTTCCCGGTGGCGGCGGCGCACGTTGCCAACGTCGCGCCGTCCGACATGCGCGGGCGCTATCACGGCGCATACGGAATTTCGTGGGGGCTCGGGGCCGTGCTGGGACCGATCGTGGGGACCACGTTGTTCGCGCACGATCCGCGGTGGGTCTGGGTCGCGTGCTCGTGCGTGGCCGTGGTGGGCGCGGCGCTCATCGTTCCCGCCACGAGAGGCCTCGCGGCAGCCGATCCGCTTTCGACGACCTGATCAGTCGCGCGCGTCGCCGGCGATCGTGGCGACGAGTCGTCGTGAGCCCGCGCGGTTGCGGTGTTCGCAGAGATACACGCCCTGCCAGGTGCCCAGACACAACCGCCCGTCGGCGATCGGAATGCTCACGCTCGTTCCGATCAGCGCCGCCTTGATGTGGGCCGGCATGTCGTCCGAACCCTCGACGGTGTGCTCGTAGTAGGGCGCGTTCTCCGGAACGGACTCGTTGAAGTGGCTCTCGAGATCCGAGCGTACGCTCGGGTCCGCGTTCTCGTTGATGCACAGCGATGCCGACGTGTGCTGGACGAACAGATGCGCGACGCCGACGCGAATCTCTTTGAGTTCCGGGAGCGCGCGCTCGATTTCGCCGGTGATCAGGTGAAAACCACGGCGCCGCGGCTCGAGTTCGATGAACTTCTGGATCCAGGCCATGATGCCATGGTAGCACACCGGCCGGGCAGCCGACCCCGCGACCATGGATGCTATAATCGATCGCATGGAACACGACACCCGTGACACGACGTCCGGCGGCCACCGGTTCATCGCGCACGTGCGCGACGACTGGTATCCGATGTGCCGTTCGGAGCGCTTGCGCGCGCGTCCGCGCCCGGTCACGCTGTTCGGTACTCCGCTGGTTCTGTTCCGCGACGGCTCCGGCCGGCCGTCAGCGCTTCTCGACCGGTGCCCGCATCGAAACGTTCCGCTCTCGCTGGGGCGGGTGCGTGACGCCGCGCTCCAGTGCGTCTACCATGGATGGGAGTTCGACCGCGACGGGGCGTGTCGCGCGGTGCCCGGACTCGTCGGGGACGTCCGCTCCCGCGAACGCGCCGTGCCGGCGTTCCCGACGCGGGAATCGCAGGGGTTCGTCTGGGTGTACGGTCTCTCCGACGCCGAGACGCGGCGTGATCCGTACGTCTTCCCGTACGCCGCCGAGCCGGGCTGGACCACGGCGCGCGAAACGCTCGAGGTCGACGCGTCGCTTCACGCGGTTGCGGAGAATGCGCTCGATGTTCCGCACACGGCGTTCCTCCACGGCGGCCTGTTTCGCAACGCGGACCGCGCGCGGCGGGAGATCGAGGTCATCGTGCGCCGGTCGGCGGAGCGTGTCGAAGCCGAGTATGTGGGCGAATCGCGCCCGCCGGGAATCGTGGCGCGGCTGCTCGCTCCGCGCGGCGGCGACGTCGTTCACGTCGACCGCTTCATCCTGCCGTCGATCGCGGAAGTCGAATATCGCCTCGGAGACTCGGGGTTGTGCATCTCGGCCGCGCTGACACCGGTGGCGGACTATCGAACCGCGCTCTCCGTGGTATTTTCCTACCGCCTGCCGCTTCCCGGGTGGATGGTGAAGCCGGTTCTCCGTCGCCTGGCGATGCGCATCTTCCACCAGGACGCGTGGATGCTGGCCCGGCAAACCGAAACCATCCGCCGCTTCGGCGAGGAGCGCTTCAAGTTCACCGAGATCGACGTGCTTGGCGCCGAGATCTTCGACCTCCTGCGCGGCGCCGAGCGCGGCGAGCGCGGCGAGCGCCACGAAGAACGCCGGCTGCGCCTGATCGTCTGAAGCGCCGGGCGGGCAAATCGGAGTTCCCGCGACTCGGCGCTTGACCGGACTCGCCGGACCGCGTACTATTCCCCGAACCGAATCGACCGTCCTTTTAACCGGGCCCTGTGAGGCCCCGAAAGGATCGCCCATCATGAACGCCGCTGCACCCTCGCGCCCGCGCGGGGGAGACTCGAGACGAATACGCCGCCTTCCCGCGCGAACGACGGGAGGGCGTTTTTTTATGACCCCACCAATCCCGAATGACATTTCCATGTGCCAGTCGCCGGAGGTGATTCGATGACCCGACGAACTCCGGGGAAGATGATTCTCGCCGACGGGACGCGTTACGACGGACACCTGACCGGCGCCGCGTCCGTCCCCGGTTGGACCGGACCGATCTGGGGCGAGGTGGTCTTCAACACCTCGATGACCGGATACCAGGAAGTCATCACCGATCCGTCGTACGCGGGACAGATCGTCGTGATGACGTACCCGCAGATCGGCAACTACGGCGTCACGCTCGACGACAACGAGAAAGCGACGTGCGCCGCGCGCGCGCTCGTCGTCCGCGACCTGCAGGAGTTCTTCTCGCCCGGGCCGGGCCGGTCGAGCCTCGAAGGGTTCATGATCGACCAGAATCTTCCCGGGCTCACGGGCATCGACACGCGCGCCGTGACGCGCCACATTCGCGACAAGGGCGCGATCATCGCGGCGATCGGTCCCGCGTCGGCGAGCGACGTCGAACTCCTCGCCCTGGCTCGCGCTCACCGGCTGGACCGCGAAGAACGGCTGGTGGCGTCTGTGTCCGGCACGCTCAACGGCGTTCGCGACGGTACGCGCGGGCGTGCGGCCGTGATCGACCTCGGCGTCAAGAAGAGCATCATCGACAACGTGCGCCGGCTCGGCCTCGCGACCGAAGTATTCGACGCGGGCTTCCGCGCCGAGAAGATCATCGAGGGCGGATTCGACTTCGCGGTCGTATCCAACGGTCCCGGCGATCCGGCCGACATTCCCGAGGTCGTCGAGCAGGTGAACCGACTCATCGGCCGGATTCCGATGCTCGGGATCTGCCTGGGGCATCAGCTCATCGCGCTCGCGCTGGGCGCGGAGACCTACAAGCTCAAGTTCGGACACCACGGCGCCAACCAGCCGGTGATCGACCACCGCACGGACCGGGTGTTCATCACGAGTCAGAATCACAACTACGCGGTCAGCGACGATATCGCAAACCGCGCGGGCGTGACGGTGACCTACACCAACGCGGCCGACGGAACCCTCGAGGGGTTCGTCGACGAACACCGACGCATCGAGTGTGTGCAGTTCCACCCGGAAGCCGCACCCGGTCCGCACGATTGCGGCTTCATCTTCGACCGTTTCTACGAACGCGTCGAGTCCTGGCGCTCGCAACCGGGACATCGCGCGCCGGAAGTCCCCGCGCGCAAAGGAGGCGACCATGCCGCGGCTTGACGATATCCGCTCGGTCATGGTGATCGGCAGCGGGCCGATCGTGATCGGCCAGGGCTGCGAATTCGACTACTCGGGGACGCAGGCGATTCGGGCACTCAAGGAAGAAGGCTTGCGCGTCGTCCTGATCAACAGCAACCCGGCGACGATCATGACGGACCCCGAAATGGCGGACGCCACCTACATCGAACCGCTGACGTTCGACGCCTGCCGCGCGATCGTCGAAAAGGAACGCCCCGACGTCCTGCTTCCGACGCTGGGTGGTCAGACCGCGCTCAACCTGGCGATCGAACTCTCGGACTCGGGCGTACTCGAGGAATTCGGCGTCCGCCTGATCGGCGTCGATCTCGACGCCATCCGACGCGCCGAGGACCGCAGCGGATTCAAGGCGCTGTGCGAGGAATCGGGCTTCGATACGCCCCGCAGCGTCGTCGTGCATTCGATGGAAGAAGCGATGCGTGCCCTCGAACTGCTCGGTCTTCCGGCGATCATCCGCCCGTCGTTCACGCTCGGGGGAAGCGGGAGCGGTATGGCGCGCACGCGCGACGAGTTTGTGCGCATCGTCAAGCACGGCCTGCGCAAGTCCCCCGTCCACGAAGTGCTGATCGAGGAATCGATCGAAGGGTGGAAGGAATTCGAGCTCGAGGTGATGCGCGATCGCGCGGGGAATCACGTGGTGGTGTGCGCGATCGAGAACTTCGATCCGATGGGGGTGCACACGGGCGACAGCATCACCGTCGCGCCGGTACAGACGCTCCGCGACCGCGAGTATCAGGCGATGCGCGACGCGGCCTTCACCATCATGGACCGGGTCGGCATCTGGGGAGGTGCGAACGTCCAGTTCGCTATCGACCCCGCCACCGGCCGCATGGTCGTGATCGAGATGAATCCGCGCGTGTCGCGATCGTCCGCGCTCGCCAGCAAAGCGACGGGCTATCCGATCGCCAAGGTCGCCGCGCGCCTGGCGCTGGGCTACACGCTGGCCGAACTTCCCAACGACATCGTAGGGTCGATTCCCGCCGCCTTCGAACCGTCGCTCGACTACGTCGTCGTTAAGATTCCGCGCTGGAACTTCGAGAAGTTCCACGGGGTCGAGGACGCGCTCGGTTCGCAGATGCAGTCGATCGGCGAGGTGATGGCGCTTGGCCGCACCTTCAACGAAGCGCTCCAGAAGGCGCTGCGCTCGCTCGAGAACGACTGGTCGGGATTCGATTCGGTAGACCTCGACGCCGCCGACATCGAACGGCTGGTGGCGATCCCGAAACTCGATGCGCCTCTTCGCCGTCAAGGCGGCCTATCGCGCGGGCATGACGACCGAACGCGTCCACGAACTCTCGCGGATCGATCCGTGGTTTCTCGAGAACCTGAGGACGCTGGTGGAATTCGAGGAGCGCGTGCGGGAGACGCCGTTCCCGCCCGCCCGTGACTTCCTGCGCGACGCCAAGCGCTTCGGGTTCAGCGACCGCCAGCTCGCCACGCTCTGGAACGTCGAGGAAGAAGACGTCATCCGCGAACGTGAAGCCGTGGATCTGTTCCCGGTGGTGAAGATGGTGGACACGTGCGCCGGCGAATTCGAGGCGCGCACACCATACTACTACGTCGTGTACGACGACGAGTGCGACGTCGAGACCGACACCCGGCGCGCGCGCGGTGGCACGCGCGGGAAGGTCATCATCCTGGGGAGCGGCCCCAATCGGATCGGTCAGGGAATCGAATTCGACTACTGCTGCGTGCACGCGGCCATGGCACTCCACGACATGGGCTACGAGTCGATTATGGTCAACTGCAATCCGGAAACGGTCAGCACCGACTTCGACATCTCGGACCGGCTGTACTTCGAGCCGGTGTCGTACGAACACGTGATGGCGATCGTCCGCAAGGAGCGACCGCTCGGCGTGATCTTTCAGTTCGGCGGCCAGACGCCGCTCAAACTGCTGCACCGCCTCGCGAGCTCGGGCGTCAACGTGCTCGGGACCGGCGTCGAGGCCGTCGACCGCGCCGAAGACCGGGAACGGTGCCAGGACCTGATGAGCTCGCTCGGCATCATGCACCCGCCGTGCGCGTTCGCGTCGACGCGCGAGGACACGATCCGTCAGGCGAACACTCTGGGCTACCCGGTCCTGTTGCGTCCGCCGTATGTCCTCGGCGGCCGCTCGATGGAACTCGTGCGCAGCGAGGACGAGATCCTGGGTGCGGTTGATTCGGCCCTGAAGTCGAGCGGATCGCGTGCGCTGATGATCGACAAATTCATCGAAGGCGCCGTGGAGGTCGACGTCGACTGCGTGAGCGACGGCGTCAACGTCGCCATTGCCGGGATCATGGAGCACATGGAAGAAGCCGGCATCCACTCCGGCGATTCGAGTTGCGTGTTGCCGCCTCTGGCGCTCGAGCAGGAGATCGTCGAGGAGATCACGCGCCATACGATCCGGATCGCGAAGAGTCTTGGACTCGTGGGAATGATGAACGCGCAGTACGCGATCAAGGACAACCGCATCTACTGCTTCGAGATCAATCCGCGTGCGTCGCGGACCGTGCCGTACGTCAGCAAGGCGACGGGCGTGCAGTGGGTGAAGATCGCAACCCGCGCGATCATGGGCGAGGCGCTCGATATGAAGCGATTCGCGGAGCCGATCATTCCCGATTACATGTCGGTGAAGGCGCCGGTGTTTCCGTTCGACAAGTTCCCCGGCGTCGATTCGGTGCTCGGTCCGGAGATGCGGTCGACCGGCGAAGTGATGGGGATCGGCGAGACCTTCGACGAGGCCTTCATCAAGGCGCAACTGGCCGCGGGCTACAGCCTCCCGAAGGGTGCGCACGTCTTCATCTCGGTGGCGAACCGGTACAAGCGCAAGGTCATCTTCCCGGTGAAGGCGCTGCGCGAGATGGGCTACAAGATCGTCGCCACGCCGGGAATGGCGAACGTGCTGCGCTCGCACGGCCTGCCGGTGCGCGTGGTGAACAAGATCAACGAGGGCGACTACGGGATCATCGACATGATCGAAGACGGGACCGTGCAACTGGTCGTCAACATGGCGTGGAGCAAGAAGTCCGTCGAGGACGACAAGTTCATCCGCCTGGCGGCGAATAAAATGAAGGTGCCGTGCATCACGACGATGGCGGGGTTCCACGCCCTCGTGCTGGGTTTGCAATCGGTCGTTGCCGGCGTCGTGCACGTCGAGTCGATTCAGAACTACAACGCACGCCTGTTGCCGCGAGTGGCCGAGGCCGACGTCGTGTCGCCCGCCGCGCTCGACGAGGCGGCCTGAGTGCCGCGGAGATCGCGGTGACCGACGCCGGGCGCGTGGCCGCGGTCGTGATCGCGCTGGATGCCGCCGCGGATATCCGGCGCTGCCTCGGCAGCCTTGCCTTCGCGGATGAAGTCGTCGTCGTCGACGGCGGGTCGTCTGACGACACCGTGGCGCTCGCGCGCGCGGCCGGAGCGCGCGTCGTGAGCAACCCGTGGCCGGGATTCGCCGCGCAGCGGCGGTTTGCGCTGGATCAGACATCCGCGGCCTGGGTGTTTGTGTGCGACACCGACGAGGAAGTCACGCCGGAACTCGCTGGCGTAATCCGGGACGCGATCTCGGGAGACGACGCGCCCGCTGGATTCCGGGTCCGGCGCCGCAATCAGTTCCTGGGGGGATGGATCGACGTCGGGCCGTGGTCGGACGACACGCAGCTCCGGCTTTTTCGTCGCGACGCCGTCCGCGTCACCGAAGCCGCTGTTCACGAGGGGTACGTCGTCGACGGCTCCGTGGGGACGCTCGGGCATCCGCTTCTTCATTACACCCACCGCACGCTTTCGGAGACCATGCGCCGCATGAACCGATACACCACGCTCGAGGCGCCGGATCGCGTCTCGCGCCGCCGGATTGGCGCACTCGATCCACTCGTTCTTCCCGCCGGCGTATTCTTCAACTACTATGTGATCAAGGGGTGTTGGCGTGCCGGAGTCCGGGGCTATCTCCTCGCGGCGACGACGGCGATGTATCGTGCGGTCCTTTATCTCAAGATTCGCATGCTTCAGCAATCGGGGGGCGCGTACCGTGCCGACCGCTAGGCGACGCTTCGTCGCGCTCGTCGCTGTGATCGTATTCAGCCTGCTGGCCGCGGGCCGGGCGCCGGCGGGCCGGGACGCCGCGGTCGACGTGCACACGCTCGTCGTCGGGACCCGAGCCGAACCGAGAACGCTCAACCCGATCGCCATCACCGCGTCGGAGAGCCATCAGATTGCGGGGCTCGTCTTCCAGAAGCTCATGGAAGAGCAGGACGACTTCCTGACCTTCCGGCCCCAGCTCGCGGAGTCATGGACGACGAGTCCGGACGGCCTCGACGTCACGTTCGTGCTGCGATCCGACGCGCGCTGGTCGGACGGAACCCCTGTGACGGCGGACGACGTTCGCTTCACCTGGGAAGTCCAGGTCGACACGACGGTCGCGTGGCCGAGTGCCAGCATCAAGTCGAAGATCCGGGACGTGGAGGTTCGGGATCCGCGAACGGTGGTGTTCCATTTTCGCGAGCACTATCTCTATCAGTTGATGGACGCGAACGACGGTGTCATCCTGCCGCGGCATCTCCTGGAGTCGGTTCCGCGCGCGCAGCTCAAGGACGCGCCCTTCGGTCGTTCGCCGGTGGGGAACGGCCCGTACCGCCTCGCGGCATGGACGTCGGGCCAGACGATCGAACTCGACGCCAATCCCACGTACTTCGGTGAGAAGCCGCGCGTCACGCGCGTGATCTTCAAGTTCGTGCCCGACGCGGTGACCCTGGTGAGTCAGCTTCGCGCCGGCGAGATCGATCTGCTCGAGTCGGTGCAGCCGGGGGATCTTCAGGTCATCCGCGACAGCCGGCCCGACATCGTGATCGACACGGTCCCGTCGCGACGCATGGATTTCGTCGTGTGGAACGAACTCCGACATCCGTTCGACGAGCGCGCGGTGCGTCGCGCGCTCACGATGGCCATCGATCGCGACGAAATCATCCAGACGGTGTGGGGCGGATACGCGCGCGAGTGCACCAGTCCGATCGTGCCGCTGCAGTGGGCATTCGATCCGTCCGTCGAGGCCCTGCCGTTCGATCGCGCCATGGCGCGCGCCGCGCTGGCGGCGGCCGGCTTCGATGATCACGACGGGGACGGCATTCTCGACCGCGGCGGAAAGCCGCTCCACATCGAGCTGCTCGTCAACGACGCGCAGAACCGCGTCGACGTCGCGACCCTGGTGCGATCCGACCTGCGCGCCATCGGCGTGGACTGCGACCTGCGCGTTCTGGAGTTCGGCGCATACACGGATCGGATCCTGGCGACCGAATTCGACGCCGCGTTCGTGGAGTGGAAGGTCAACACAAAGGTCGATCTGACCGGAATGTTCCACAGCCGGTCGGTGCGTCCCAAAGGATTCAACTTCGGTTCTTACCGCAACGTGCGCGTCGACTCGCTCATCGACCAGGCGGTGTCCATCCCCGATCGCGAGCGCGCGCGGCCGCTGTGGAACCGGGTGCAGCAGTTGATCTACGACGACCAGCCCTACACGTTCATCGCCGTCCCGCAGGAAATCACCGCGCTCGACGATCGCTTCTGCAACGTCGTACCCAACGCGATCAGTTTCTTTGCCAATCTCCCGCGCTGGGGGATCGTCCCCGACTGCGAGCCTTGATTATCGCGGGCGCCTGGGCGGTCTGCGGCGAGCGACGAACTCGTTGCCGCGGCGCGTCAGTACCACCGCGTCGTGTCCGCTCCGACGCACCCCCGTTTCGACCCGGCAGAGCGTTCGTGCGCCCGCCCGCGTGACCGCCACCGCGAGGTCGAAGGGGCCGTCGACGGGCCCGACACGAACCCGCGTGACGGCGAGCAGGCGTGCCTGCGGCGCGAGTGGTGTCGCGAGCAGTCGATCGCCGCAATCGGGACACGCCGGATGCACGTGAAGAAACGCGTGACCGCGGCGGCACGCCCAACCGGCGAGCCGCGGGGCGCCGGGCGCGCTCATGCGCGCGTCTCCAGGACGAAGACGAACGTCTCGGGTGAGACGCCGCCGGCACTCTGGATCACGGCGACGTTCGCATTCGGTTGCTGGCGCTCACCGGCCGTGCCGGTGAGTTGCCGGTGGATCTCGGCGAGCGACGTGAGCCCGCACGCACCGATCGGATGCCCGCGTGCCTTCATGCCGCCCGACGGGTTGACCGCGAGGCGTCCACCGATCGTAAGGTCTCCGCGCGCGAGTGCGCGCCACGATTCGCCGGTGTCGAAGAAGCGCATCGCCTCCAGATTCATGAGTTCGAACGACGAGAACGCGTCGTGAATTTCCACGACGTCGACGTCGCCCGGCGTCCGCCCGGACATCGCGAAGGCCGCGCCGGCGGCGGCGGTCGCGGCGGAAAATGCGCCGAGGCGCGCTCGCTCGTGGAATCGGGGCGCGTCGACACCGCGGCCCCACCCGGTGACACGCACGTCGCCCGAGTGACGCGAGAGCACGCACGCGGCGGCGCCATCCGACATCGGCGCGCAGTGGTAGCGGCGCAGCGGGTCGGCCACGAGCGGACTCGAACGAACGGTTTCCGCGGTAATCCTCTGCTGAAAGTGGGCGAGTGGATTCCGCGAGGCGTGATCGTGGTTCTTGACCGAAACGTCGTCGAACGCGTGCAGCGGGACGCGAGCCGCCCGCGCATAGGCGGTGGTCGCGATTGCGGCGAGTGCCGGGAGTGTCGCGCCGTGACGTTGTTCGACGTCGTCGGAGACGCGCGCGGCCAGCAGCCCCGCGGCGGCGGCGGCGTCGAGGTGCGTCATCTTTTCGCAGCCGACGACGAGGACGTCGCGACCGGTTCCTTCGCAGTGCTCGATCGCGCGAAGGAGCGCCTCTCCACCGGTTCGATACGGACCGAATACCGGTGCGGCGAGCGACGGCGCGACGGCGCGAATACCCTCGCTCGCGGCGGCGTTCACGTCGTCAATCCCGCACAGCTCCCGGGCGGCGAAGGACGATACGAATACGGCGCCGAGATCCGCGGCCCGATCGTCGTGAAGGACGCCGCGCACCGCATCGGATACCAGTGCGCGAAAGTCCCTGTTGTCACGGCCGATCCGTGTCATGGCGGCGGTTTTGACCTTGATTTCGTTCACGGTTTCAGCATATAAAAGGCGGCGGTTGCACGTCAACGAACCCGCGGACATCCCCCTCTCTGGAGTCATGATTCATCGATGATCCATCCCGTCGCCATCGCCGCGTTGATCGCAGGGCTGGCCGCGCAACTCCTCAAGGTGATCATCGAGCTGGTACGAACCGGCCGGCTGAATATCTTGCGTTTTTTTGACAACGGCGGGATGCCGTCGTCTCACACGGCACTGGTCACCGCGCTCACCGTCGGGGTCGGCCGGGCGACCGGTATCGATTCCGCCCTGTTCGCGATCACGCTTCTGTTCAGTTTGTATTTCGTGTTCGAAGCAGCCGGCCTCCGCCAGGAGGTCGGAAATCAGGCTCGCGTGCTGAACGAACTGGCGGAGGAACTCCGGCACACGCACCACGTCGATCCCAACCGGCTCAAGGAACTCGTCGGCCACACGTGGGGCGAGGTCTTCGGCGGGTTTCTCTTCGGGCTGCTGGTTGCATTCGTCGCATTTCGTTAGCCATACGTCCGTACGCAGCCGCCGGGGCCGTTCAGACCCGCCTTGTCTGTGCACCGGCGCGCCCCCTATATTAGACGAAGCACCGTGGGGCCTGCCCCGCCCGCGGTTTTTCTATGAATGTTCTTCGCAATCCCTGGCTCTTCGCACTGCTGGGAGCCGGAGCCCTGGCATCCTGCGGACAACGAAATCCGACCACACTCGGGCGGCCTCCCGTAGTCGAGTCCTATTCACCTCACCAGCGTTCGCTCAATGCGTTCGTCGGAGACACGCTCCGCTTTTCGGTGAGCGCAAAGGATCCCGACCGGGACCCTTTGTCCGCATCATTCTCGCTGGGCGGTAACCCGGAAGCGTCGGGTATGGCGTGGGCCTATGTCGTCCTGGATACCGGAGTGACGACGGTCCGCGCCACCGTCACCGACGGAGAATTCAACTCACACATCGATTGGACGCTGGACCGTCTGGCGGCCATCAATCTTCCTCCGGTCATCGAGGCGGTCCAGCCGCTCGAACCGAATCCCACACTCGTCGTTGGCAACTCCATGGACTTTGCCGTTACCGCGAGCGACCCGGAGTCCGTCCCCCTCAATTTTCTCTTCACGGTGAATGATTCCGTGGTCGCGACCACGCGGCAATTTCGTTATCGGGCCTCCTCGCTCGGCACAAAGCTGGTGCGCGTTCGCGTATCCGACGGGGATCACACGGTTGCGCGCGACTGGAATCTCAAAGTGACGGTTGCGCCCGACACGATCGCGCCGGCACAGTGCGTCATCACGCGCGTCGAAACCGGCGTGCAGCCGGGCGAGGTACACCTCGAGTGGACCGCGGTCGGGCGCGACGGGATGATTGGACGGCCGTCGGAGTACCTGGTCAGAACCGCGCCCGTTCCCATTCTCACCGAAGACGACTGGGCCCGTGCGAGCTCCCGCACCGGTGTGCCCGACCCACTGCCACCCGGCGAGACCATGGTGATGGAGGTGGGCGGTCTGCAGCCGGCGCGGCTCACCTATATCACCGTCCGCGCGGTCGACGACTTCGGGAACATGTCGCCTCTCGGAGACACACCGAGTGTGATGACGCGAGGCATGATGATCTCGGGCACGGTGTTCGATGCCCTGACCGGCATGGGAGTCCCCGACGCGGCCGTCCATCTGGCGACGCTGTCGACGACGACGGATGCGAACGGGGCATGGAGCATGAGCGAGTTGCCGCCGATCGACGACACGATTTCCGCGCGCGACGAGTCCACCCCGGCCATTGGGAGCTATTTCGATATGTCGATGCCGTACCAGGTTCATCATCTCGACGTCGTGAACCTGTACATCATCCCGAATTACACGCTCGCCACGGCATACTACAGCGACTTCCTGCAGTTCTTCCGTTCGATGACTGACATCGCCGGGAATCCGTTCGGCGCGCAGGAACGCCGGTGGCAGTTGCCTATCAACCTCTACGTGCGGCCCTTCGTCAAAAACGGTCTGGACTACGGAGCGACCATCGCCCGCGTGGCGGGAGAATTCGACGCGATCCTCGGCCAGCAGGTCTTCAATCTGGTCTCCGTGGCGCCGGCCACCGGCGTCGAAACGACGTACATCAACGGACTCGCCCAGGACAACTACGGGGTGGGGGAATGGACCAGCGACTGGTATCCGAACAAGGGGCTGATCGAGTTTCGAACGGTCTATGATCCGACTACGGAGAACGTGCTCGAGATTACGGCCCGGCACGAACTGGGTCATGCGCTCGGGCTGAATCATAGCTCGGACCCGTCGCACCTGATGGTGGGTGGCGTGGCGCCGTACGCCACCTGGTTTTCCAGCGACGAACAGAATGTGATCCGCTGTCTTTACACCCTTCCTCGCGGCTGGGACAACCGTCGCTTTCTCAAGAACTAGCTGCCGCTATCGCCGATAAACCTGACATTCTGGCGTTGGCCCGGTGTCAGCGGGACTCGGTCATCTTTCGTAAAGTTTTGTAATATATTGTTATATATTCTGTTAGCCCTCTAGTGAGGGCTGGCACCGATTCTGCGTTAGCATGATCGAATAAGGTGATCGGCCGGGAAGGCCAGAGAGGAATTCATCATGATATTGGACAAGTTTACGGATCGGGCGAAGGAGGCCGTCGCCGAGGCAGGCGAATCCGCCACGCTTGCGGGGCATCCCGAGGTCGTGGCCTGGGACCTGCTGGGCGCGCTGATCGAACAGCCGGACGGTTTGGTGCCGGCGCTGTTTCGCCGCATGGAAATCGATCCCGCACGCGTGCGGGAAATCGTCACGCGTCAGTTGTCGAGCCTGCCGACGCAGGAGGGCGCCGAGCCCACGATGTCCACCGACTTCCGTTCGACGCTGCAGGGAGCGGTCTCGGAAGCGAAGGGACTGAAGGACGAGTTTGTATCCACGGAGCATTTGCTGCTCGCGATGCTCAAGCATCGCAAATCTCCGGTGGGCGAGTACCTGCATTCGATCTCGGTGACACGGGACCGCGTGCTCGGCGTACTCAAGGATCTGCGCGGGGGCGAATCCGTGGTCGACGCGAACCCCGAGGCGAAGCTCCAGGCGCTCGACAAATTCACGTTGGATCTGACGGCGCGCGCGCGCGACGGTCGTCTCGACCCGGTCATCGGCCGCGACGAAGAGATTCGTCGCGTGAGCCAGGTGCTGTCGCGACGGACCAAGAACAACCCGGTACTCATCGGCGATCCCGGCGTGGGCAAGACGGCCATCGCCGAAGGGCTGGCGCAGCGCATCGCGGACGGCGACGTCCCGGACGCGCTGCGAAACAAGCGCCTTCTCGCGCTGGATATGGGCTCGTTGGTCGCGGGTACGAAGTTTCGCGGCGAATTCGAAGAGCGTTTCAAGGCGCTTCTCAAGGCAATCCAGAAAAGCGACGGCGAAGTCATTCTGTTCATCGATGAACTCCACACGCTGGTCGGAGCAGGTGCGGCGGAGGGGTCTCTCGATGCGTCGAACATGATCAAGCCGGCCCTTGCGCGCGGGGAACTTCGGTGCATCGGTGCGACCACCATCGGCGAGTATCGCAAATACATCGAAAAAGATGCGGCGCTGGAGCGCCGTTTCCAGGTGGTCACGGTGCGCGAACCGAGCGTCGAGGACACTATTGCAATCCTGCGCGGACTGAAAGAGCGGTACGAAGTCCATCACGGCGTCAAGATTTCCGACGGTGCGCTGGTCGCGGCGGCCCGGCTATCCGACCGGTACATTACGTCGCGGTTCCTCCCGGACAAGGCGATCGATCTCATGGACGAAGCAGCGTCGAAGCTCAAGCTCGAGCTCGATAGCCTGCCCGCGGAATTGATGGCCCTCAAGGAACGCATCACCCAGTTGACGATCGAGAAGCAGGTTCTGGAAAAGGAGACTGATCGCGACTCGGTGAAACGCCGCCACGATATCGAGAAGAAGCTGGCGGACGTCGAAGAGGAATACGCCGCGCGCAGGGCGGGCTGGGATGCCGAGAAGTCGGTCATCGATCGAATCCGCTCGATCAAAGAGGCGATCGAAGAAGCGCGGCGTGAGGAAAGCCTCGCGATTCGTGAGAATCGCCTCGAGAAGGTGGGTGAGATCCGCTACTCCACGCTGCCCAGGCTGGAGCAGGATCTCGCCGCTACGAACGCGGAGCTCGACGCACTGCAGCACGACGGGGGCCTGTTGCGCGAAGTCGTGACTGCGGACGAAATCGCAGAGATCGTCGCTCGCTGGACAGGGATTCCGGTTAGCCGGATGATGGAGTCCGAACGGGAGAAGCTGCTCCATCTCGAGGAAAGACTGGGCGAGCGCGTGATCGGGCAGCGCGATGCGATCACCGCCGTGTCGGAGGCAATCCGTCGCGTGCGCGCCGGGCTGGGAAACCCCAACAAACCGGTCGGCTCGTTCGTCTTCGTGGGCCCGACGGGCGTCGGGAAAACCGAGCTCGCGAAGGCGCTCGCGGAAACGCTCTTCGACGACGAGTCGCGGATCATCCGCATCGACATGTCCGAGTACATGGAGAAGCATTCGGTGGCTCGCCTCATCGGCGCGCCGCCGGGGTACGTGGGATACGAAGAGGGTGGATACCTGACGGAGTCCGTCCGGCGGCAGCCATACTCGGTGATTCTGCTCGACGAAATCGAAAAGGCGCACCCGGATGTGTTCAACATCCTGCTGCAGATCCTGGACGACGGTCGATTGACCGACGGTCAGGGTCGTACCGTCGATTTCTCCAACGCGATGGTGATCATGACGTCGAACCTGGGCACCTCGCAGGAGACGTTCGCCAGCGCGGAACAGATGAACGAGGCTGTGATGCGCGCGATGCGTGCCGCGTTCAAGCCCGAGTTCCTCAACCGTCTGGACGACGTAATCGTGTTCCATCCGCTGACCGAAGCGGACATGATCGAGATCGCGCGCCTGCAGGTGGAGAAGCTCTCGCACAAGCTCGCCGAGCGCGGGCTGCATCTGGACGTGGCGGCCGACGCGACCCGCGAGTTGGCCCGTCGCGGGTACGACCCGGTCTACGGCGCGCGCCCGCTCAAGCGGCTGATTCAGCACGCGATCGAGGGCGGAATCGCCCGGCTCATCCTCTCGGGGAAAGCGACCGACGGTGACACCATCCGTGTCACGCTCGACGCCGGAGAATTCCACGCGTCGGTGGCCGCGTCGCCCGAGCACGCGACCGCGTAACCTCCATCCCGATCGGCTGATCAGCGGCGTGGGCATCGTGTGACGACGATGCCCGCGCTGCGTTGCGTCGCCGCTTCCGTTGACGCAGGACCGGCATAACTGGTATAATCGATCCTCACTTGGTGGCGTTTCGCCGGTGTTCAGCCGGCGTCGGATCGGAACCCGCCTGCCCCCGTTTGCGGTGGTCCGTTCCCCTTTTTCGCAGCATTGGCAAGGACAACGTAGCTCGACCCGTACCGATTTCGCGTTCACTCATCAGTCGGTCCGGTCTCATCGCCGCACGCCCGTATACTTCGGCGCGTGCGGCAACGATTCAGCAACGAGGCGGAGGGGCCGTGGACTTTCATGCGCAACGCGTAGTCAGTTGTCTGCCTGTTCCAATATTGATTTTTCTCATGGCGACCGCGACCGCCCCCGCGGCGGCGGCTGATCTCGGTTACACCCTGCGACTCGATCCCTCGTCGATCACCGTCGAAAACGGGACGTCGGGGACGGCAGTCGGTGTGCGTGCCGCCGGGTTCACCACGACGACCGATCCGGGGCTTCCGCTGCTTCCGTTCCGGGTCGTCAACCTCCTCCTTCCTCAGGGCAGCACCGTCGCCGATTTCGATTGTTCCGCGAGTGCTCCGGTGACGGTGGCCGACAACGCCCGGCCGGTCCTGGTCCCGGATGCCATTTCGACGGATGGAACGCGCGGGAATGGGCCCGCGATGGCCGCGTGGAACGCCGACGAGTACCCGTCGGAGCGCGCGGTCTTCCTCGGCGTTGGTCACCTGCAGGGCTATACCATCGCGAGCTTCGCGATGTACCCGATTCGCTTCCAGGGAAACGGGGTTGTCGCGAGCGAAACCCTGACCCTCCACGTGCGCACGGGGCCGGCCGATCCGTCTTTTCGCGTGGCTACGCGACAGCGCTATCGGGACGGATTCCACGACGACGTGCGACGCGAACTCGAACGCCTCGTCGTCAACCCCGCGGACATGGCGTCGTACTCGATGGGTGACACGCACGTTCCCGCCCCGAAAGGCGGCTTCCGTCCCACGTCGTTCCCGTCGCTGGAAGGAAGCCCCGTCGACTACGTGATCATCACCAACGATTCGCTCGCGGCCGCCTTCCAGGTTCTGGCCGACTGGAAGACCCAGAAGGGCGTGCCGACCGTGGTCCGGACCACCGAATGGATCGAGGCCAATTTCAGGAACGGCGTCGACCTGGCCGAGACGATTCGCAACTTTATCATCGACGCGTACGAGGACTGGGGAATTCGCTTCGTGCTCCTCGGCGGCGATACCGATCAGATTCCGGTGCGCCTCGGCGCGACGAACTACTTTGGAAGCAAGATCATTCCAGTCGACATGTATTACGGGTGCCTCGACGGAGACTGGAACGCCGATCACGACCAGCTCTTCGGCGAGCCGGGAACCATCGACCAGACCGACCTCTACCCGGAGGTCTACACCGGACGTCTTCCCGCGACCAGCGTCGCCACCACGAATGTGCTGGTGAACAAAGTGATTCATTACGAAACGCCCGTCGATCGGTCGTACACGGGCAAAGTGTTGATGCTGGCGGAAGTGCTGTTCCCGATCGACTGGTCGCCGGGAATGTCGATTACGCAGGATGGAGCCGGCATCACCGAATTCGTGCGCGCACTCGCGCTCACCGATCCGTCGCTGACGGTGAACCGCCTGTACGAGAACACGACGCCATATCCGGGTTCGATTCCCGAGTCGGGCGTGGCCGCCATCGACTCGATCAACGCCGGCTATGACCACATCGTTCACGTCGGGCACGGCTTCCGATTCAACATGTCGACCGGAACCGGGGACATCGAGAATGCCGACGCCGACGCGCTCACCAACGGGGATCGTCTGTCGAATATCTACATGCTTAACTGCACGGGCCTCGCGTACACGTACTTCTGCATCGGCGAGCACTACCTGGTCAACCCCAATGGCGGCGCGGTTTCGGTGATCGGAGCGAACGAGAGCGCGTACCCGCTGCTGTCGCAACCCTATATGAATGAGTATTACGACCTCGTGTTCAACCAGGGTGTGACCAGTATCGGCGAGGCGTTCGCGCGCTCGCGGCTGCCGCGGACGCCGATCGCGCAACAGGGCGATAACGGGGACCTGTGGACGCACTACATCTACTCGATGCTGGCCGATCCCGAAATGCCGTTGTGGACCGCACCCGTGCAGGACCTGATCGTGACCTATCCGTCGAGCGTCGGCCTGGGGACGACGCCTGTTACCGTCACCGTCGCGGATGGGAACGGTCCGGTCGAGAACGCGCGCGTGTGCCTCTCGAAAGGCGACGATGATTATGAGGTGGGATACACCGACGCCGCCGGATCGGTCACTATGTCCGTCACCGCGAAGTCGGCCGGCGCGGTGACGGTCGTTGCGGGCGCGCCCAACCGCACGCTGCATATCGGAACGATTCCGGCGACCGCGTCGTCTTCCGCATATCTGACGCTCGCGGGTACCGCCGTGATGGACGACTCTACCGCGACGACCAGCGGAAACGGCGACGGAGTGATCGACGTGGGTGAAGTGATCGAGTTGACGCCCTCGATCAAGAATACCGGTATGACAACCGCGCAGAACGTAACGCTGTCGCTCAGGACATCTTACTCGGGCGTCGTGATCGAAGATAGCGTCGCAACGGTCGGCTCGGTTGCGGCCGGACAGACCGTACAGGCGGCCGATCCATTCCGCATTCACCTCGACGGGTCGCTGCCCGACGAATTTCCGCTGAAGTTTACGCTGTCGCTGCGCGAGAACGGCATTCCCACGTGGAGCGATTCGTTCACCCGGATCGTTCACGCGCCGGTGCTCGATTTTGCCGTGATCCGAATCGACGATTCGGCGACGGGGAACGGCGACGGGGTCGTCGACGCGGGTGAGGATTTCCGTCTCTTCTACACGGTCAAGAATTTCGGAACGGGCGCGGCGTTCGGTTTGACGGCAACACTCGCCGATCTCGACAACGCTTTCGTATTCATGGACAGCGTGGATACCTATCCCGAACTCCCTGCCGCGACGGGCGCCGAGAATGTCGCGGGATTTCCGATCCGTGAATCCAGCGTCGCGACGGAGCACCACCTGCAGTTGACGGTCACCGACGTCAACGGCCGGTCGTGGGTCAAGGTGTTCGAGTTGCGTCCGCCGGTGCCGCCGACCACGATGACGTTCGACCCGAGCCTCGGGCCGGATCGCCTGCAACTCGTCTGGGACGCGAGTGCTTCGACGGACGCGAAGTACTACCGTGTCTACCAGTCGACAACCCCGGGTGGACCGTATGTGGTTGCGACCCCGGATCCCGTCGCCCACACGCTGTTCCTCGATCGCGGTCTCCAGTCGACGACGCGCTACTACATGCGCGTGACCACCGTCGATGCGTCGGGCAACGAGAGTGCGTACTCGCCGGAGTTCTCCGGGAGCACGAACCCCCGCCAGCTCGAAGGGTGGCCGATCGCCATGAGCGCGGAGACCGTCAGTTCGCCGGTCGTCGGCGACATCGACGGCGATAACAAGTTCGAGATCGTGCAGGGGGACGCGAAGATTTACGCGTGGCACGCCAACGGCGTCGAAGTTCGCGACGCGGACAACAACGCCCAGACCTGGGGGTTGTTCAGCACGCTGGGCAGTTCATTCGTCTCGCCCATCGCTCTTGCGGACATGGATGCGGTTCCCGGAATGGAGATCATTGCCGCGTCGCGTGATACAAAGGAAATCTTCGTCATGAATTATCTTGGCAACCCGTTGCCGGGCTGGCCGCAGACGGTTCTCAATCCGATCCGCGCGGGGATGGTCGCGGGAGACATCGACGGTGACGGCCAGCGTGAGGTGATTGCCATTGACGAAAAAGGCGTGTTCTACGTCTGGCACAACGACGGGACCGAGTACCGCGACGGCGATCACAACCCGGCAACGAACGGTGTGTTCCGGACCTTCGGCGGGTGTACGTACCAGTACGGTACCCCCGCGGTCGCCGATCTCGACGGCGACGGTTTCAATGAGATGATCGTGGGGACGCAGGGCGATTCCGTTTTCGCCCTTGAACGGGATGGATCGTCCTTCCCGGGTTGGCCGCAGAAGTTCGCCGCCGGCATCGCGAGCAGTATCGCAGTGGGCGATCTCGACGGCGACGGCAACCTGGACCTCGTCGTGCCATTGGCAGGCGGAAACATTTACGGCGTTCGGAGCACCGGATCGATTCTCTGGGTTCGGTATATCGCCAACCAGTATTCCTTCATTCCGTCGCCGGCGCTGGCGGATTTCAACGGCGATGGAAAGCTCGAGACCATCATGCCGAGCTCGAACCGAAACCTGTACGCCGTTCAATGGAACGGTTCGGACCTCCCCGGATGGCCCGTCGTCTATGCGACGCAGCTCTACACCGAATCGTCGCCGGTCGTCGCCGACCTCGACAACGACGGGTCGCTCGATGTGCTTCTCGGCGATGAAACCAAGTACCTCAAGGCGTGGGATGCGACCGGCCACCTCATGGCCGGGTTCCCGCTCGCGTTGACCGACGCGGTCCGCGCGACCCCGCTGATCGCGGACGTGGACAAAGACGGCGACGCCGACGTGGTGGCGGCGGGGTGGGACAAGAACGTCTACGTGTGGGACTTCCCGAAGATGTTCAATCCGTTGAAGGCGCCGTGGGCGAAGTTCCACGCCAATCTCTACAACGACGGCAACATCACGACACCGCTGCCGACACCGGTGCGCGGGGCGACGTTCCGGTACACGGCGGGTGGCCGGGGCGTGGAGCTGGTGTGGGGGGTACCGCCGGAGGCGGGTCGAGTGTTCACGGTGACACGCGCGGAAGTGGTCAACGGAGCGCCGGGGTCGTTCGTTCGGGTGGCGAGCGGCGTGAGCCTGGGAACCGACGGGCTCTTGCGAGTGACCGACGGGAAGGTGGAGATGGGGTCTCGGTACGTGTACCGGCTGGAAGGGGAAAGCGGACTGGTGGACGAGACGCTGGCGGTGGTGGTGCCGGTAAGCATGGCGAAGCTGGGGCAGAACTATCCCAACCCGTTCAATCCGACGACGACGATCGAGTACTGGGTGCCGGGCGGATCGGGGAAGACGGCGGTGAGTGTGGTGATCTACGACGTTCGAGGGGCGCGGGTGCGGACCCTGGTGGAGGGTACAGAGCCGGCGGGCCGGTACACGGCGACGTGGGACGGTCGTAACGAGGCCGGCACGGCGGTCAGTTCTGGAGTATACTTCTACCGGTTGCAGACCCCTGGTTTTTCCGACACCCGGAAAATGGTTCTTCTCAAGTAAGCCAACGCCGCGACCCGACCGCGGAGGTGACCGTCCATGTCTCGATTCAAGCGCTGGGCGCCCGGGGCGATCGTTCTCGGGACCGCCCTCCTGGTTGCCACGCCGACCTTCGCGACACCGCTCTCGTTCCGCCTGACCCTTCCTGCGTCTGACGTCACCGTACGCACGACCGCCAACGGTCCGGTGGTCGACGTTGCGCAGTCCGGTTTTTCCCGACTCGCCGAGGCCGGTCAGCCCGAAATTCCGTATCGCATCGTGGGCGTTCTGTTGCCCCAGGGGCAAGACGTGTCGACGTTCCGCGTGGACATCGCCGGCGACCAGATCGTGCGCCGCGGTGTCCGATTGCCGGGGGCGGCGCCGGTGGCGACCGAAGACGGCGTGGTGGCTGCGAGTACCGGACTCGCGACCGCCGGGACGTCCTTTCCCGAAGAACGCGTACGATTCCTGGGTGTCGGGACGCTGCATGGATATTCCATCGCGAGCTTCGCGATCTTCCCGCTGCAACTGCGGGACGGCGATCTCGTGGCGACCGAGACCATGACGCTCGAAATCGAGACCGCTCCATCGTCGCGTGCGGCGCCGGCCATGATGGAGCGCCGTCGTGACGACGTGCGCGCACGCGCGCGTTCCGAACTCGCGTCGGTCGTGATCAATCCGGGCGATGCAGACGGTTATGTGTTTCCGTCGGTGGTTTCACCGCCGTCGCCGGGCGGATTCCAGCCGACCACCTTCCCGTCGCTCGAGGGCAGTCCGGTTGACTATGTCATCGTGACGCCCGATTCGCTGGCGGCCGCCTATCAGACGCTCGCCGACTACAAGACGCGCAAGGGCGTGCCGACGGTCGTGCGTACAATCGAATGGATCCTCGCCAATTACCGCCACGGGTCCGACACGCAGGAAACGATCCGGAATTTCGTGATCGATGCATACGCGAAGTGGGGAATCACCTATCTGCTGCTCGGTGGCGACACCGATCAGGTTCCCGTTCGTCTGGCCTACAGCGCCTTCTACGAGGGCGGAAAGCTGCTTCCGGTCGACATGTACTACGGTTGTCTGGACGGCGATTGGAACGGGGACCACGACGCGCTGTTCGGCGAGGCCACGCCGCAGGACAGTCCGGATCTCTACGCGGAGGTCTACGTCGGGCGCCTGCCGACGTCGTCCGTCGCCGAAGTGAACATGATGACCAACAAGATCATCTCGTACGAGACGCCGGTCGACGTGTCCTTCGGCCACCGCATTCTCATGCTTTCCGAGGTGTTGTTCCCGATCGGCTGGCAGCCGCCCCAGACCATCACGCTCAACGGCGCCGATCTGACGGAACTGATCTACAACAACGACATGTCGGCGCCCGGGCTCGACGTGGTGCGCATGTACGAGACCGAAGAGTTCTTCCCTGGCTCCGTTGACGAGAAGCGCGTTCCGGCTATCGACTCGCTCAACACCGGATTCAATCATGTCATCCACCTCGGCCACGGGTTCCGGTTCAACATGTCCGTGGGCGA
Organism: Candidatus Latescibacterota bacterium; assembly: GCA_963761125.1. Taxonomy (GTDB): domain Bacteria; phylum Krumholzibacteriota; class Krumholzibacteriia; order WVZY01; family JAKEHA01; genus JAKEHA01. Next base: position 186,302 of record CAVXFV010000005.1, read on the forward strand.
CGCGAGTATCGTGAACTCGGACGCGGACGCGCTTACGAATGGCAACCGGCTTTCATGCTTGTATTTCTTGAACTGTACCGGCGCGGCGTACACTTACTACTGTCTGGCCGAACACTACATGCGCAACCCGAACGGCGGCGCGGTCACCGTCATTGGCGCCAACGACAGCGCGTTTCCGAACACGTCGTCGGCCTATATGAATACGTACTATGACCTGGTGTTCAACCAGGGAGTCGTTCACATCGGCGAAGCGTTTGCGCGCTCGCGTCTGCCGCGAACGCCGCTCGCGAGTCTGGGCGACAACGTCGACCTGTGGACCCACTACATCTATACCCTGCTCGCCGACCCCGAGTTGCCCATGTGGACGGGACGCCCCGCGGTGCTGTCGGTGACTCACGCACCCAGCGTCTCGGTGGGCGCGAATTCGATTGCGATCACCGTCAACAGCGGCGGCAATCCCGTCCAGGGGGCGAAAGTGTGCCTGTCGAAGGGTGACGAAGACTACGCGGTGGGGACGACCAACGCGTCGGGTCAGGTGACGCTCGCTTTCCGGCCCAAGACGGCGGGGACGATCGACGTGGTGGTGACCGGCACCAACTATCGGTACAACGCCAGCACCATCACCGTCACCACGGGTGGCGCCTACGTGCGGGTCGCGAGCACGACTGTGGACGACGACAACGCGGGTGGGACGAACGGCAACGGCAATGGCGTGATCGACGGCGGCGAGACCGTCGATATGACGCTGTCGTTGACCAATACCGGCACCGTATCGACCGGCGCGGTGACACTCGTCCTGCGCAGCACCGACCCCGGCGTGACCATTATCGATAGCACAGCCTCGGTTCCCGTGATGTCGAGCGGCCAGACACTCGCGGCTACCGATCCGGTACGCGCGTCGTTCGGCGCGACGCTCGCCGACGCGCACGCGGTACCGTTTACCGTCATCATCAAGAACAATGGTATCGAGACCTGGCGGGATACGTTCAAGCGGCAGGTCTACCAGCCGAAGCTGTCGCTGGTGAAACTCCGGATCGACGACACCGGGACCGGCAACGGCAACGGCATCGTGGAGGCCGGCGAATCATTCAAGCTCTTCTACCAGGTGAAGAACTTCGGCACCGGCGCGTATCCGGGAGGAACGGTCGCCGTCACCGATGTGGATGGCGCGTTCACGATCGTGAACAGCACGGACACTCTGCCCGCGATCCCGTCCCTCGTGCAGTCCGAGAACACGGCCGGTCTGTCCATGTCGGAAGCGAGTGTCGCGACGGAACACCGGCTCGGCCTCACGATCACGGATCTATACGGGCGCGCATTCGTCGACACCGTGGAACTCCGGCCGCCGTTGCCTCCGAGTGCGCTGCTGGTCGACCCCAGTTTCGGTCCGACCCGGCTGGAGGTGACGTGGACGAAGAGTTCGAGCCCGGACGTCGCCCATTACAATGTGTATCGCTCGCTTTCGTCGGGCGGCCCGTTCACACTGGCGAACACCGATCCGGTGGCTCACACGCTGTTCGTGAACGAAGGGTTGTCCGCGAGTACGGTCTATTACTTCCGTGCGACCGCGGTGGATGCGTCGGGCAACGAGAGTGCGATGTCGGCCACGTCGTCGGGAAGCACCAATCCCGAGCAGCTTGCCGGCTGGCCCATTGACCTCGCCGCCGAAACCGCGTCCTCGGTTGCGGTGGGCGATATCGACGGCGACGGCGAGCCGGAGATCGTGGCGTGCGCGGACAAGGTTTATGCGTGGCACGCCAACGGCATCGAGGTCCTGGACGGCGATGGCAACCCGCAGAGCTGGGGCGTCCTGTCGTCGGTCGGGAACAGTTTCGTGTCGCATCCCGCGCTGGCACAGATGGACCATGTCCCCGGCCTCGATATCGTGGCGGCGTCGCACGATCTCAAGCTGGTCTACGTTTTCAATTATCAGGGGCAGGTGCTCCCGGGCTGGCCGAAGGCCACCATCAACTCGGTCCGCGGCGGCATCGCGGTCGGAGATCTGGACGGGGACAATCTCCCCGAGGTCACGTGCGTGGATGAGCTCGGCAAGATCTATGCGTGGCACGCCGACGGCAGCGAATTCATCGACGGCGATTCCAATCCCCTGACCGATGGCGTGTTCTACACGATGGCGGGCAACACGTTTGCCTACACGACACCGGCCATCGCCGACATCGACGGCGACAATATCAACGAACTCATTGTGGGTTCGCAGGCGAGCCAGCTCTTCGTGTTCAAGCAGAATGGTTCGATTGCGACCGGATTTCCGTACGCGCTGGGAGCCTCGATCGCCGGCAGCCCGGTGGTTGCCGACGTCGACAACAACGGCGACATGGAGATCCTGGTCAACGAAACCGTCGGCGGGTTCAAGGCGATCAATCACGATGGAACGCTGCTGTTCTCGCAGTTCTTCAGCAACAATCCCTGGAACAACTTCTTCCAGACCACGCCTGCGGTGGGGAATGTCACCGGCGACGCCAAGCTGGAAATCTTCGTGGCGCGCGCGAACGGAAATATCTACGGCATGCAGAGTAACGGCGTCGTGCTCGCCGGATGGCCCAAGCAGTACTCGGCGACGACGTACACGGAATCCTCGCCGATCATCGGGGACATCGACGGCGATGGAATCCTGGACATCGTCCTCGGCGACGAGACGCAGTACATCCATGCATGGAACGCTTCGGGGACCCCCATCGCCGGGTTCCCGTTGAAGACCGCCGACGCGATGCGGGGGGTTCCGACGATCACCGACGTGGATGGAGACGGGGACGTGGACCTGGTGGCGGCGGGCTGGGACAAGAATGTGTACGTGTGGGACTTCGCGGGCGCGTGGGATCCGAACAAGGCGCCGTGGCCGCGGTTCCACGGGAACCTGCATAACAACGGACGCTACGGATACACCGTACCGACGCCGGTGCGCGGGGCGACATTCCGGTACACGGCGGGTGGCCGGGGCGTGGAGCTGGTGTGGGGAGTGCCGCCGGAGGCGGGCCGGGTGTTCACGGTGACACGCGCGGAAGTGGTCAACGGAGCGCCGGGGTCGTTCGTTCGAGTGGCGAGCGGCGTGAGTCTGGGAACCGACGGGCTCTTGCGAGTGACCGACGGGAAGGTGGAGATGGGGTCTCGGTACGTGTACCGGCTGGAAGGGGAAAGCGGACTGGTGGACGAGACGCTGGCGGTGGTGGTGCCGGTAAGCATGGCGAAGCTGGGGCAGAACTATCCCAACCCGTTCAATCCGACGACGACGATCGAGTACTGGGTGCCGGGCGGATCGGGGAAGACGGCGGTGAGTGTGGTGATCTACGACGTTCGAGGGGCGCGGGTGCGGACCCTGGTGGAGGGTGCAGAGCCGGCGGGCCGGTACACGGCGACGTGGGACGGACGGACCGACGCGGGCGCGCCCGCGAGTTCCGGCATCTACTTCTACCGTATGACGGCGCCGGGTTTCGCGGACGTTCGCAAGATGGTTCTCCTTAAGTAAACGTTTTTTCGTGCGGCGCGATGGGCGACGCCGAACGGCACGGCTCATTGCGTCCCGATGCGAATGGGATTGACGGAACGCATTCATTTGCGATATCATGATCTTCACTTCTGATGACATGGACCACAACCGCGGGAGCGCATGCGCGACGCGATCTGCTACCAACGACCGTTTTTCTTCCTGATACAGAAACTTGAGGCCGCACCCGTGCGCGACGCACGCGACCGGGCTGACGCGGCCGGACGTTCCAACTAGAAGATCGCCGCCGGCCCCCATTCGGCGACGCGCGGACACGCGCATCGGAGGGTTGCTGCCCATGGTCTCGCGACGTATCGCTAGCCTTCTCCTTGCATGCTCCGTTCTCATGACCGCCGGCGCGGGGCGCGCCCTCGCGGCGGATTCGTCGTTTCTCATCCACAGCCCGCGCAACCTGTCGTTCGCCCCGTCGGGCGACGGCGACGGAATTGCGGTGACCGATGCCGGATGGGCGCTCTCCAGCGAGCCCGGAACGCCAGCGCTACCGTACCGGATCGTTCAGATTCTGCTTCCGCAAGGCGAGACCGTCGAATCGACGACGTTCGAGCCGGGCCCCGAGCATGTCGTTCGGAACGGCGTGTCGTCGGTGGTTCCCTCGGACTACCAGGCCAGCGACGGCGGCCACGCCGGAGGCTCCGGTCTGTTTTCGACGGCAGGACTGTCACAGACGCGCGGGCGCTACCTCGGCACGGGATGGCTCCACGGTTACGCGGTGGCGAGTGTCCTCGTCCTTCCGTACGACATCCGCGATGGCGTCCTCTACGGCGTCGACGACGTCCGCGTGACGTTGCACACGCGCCCGGCCGACATCGAACCGGTCGTTCGCGAACGCCATCGGGATGGTTTCCGCCAGATCGTGGAGAACCGCCTGCACGCGATGGTGATCAATCCGCAAATGACGGCGCAGTATTCGATGGTCGAGACGGTTGTCTCGGATCCGCCGGGCGGGTTCGCGCCGTCGACGTTTCCCTCGTTGGAGGGAAGCCCGGTCGACTACGTGATCATCACCCCGGATGCGCAGGCGGCGACCTACCAGACGCTCGCCGATTGGAAGACAGAAAAGGGAGTTCCGACGGTGGTTCGCACCGTCGAGTGGATCAACGCCAACTACCGGCACGGTTCCGACGACGCGGAAACCATCCGTAACTTTGTCAAGGATGCCTACGCGAAGTGGGGCGTCACGTACGTGCTACTCGGCGGCGATACCGACCAGATTCCGGTCCGCACCGGGTACAGCACCTACTACGACGGCGGTAAGGACCTCCCGGCGGACATGTACTTCGGGTGCCTCGACGGCGACTGGAACAGCGACCACGACGCCGTCTTCGGCGAATTCTCCGATACGCCCGATTTCTACGCCGAGGTCTACGTCGGCCGCCTCCCGACCCGTTCGGCGGCGGAGGCCGCGGTAATGGTCGGCAAGGTGATCGCCTACGAGACACCGGTCGACGTGAGCTACGGCAAGAAGATCTTGATGCTCGCGGAGGTGCTGTCGCCGGCGAACTACCATCCCGGCGACCCGATCACGTCCAACGGCGGCGATATCGCCGAGTTCATCCGGCTGTCCTACATGACCAGCCCGTCGCTCAGCGTCGTTCGCAAGTACGAGTCCTACACGTTGTATCCGGGGTCGTTTCCGGAGACGCGCGTGTGTTCGATCGACTCGATCGACGGGGGCTACAATCACGTCGTCCACGTGGGGCACGGCTTCCGCTTCAACATGTCGGTCGGGGACGCGAGTATCCAGGACGCCGACGCCGACGCGTTCACCAACAGCACGCGTCTGTCCAACTTCAACATGCTCAACTGCACCGCGTGCGCCTACACGTACGAGAGCCTGGCGGAACACATGCTGCGCAACCCCGGCGGTGGCGCGGTGTCGGTCGTCGGGTCGAACGACGGCGCGTTTGCGAGCGTCGCGCTCTATTACATGAGCGAATTCTACCGGCTGGTGTTCAACCAGAACGTCCATCTCGGCGAGGCGTTCGCGCGATCGCGCGAAGCGCGCACCCCGCTGGCTCTGGCGAGCGACGGCGTCGACCGCTGGACGCATCTGGTGTACACGCTGCTCGGCGACCCCGAGATGCCGATGTGGACCGACGCAGCGAAGCCGCTGACGGTTTCTTTTCCCGCAAGCGTGAACAAGGGGACCAACTCGATCGCGGTGACGGTGATGGACAACGGCAGCCCGGTCGATTCGGCGGTCGTCTGTCTTTCAAAGGATGCGGACGACTACAAGGTCGGTACCACCAATGCCAGCGGGCAGGTCACGATGTCGTTCCGCGCGGAAAGCGCAGGGTCGATCAAGGTGGTCGTGACGGGGCAGAACTACCGGCGTTACACCGGGTCGATCACCGTCGGCGGGACGGGCGCCTATGTGGCGTTCTCCAGCATGACGGTCGACGACAACACCAGCGGCGGGACCAGCGGTAACAACGACGGCATCATCGACGGGGGCGAAACGATCGACGTGTTCCCGACGATGATGAATACGGGGACGGCGTCAACGGGCACGGTGTCACTGACGTTGCGAAGCACCGATGCGGGCGTGACGATCACCGACAGTACGGCCAGCGTCGGTACGATCACGGCCGGAGGTTCCAAGGCCGCCACCGACAAGCTGCGTATCGTGTTCAACAGCAACATCACGGACGGGCAGGCGGTGCCGTTTACGCTCATCATCAAGAACAACGGCATCGAGACCTGGCGGGATACCTTCAAGAAAGAGGTGCACGAGCCGAAGCTGGCGCTGGTGAGGCTTCACATCGACGACACCGCGACGGGCAACGGCAACGGAGTGGTCGACGCAGGCGAGCAGTTCAAGCTCTACTACCGGGTCAAGAATTTCGGGACGGGCGGATATCGCAGCGGAAACGTCTCGGTGTCGGATCTCGACGGCGCATTCAGCTTTGTTAACACGACCGACACGTATGGCACCATCGCATCGCTCGCTGAGCGGGAAAACACCTCCGGCATCACCATGTCCGAATCCAGCGTCGGGACGGAACACCGCTTGCGGTTCTCGGTGACGGATTTCTACGGCCGCGCTTACGTCGACACGGTGGAATTTCGCGCGCCGATGCCTCCGACTTCGATCTTGATCGACCCGAGTCTCGGGCCCAACCAGCTCAAGCTCACATGGACGGCGAGTCCGAGCACCGATGTCGCGTACTACAACGTCTACCAGTCGCTATCATCGGGTGGTCCGTTCACGGTCGCTAACGTGGACCCGGTCGCTCACACGGTGTTCGTCGACGAAGGCCTGAATTCGACCACCAAGTACTACTTCAAGGCGACCGCGATCGACGTCTCCGGCAACGAGAGTCTGGCGTCGCCGGTTTATTCGGGGAGCACGAACCCCGCTCAGCTGACCGGGTGGCCGATCGCAATGGACCTGGAGACGACGTCGTCCCCCGCCGTCGGGGACATCGACGGCGACGGCGTTCCCGAGATCGTCGTCGGAGACAAGTACATCTACGCGTGGCACGCCAACGGCGACGAGATGGTCGACGGCGACGGACAGCCGGTGACGTGGGGCATCCTCAACACGCAGGGACAGAGCTTCGTTTCGCACGTCGCGCTCGCGCGAATCGACGGACAGCCGAGGCTCGATATCGTCGCGCTCTCGCGCGACACCAAGCAGGCGTTCGTGTTCGACTACACGGGTGCCACGCTGCCCGGGTGGCCGCAGCCCCTCGAGAACACGATTCGCGCCGGCGCGACCGTGGGCGATCTCGACGGCGACGGCGTGCTGGAGATCGTCGCCATCGACGAACTGGGTGTGATCTACGCCTGGAAGAACAACGGCGCCGAGTTCATCGACGGCGACTCCAATCCGTTGACGCCGGGCGTGTTCAAGCGTCTCTCGGGATCGACGTTCCAGTACTCGACGCCCGCGCTCGCGGACATCGACAATGACGGCAAGGACGAGATCATCGTCGGCACCGAGGCCAACCAGCTCTACGCGTTCAACGGCGACGGCAGCAACGTCCCCGGTTTCCCCGTGGCACTCTCCGACGACATCGCCGGCAGTCCGGCCGTCGGGGATGTCGACGGGAACGGCAGCCTCGATATAGTCGTAAACGTGCACAACGGCAACGTACGCGCGATCACCAACACCGGCGCCAATCTGTGGACGCGAACGCTGGTCAACGGGAACTTCTTCGGCCCGTCGCCCGCGCTGGCCGATGTCGACGGCGACGGCAAGCTGGAGACGTTCATTCCCGCGTCGAACGGGAAGTTGTATGTGCTCACGTACACGGGTGCCGACCGCCCGGGTTTTCCGGTGACGTACTCGACGCTCACCTACACGGAGTCCTCGCCGGTCGTGGCCGACATCGATGGCGACGGACTGCTCGACGTTGTGCTCGGTACGGAAGAGAAGACCATATGGGGGTGGAACCGAAACGGCGTTCCGCTGGACGGCTTCCCCCTGACCACCGGCGATGCGATGCGGGGGGTTCCGACGATCACCGACGTGGATGGAGACGGGGACGTGGACCTGGTGGCGGCGGGCTGGGACAAGAATGTGTACGTGTGGGACTTCGCGGGCACGTGGGATCCGAACAAGGCACCGTGGCCGCGGTTCCACGGGAACCTGCATAACAACGGACGCTACGGGTACACAGTGTCGACGCCGGTGCGCGGGGCGACGTTCCGGTACACGGCGGGCGGCCGGGGCGTGGAGCTGGTGTGGGGAGTGCCGCCGGAGGCGGGTCGGGTGTTCACGGTGACACGCGCGGAAGTGGTCAACGGAGCGCCGGGGTCGTTCGTTCGAGTGGCGAGCGGCGTGAGTCTGGGAACCGACGGGCTCTTGCGAGTGACCGACGGGAAGGTGGAGATGGGGTCTCGGTACGTGTACCGGCTGGAAGGGGAAAGCGGACTGGTGGACGAGACGCTGGCGGTGGTGGTGCCGGTAAGCATGGCGAAGCTGGGGCAGAACTATCCCAACCCGTTCAATCCGACGACGACGATCGAGTACTGGGTGCCGGGCGGATCGGGGAAGACGGCGGTGAGTGTGGTGATCTACGACGTTCGAGGGGCGCGGGTGCGGACCCTGGTGGAGGGTGCAGAGCCGGCGGGCCGGTACACGGCGACGTGGGACGGACGGACCGACGCGGGCGCGCCCGCGAGTTCCGGCATCTACTTCTACCGGATGGCAGCGGGCACGTTCGCAGAGACCAAAAAGATGGTATTGCTCAAGTAAGCTCCAAGGTCTTCCCCACGCCCGCGGACGCCCGCGTGCCCATGCGGCGCGCGGGCGTTCTCGTTCCCAATTCGGCGTTGACACGCTCACGCCCGTGGGGTACGTTCAAACCCGAGCCGCAACGTTCCAAGCGCTTCCATTTCATGGCGTTAGGTGAGCGTAGTCGTCGCCGGGACCACCGGCGACGTTCCCACAACCTTATCAACGAGGACCGACGTGCAGTACCCGCTGACCGATGAGCAGCGCCTGATCCAGCAGACGGCGCGGGATTTCGCCAACAATGTCATCGCACCGGAAGCGGACCGCCACAACCGCGAAGGGCGATTCCCGACGGAGATCGTCAAGGAGCTCGGGAAGATGGGCTTCCTCGGGATGATCGTCCCGGAGGCCTATGGCGGCACCGCGGCGGGGAATTTCGCGCTGGTCCTGGCACTCGAAGAGATCAACCGGGTGTGCGCATCGACCGGCGTCACCATGTCGGTCCAGAATTCGCTCGTGTGCGCGCCGATCGTCCACTGGGGCGGCGAAGAATTGAAACGCCGTTATCTCCCGGGGCTGGCCACCGGCTCGCTGCTCGGGGCCTATGCCTTGAGCGAACCGGGGTCGGGGAGCGACGCCGCGTCGCTGACGACGTCGGCGGTCCGCGACGGCGACGAGTTCGTCCTCAACGGCACGAAGAACTTCATCACCACCGGACTCGAGGCCGACGTGGTCATCGCGATGGTGCGGACGGATCCGTCCCACAAGACGCGCGGCATCTCCGCCTTCATCGTCGAGCGGAACATGAAGGGATTCAGCGTCGGCAAGAAAGAGGACAAAATGGGGCTGCGCGCATCGAGCACGGTCCAACTCGTGTTCGAGGACATGCGCGTACCCGCCGCCAACTTGCTGGGCGAACTCGGCTCCGGGTTCAAAATTGCGATGCACACCCTCGACGGCGGGCGCGTCGGAATTGCGACGCAGGGTGTCGGCATCGCGCAGGCGTGCCTGGAGGCATCGGTGAAATACGCCGAAGAGCGCATCGCCTTCGACCAGCCCATCGGAAAATTCCAGGCGGTGCAGTGGATGATCGCCAACATGGCGATGCGCATCGAAGCGGCCCGCCTGATGGTCTACAACGCCGCCCGTCTCAAGGACGAAGGCAAGCCGCACGGCAAGGAAGCGGCGATGGCCAAGTTGTTCGCGTCGGAGACCGCCAACCAGGCGGCGCGTGACGCGGTCCAGATCCACGGGGGCGCGGGATATCTCGAGGACTTTCCCGTCGAACGCTTCTTCCGCGACGCCCGCATCACGGAAATCTACGAAGGAACGAGCGAGATTCAGCGTGTCGTCATCGCGCGGCACGTCCTGAAAGGTCTCTACTCATAACAAGCCCGGCCGCGGGAACCCGGTCGAATGCGACCGAGGGAGGTAGTCTTGAAGATCGTGGTACTGACGAAGAGCGTCCCGGACACGGAATCGAAGATCAAGATCAACGCGGACGGGAGCGCCATCGATACGCAGGGGCTCAAGTACGTGATGAACCCCTACGATGAATACGCCGTCGAAGAGGCCATCCGCATCCGCGAGCGTCTCAAGGACGACACCACCGTGGTTGCGATCTCGATGGGGCCCGACCGCGCCGTCGACGTGCTGCGGACCGCACTCGCCATGGGCGCGGACGACGCGATTCACGTCAGCGATCCCGCGTTCGAAGGGGGCGACGCCTTCGCCAGCGCGCGTGTCCTGGCCGAGGTGATCCGGCCGCTGGGCGCGGACCTGGTTCTCGGGGGCAGGCAGGGTATCGACGACGACGACGCGCAGACCTGTGGCGCGGTCGCGGAATACCTCGACATGCCACAGGCGCTGATCGTCACCGAGCTCACACTGTCCGACGACCGCAAGAGCGTCACCGCGCGGCGGCGGGTCGAGGGCGGCGACGAGATCGTCGAAATGTCGTTGCCCGCGATGGTCACGTGCGAGAAGGGGCTGAACGAGCCCCGGTACGCGTCGTTGCCCGGCATCATGAAAGCCAAGAAGAAAGAGATCAAGAAAATCGGTCTCGCCGACCTTCCGCTCAAACCGGAGCAGGTGGGCGCCGCGGGGTCGCACAGCAAGCGCATTCGCTTCCACAACCTGCCCGAGCGTCCGCCGGTCAAGATGATCCAGGGCGACGCTGCCACCCAGGCCCGGGAACTCGCGCGCCTCTTGCGCGAAGAAGCGAAAGTCATCTAGCCGCGGCGAAAGGAGTGGGACTTCGGTCCCGACGCGAAATGGCAAACGGCATTCTTGTTTTCGGAGAAGTTCGGGGCGGTGCGCTTCGGCCCATCACCCGGGAAATCGTGACGGCGGCCAACGAGTTGTCGAAGGCGGGCGGCGGCCCGGTGTCGCTGGCGCTGATCGGCGACGGCATCGACGCCGCGGTCACCGACGCACGCGCGCTTCCGGTGTCGAAGATATTCGTGGCCCGAAACGCGGCGCTCGGCGCGTATTCGTCGCAGGGGTACGCCTCCGCGCTCAAGGCGATCGTCGAGTCGAGCGGCGCCAACACGGTTCTGTTCGGCGCGACGACGATGGGCAAGGATCTCTCCGTGCGCACGGCGGCGCGTTGCAACGCGGCGCTCTTCACCGACTGCACCGAGGTCACGCTCGCGGGCGGCGCGCTCCACGTCAAGCGACCCGTGTACTCGGGCAAGGTCATCGTGGAGCTGGAAGCGACGGCGCCGCTGCAGTTCGCGTCGATTCGTCCCAACATCTTCGCGCCCGCCGCGACGGGCGGCTCCGCCGATGTCACCGAGGTCGATCCGGGCGTCGATGCCGCGTCGATCCGAGGTCGCGTGAAGGAAGTCGTGCAGACGTCGGGTGGTAAGAAAGACCTTACCGAGGCGGAGATCATCGTCTCGGGCGGCCGCTCGCTCAAGAGCGGAGAGAATTTCAAGATCCTCCAGGACCTCGCCGACGTGCTCGGCGCCTCGGTCGGCGCCTCACGCGCGGCCGTCGACGCCGGATACGTCCCGCACGCGATGCAGGTCGGGCAGACCGGCAAGGTGGTCAATCCGAAGCTCTACATTGCGGTGGGAATTTCGGGGGCGATCCAGCATCTGGTGGGGATGCGCACGTCCCGCGTGATCGTCGCGGTGAACAAGGACGAGAACGCACCCATCTATCAGCGCGCCGACTACGGAGTCGTGGCCGACCTGTTCGAGTTCGTGCCGCTCTTCACCGCCGAAGTGAAGAAGTTGCTCGCCGCGTAGTCGTTCAGAACGAATAGGTCAGCGACGCGGAACCGATGGTGGCCGTGGCATCGTCGCCGGCCCGGTCGTGATCCTCGGGCTGGTAGTCCAGAAAGACGTTGAACCAGAACGGCCCGGTCACGCGGACGTTGGCGAACACGCTGATGCGGTGGTACCGGTAGTCGGAGAAGATCGCGTCCGCGTTTTCGACCGCGCCGGCCGATCCGTTGTACGCCGTGTAGTCGCGCGCGCCGGGTTCGTAGGAAGCTGAGACAAACAGACCGTGCGGCCCCACCTCCTCGATCGAGAATCGAGCGCCCACCTCGCGATATTCGTCCTGCGGCGAGTCGGCGCTCGACAGCCACGCCGAACGCGGGTCCGGCCCCCAGCCGTAATCCGCCGGCGATCCAGTTCGCCGTCAGGTAATTCCTGATTTCGAAGTGGTTCGGGTACGCCTCCGTGGACACATCGTACACATAGTCTTCAAAGTCGCTCGCCGCCTCGATGCTCCAACTCCGGTGGATCGGCATCTCGATCAGTCCCGAGAACAAGACCGACCAGAACGAACTGCGGGTTCCGTTGTCCGGGTAGAGCCGCCTTTCGGCGGCCGCACTCGCGTAGGCGCGCCGGTGCGGCGCCCCGTAGGTGCGCGCCTCGATGAACGGGATCAACGCGTGATACTCGATTTTGGAGCTGTCGGGAATCGACATCGTGGTCAAGCGCGTCCCCACCGTCAGACTCCGCAGCGGATCGCGCGATAGATCGACCGCTCCGGTCACGGCATTGCGCGTGTAGTCGTAGTCGAACTCCGTGCGCTGATCGTAGTCGATCCGCTCGATTCGGTCGTCGAGCCGCAAGGTCAGCCACGGCGTGGTTCGCGCGCGCAGGCCGGCGCGCGCCGTCGCCCGTGTGTAGTCGTTGGGGAATTCGTAGACGGCGCCCTGGCGGAAGCCGCGGCGCGCAATCTCGCCGTCGAGGTTAGCCGTGATCGCCCCGGTGACGCCGAATCGATGCGTGACGAGGCCCCGGCCGGCGGTCTCGTAACTGGACTGTCCGATGAGCTGCGACCCCTGGATGAGGACGTAGTTTCGTCCCAGCGATCCGACCGCGTAGCCGAAGCGCAGACGCGCGCGAGCTTCGTTGATGCTGCTCAGGGTGTCGGCGTCGGAGATCGAGTAGCGTTCCATGTAGGAATCGAAGCCGACCTCCGCGGAGCCCAGCCAGCGGCCGCTTCCGGCGCGCGCGACCACGGGCGCGAGTGCGCACAGCGCCCATGCGGCGGCGAGGGCTCGTCGCGCGGCGCCCGAGTGACTCACTCCGACCCCGATTCGAACAGGGCGAGCGCGGAGCGGATGAGATCGAGTGCGACGTCGTAGTCGCCCGTCGCCATCAGTTCGACGGCCTCCTCGCGCAGCGCGCGTGCCTCGGTGACGACGGTACCGGCGCTGGTGCCGGCGTCGGCCTCCGACGTGGCGATGCGTGTGTCGAGCCGCGCCAGCGAGGTCTCACAGGTTCGTTGCAGCGAAACGGCCGCCGTGTCGACGGCGGCCGTGGAGGCGTCGGAGTGGGGAGGTGGTGCCCCTCCCGCGCACGCGAGCATGCCGGTCGCGAGCACGGCGGCAATGGCCAGACCCGGGCTAACCGCGCGCATTGCCGACGCGGTCGAGGGCGGTCTTCGCGAGATTGAAGGCGACTTTCGAAAGCGCGAGCGCCCGCCGGGGCTCTCCGTCCGCCAGCGCACGGCGCGCCTCGTCCTGGCGGGCGGTGGCCCGCTGGAGCAGCGCGCGCGCATCGTCGTCGTGGCTGCGGTCGACGGCGTCGCGCAGGCGGGCGAGGACCTCGTCGGTCCGTGTGAGCGCCGCCTCGACGGCGGCCGGGTCCACCGGTCCGGCCGCGGCGCGGAGGGCCGCGCGCGCCGATTCGCGCGCTCCCAGTGTGAGGCGCACGGCGCGGTCATAGTCGCCGGATTCCAGCGCACGGCGCGCATTCTCCTGCTGCTGCGCGGCGTCTTCGATCCGCCGCGTGAGTCCATCGTCGGAGGATTCCGACGCGACGGTACGCGCCCCGTCGAGGATCTCGTCGGTCATGGACACGGCTCGGAACGCGGTTTCCTGAGGCGATTCTCCGGTGGGGCCCGCCGCACGGAGCGCACGCAGCGCGAAATCGCGCGCGGCGCGCGTCTGTTCGATGGCCAGCTGCGCGTCGCCGCGTTCGGCGCTCCGTGTAGCGCGCGACTGCATGTCGGTGGCCTGGTCGGCGATCTGCGTCAACTGGGGCGAGAGCGAGCCGCGCACTTCCGACAGCCGGTCGATCACGCGCTGCGTCCGGTCGATCTCGTCCGACGGATCCTGATCGCCGACCTCCCGCCGCAGCGTGCGAATCGCGCGCGTGGAGAGCGCGACGGACGCCTGCGCCAGGTGCAACGACGTCTCGAACATCTGCTCCTGCATCTGTTCGCGTGCGCGCCGCAACGTCTCGCCGGACTCGAGGATGAGCCGGCGGGCGTTGGCGTCGTCGTGACCCGTGTCTTCGAAGGCTGTGCGCGCCTGTTCGAGCCGCGCGGATGCGAATTCGATCGTCTTCGTCGACTGTTCTTCGAGGCGGGCGTCGCGCTTGGCCAACGCGATGGTCTGCTGGATCGCCTCGCGGGCGCGAACCGCAGTGCGCGCCGCCAGAATCGTCGAGCCCTGATCCAGCAGGGCGACGGATTGTTTCTGCAGCATCGTCGCGGTTTCGAGCAGTCCGCGCGCGCGTGTGCTCGACGTCTGCTGGACCAGGGCGGTCGCCTGGTCCAGCAACTCCGCGTTGCGATCGATGAAGTCGCGGACGTTGGCGGCGTCGGTCGATTGCGCGTGCACGGGTGTTCCGAGCGCGGCCACGATGACTATGGCGACGAGTGCGATGGTGATGATGGGCTTCATGGTTCGACCTCGACCGGTTGACGTTCCCGGACGGTGGACTCGCAATCCCGGTGCCACCCCGTCGCTGGCCGAATGCCTCCGGCAACCATCACAGTCACAATGAGATACGGTCTCGGGCGCCGGGCGGCGCGCCGAGGCCCGCGACCCGGGTTGAACGCCGGGGGACACCCGTGGACGGCCCGGGACAGCGCTCATGTCAACCCGTAGCGCTCCATTCGCCCGTACAGCGCGCGGCGGGTGATGCCCAGCAGGCGGGCGGCTTCGCTCTTGTTTCCCGCAGTCGTGTCCAGCGCACGCTGAATCAACTGCCGTTCGACCGCTTCGAGATTGAGGGTGTCGAGCGCCGGGCCGCCGCCCGTCGCGTGGATCGCCGGCTGAATCATCACGTCTGGCGCGCCGATCGTCCCCGTCGGACGAAGGATCACGGCGCGCTCCAGCACGTTGCGCAGTTCGCGGATGTTTCCCGGCCAGCCGTGCGCGGCGAGTCGTGCCAGCGCCTCGTCGGACAGATCGCCGGGTGCCCGTCCCCATTCGGCGAGGAAGTGCCGCGCAAGATCGCGAATGTCGTCGACGCGCTCCCGCAACGGCGGGATCGCGATGGGGAACACGTTGAGGCGATAGAAGAGATCCTGCCGAAAGCCGCCGCGTCCGATCTCCTCCTCGAGCTCGCGGTGCGTGGCGGATACGATACGCACGTCGACGTGCGTTTCCTTGACGCCGCCGAGCGGCGTGAACGACTTGGTTTCGAGGATGCGCAGCAGTTTCGCCTGCAGCGCAATCGGAAGGTCGCCGATCTCGTCCAGGAAGAGCGTCCCACGGTCGGCCAGGCGGAAGTGTCCCATCTTGGCGCGCTCGGCGCCGGTGAACGCGCCGCGTTCGTATCCGAACAGCTCGCTCTCGAGCAACGTCTCCGGGATGGCCGCGCAGTTGACCGCGATGAACGGGCCTGCCGCGCGCCGCGACGTCCGGTGGAGCGCGCGTGCGACGACTTCCTTGCCGGTGCCGCTCTCGCCGCGGATCATCACGGCGGCGTCCGACCCGGCGAGACTCTCGACCAGCCGGCGCACCTCGGCGATCCCCGCGCTCGACCCGACGATCTCGTCGCCGGCGCCGCCCGTACCGCCGGCCAGAACCGCGCGCAGCCCGCGGTTCTCCATTTCCAGTCGCCGCTTATCCTCGATGCGCGCGATCACCATCAGCACCTCGTCGGCGCGAAACGGCTTCATGATGTAGTCGTAGGCGCCTTCGCGCATGGTCTCGATGGCGGTTTCGATGGAGGCGTACGCGGTCATCACGACGACGTCGACGGAGGGAAAGCGTCGGCGCACGTCTCGCAGGAGCGCGACGCCGTCGGTGCCGTCCATACGCAGGTCGGTGATCATGATGTCGGGCGGCCGCGTTTCGATGCGCCGAAGCGCGTCGGCTGCGCTCGTCACCGATTCGGCCCGGTACCCGGCGTCCCGGAATTCGTCCGCGAGCAGCGAACCGATTTTGGCTTCGTCGTCGACAATCAGAATATCGCTCATCTCGTCAGGCCTCCGTCGGGGTGTTGCTGCCAGAACCGGACAGCGGGAACACGAGCGTCACTCGCGTCCCATGACCATCGGCGATGCCGCTTTTGATGTCCAGCGTTCCTCCGTGCTCCTCCATCACCGAACGCACGACCGTCAGTCCGAGTCCGCTGCCGTCGACGCGCGTCGTGAAGAAGGGGCGGGTGACCTCGCGAAGGATCGCGCGGTCGATGCCGGGGCCGTCGTCCGTCACCGAGACGCGTAGCGTCCCGTCGCGACGCTCCAGCGAGACGTCGACCGAACCGTCTTCGGGCGCCGCCTGAACGGCGTTCAGCAACACGTTGAGCAGCGCCTGCCGGACACGGCGCTCGTCCCCGCGCAGAAGCGCGTCGCCCGCGGTGTCGGTCTCGCGAACGGTCACGCGGCGCGCCGTCGCTTCGCTCTCGATCGCGGCCAGCGCGCGCGCCACGACCCGGCTCGCCGGGATCGCCGCGAATTCGGCGGGTTGCGCGCGGGCGAACTGGAGGTAGCCGGTCAGCGTGCGATCCAGGTCATCCACTTCTTCGGTGATATACCCGATCTCGGGGTCCGTCAGGTTGTGTTTGCGCCGAAGGCGCTCGGCGGAACTGCGGATGATGCTCAAAGGATTTCGGATTTCGTGCGCGATCGTCGCGGTCATGCGTCCGAGCGCGGCCAGGTTGTCCTTCTCGATCATCGCGACCTGCGCGCGGTCCAGCGACAGGCTGCGCCGGTAGAACAGGAACCCCAGCAGGATGACGACCGACGCGTTGCCCAGCGAAATGAGGACGATCAGGTTCGCCAGTTCTCGAAGCTGCGAGAAGAACGCGGCGCCGGCTTCGACGCCGACGATGCCGAGCACCGTGCGGTCGGGGGACATCACCGGCGCATAAGCGGATTTCATGTACACCTCGCCCGTTCGATAGAGGCTGGTGTAAGAGGGAACGCCGGCGCGGGCCAGATCCACGGCCGTGAGATCGAGTTCGATGAACGGATTGTCCTCGCCCGGGGCGGAGTAGCCCGCCAGGTCCACCACCGTGTGACCGTCCTCGGTGACGATGACGATGTTCGACAGCGTGTGTTCGTCGCGCGTCCGCATCAGGTTCGCGTAAAGCGCGTCGCCGACGCTGCCGACGCCCAGCGAATCCACCCCCGCCGCTTCGACCGTGTGCGCGATCCCCACCGCGATGGCGCGCAGGCGCTCGCCCATCTGGGCGTCGAGCTGGGCGCGCGCACGCCGGTACAGCGCGAAATTCGTGGTGACCAGCAGCACCGAAAACGCGGAGAGAAAGACCGCGATCAGGGCCAGTCGCTTCTTGGCGGAAACGGCGCTCTTCTGCATGGTGCACGGTCCATCGCGGGGCGCGGGGACGACTGCATTGTAGGGGGGTGGGTCCGCCGCGGACAAGGAATAAGCCCGGCAATGAAAACGGGCGCCACCCGAAGATGGCGCCCGTTTTTTCGGAGCGACTGTAATACTCCGGTTAGCGAATCACGACGAACTTGCCGAGCTTGCGCTGGAACGCGGCGTTGGTGTCGGTCTCCACTGAGAACAGATACACACCACTCGCGATGTCCTGTCCGTTGCGACTCACGAGATCCCATTTCATGGTCCCGTTGCCGGTCCGACCGTCGAACTCGATCTCTTTGACCAGGTCGCCGGCCAGCGTGAAGATTCGGATCGTTCCGCGATCCGCGGGCAGGTTCCGGAACTCGATCTTGATGCCGGTCGGGTCGTCGTTGTTCGGGCCGAGCGTCCACGGCCCCATCGACGCCGTCGTCGCCGGGTTGGGCACGACGTAGATTTCGTCGGCGTTGTACTTGTAGTCGAGCTGCGACGGGCCCCGCGGTTCGATGAACTGGAAGTTCGAGGACGGATCGCCGACGAGCCCGGTTGCGAGCCCGCCCGTCGATGTAATCGCGTGGTCCAGCGCCGTGATGGCGTAGAAGTACGGTCGCCCGCGGTGCATCGACTTATCGACGTAGCGATAGTACTGACGCCCAATGTCGAGATTGCCCATCTCCCACGCCGCCAGTGCCGTCAGCGTGTCACACACTTCCTTGGTCACGCCCTGCGGGCACGGGGGCTCCTTGCCCGGGTACTCCGTCAGCCACTGCTTGATCGACTCGATCATGTCGCGCTTCTGTTTGGCGGAGAGGATGTGCGTCAGCGGTTCGTAGCGGTATCGGTCGAGCCCGGTGTCCTCGCCGAGGCCGTTGACGATGTCCATCTGCGCGAGCAGCTTCCACAAACCGTTCGGCGGCCCGTTTTCAGCCGAGGTCCCGGTCGGCCGGTTCCAATCGTCCGCGCGAAACAGGCGGTAGCCCTCGAAATCGTACAGCGACGGGTTTTTGATGTCCGGCTTGGTCTGACTGAAATTGTCCCAGTAGATCGCGACCCCGTCGTTCGCCGTGTCGTCGATGCGGAAGAACGGCGGGGGCGGTGCGGTGCCGACGATCCATGTGATCTGCGACTCCTGCCCGTTGACGCCGGTCATGAACTTCAGCGAGTCCGACAGCGGGTAGCCGCAGGCAAGCTGAAAGAGGTTCTCCGACGCGCAGTCGTTGTTGATCCACACCGTCTGGCCGCGCGCCACGTTGATCGGCGGCGCCTGCTTGTAGCGGCACGTGTCGACGGCGATACCGGTCGCCGGGCCGTGCACCGGCGTCTCACGGCCCAGAATGCCGGTGTTCTTGTCATTGTCCTGATTGAACCAGGCGCCCTCGAAGGTGAGCTGCGCGTTGGCGGCGTTGGTCAACAGGCCCGTGAGGCGCGGGCCGATGGCGAAGGCGGTCTGGAAGACCAGCGTGCTCCCCGGCGCCAGTTCCTTGAACGGGCCGGTGGCCATCAGCATGCGGTAGTCGCGCGGGATCTGCGCGCCGCGGTCGATGGTTTTCGACGACAGCAGTTCGTAGCGTTCGAAGTCGTTGGTCGGGTCGCCGCCCTCTTCGTAGGACTGACTGCCCGAGAAGTTAGCGTAGGTCGTAATTCCGACTTTTTTCGGCGCGCGTTCCCCGGTCGGGTCGATCGTGTGATCGAGGAACATGATGCCGAGGTAGCCGAGCGTCCGGCCGTTGTCGCCGTCGGCGTCGAAGGTGTAGGCGATATCCATGGAGACCGGCCCGAGGTCCGTGCACTGCACGGGAACCGCGATGCGGTCGGTGGCGTCGTCCTCCCAGTAGTTGGGTACGTCGCGTGGGCCGGCGTCGCCGTCGGCGAAGAACCCGATGTAGAGGTTCTCCAGCACGTCGTTACCGGTATTCGTGATGCGGAAGGTCGCGCCCACGAAGTCGTCGAATCGGTCTTCTTCCCACTGGTACGTCTCCTGACGCACGTGCAGGTGGAGAGGATTGTGCTGCGGATAGATCTGCGTGGCCGACGGCTGGTCGTCGGTGTACTGGCACGAAAACATCAGCTTGCCGATCGCCGCGTAGTCCTCGTCGATCAGGCCGTCGCCGTCGTCGTCGTAGCCGTTCAGCCAGTCTTCGTCGACTTTGCCGTCCTTGTCGTCGTCGGCGGTGGACGACGGCCGGCGGTTACCGCCCCGGGTGCCTTCACTCGAGCGGTACATGATGTCGCGCGGGTCCTGGGACGCACGAAATTCCCAGGCATAGGCGGCCGTCGACACGGCGGGGACGCCGCCCTTGATCGCGCCCACCCACAGGCCTGCGGTAAAGAGGTATTCGACGCCGCTGCCCGCGGGCCACTGGGCGGACGGAGCCTCCGAGAACGGGAGCCCCGCGCCCGGCCACGAGCCGAACATGCCCCAGTTGCCCAGGTGCATCTGGAGTTGACCAACGTTCATCACGGTCGATCCGTCGATGACGAAGATGCGGTTAGGGCCGTCGTGG
This sequence comes from Candidatus Latescibacterota bacterium, assembly GCA_963761125.1. Taxonomy (GTDB): domain Bacteria; phylum Krumholzibacteriota; class Krumholzibacteriia; order WVZY01; family JAKEHA01; genus JAKEHA01. The sequence continues at coordinate 206,542 of CAVXFV010000005.1, forward strand.
CCCTTTTTCAGCTCCTCGAGGGGTACCGGAGCGTGCGCGAAAACGAGGGACGGAGTCACGACGGCACAGGCCAACAGGCCGACGGACAGCAGATTGCGCTTTCTCATCCGGGTGTCCTTCCTTCAGTCGGGAAGACCGCTCAACAGTATGGGAACGGGCTGCTTGGCCTAGCCAATCTCGGCAGAGACGAGTGGTGGGATCACTGCAAAGAAACCACGGGGCCGGGGGGGCTGTCAAGTGCTTTTGGGACACGTGGCGCCGGGATTTCGGCCTGCCGGACGGCGGCGATCCACAAAGGGGGCGTGTGCGAGACACGCCCCCTCCGGGCGGACCTGCCAGCCGGTAACCGGCAGATCACGACGGCGATCGAATCCGACATTCATTTGTGGGGTGAATCGGGACGCGTCCGAGTGGGGAGATCGCGGCGAAACGGCGCGCCGCTCCCCGGAAATACAGCGCCCGTCACGACCATCGTCAAGCAGATTCCGGGGCGCATCGTTCCGTTGGCACCAACGCGCGACCATCGTGTACCATACCCGTCTCTATGCACAGTCGACTCGGCATGGATCGTCCCGATTCGCGGTACCCGCGCCCGGCATTCGCCCGTTCGGGGCGGAACGCGATCGTCGCCGTGTGCGCGGTCCTCGTTTCGGTCGGCTTCGGCGCCTGCGGCAAGGGCGGGAAGGCGAAGACGCCCGCGCGCCTGACCATCGCCTACTCTAACGACCTGCGCGGCGAGATTCGCTCGTGCGGGTGCGCGGTCCACGACCTGGGCGGCCTCGGGCGCCGCGCGACGTTCCTCTCCGAATTACGCGACACGACGGGCGACATGGTGCTCGTCGACGCCGGCGATTTCTTCAGCGCGAGCATCAACTACGGCGTCGAAAAGGCGGACCTGACGTTGAAGTCGATGGCGCTGATGCACTACGACGCGGTGGTTCCCGGAGAGGACGAACTCGGGTTCGGACTGGACTTCTTTCGGCGCCGCACGCGCGATGCCGGTCTGCCCGTCCTGGCGTGCAATGTGGTCGCCGGCGCCGATACACTGGTGTTCCCGGCGTCGCGCGTCGTTACCCAGAAGTCGGGGCTGCGTGTCGGGCTGGTCGGGGTTGTGAGCCCGGCGCTCACGATGCCGCCCCAGGTGAAGCCAGGAACACTCGTATTCAAGGATCCGGTGGCGTCGACGCAGGCTGCCGTCGACGCGATCCGTTCGAAGAGCGACGTGATCATCGTGCTGGCCCACATGTCGCGCGGCGAGGCGCAGCAACTCGCGCAGGCGCTGCACGGCGTCGACGTCGTGGTGCACGGACACGAGGGGCGGCCGATGCGCCAGGTTCGCCGGTTCGGCGAGCCGTTCCTGCTGCAGTTATCGGCCCGTGGCCTCTACATGGGGGTTGCGTACGCGTACCTCGGCCCCGACAAGCGCGTCGCCACGCTGGAAAACGTCGACGTCCCGCTGGACAAGGCCTACGCCGACGACGAGGCGATCGCGCGACTGTTTTCGGCCTACGATCTCGACATCGCCGCCAAGGAACAGGCGAGTCTCCCGACGGGCATGACCAACACGCGCTCGCTTATCAAGCAACCATATGCGGGGGCAGCGGCGTGTCGCGGGTGCCACACCCAAATCGTGGATCACTGGAAGACGACCAAGCACGCGCATGCGTTCGAGATCCTGACGTCGCAGTCGCGGCAGTTCGATCGCGATTGCACGCCGTGCCACACCACCGGTTTCTACAAGAAGGGCGGCTTCGAGAATATCGTCGCCACGCCCGACCTTGTCGGGGTCCAGTGCGAAGCCTGCCACGGGAACGGGTTCGAACATTCGCGCGACCCGTCGGTGAAGACCGAAGGGATCGCGCGCGACGCGTGCCAGGGATGCCACACGCCCGACCAGTCTCCCGACTTCGCGTTCGCGGCGTTCTGGCCGCGGATCGCGCACCCGGCGGGGATGGCGGGGCACGGAGCAAAAGCCCGTTGACAGCCCCGTGAGGGGGTGATAGGGTACGCGCCTACAGTCTTTTTAGCTGACCCCCACAGGAATGGACAATGGGCGCCGAACCCCGGAGGCACAGGCTGGTGGACGCGCGCCGGGTACCAAGGAGTGGTTCGTCAATGACTCGTAAGCTTTATGCACTCGGTCTCATCGGTCTCCTCGTGATCGCGGGTTGCGGCGACGGGAAACCGGATGATCCGTACGCGAAGGTATCGCTGCATCGCGCACTCTATGGGCCGCCGGTCCTGAGCAAGGGGTTCAAATACAAACTCGTCGGTCCTGAGATCATCGACGCGGCCGGTGACTACGTCCTGGTGCGCGAGGGTCAGGTCACGACGTTCATCACCGGAGCCAGCCTCGCCGACAAGATTCAGGGCGCGGACCCCGCGACGATCACGTACGACGTCGTAAAGAAATTCAGCCCGGCGCCGCACTTCCGCGCCGAGACGGTGATCGCCGGCGGCGATACGATTCCGATTCCCCAGGGCCGCACGATCTTGTTGCCCCGGATGACCCCCGCGGCGTCGTTCACGTCGACTGACCACGCCACGGTCGACATGGCGCACTTCAAGTACAACGACACGGTGGGTCTGTCCAAGGAGCCGGAAAAGAAGTACAGCATCAAGGCCAAGCTCGTGCGCGTCGAAGAAGGCAAAGACAAGGTGTGGATGCTGCAGGGTGCCGAGCCGGCCGCGCGCGGCGTGGTGCCGGTCCTGCGGATCTCGTCACCGACTCCCGCGATGGAGATGGTGCTCGACATGCTTGCGCGCAGCGGCGCCGACTTCGACGGCGGCATAACGTTCACGGAGGTGGAGGCCTGGCCGAAGCGCCAGAAGAACCACGTCTGCGGAACGGTGGATATCGATTTCGTCCACTTCCTCGATCGCGTGGTCCGTTCGTAGTCGGGCGTTGACCGCATTCGCCTTTCAAAGGGCGCCCCGGAACGGGCGCCCTTTTTTGCGCGGCGCGGGCGCGAAAACGCACCCTTGACCGCCGTTTTCCGCGTGAGGTAGCGTCGCGTCTATGAAGCGCCTGCCTACCTGGCTCGAGATCGACCTCGATCGGCTGGACCGCAACCTCGTCCAGATCCAGGACCACGTCGGGCCCGACGTCGGCATTCTGCTGACGGTCAAGGCCGACGCCTACGGTCACGGCGCGGTGCAGATCGCCGCCGCGGCGTCGCCGCGCGTGCGCATGTTCGGCGTCGCCACCGTCGACGAGGCCAAGGAACTCAAGAAGGCGGGCATCCAGACCGCGATCCTGATTCTCAGTCCCATTCTGGAGACCGAGATTCCCGACATCGTCCGCCACGGATTTGCGATCACGCTGTCGTCGGCCGATTTCGCCGATGCCATCTCGCGCGCCGCGCCCGCCACACCCGTGCCCGTCCACGTCGAGGTCGATACCGGCATGGGGCGTACCGGGGTCGCCGAAGAAGATGCGTTCGAAGAAATTCGCCGTATCGCGAACGCACCCGGCGTTGCGCTTCGCGGCGTCTACACGCATTTCCCGGTTTCGGATACCGATCCCGACTACACACGTGCGCAGGTCTCGCGATTTGTCGATCTCGTGGGCCGACTCCGCGCCGCCGGGATCAACGTCCCGATGATCCACAGCGCGAACAGCGCCGCCATCGACGGTGTCGAGCAGGCGACGATGGACATGATTCGCCCGGGACTGCTCGCGTACGGGCTGCATCCCTCGGGCCGGCAGCCGGGCGTCGACGTCCGGCCGATCATGAGCTGGAAGTCGCGACTCGTGCGGGTGCGCCGCGTGGGCGCGGGCAAGACGATCAGCTACGGCCGCTCGTACACAACGACGAGAGAATCGGTGATCGGCGTGGTGCCGGTCGGCTACGGCCACGGCTATCCGCTGCGGCTGTCCGGCCGCGGCATGATGCTGATCGGCGGGCGGCGCGTGCCGATCGTCGGGCGCGTGACGATGGATATGACAATGGTCGACCTCACCGATCTTCCCGCGACGCCTCTCGAAGGCGACGACGTCGTACTCGTCGGCACGCAGGGAGAGGAAACGCTCTCGTTCCACGATCTCGCCGCGTGGGCCGACACGATCGCCTACGAAATCATGTGCATGATCTCCAAGCGCGTGCCCCGGACATATTTCCGCCGCGGTAAGGTCGAGACGTTCAAGACGCTGCTCGGCGTGCTGCCCAATCACGCCGTCGTCTGATCCCGTCCGCGCTCGCGCGGCTTCGTTCCCGATGTCAGAATTCTCGCGTGTGATCCTGATCGTCCTCGACGGCGTTGGCGCGGGTGCGGCGCCCGATACCGTCGCGTATGGCGACGCGGGGAGCGACACGCTGGGAAACACGGCGCGCCGGGTCGGTGGGCTGCGGCTCCCGAATCTCGCGCGCATGGGCCTCGGAAACATTGCCCCGATCGCCGGCGTTGCGACGACCGACACCGCGACCGCGCACCACGGCCGCCTGCGTCCCGTGTCGGCGGGCAAGGACAGCACGACCGGGCACTGGGAGTTGATGGGGTGCATTCTCGCGCACCCGTTTCCCACTTATCCGGGCGGGTTTCCCGCTGACGTCATCGCGAACATCGAAGACGCGATCGGACGGCGCACGCTCGGAAACACCGTCGCGAGCGGAACGGTGATTCTCGAACGACTCGGCGCCCGCCATCTCGAAACCGGATTTCCCATCGTCTACACGTCGGCCGACAGCGTGCTGCAGGTCGCCGCGCATGAAGACGTCGTCGCGCCCGGGGAACTGCTACCGCTGGTGCACCGCGATCCGCGGGTTGATGGCGCCTCCGCACGGCGTCGCGCGCATCATCGCGCGTCCTTTCACCGGGAACCCGGCGGGATTCCACCGCACGCCGCGCCGCCGGGACTTCTCTATCCCTCCGCCCGCCGACACGGTGCTCGACGCGCTCGCCGGCGCGGGTCGTCGAGTGATCACGATCGGGAAAATCGACGATCTGTTTGCGGGACGCGGAATCGCGCAGGCGGAGCACACGCGAGACAATCGCGAGGGCATGACGCGCACGCTCGCGGGCGTCCGTGGTGCCGACGCCGACCTGATATTCGTCAATCTCGTGGACTTCGACACGATGTGGGGACATCGCAACGACGCGCGCGCGTTCGCGCTGGGTCTCGAGGAATTCGATGCGTTCCTCGCGGACCTGATGCCGGCGCTCCGCAAGGACGATCTCCTCATCGTGACGGCCGACCACGGCAACGACCCGACGACGCCGAGTACCGATCACAGCCGCGAAACCGTCCCGGTGATCGTTCACCATCGTGGAATGACTGCGGGAAGGAATCTCGGGGACGACGGAACGCTGGCGGACGTCGGAGCAACCGTGGCGCGCGCGCTCGGCGTACCGTGGAATGGAGCCGGGAACGCGCGGCTGTGAACGCGCGGTCTAGTGTTCGTCGAGAATGCGGCGGTCGAGGTCTTCGATGCTCTGAAGGTCCTGGCCCTGCCTCGCCGACGTCGATCCGTGGCGGTCGCAAGACCGGCGCGGTTCGGTGCCCTCGATGAAGACCTCGCGGCGAATGTGCGGACAGAACTCCGTGGCCAGTAGCCCCGTCTTCTCGCAGATGATGCGGTAGACGATCCCGTCGACGTCCGGGAACGGCGACGAGTGCCGGTTGGCGTAGACCGTCTTCATGACCGACGTCCACGTCGGCAGCGACACGCCCGAACCGGTCATGCGCGGGCCCATCGTCTTCTTCTCGTCGAAGCCGGACCACACACCGACGGCGATTTCCGGCGTGAATCCCACGAACCACGCGTCGGTGCAATTGTCGGTGGTTCCGGTCTTGCCGCCCGCGGGTTCGGTGAACCCGTAGAGCCGCGCGTTGCGCCCGAAGCCCTCGTCCATGACGCTCCGCAGAAGGCTCGTGATCATGAAGTTCACCTTGGGATCGACGACTTCCTCGCGGAACTCGGTGTTGTCTTCGAGCACGCGTCCTTCGCGATCGACGACTTTCTTGACCAGAAGCGGTTCGCCGCGCATGCCGCCGGCCGCGATGGTGGCGTAGGCGTTGGTGATCTCTTCGAGCGTCACCTCGGAGACGCCCAGCGCCAGCGAGTACACCGGCTCGAGGTCACTTTTGATTCCGAGACGGTGCGCCATGTTGATGGCCTCGGCCGGGCCCATCGCCATCAGCAATCGGATCGCAGCGATGTTGATCGATACGTTGAGCGCGTGGCGGAGCGTCACTTCGCCCTCGAACGACTCGGAGTAGTTCTGCGGTTTCCACACGTCGCCGTGGGGAAGGTCGAGCACGATGGGCGCGTCGAGCAGGATGTCGGCCGGCGTGTACCCGTTCTCCATGGCCGCCGCGTAAATGAACGGCTTGAACGCGCTGCCGGGCTGGCGCTTGGCCTGGACCGCACGGTCGAACTTGCTGTCCTTGAAACTTCGCCCGCCCACGAGCGCCTTGATCAATCCGGTCTTCACGTCGATCGCGATCACCGCACCCTGCAGGTAGTTGGGCGTCCCGACGTCCTCGCCGTCGGCGACGGCTTTCTCGTAGCGCGCCTTTGTCTCCTTATAACCGCGCAACACCTCCATCCGGTGGAGCTGCGCTTCCATGCTGTCCTCGGCGGCACGCTGCACGATGGGATCGAGCCCGGTGTAGACCTTGAGGCCGTCGCGGTAGATCCGGTCCGCACCGTAACGCTCTTCGAGATACTGGCGCACTTCCTCCAGAAAATACGCCGCAAATTCGCTCTGTCCGGGCTTGCCCGGGCGGACGTGCACCGGTAGCGCGCCGATCGAATCCGCCTCGGCGCGGGTGAGCTTGCCGGTTTCCACCATCGCCGACAGAACAACCGCGCGGCGCTGCAACGACCGGTCGAGATGGTTGATCGGCGAGTAGTCGCGGGGGTTCTTGGGAAGCCCGGCGATCAGCGTTGCCTCGCCGATATCCAGCTGGCGCGCGCTCTTGCCAAAGAACGTCTGCGCGGCGGCTTCCACGCCGTGGGCGCCGGCGCCGAAATAGATCTGGTTGAGGTACATCTCCAGGATCTCGTCCTTGGAGTAGGCGCGCTCGATGCGCATCGCGAGCAGCGCCTCTTTGATTTTGCGCGTCAGCGTGTTGTCGAACATGTCGAAGAGGTTGCGCGCCAGCTGCTGCGTGATCGTGCTGCCGCCCTGCACCCGCGACCCGTGGCGGACGTTGCTCACCAGCGCGCGCATGATGCCGAAAAGATCGACGCCCCAGTGCGAATAGAACTTCCGGTCCTCGATGGAGACAAACGCGTCCACCAGATACGGGGGCAGATCCTCGAGTGGCACCAGCGCCCGGTCTTCGACGAAGAACTCGCCCACGACACTCGAGTCGGCGCCGAAGACCTGCGTCTTCAGCGTGGGCTCGATCATCTCGAGGCGCGACGTGCTGGGAAGGTCCCGCGCGAAATAGCGGTACGCCGAGAACATCAGCCCGGCGAAGAGGACCATCCCGCCGATCACGACGTGGCGCATGCGCCAGCGCCGCCGCGGCGGGCCGCCGCCCTCGGAGGAGGCTGCTTCCGGCGCCGGGACGTCCGGCGTCCCGGTGGATCCTCCCGCGGCGGGGGGATCGCTCGGAATCGGAGGCAAGTTTCGAGTGTCGTCGTTCATCGATTGGGTGGGGCGTCGGTCCCCGGCAAGATAACACGAGCCCGGGGCGACGGCCACGCTTTACGCGGGGTTCTTTTCGCTGCTACAATCGCCGAATTCGACGACGGTTACCCCATTCTCAAGGCACGCCCGCATGACCCGAAAACAGGACCTTTCCACCCCCGTCGACGACCAGCTGGCCATCATTCGCCAGGGGGTGGTCGAAATCATTCCCGAGGACGAACTCCGCCGCAAGCTGGAGCGGTCGCGTTCGACCGGGGAACCTCTGGTCGTTAAACAAGGATTCGACCCGACCGCTCCCGACATTCACCTCGGCCACACGGTGGGATTGCGAAAGCTGCGCCAGTTTCAGGACCTCGGCCACACGGTAGTCTTCTTGATCGGGGATTTTACGGGAATGATCGGCGATCCCAGCGGGCGCAGCGAAACGCGCAAGCGGCTGGAGCGCGATGTTCTGATCGAAAACGCCAGGACGTACACCGAGCAGGCGTTCAAGATTCTCGATCCCAGGCGAACGGTGGTCGACTACAACAGCCGCTGGCTCGCGCGCCTGGAGTTCGCCGACGTGCTGCGCCTGACGGCGACGCAGACCGTGGCGCAGATGCTCGTGCGTGATGACTTCGCGAAGCGTTACGCAGCGGGCAAGCCGATCAGTCTGCTCGAGTTCGTCTACCCGCTCGCGCAGGGTTACGACTCGGTGGCGCTCAACGCGGACGTCGAGATCGGCGCGACCGAGCAAACTTTCAATCTCCTGATGGCGCGGGAGATCCAGCGCGACTACGGCCAGGAACCCGAAGTGATCATCACGCTTCCGATCCTCGAGGGAATCGACGGCGTGGAGAAGATGAGCAAGTCGCTCGGAAACTACATCGGGATCACCGAAGCCCCCGAAGAGATCTTCGGCAAGACGATGAAGATCCCGGACGCGCTGATCGTGAAGTATTTCGAACTCGTCAGCGCGAAAACGCCGGCCGAAATCGGGGAGATCCGGGTACGTCTGGCGGCGCCAGGAACCAACCCGTCGCACCTCAAGCGCGATCTCGCGCGCGATCTCGTGACCCAGTTTCACGACGCCGAGGCGGCCGAAGCGGCGGAGGCGCATTTCAACCGCCTGTTCGTTCAGCACGAGCGTCCCGAAGAAACGCGTCGTGTGGAACTCGATGCGGCGGATGGCTCGCTCTGGGTCGTCAAGGCGCTCACGCAAGCCGGGTTGTGCGAGAGTTCGTCGCAGGCGCGGCGGATGATCGGACAGGGAGCGGTCAAGGTGGATCAGGAGAAGATCTCGGATCCCGACCTCAAACTCGCCGCGCGCAGGCAACCCTACGCAATCCAGGTGGGCAAGCGCGGATTCGCGGACGTGGTGATCAAGTGACCGGCGGTCGATGAACAGCGCGGTCGGATGCGCGGTGTTGCTCTCGACGATGGCCCTGGGGCTGACGTCCGCAGTGGCGTCCGACCCCGATCCGGCCCCCGTGGCCGATTCCACGCTGGTGCCGCCCGCCGGCGACTTTCTCTCGTCTCCCGTCTATTACGAGCTCTTTCGCGAACGCTACTCCTCCGACGACGATGCCGACCTCCTGCGGTCGGGGCTCGTCCGGGTCCAGCACTTCAATCCGGTGGACGTGACCGCCTTCGACTGGAGTTCCACCTCGTCGACCGACTACACGTGGTGGATGCAGATGGAGGAGATGCGGTTCCTGTTGCCGGTGATCCCGTCGGACCGTGCTGCGGACCGCGCACTCGCGAAGCAGTGGCTGACGCGCTGGTTCGGCATTCACATGGCGGGCAACCTGCCGCGCCAGCGCTGGGGCGAACCCATGACATGGGCGTACCGCGCCATGGTGTTCGTCTATTACCTGAAGACGGAGCTGCTCCGCGACAATCCGGACCCCGACGTCGTCGGGATGTTGCGCGGGGCGGTTCTCGACCATCAGGAGTTCCTGTCGCAGCCGGGCAATTTCGACGCCGTGAGCAATCACGGGCTGATCGATGCGCTCGGGCTGCTCGAGACGACGCGTGTCTACGCGGATCCGGCGGCGATCCGTCTGGCCGACGCGCATCTAAGTGGCATCGTGAACCAGTCGGTCTCTCCGCATGGCGTTCATATGGAGCACGCCGCGTACTACCATTTCGTTTTTCTACGCTGGCTGGACGAGATCGTCGAGTATGCGACCGATGTGCCGGTCTTGCCGCCCGAAACCGTCGAAACACTCCGCAAGGCAGCTGCGTCGATGCTGGTCGCCGCGTACTTCCTTCAGGATCACGACGGGGAGATCCCGCAGATCGGGGATTCGGATTCGACGACGGCCGACTGGTTCGGTTCCCGATATCGGCGCGTGAACGCGCCCGGAGGCGCGACGACACTCTACGATCGGCAGGCCGGGTATGCGATCTTCAAGGACCGCGGCTGGGCACCCGCGCGGCGGTATGTGGTACTTCGTCAGTCTCCCGCGCGCGCGTCCATGACCTACCATCGGCACAGCGACGCGCTCGCCGTTCTGGTCGCGATCGACGGAGAAACCGTTCTGGGAGACGCGGGCAAGTTCGAGTACAAATCGAGCGGGCGCCGCGCGTATTTTACCGGGAGTTACGCGCACAACACGGTGATTCCGGCGAACGGAACCCATCCGAACGGCGTCTTGACCGTAGGCGCGACGCGCGATCGGTCGGGCGAAGCCGGCGCCGAGTGGTCGGCGGATGCGACGCTCGATGCCGTTCGGATCCGCCGCACGGTTCGCGTGCCGAAGCGTGTACCCTCCGTCGTGGTCGTCGACACAGTCCGGACGGATGCGGGCGCGACGCGCGAGGCATTGATGCTTTGGAACCTCGGGCACGACGTGGCGAACGCCCAGGCAGAACTGGACGGGAAAGACGGCACGTGGTCGTGGGTACTCACGACGCGCCGCGGACGCCGTGTCCGTTTCACCATCACGTCCGACGCGTCGTCGATCGCGGACGTCCGCATCGCGCGGGGTGAAGCCAATCCGATGATCGGATGGTACTCGCCCCGACACGGCGTGTTGCGCCCGATATCGACCATCGTTGTAACCCTGCGCGTGGACGGTGAGGCACGCGTTGAGTCGCGATTGGACGCCGACCGCCACGATCGGCGTCGTCGGTAGGGGAGCGCACCGGCGATTATCGCAATGCGGAACCTGCTTCTCTCTCTGATCTCGGTGCTGGTCCTGATGATGTGCCTCGAAGGCGTGTTGCGGTGGACGCACGCCTTTCACGCGCGTGTCGCCTGGACGGAGCCGGATCCCGAAATCGGCTACCGCTTCACGCCGGGCAAACCGTACTGGTTCTTCGCCGAGAACGACCACGCGATCGAGGGGCGCATCAATGCGCTCGGGTGGCGAGATCGCGATCGGACGCGCGAGAAGACCCCGGGTACGGTGCGCGTTGCCGTGATCGGCGACAGCTTCGTCGAAGCATTCCAGGTGGAACTCGACTCGACGTTCGTTGCGATCACCGAGCGGCAAATGAACGCCGGCACCGCGGGGCCTCCGGTGGAGGTCATGAACTTCGGACGATCCGGCATGACGACGTCCGAGGAGCGGATCGTCCTCGATCGCGACGTCATGCCGTGCGATCCGGACGTCGTCGTCCTGGTGTTCACGGCGAGCAACGATATCGCGGATATCGACCCGCGCACCGCCGACGGCGAATTGCGACCGTACGACCGCGTCGCGCCGGACGGGTCGCTGGTGCTCGACACGAGCTTCGCCCGCTCCGCCGCCTTCCGGATGCGCGAGCGCATCAACGGTCTCAAGCAGGCGTCGGCGCTGGCGTCGCTCGTCGCCGAACGCTACAACGTGTGGCGCCGGGTGCGCGACGCGGCGCCCTCGACGCTTGCCGACGCCCCCGGCGATGCGCATCAGGCACCGCTGCTCTCCCTGTGCACCGCGTTGCCGGACACGACCTACCTCGCGAACTATGCGCTGAACAAGCGGCTCATCGCCGAGATCGCGCGGGAGTGTACGTCTCGCGGCGTGGCATTCGTGGTCATGTCGGTGCCGCTGGTCTACACCGAGGCGGCGATTGCCGACGAGCGGCGAACGGATTCCGACGTTCGATCCCGGGTTCTTCGACACCGATCTCGGCGCGCTGGCCGATTCGACCGGAGCCACGATGGTCCCGCTGACGCGGGCGTTCGAGGCGCGGGCGGCGGCCACGGGCAAGAGCCTCAACTGGGCGCACTGGAACTACGACGGCCACCGCGTGGTTGCGCGGGAACTCGTCGCCGCGCTGGACTCGATGCTCATTCGGCGATGACGCCGCCGCGCGTCGCGCGCCCGGCCCGTTGGTTCTTGCCAGCCGGCGATCTCCCTATATACAATCCGCGCGATGATCACCAGCGCATACCGCAGACTCGTGCCGGAGCGAATTCGCCATTCGCGAGTCGTCCGCCAGTTGCGCGCCGCCGTGGTGGGTGGGCGACGCGGCCACGATCTGATCTACAACGCCGAATACTATGCGGAGACGGTCGCAGAAGCCGCGACGGCAAGCGCCGACGTGATGGCGTCGTCGATCGTTTCCGACCTCGCGCCGAACGCGGTCTTCGATGTCGGGTGCGGCACGGGCGCGCTGCTCGCCGCGCTCGGGCGGCTCGGATGCCCCGGGTTTGGCGTCGAATATTCGAAGGCGGCGTTGCGTTACTGCCGAGAACAGAATCTCGACGTGACCCGGTTCGATATCGAGAACGATCGGTACGAGAACCCGCGGGACTTCGATGTCGCCGTGAGTATGGAAGTCGCCGAGCACATTCCGGAGTCCCGGGCCGATCGCTACCTGGATCTGCTTGCCGGCGCCGGGCGAGCGGTCGTGTTTACCGCGGCGCCGCCGGGCCAGGGTGGCAACGATCACGTCAACGAGCGTCCGGCGGCGTACTGGATCGCGAAATTCGCAGATCGCGGCTTCCAGCTCAACGACGAGCTGACACGGTCGTGGCACGACCACTGGCGTCGAAGCGAGCACGTTCGCAGTTGGTACTACCAGAACCTGATGGTCTTCCGGCGAGCGGGCGATGCCGATCCCTCTCGTTGAGCTGCGACCGCAATCCGCCGCCTCGCACCTCCTCCCGATTTTTACCGGGTTCCTGATGCTGCACCGCGACGGGCGGGCGCGTGTTTCTCAGCGTATCCAGCCGTCGCGCGGGCCGAACGCAGGTCCCGGACACCTGCGCGACGTCCACGACAGCCAGCTGCGCGTCGTTCTGGACGAACGCATTCGTATTCACTACGACACGCACGACAGCTGGGAAATCCTCGACGAGTATCTCGACGAGACCGACTTCTACTTCAAACGCAGCTACGCTCCGGAGCGACTCGGATATCTGGGCGAACGCGGGGCACGCGTCAGGCCCCTCGGGCTGAACTGGGCGGTCTATCCGGATGGAATCGACTGGCCGGGGTTGCAACGCAACCTGGTGTTCGCGTCCGGCGCGCGGCGCGTGTACGAAGGTTCGCGTGCACTGATGCTGTTCGACGGCCGGTTCTTCACGCCGCGGCTCGGCCGGATGACGGCGCCGCCGCGCATCGACCAGGAACCGCGCGTGTTGTTCCTGACGCGGACGTTCGACCCGGCGGAGGAACTCGGTTTGTCGCCGGAGAAGATCGAAGAGCGCGAGTCGATCAACGAGTCTCGCGCGCGCTGTATCGCCGAATTGCGTCGCGCGCTGGGGAACCGCTTCTATGGCGGATTCGTGCATACGCCGCACGCGGTCGGTCGGTATCGCGAGTTCCTTGCGCCGGAACCGGATCGGTATTCGAAGGGGAAGTACATCGCGTTGATGAAGTCCTTTCCGATCTGCGTGGCGACCACCGGCATCCACGATTCCATCGGATGGAAGTTCACCGAATACATTGCATGTTCGAAGGCGATCGTTTCCGAACGGCTGAACTACCAGGTGCCGGGGGACCTCACGGCCGGCCGCAACTACCTGGAGTTCGATTCGGTGGACGGGTGCGTGGAGCAGGCCGGGCGGCTGCTCGACGATCGCGACGTGCGGGGAACCATGATGACCCGGAACGCCGACTATTATGAGCGATGGGTCCGGCCCGACGCCCAGGTCATGGCCACCCTCGACCTGGCCCGGTGACAGGCGCTCGCCACGACCCCGCCCGGGTGACTTCGGAGGCAGCGGCACGGGGCGTTTGCGGCGTCGGCAGGCCCCCCGCGGGCTGTCCTGGGAGGGCAACTTCCGTTCTTCCTGGATTCGAAGGGGCGCGGCCCGTGGTCCCGAGAAGATTGTTGAAAATTCCCGATTGACACTCTCGGGAACCTCGGATATATTGGCCGTTACCTCTGCGAATTCATACCGTACGATCTCAATCGATCTCGGAAACGAATTCCTCCCGGACATGGTGCTATTCCTGTCCGCACGATCTTTGAAAATTCGAGTAGTGTGCGTGAGCCTGAGTTGATTTTGGCTTGAGGCTTCAAGCACGCGTCGTTGCTTCGGCGACGATGCGTCGTTTGTGGTCTTTTAAGTACTCGAGTCATTGAACCGGTTCTTCGGATGCACGCGGTTGAGGGCTTCGTCTCGCAAGAGGCGCAGCAATCGATTTTTTGCAATGAAGAGCCGTGTTTCTGATTCATAGGATTAAAACTATCTACAACGGAGAGTTTGATCCTGGCTCAGAACGAACGCTGGCGGCGTGGATTAGGCATGCAAGTCGAACGAGAAAGTTCCGAGGGTATCCGGAGGTGCGAGTAAAGTGGCGAACGGGTGAGTAACGCGTGGGAAACCTGCCCTTCAGTGGGGGATAACAGTTCTAACGGGCTGCTAATACCGCATACGATCCCACGGATCGCATGTATCGTGGATGAAAGGTGGCCTCTCTTTGTAAGCTGTCGCTGAAGGATGGTCCCGCGTCCCATTAGCTTGTTGGTGGGGTAACGGCCTACCAAGGCGACGATGGGTAGCCGGCCTGAGAGGGTGTCCGGCCACACTGGGACTGAGATACGGCCCAGACTCCTACGGGAGGCAGCAGTCGAGAGGCTTCGGCAATGGGGGAAACCCTGACCGAGCGACGCCGCGTGGGTGATGAAGGTCCTCGGATCGTAAAGCTCTGTCAGGTAGGGAAGAAAAACCATGCGGCTAATACCCGAGTGGCATGACGGTACCACCAGAGGAAGCTCCGGCTAACTCCGTGCCAGCAGCCGCGGTAATACGGAGGGAGCAAGCGTTGTTCGGATTCACTGGGCGTAAAGGGCGTCGTAGGCGGCTCTGTAAGTCAGGGGTGAAAGCTCACGGCTCAACCGTGGAACTGCCTCTGAAACTGCTGGGCTTGAGTCCGGGAGAGGAAAGCGGAATTCCAGGTGTAGCGGTGAAATGCGTAGATATCAGGAGGAACACCGGTGGCGAAGGCGGCCTTCTGGTCCGGTACTGACGCTGAGGCAGCGAAAGCCAGGGGAGCAAACAGGATTAGATACCCTGGTAGTCCTGGCTGTAAACGATGGGCACTAGGTGTGGGGGGATCGACCCCTTCAGTGCCGCAGCTAACGCATTAAGTGCCCCGCCTGGGGAGTACGATCGCAAGGTTGAAACTCAAAGGAATTGACGGGGGCCCGCACAAGCGGTGGAGCATGTGGTTTAATTCGATGCAACGCGAAGAACCTTACCGGGGCTTGACATGCAGGTGAAGGTTCGTGGAAACACGGGCCGTCTCTTCGGGACGGTTGCACAGGTGCTGCATGGCTGTCGTCAGCTCGTGTCGTGAGATGTTGGGTTAAGTCCCGCAACGAGCGCAACCCTTGTCTTTAGTTGCCATCAGGTTATGCTGGGGACTCTGGAGAGACTGCCGGTGACAAACCGGAGGAAGGTGGGGATGACGTCAAGTCATCATGGCCCTTACGTCCCGGGCTACACACGTGCTACAATGGCCGGTACAAAGGGCTGCGAACCGCGAGGTGGAGCGAATCCCAAAAAGCCGGCCTCAGTTCGGATTGCAGTCTGCAACTCGACTGCATGAAGTCGGAATCGCTAGTAATCGCGGATCAGCAGGCCGCGGTGAATACGTTCCCGGGCCTTGTACACACCGCCCGTCAAGTCAACCGAGTCGGGTGCACCCGAAGTCGCTGTGCTAACCCGCAAGGGGGGCAGGCGCCGAAGGTGTGGTTGGTGAGGGGGACTAAGTCGTAACAAGGTAGCCGTACTGGAAGGTGCGGCTGGATCACCTCCTTTCTAAGGAGAGAGCGATGACGGGGATTGCAAGATCTTCGTCTGACACTCCTAGGTCGACGAGCCGATCGTTCAAAGGCTCACCACGCTACTCGATATTTTCTGGTTTCCAGTGAGAACCGATATTGCTTATCGGGCCTATAGCTCAGTTGGTTAGAGCGCACGCCTGATAAGC
>CAVXFV010000005.1:227500-469094 GCA_963761125.1 Candidatus Latescibacterota bacterium
TCCGGCGGTGACGTCGAGGTCATCGTCGTGGACGATGCGTCACCCGATGAATCCATCGCCCGCATCGAGCGCCTGAACGACGGCCGCGTTCGGATCGTTCGCCACGCGGCCAACCGCGGCATCGCGGCCGCACGGAACACCGGGCTCGGCGTTGCGCGTGGCGAACTCGTTGCCTTTCTCGATCAGGATGATCTGTGGCTGCCGGGCCGCCTGGCGCTACAACTGGATGCGTTTCGAACGCACGCCGGCGACGACGTCGGCCTCGTCTTCGGCGACGTCGTGGTTCGCTTTCCCAGCGGGGAAGATTGGAAGCCACGATTACGCGTTCCGGTCGACGCGCATCGACTGTCGGTGTCGTCCTTGCTGGCGCTCCTGATCGCGGGACAGTTTCCGCCGCTGGGCGCGGTGCTCGTCCGGCGCGCGATGCTCGAGGCCGCGGGCGCATTCGACGAAAGCATTCGCGGCGGGTCGGATGACCTCGACATCATGGTCCGCCTTGCCGAACACGGTCGCTTCGCGCGGGTGGCGCAGCCGGTGTTCGTCCGCCGCGTTCACGGTGAGAACTATTCCAGCGCGGAGCGCATGACCAGCGAATCGCTCGCGATCATCGATGCCGTCGCCGGCCGGCATCCCGGAATCCATCGCGCCGTACGCGCTGCGCGTGGCCAGCGGTATTACCGGCGTGCGACGGAGCGCTACTTCGCCGGTGATCGCGGACGCGCGGCGGAGGACTATCGCCGGTCGACGGGCGAGTGGCCGTGGAGCGTGCGCGCGTGGATGGGCCGGCTGCTGTGCGTCCTTGGGCCCGTCGGACAGGCGGCGGCGCGGGTGTGGGCGCGCCGGCGCGGGATTCGCGAACCTGATTAACATATTGTAATATAATGTGTTGCGGGCGCGGTCGCGCGGTTCTCGGTCGGTGGTTCCATGCTCGACGGGAAGCCGCTTGACAGAGACGCACGCCTCGCCGTATAGTGCTTCTCACCACGAAACACGATGGCGCGTTTCGCCATGAGCTTTTGATACGGATTTCGGTGGCCATAGCGTAGGGGAAACACCCGTTCCCATTCCGAACACGGAAGTTAAGCCCTACAGCGCCGATGGTACTGCCGGGGAGACCCGGTGGGAGAGTAGGACGCCGCCGAGCTTTACGAGCCTGTCGACCGAAAGGTCGGCAGGCTCTTTTTTTGACGGGTTGATCGCTCCCCGCGTGGGTGTCATACTCATGCATGGGGTTACGATTCCACCATCCACATGTCAGAGCAGCGTGATCGTACGAACGCCGACCCGTCGTCGATCGAGCGGATTCTCCCGACGGTCTACCAGGCGTTGCGCCAGCTTGCCCACCGCAAGCTCCTCTTCGAGCGCCGCGGCCACACGCTCCAGACCACCGAACTCGTCCACGAAGCCTACCTGCGACTGCAGGCGGGCGGCAGCGTTCCCTGGAACAGCGAGGCGCATTTCTACTGCGCCGCCGCCGAAGCGATGCGCCGCATCCTGATCGAGCGGGCGCGCCGGCGCGGCCGGCTCCGCCACGGCGGCGGGCTCGTGCGCATGAGCATCGAAGACAACGACATTGCGATCGATGCCTCCACCGAAGACATCCTCGCGATCAGCGAAGCACTGGACGAACTGGAAAAGCACGATCGACGTGTTGCCGACGTCGTGCGGCTGCGCTTCTTCGTGGGATTCACGATCGACGAGACCGCTGAGAAGCTCGGGATTTCGCCGGCCACGGTTAAGACGGACTGGGGGTTCGCGCGGGCGTGGCTGCAGCGCTCGGTGGCGGACCGTCGCCGCGGAGACGGCCATGGATAACGAACGCTTCCGTCGCGTCCAGGAACTCTTCAACGCCGCGCTCGACGTACCGCCTCACGACCGCGCGCGATTCGTCTTCGACGCGTGCCGCGACGACTGGCGACTGCA
This sequence comes from Candidatus Latescibacterota bacterium, assembly GCA_963761125.1. Lineage (GTDB taxonomy): Bacteria > Krumholzibacteriota > Krumholzibacteriia > WVZY01 > JAKEHA01 > JAKEHA01. The sequence continues at coordinate 229,424 of CAVXFV010000005.1, forward strand.
CCAGGAGGTCACGTCGCTGTTGTCCCACTACGCCGCAGACGACTGGCTCCCGGGTGGAGCGGCTCCAGCCGCGACCCCGACTCCCGACGCGCCGGCGGCCAACGGAGCGCCCCGCTCGCTGGAAAACGGGCACGAGCGCTACGAGCTCGTCGATGTTCTGGGGGAAGGCGGCATGGGCGTGGTCTACCTGGCCGAACAGACCCATCCCATCCGGCGCCGCGTTGCACTGAAAGTGATCAAGCTCGGGGTCGACTCGCGCCGCGCCACCGCGCGCTTCGAATCGGAACGCCAGGCGCTGGCGCTCATGGACCATCCGAACATCTCGCGCGTGTACGAAGCCGGCGCGACCGACGATGGCCGCCTCTACTTCGCGATGGAGTATGTCCCCGGACCGTCGATCACCGAATACTGCGATCGCGAGCGATTGTCGGTGCGCGACCGCGTGCGCCTCTTCGTCACCGTGTGCGACGCCGTGCAGCACGCCCATCAGAAGGGCATCATCCATCGGGACATCAAGCCGTCGAATATCCTCGTGACCTCGCGAGACGGCGCGGCCACACCCAAGATGATTGACTTCGGCGTGGCGCGCGCGACGAACCAGCGGCTCACCGAGCACACGATGTTCACTCAGCTCGGCGTCGTCGTCGGCAGCCTGCGCTACATGAGTCCGGAGCAGGCGGATTGCCGCCTGCTGGAGATCGACACACGCACCGACGTCTACGCGCTCGGCGCCGTCCTGTACGAGTTGCTGGCGGGGTGCACGCCACTCGACATTCCCGCCATCGAAAAGACCGGTTACGCCGAGATCCAGCGCCGCATTCGCGAAGAAGACCCGCAGCGCCCGAGCGAGCGCATCGCGAAAGCAAGCGATGCCGACAGGGTGGCGGTCGCGCGCGGATGCGAGGCGGCCACGCTGACCCGCCAGCTGCGCGGCGACCTCGACTGGATCGTGCTCAAGGCGCTCGAAAAGGACCGTACGCGCCGCTACGGCACCGCGGCCGAACTCGGCGCGGACCTCAAGCGCTACCTCGCCGACGATCCGGTCCTCGCCGGCCCGCCCACGCGCCGTTATCGCGTCGGCAAGTTCATCAGCCGCAACCGCGGACCGGTGATCGCCGGTGCCGCCGTGGCGATTGCGATCACGCTGGGATTCATCACGAGTACGTCGTTGTTTTTGGAGAACCGGCGATCCCGCCATCTCGCCGAGGAACAGCGCGACGAAATCCTGCGCCTGTCCGACGCGACCGTGCTCGATCAGCTGGTTGCTGCCAGCGATGGCCTGCGTCCACCGCACCCGGAAATGATACCGGCCATGAAGGCGTGGCTCGCCAGGGCGGACCAGCTGGCGGCCCGCCTTCCGCTGCATCGGAAGACCCTGAAGACGTTGCGCGCCGAAGGTGTGAGTCTTCCCGCGATGGGGGACAGCGCGGTCGTCGCGATTCACTTCGCAGACCAGCAGCGTCAGTTCCATTACGAGCACCTGGTCAAGCTGGTCGCGGATCTGGATCGATTCGTCGACCGGGATCCGCACGTGGGAGCGATCGCGCGCATCCGCGAGCGTCTCGCGTTCGCGGAGACGATCTACGGCCGCAGCGTCGGCGAGCACCGGCGGGAATGGAACGATGCGATTCGCTCGATTTCCAGCACTACGGAATGCCCGCGGTATGGCGGGCTCGTCATCGCGCCACAGATCGGACTCGTTCCCATCGGGCGCGATCCAGATTCCGGACTCTGGGAGTTCGCGCACCTGCGAAGCGGCGTGCCGCCGAAACGCGCGCCCGACGGGCACATCATCATGGCCGAGGAAACGGGGATCGTACTCATTCTCCTGCCGGGCGGGTGTTTCTGGATGGGCATGTCCAGCGAGAAGCTCCCAGACCCCGAAAAGCCGAGCGGCTACAAGATGGCCCGCTACGACGAGGTCCCGGTTCACCGGGTGTGTCTCGATCCGTTCTTCATTTCGAAGTACGAGGTGACTCAGGCGCAGTGGCTTCGGCTCGTGGGCGACAACCCGAGTCACGTCCGGCCGGGTCGGGACTACGGGATGTACGTCACGTCCTTGCGTCATCCGGTCGAGAATCTCAACTGGTTCGTGGCGGACGGGTTCGCGCGCGACACCGGCCTGCTTCTGCCGACCGAGGCGCAGTGGGAGTACGCGGCGCGCGCGGGCGGTACCGCGCCCTACCCCTGTGGCTGGGATCCCGGGTGCCTCGGCCGCACCGAGAACCTGCTGGACGCCTCGGCACGCGTGCCCGGTCGTCCGGGCGGTTGGCGGTACGCCGACTGGTATGACGGATTCGTGGACTCCTCGCCGGTCGGGTTCTTCGAGCCCAATGCGTTCGGCCTCCACGACGTCCTCGGAAACGTCGCCGAGTGGACGCGTGACTGGTACGGGCCGTACACGCTTCCAGTCGCGCCCGGCGACGGCGAGCGGCTCGGGGCGCCACACTTCGAGAAAGTGCTGCGGGGAGGTGGCTACTACTACTGGTGGGATCGCGTGAGCATCTCGCTGCGGTTCAATCTGCAGCCGACCAACAACGAGCGCCTGGGTGTTCGCCCGTCACGAAAGCTCGATCCTCCGAACAACGCCCCGGGCCGCGGCTCCGCGCCGCACTAGGGCGGTCGGGCGTCACCTCGCATTTTCTTCAAAAAAAGATTAGCCGGTCTTCGGGCCGATGGCGCACTACCCCGCGAGAACGTGTGGGAAGGCGGCTCGCCGGTGGTCCGGCGGAACGTTTTGGTCGGCGGTTTCGCCGTTGGCCGGCGGGCCTTTCCCCCGTTTGCTCCAACGCCCCGGAATCGACCGGCGCCCCCGGCGCCGGGAGAAGCCAGAACGCCCACCGGCACATGCCGGCGGGCGTTTTTCTTAAGGCGATGACGGGAGCTTACGAACGCGCCCGCCGCATCATCTCCGCCAGCCAACCCGACACGATCCCACGCCCGGACGTTACGGTCTGCGTCACATTTTCGACATCGTTGAAGATGAAATACCCGCCCGCAATCGTCCGTTCTTCTTGCGACGGTGGTTGATCGGTGAAGTGTCGGTATCCCGTCAGATTCATCGACATGCTTCCGGCTATGGTGCCGACGCTGAGTTCGTTCACCGTCAGCGTTCCGGACGTCACGGCGCTCGCCTGAAAATTCTCGGTGTCCTCCTGTTCGAAATAGTAGATGTTCGCCGTGTCAACGGCACCCGCGATGCTCGAACGCGCGGATGACGGGATAATCGCCACCGGGAAAGTGCGCGGCAGCGTCGTCGGATCGATCGGCGGCACATGCACACTCAACGATAGCCACCCGGGCGCCGTCGCCGCCGGAACGACTGCGGAGGTTCCCGTCGGCGCGTCGCTGCCCGAGAAAATGAACTGGATCAAGCCTCCGCCGCTGTCCGACCCGGAACCGAGGGCCGGGAGCACGTGCTTTCCCGCCAGGGAGCCACCGGCCACGTTGAGCGCGATCGTTCCCACGTCCGCGTACGCGCACCCGCCCGGCGTAGCACCCACTTTGTCGAAGGTGAGGTCGAACGCCCAGCACGTCCGGGTGCTATCACACCCCAGCGGGTTGTTGGTGAATTCGAACGTGCCGCTCAACGTGTAAGTTTTCGACGACGCGGTTCCGGTCCCGCGGATCTTGATGAACTCCGTACACCCGCCGTTGATCTCGTTGCTGAGGTCGCAGGATATCGACAACTCGGTGCCGGTCCGTTTGATCGGACACGAAAAGCCGAAGAAGGTCTCGACGGGATCCGCAACACAGATCGGAACGGTCTGGTGTTCGCTCTGGATCGGATTCATCGTTGCGCAGTCGACGATGGTTCCGTCCAGCGTGTACATCCCGGGAGCGAGAGTCAGCGTCTGGGAGGCATTGCCGCCCCCGGGCGTGGTGGTCGAGTCGCTGCTGCAACTCACCACCGCCAGGGCCAATCCCAGAGCCACCAACGCGGACGGTCGAAATGAGCGGTAAACCACCGGGAACCTCCTTCGATCAGAGAGCGAATGAACCCTTTCCCTCGTGCTGCTGCGATGCCTCCGGATTGGCTACGGGCGCGCATCCCGCATGAGGTCCGCCAGCCAGCCCGAAACGATCCCGCGCCCCGGAATCCCGGCCGACGTCGGGGGCTGCGTCACATTCTCGACATCGTTGAAGATGAAATACCCACCCGCAATTGTCCGTTGCTCCTGCGACGGCGTGCCGCCGGTGTACTGCGTTCCCGTCAGCACCATCGACATCCTTCCGGCGATGTGGTTGAGGGCGAGTTCATTCACCGTGATACTCCCGGACGTCACCCCCGTTGCGTAGAAGTAGTTGGTGGCATCCACCTCGTTGTAGGTCAGCACCGCGGTATTGACACTGCCAGCCCCGCCCGAAGACGCGGTCGTCGCGCCGAGATTGATCTCTATCGGGAGCGTCTGGGGGAGCGTCTGCGGATCGATCGGGGGAATCGCCACGTTGATCGCGACCGACGCATCCGAACTGGTCGCCGGGGCGAGCGCGGAAAGCGGCACGTTCGAATCCGTTCCGCTGAACCCGAAGCTAATCGTGCCGGCTCCCTGATTGGCACCGCCGCCGGTCGCGCGAAGGATGTGCTTTCCTGGCTGCGAACCTCCCGCCACCTGGAGGGCGATCGTCCCCACGTCCGCGTACGCGCACCCGCTGGGTGCCCCATCCACCTTGTCGAACTCGAGATCGAACGCCCAGCAAATCGTACTGTCGGCGCACGCAACCGGTTCATCGGTGAAGTCGATGGTACCGCTGAGTTTGTAGATCGTTCCCGAGACGGTTCCGTTTCCACGGATCGTCGTGGTCACGGTGCAACCGGCATAGACGTCGTTGGTCAGATCACAGGATATCGACAACGTATTCCCCGTGCGCTTGATCGGACACGAAAAGCCGAAGAAGGTCTCGACGGGGTCCGAGACACAGATCGGAACGGTCTGGTGTTCGCTCTGGATCGGATTCATCGTTGCGCAGTCGACGATGGTTCCGTCCAGTATGTACACCCCGGGAGCGAGGGTCAGCGTCTGGGACGCATTGCCGTTCCCGGGCGTGGTGGTCGAGTCGCTGCTGCAACTCACGACCACCAGGGTCAATCCCAGAGCCACCAGAGCGAACGGTCGTACTGAACGGTAAACCACCGGGAATCTCCTTAGTGAACGAACCCTTTCCGTCGTGCTGCCGCGATGGCCCCGGAGTCGCTACGGGCGCGCATCCCGCATGATCTTCGCCAGTGCCCGGGAGACGACACCACCCGTGGGAAGTGCGTCCGCCGCGGGCTGGACCGAATTGTAGACGAAGTATCCCGCGCTGATGGTCCGCTGGGAGGGCGAGGGTGTGCCATTGTCGTTCTGCGTGCCGTCGAGCACGAGCGACATCGTCCCAGCGATCTGTTCGACGGAGAGGGCGTTGATGGTCACCGTTCCCGACGCAACACTCGTCGCCGTGAACGACGTCGTGCCCGAATACTCGTAGTAGCCCAGCAGTGCCGTGTTGACGCCCCCGGCGGTCGCCGCCGCTTTCCCCGACACGATCGTCGCCGGCATGGTTACCGGCAGCGTCTGGGGATCGATGGGCGGCGTGCTGACGTTCAGCGAGATCGACGTCGACAGTCCGCCCGTCGCCGCGGCCGCCGTGGGTGGCTGGGACGGCCAGAGGCCACCGAAGTTGAAGCTGATCGCCCCGCCGCCGTTGTCGCTGCCGTTGCCGCCCGCGTCCATGATGTGCTTGCCGGCAAGCGGCCCGCCGGTGACGGTGAGCGCAATCGTATGGACGTCGGCGTAGGAGCATCCCGGAGGTGCGGCGCCCGTCTTCGTCAGCGTCACATCGAATGACCAGCACTGCGTGCTGTCCGCGCACCCCAGCGGGTTGTCGCTGAACTCGATCGTCCCGCTGAGCGTCGTCACCGACGCCGACGTCGTCCCGGTCCCGCGAATCTTCGTCATCTGCGTGCAGCCCGGCGTGACTTCATCGGACAGGTCGCACGAGACCGAGAGCGCGCTCCCGGACACCTTCACCGGACACGCAAATCCGAAGAGATTGGTAACCGGGTCGGAGACGCACACGGGCATGATCTCGTGGTCGCTCACGATGGGCGCCATCGTCGCGCAGTCGACGGCGGACACGTCGAGCGTGTACATGCCGGGCGACAGCGCAAACGTCTTTGCGCCACTGCCGCCTCCGGGCGTGGTCGTGCTGTCGCTCCCGCAACTCGAGAGCGACAGCGTCAGTCCGAGAATCACCAAAGCAAACGGACGCAGTGAGCGGTTTCGCACCGGGAACCTCCTTCGATGGGGCACGGATCGTGTCCCTTGTGAACGGGTCCGGCCCTGAGCGACGGCCGGGGGCTGGCTTCAGCGACTGAAAGGATCGTTGTGGTTTTCGTCTTTCTCGATCACGAACGAAACGTTGGCCGGATCGACCGGCTCGTCGGCGTGAATACGGAATTCGCAACAACCGTTGCCCGCCTGAAACGTTCGGCCTCGCGTGACGCGGCAACCGAGCAGCCGCGTCAGCGTATTGACGGTGACGCTGCAGAACAACGGTCTGGCCATAGCGACGTTTCGGAACGGGCAGTTTCGTTCGACGAGCGACACGTGTCCGTTGCGCTCGATCGAGACGAAGGGATCGCCGTCCATGTAGTAGTTCCCGCAGGAGGTCGAGTCGCTCGTTCAGCGGACGATTTCGCAGGCGCGGCTCCCACGCGGACACCCATTCGTCGGCGACCCGGCCGAGGGCCGCATTCACCGCCTGCGGGCCATACAGATCAGACACGGTATCGATCAACGCGATCGTCAGCCCGTCGTAGCGCTTGGGGAAGAGATTCTCTCCGCCGGAGCTGATTTCGTACACCGAGGCGGGTCGGCCGGAGCGTCCGTTCGCAGGCCGGTGCGCTCGCCGTGGAGACCCAGTCCTGGCGTTCCAGAAAGATCAGGTGCTGCCGCGCACCCTCGTCCGAAATGGACAGGTGGTTGGCGATCTCGGAAATCGTTGCGCCTCCGTGTTGCTTGATCCAGAGGAGTATTTCGCGGCGGGTTTCGGACAGGGCGTCGATCGCAGCGTTCAAGGTGACTCCTTGTCGTTCCGGGGGCCTCCAGGCGGGCCGCGGAGCGCGTCGGCGGTTGGCGTGGCCGCTGGAATCGTACGAGGAATCCGGCGCCCGCGTCAACGCCCCAATCACGGGGCTCGTTGACCCGCCGGGCCGCGGGCGGTTACCTTGATCCCATGCGGATCGCCCTGGTACAGCTCGACACGCTGGTCGGGGACATAGACGGCAACGTCGCGCGGATCGCCGACGGCGTCGGTCGGGCGGCGGCGGATGGCGTGCGACTCGTGGTGTTCCACGAGCTGTGCGTCAGCGGCTATCCCCCCAAGGATCTCCTCGAACGGCCCGCGTTCATCGCCGAGTGCGAACGCGGCGTCGACCGGTTGCGTGAGGTATCGCGGAGCCACCCCGGACTCGGTATCCTGGTCGGCGCGCCGCTGCCGTCGACGAGTGCGACGGGGAAGGGAGTCGCCAACGCGGCGGTGCTCATCGCCGACGGCGATGTGGTTTTCCGCCAGGACAAGATGCTCCTGCCGACCTACGACGTCTTCGACGAGGCACGCTACTTCGAACCCGCCGCCGCGACCCGCCCGGTGGCGTTCGGCGGCGAGATGCTGGGCATCTCGATCTGCGAAGACGCCTGGAACGACCCGGCGTTGTTCCGCCGGCAGCCGTATCGCGTCGATCCCATCGCGCTGCTCGCGGAGCGGGGCGCGACCATTCTGATCAACATCTCCGCGTCGCCGTTCTCCGCCGGGAAGGAAGCGTTCCGCGCGGAACTGGTAAAGAGCCATGCGCGCCGCCACCGACGCCCGTTCGTGTTCGTCAATCAGGTGGGTGCAAACGACGAACTCGTGTTCGACGGGCACAGCCTCGTCGTCGACGGCGAGGGGACGATCCGGGTCGCGCTCCCCGGATTCGACGAGGCTACCTGCGTCGTGGACACCGCCTCGCTGCCCCCGACCGTCGACCACCGGCCCGAGGACCACGACGAGAGCGTTCGTCGGGCGCTGGTGCTGGGCGTGCGCGACTACTTCAAGAAGTGCGGGTTCTCGCGCGCGCTCGTGGGTCTGTCCGGTGGCATCGACTCCGCGCTCACCGTGTGCATCGCGGTCGAAGCCCTGGGCCGGGAAAACGTGCTCGCCGTGGCGATGCCGTCGCCGGTTTCGTCGCCGGAGAGCGTCGAGGACGCCCGCGCGATCGCATCGAATCTGGGCGTGCGACTCGACGTGGTGCCGATCGCCGGCGCGATGGCGGCGTTCGACGCCACGCTCGCTCCGATATTCGAGGGTCGCGCGCGCGATGTGACCGAAGAGAACATCCAGGCGCGCATCCGCGGCAATATCCTGATGGCAATCTCGAACAAATTCGGACATCTGGTGCTGTCGACGGGAAACAAGAGCGAACTCGCGGTGGGGTACTGCACACTCTACGGCGATATGAGCGGCGGGCTGGCGGTCATTTCCGACGTGCCCAAGACGATGGTTTACCGGCTCGCGGCGATGTACAACCGCGAGCGTTTGGTGATTCCGCGGTGCGTGATCGACAAGGCGCCGTCCGCGGAGCTTCGGCCGGACCAGAAGGACAGCGACACGCTGCCGCCGTACGACGTGCTCGATCCCATCCTGGACCTCTACATCGAAGACGGACTCGCCGCCGACGAGATCGTGACGCGCGGCTTCGATCGCGCGACGGTCGAATGGGTCGTCGAGGCGGTCCGGCGCAACGAGTACAAACGCAAACAGGCGGCGCCCGGCATCAAGGTGACGTCCAAGGCGTTCGGCGTGGGCCGTCGCTTTCCCATCGCTGCGCGCTACACGGTGTGATGCCGCGCGCGCACGAACGCGCCGGAAACACCACGATCGTATGACCGCACTCCATGTCTGGGTAAGGGGACGCGTCCAGGGCGTATTCTTCCGAGAATCGACGCGGCGCGAGGCGTTGTCGCTCGGGCTTTCCGGGTGGGTGCGCAATCTCCCCGACGGACGCGTGGAAGCGCTCTTCGTGGGAACGCGAAGCGCGTGCGAGCGTGCGCTGGAATTCGTGCGAATCGGCCCACCGGCGGCCGACGTCGAGGAAGTCGACGTGCGCTGGGAAGACGGAACCGCGCCGCCACCCGGGTTTGCCGTTCGCTAAGCGGTGTCGCCGCGATAGGCCGCGACCGCCTCGACGACGCCGTCGGGAAACCGCCGCGGGCGGTTGTGCGCGTCCACGCACACGTGGCGCGTGAACCCGTCGCCGATGACATCCTCCCCGCGCACCACCCGATATGCGAACGACACCGTGCGGCTCCGGATATCCGTTACGGTCGTTTCGATCGAGAGAACGTCGTCGTAGTGGGCGCCCCGGTGGAAGCGAGCGCCGTATTCCACGACCGGAAGCATCGCGCCCCCGGCCTCGAGGTCGCGGTATGGAAACCCCGCTGCGCGCAGCAATCCGGTTCGCCCCAGTTCGAACCACAGGAGGAAGCTCGAATGGTGGGCGACGCCCATCTTGTCGGTTTCGGCGTAGCGGACGGCGATGGATTCGAGGTGTGGCGCCATGGCGGATTCCCACGGTAGCCACCCGGGACGTGGCAGGCAAGCACAATGCGACCCCCCGCGCGGGAGCGGACCGGAGCCTTTTTGGCCGTTTACACGCCCGCGGGCCATTGCATATAGTAAGGACCAACCGAATGACGGCGTCCAAGTCTTCACGGACGCGTTGCCGCGCCTATCCGCCGCAGGAATTCTGATATTCAATTGATTCGCAAGGAGATAATCATGTCGACGCCATTCGTCAACGAGCCGTTCTCCAACTTCGGCGACCCCGCGGTCGCGGCGAAGATGCGGGCGGCGCTGGACCGCGTCCGCTCGGAACTGGGACGCGAGTATCCCCTGGTCATCGGCGGCGAGAAAGTCTCGACGTCGTCGCGTATTTCGTCGATCAATCCGTCCGACCCCGACGTTGTCGTGGGGCGCGTCGCCCAGGGCACGCGCAAGCAGGCCGAGCAGGCGCTCAACGTCGCGCTCGAGACCTTCGCATCGTGGCGGACGGTTTCGGCCGAAGAACGCGCTTCGTATCTGTTCAAGGCGGCGAAGATCATCCGCGACCGGAAGTTCGACTATGCCGCGTGGATGGTGCTCGAAGTCGGCAAGAGCTGGGTCGAGGCGGACGCGGACACCGCCGAGGCGATCGACTTCCTCGAGTACTACGGCGCGCGAGATGCTGCGGCTGCGCGGGTCCAGCCGGTGACGCCGATTCCGGGCGAGGAGAACGAGGTGGTGCTACATTCCGCTCGGCGTCGGCGCGGTGATCCCGCCGTGGAACTTCCCGCTGGCGATCTGCGCGGGCATGACGACGGCCGCGATGGTGGCCGGCAACACGGTCGTGCTCAAGCCGGCCAGCGACGCGCCCGTCATCGCCGGCGAAGTTCGTCGCGCTGATGGAGGAGGCGGCCTGCCGGCGGGCGTGCTCAACTTCGTGCCCGGCGGCGGCGCGCGAGGTCGGCGACACGCTGGTGCGAGCACCCGAAGACGCGCTTCATCTCGTTCACCGGCTCGAAGGAGGTCGGGCTGCGGCATCAACGAGCGGCGCCGCCGACGTCGCGCCCGGGCCAGATCTGGATCAAGCGCGTCGTCGCCGAGATGGGCGGCAAGGACGCCATCGTCGTGGACGACGAGGCGGACCTCGACGCGGCCGTCAGGGCGTGGTCGCAGTCGGCGTTCGGCTTCCAGGGCCAGAAGTGCTCGGCGTGCTCGCGGGCGATCGTCGAGGACGACGGTCTACGACGAGTTCGTCGAGAAGCTGGTCGCCCGGGTCGACGAAGCTCAAGCAGTCGGGCGACCCGACGCGCCGGCAACTCACATGGGCCCGGTGATCGACGAGAGCGCGCGCTGAAGACGATCCTCGACTACATCGAGATCGGCAAGAAGGAAGGGCGGCTGCTTGACCGGCGGCGACGCGCGGCGCCGAGGACGGCGGCTACTTCATCCAGCCGACCGTGATCGCCGACATCGGCCGCGACGCGCGCGATCGCCCAGGAGGAGATCTTCGGCCCGGTGCTGGCGGTGATCAAGGCGCGAGGACTTCGACGACGCGCTGGAGATCGCGAACGACACCGAGTACGGCCTGACCGGCGCGGTGTACTCGAACGAACCGCGCGCACCTGCGAGCGGGCGCGGCGACGAGTTCCACGTCGGCAACCTGTACTTCAACCGCAAGTGCACCGGCGCGCTGGTCGGCGTCGCATCCGTTCGGCGGCTTCAACATGTCGGGCACGGACTCCAAGGCCGGCGGCCGCGACTACCTGCTGCTGTTCATGCAGGCCAAATCGATGTCCGAAAAGAAACGGTGATCCGTTTCCGCGGCAGCGCCCCGAGCCGATCGCTCGTCGCGATCCTCATCGTGGCGGCCGCGGCGCGTTTTGTGTTCGGCGCATACGTAGTCGGCTTCGACGCCATGACGAAAGGCGACGAGGCCGACTACCACGCCATCGCCACCCACCTCTCCGAGACCGGCCAGTTCGCGGCCGACGACGGCCATCCCACCGGAAGACGTCCGCCCGCGTACCCGTCTGTTTCTCGCCGCGCTGTACCGCGCTCGCGGGCCCCGACCCCGTTGCGGGGCGGGTGGCGCAGATCGTTCTGGGCGTCGTGCTGGTCGCGTTGACGGGCCTGGTCGCTCGCCGTCTCTTCGATCCGGTGACCGGCGCCGTCGCCGCCGCGCTGGCGGCGGTGAATCCGTTTCTCATCTTCATCTCGGGCTATCTGCTGACCGAAAACCTCTACGTCGTCCTGATGCTTGCGGCGTTGTGCGTCGCGCCATCGCCGGACGATCTCGCGCGTGGATCGTGGAAACACGGTGCGACGGTGGCCGGGCTGCTCGGGCTCGCCAGCCTGACGCGACCGACCGGTCTCCCGTTGTTCGAGTGGACCGTCGCCGCGCTGGTCATTCTCGCTGCGGTCCCGCGTCGCGACCGCGCCGTTCGCGCCATCGTGATGATCGTCGCGTTCGCGGCGATCGTCGCGCCGTGGTACGCGCGCAATGCGCGGGTGATGGGTGGTTGGGTGCTCACGACGCACGGCGGGATCACGTTCTACCAGGGGAACAATCCGCGGATGGCGATGACGCCGGAGTGGCACGGCGGGGCGGCGCCGCTGGGGGTGCTCCCACGATTCGACGAACTCGCCGCGATGAGCGAGGTCGATCGCGACCGCCTGGCGTGGACGCTGGGCGCGGGAGTATCTGGAGCACCACCCGACGCAGATTCCGAGTCTGGTGGTGTGGAAGCTCGCGCGTTTCTGGCGCCTGAAGAGCGACATGGGCCTGAGTGGAATTCGCAGCGGCTGGTGGTTCAACCGGAACTCGGCGCTCGGACGGATCGCCGCGGATGTCGACCTCGGTCTCGTCTACGCGCTGGTCGTCATCCCGTTGTTCGTGGTGGGGCTCTTCGTGTCCCGCCGCCGCTGGCGTCCACTTGCCCTCCTCTACGGCGTCATCGTGGCGCACACGGCGGTGGCGATCGTCTTCTTCGGTTCGCTGCGCGGCCGTATCCCCGTGGAGCCGGTAATCTGCGTGTTCGCGGCGGTGGCGATGGTGGCCGCGACGCGGGCGATCAGGACTCGGCGGGCGGCGCTTCCCGGGCGATGAAGCTCCGCGCCACGCCTACGAGGAACATGAACGTGATGAATACTCTCGGCGTCGTCGACGTTGTTCTCGGTCAGGGCGCCCACCAGAACCGCCGCCGTGACGGCGATGACCCCCGCCGCGTAATAGCGCTCCAGCGCGTTCGGTCCGGCGCGCGCGTAGATGCGCGCCAGCGACCGCACCAGAACCACGAAGAACACGACGAAGGGGATGAATCCGAAGAGCCCCCGCGTTGCCAGGATCTGCAGATACACGTTGTGCGCGTCGACGGTCGTCATGACCTTGCGCTCGCCCACGAGCTTCTTCGCTTCGCTGGTGTAGTCTCCCATGCCGACCCCGAACACCGGATGCTGGCGGAACAGCTGCCACGCGATGTCCCAGAGGACGAGCCGGGTCGACACGTTGCGGTCGGCATCCGACGTCGCGAAGGTCGTTACCGCGAGCGTGCGGCCCTGGTCGCGCGAGAACGCGAACGAAAAGATGACGAGAACCGCGATTCCGACCGCGCCCGCGAGAATGATCGTCCGCTTGCGAACGAGGAGACAGAGGACGACGATGCCGGCCGCGAACGCGAGCCACGCGCCGCGGGTCATCGTGAACAGCAACGCCACCAGCTCGGCGCCCGCCACGCCCAGGAGTATCCAGCGCCGGGACGCGAAACGCGGTGCCATCGCCGCCGCCGCCGTGAACACGATGAGCTGGTAGATGACGCCGGCGAACGTCATCGTGTACAGCGTGCCGCCGGCGCGGTGCGCGGCGCCGATCTGAATGGGGCCGAGATGGAGTCCGCCCGCGCGCTGGACGAACACCAGGCAGGAAGCCATCGCTCCGGAAAACGCCAGCGCCTTGACGCTCGTCTCGCGGATGTACACGCGAGAAATGTGTGCGCCGACCAGGAAGCAGATGGCGAGTTCCCAGTAGTCCTCCCAGTCGCGAACGGCGCGCGCGAGGTTGTCCGACATGAGCGCCGAAGGGAGCGCGGACAGCGCGAGCACGATGGCGGCGACGGCAAGGCCGTCGGGCCGGACGCGCGCACCGCGACGATCGATCACCCAGATCATCCACCCAGGGCCCCCAGCCCGATCGCGAAGTTGTCGCCCGCGATCGAGAACGGAATGAACAGAGCGAGCAGGATGAACGCGCCGCGAAACGCGCCGGTGGAGAGTCCTTCGAGGGCGCGGCTCACGGCACTCCTACATGCGCACGGCCAGCGACACGCGGTGGGTCGTGCCGAACGCCGTTTCCGTGTCGAGATTTGCGCCGTAGTGGAGCGTCAGGCGCCCGGAGAACGCGCGGACGCTGGCGCCGAACGCGGGTGCGGTCCTGGATTCGCCGGCCTCGCGGAACGTGAGGCCGGCGCGAATGGAAAGGAACGAGAACAGGTAGTCGGTTTCCGCGCCGAGCATCGCGCGCGACCACATGGAGTAGCTTCGCACGACGTCCGCCGAGAGTGCGACGCCGCGTATCGCGTGGGTCGCGACGCCGATCACGTATTCGCGCTCCTTGTCGTAGTCGCGGCCGTCGCTGTAGGTGTAACGCGAAAAAACGTCGCGTCCGACGATTCCCAGTTCCCACGTCGGGCTGAGCGACAGACGCGCGGCGAAGTCGACACCGGTGCCCCATGCGTCGAAACCGGAGACGCCGCTGTTCGAGAAGTAAACCTGGCCGGCGATCGCCACCGAGACGAGGGGTTCGGGAGAGAAGGCGTAGGCGACGCGCACGTGGTTCTCCGAATACGATTCACCGCCCAGGACGTCCGCGCGGACGTTGGTGAACATGACGCCGCCGGCATGGCGCGCGATCGCATTGGCCTCGCGCGCTCCCTTCCCGAACGGGGTGACGAACACGATCTGCGACTGACCGGTGCTCGTGCCCTGCACCAGGTTGACATACGACGCGCCCAGCGTTCGCGGCGCCAGCGACAGGCGCGCCGGGTTCCAGTCGAGCGCGCTTTCGTCGTCCACCAGTGCCACGCCGGTGCCGCCCATTCCCCAGACGCGCGCACCATAGCCGGACAACAGAAACGCGCCGCCCTGGGACGACTCCGCGTGCGCGCCGGATGCCGCGCAGAGCGCGACGACGATTGCGGTCACGATGAGGACGCGGAATTTCATGTCAGCGTGCGTCCGGGTCGTAGAGGAACACGGCGCGGAACACGTCGCGCGAACCATCGTCGTAATCGAGGGTGGCGACGGCGACGAGCGGACCGCGCTTGACGTCGACGCCGCTGCTGTTCCGCCCGTCCCACGAGAACGAATAGAACTGCCGGCCGCTCGAGTTGGAGAACAAGGTGACCAGATCGCCTCTGAGATCGAATACGCGCAACTCCGCTCCTTGCGCCGGCCGCGGCGCGTTGACGTCGAACGCCGCACCCGGGGTAAACGGCGCCGGCGCGTACAGGCCGGAGGTTTCGTCGAACGTAACGGTCACGGTGTTCGAACGCGGACTCAGGTTGCCCGCGCCGTCGCGGAGAACGCCGAATATGTCGTTGCGTCCCCGTACCAGCGGGATATCGACGGCGAACCTGGGCGATGCCACCGTCAAGGCGGAATCCACCTGGACGCCGTTGCGGAAGAGCCGCACGATGGCGGCCGCGTCTCCGCCGTTGTCCGCGACCCCGGTCACGCGGTAGCTCTGCGTGCGCCACGTTCCGTTGAACGGCGCGAGCGACGGGGCCGCCGGCGCCGTGACGTCGAACGTGAACGGGAAGATGAAGCGTGTGGCGCGCTGCGCGTTGTCCACCGCGCGAAACACGACGTCGTACGTCCCCTCTGCCGTGATGTGTTCCGCCAGCGAGACCGCGAACAACAGCGAATCGTCCCGTGCCTTCGTCGTGACGACCTGCACGAACGGCGACGAAAGATAGGCCACGTAGAGCGAGTCGATCCCGCGGGCGTCGAGCGCGAACCCGCGCAGGCTGTCCGGCACCACCGCGACACTGGCATTCTCGTGGAGGCTCGTGACCCGAACGGTCGGGTCTTTCGTGTCGACGACCACGTGGTAGATCGAGTTCGCCGAGTAGCCGGCGGCGTCGTTCAGGGTGAGCGAGATCGTGTATTCACCGTCGGGAAGGTTGACGACATCCGCGCTCGCGTCCCACGTCATGACGTACGACCCGTTGGCGCCGGCGAATGTCGGCGACGTGGACAGGACCGGGGCCTTCACCGCCGCGCCGCTCGCATTCGTGATGACGGTCGTCAATTGATCGGCGATGCGCCCGGGGTAGACGGGCGAGCCGTTTCCCACGAGGAACGAGATGCGGTCCACCGGGTCGGCGGGGAGTCCGGGCGCGTACGGGTCGGGTGTGACGGAGATGATCTGAATCGTCGGGGGCGTCACGTCGATGAACACCGGAAGCGACGCCGTGTAGCTGGTGGATTTTCCGGTCGCCGACAGCGTGACGACGTACGCGCCTTCGGGCGCCGGCGATCCGTTCCATCGGCGGCCGTCCCACGCCACGAGATGGGCGGTGGGGGGAACGCCGGGCGACGGTGCGCGCAGCGTATCGACCGGGGTCACCGAGTCCGCCGCGAACACGACGATGCTCACCGCGGTCGCGGTGTCACCCAGCGCATACTGGACGTGCGACGAATCGATCTTGGTGTCGCCGTCGGGGGAGAACGCCGATTCGACGACTTCGAAGCGCGTGACGAGCTGAGCCGCTCGAGCGGGAACGCCCGCCGCCACGCAGCACACGGCCGCGGCGAGCGACGCCGTCATCACGAACCTGGACTGGAAAAACGTCAACGCTGTCAGAACCTCGAGCAGGGGGAGACCGGCGCCGTCGGACCCGGCATCGACACGCGCATTTTGCGGATCCGATACCCTCTACGATAGAGCAGGGCCGCGCATCCGGTCAATGCGTTTGGCGTCCCGGGGTTGCGCCGGCGATGGCGTCGACCAGGCGCGGAAGCGCCTCCGCCGCCGTGGTTCGAATGACGACGTCGGCGATCTCGCTGACCGGCGTGCGCTCCGGATTGACCTCGATGACGCGCGCGCCCGCCGAACGCGCCGCGTCCGGGAGACCCGCGGCCGGGTACACGAGTCCGGACGTTCCGACGACGAGCATCGCGTCACACCCGTCCGCCGCGTTGAAGGCGCGGTTCAGGTTGTCCGGGTCGAGCATCTCGCCGAACCACACGACGTCCGGGCGCAGATAGGAACCGCACGCGCATCGGGGCGGTTCGTCGCCGTCGTCGGGAGCGCTCGTCGCCGGGTGATTGCGGTCGAAGCACTTGAAGCGAAAAATATTTCCGTGCAGTTCGACGATGTCGGTTGACCCGGCGCGCGCGTGCAGGTTGTCGATATTCTGCGTGACCAGCAGAAACGCGTCGAACATCGATGCCATGCGGACGAGCGCGTGGTGCCCGTCGTTCGGCTCCGCGCGCGCGATCATCTTTCGGCGCTCCGCGTACCATCGCCACACGAGGGACGGATTGCGTCGAAACCCGTCGCGCGTGGCGAGATCCTCGGGATTGTAGTCGCGCCAGAGTGCGTTGGGAGCGTCGCGAAACGTGGGAACGCCGCTCTCGCTCGACATGCCCGCGCCCGTTGTGACAACGAGCCGTTCGATGCCGCGAAGCAACTCCGCCGCGCGCGCGATCGCCGTATCGGCGCGGTCGTTGGTCACGGCATCGGTGCCCGCGTGGCGGGGGCGCGGCGCGGCTCCAGAATCGTTGCCAGCGTTACGCCCGCCAGGATCATCCCGCCGCCGAGCGCCACGCGGATCGAGACGTGCTCGCCAAGGGCGGCCCATCCGAGCAGCACCGCCAGCACCGGGATGATGAACGTCTGATACGACACGAACGTCACGTCGAGGTGGCGCATTACGAAGAAGAACAGCGAAAACGCGCCGACCGATCCGGCGGCGGCGAGATACACGATGGTCAACCACGTGCGCGCGTCGAACGACCGTGGATCGACGTGCTCGAAACAGGCCCCGAGCACCCAGGTCGTCACTGCGCCGACGGTGAACGGGATCAAGAGCGAGGCTACGGGGTGGTATCCGCCGCTCCACCGCTTGGTGGCGATCGATCCCACGGTGGCGGCGAGCACGCTGCCGAGCACGAGCAAAGTTCCGACGGCCTGGTCCGAGCCCAGGTGCAGGCTGCTCGAGAAGATGACGCCGACGCCCGCCATGCCCGCGATGATTCCGAGGATCCGATGGATCGTGAGCGGGTTCTTCAGCACGACGCGCGCAAGCAGCGCGACGAACAGCGGCATGGTTGCGTAGAGGACCGCGGCCAGTCCCGACTGGATTCTCTGCTCGCCGAAATAGACCAGCGAGTAGGGAAGGACGATGTGAAAGAAGCCGAGCAATACGCCGAGTCGCACGAATCTCGCCTCGCGCGGGATCGGAATGCGCGCCGCGCGCACGGCCGCGAACACGATCGCGGTCGCGATCGTCATGCGGACGGCGATGCTCGTGAACGGCGGCGCGCCCGCGAGACCGACCTTGATGGCGAGCCAGGTCGAACTCCAGATTGCGCACATTCCGGCGTACGCGGCGATCAATCGACTGCGCGATGGGCGCATGCTGCTCCCTGGGGCGGGTGGCGCGAGGGACCGGAGATACCGGCCCCGGAACGGTTCGCGAAGGCGTGACACTATCCGATCGGCGCATGTCGATCAACGGGCTCGACCGCGGACAAGTCGTCGCCCGGGTGCATCTTAGGGCCGGAGTCGCCGCCCGCGTTGACACGAAGGCGGACTTTCGGGTACGATAAGACACGCTAAATCAACGTCTTTACACAAGAGGTAACGATTCAATCGAACTGGTAACAACTCCTCCCCTTGAAACGTCCCAACCCTGGGCTCATCGTCGTCCTCGCGGCGACCGCCGCCATCCATCTGTCGGTCGCGGCGCTGGATTTCTCTACCCTGGCGCGTAACGGGTTCCTGTACGACGACAGTTTCTACGCCTTCCAGATCGCGCGACATATCGCCCGCGGGGACGGGCCCACGTTCGACGGCACGCACCTGACCAACGGGTTCCAGCCGCTGTACGTCGCGACGCTGGTTCCGATGTATCTGGTGGCCGGCGACGACGCGACGGCCCCGGTCCATGCGGCCCTGGTGCTGTCGGCGCTCCTGACCGTGGCGACCGCGTGGCTCCTGTACCGACTGGTCGCGCGACGCGCGAGTGAAACCGCCGCGTTGATCGCGGCCGGCGCATGGGCGTTTTCTCCGATCGTGACGCGACAGGCCGCCAATGGTCTGGAAACGGCGCTGGCGCTGTTCCTCCTTGCATCCGCGACGTTCTATTACGTCGAGCGCGTGCGCCCGGTGGTGGATGCATCGCGCCGGCGGTTTGTCGCGATGGGCGCGTTGCTCGGGCTGTCGTTTCTCGCGCGTGCCGATCTGGGCCTGCTCGGCCTCGTCATGGGACTCGACTACCTGCTCGTCCTGCGCGCCCGTGGTGCCGGACCGCGGTGGCGGGGCAATCTGGGCGCGACGGTGGCGACCGGCGCGCTCATCTGCGCGCCGTGGATTTTCTACGGGGCGCTCGCCGTCGGGTCGCCGATCCCGGAAAGCGGTCGCGCGACACGCTTCCTGTCCGTTGCCTACGCGCCGTTCTTCGGGCTGGGACCGTCCTCGATGCTGGAAAGCGGGCCGACGCTCACCTTCGTCGGCGAGCACGTCGAGCACTCGTTCGGAGCGCTCAAGGTCATCCCCGTACTGCATCCATTTTTCCGCGCGACCCAGAAACTCTCGGTGGGGAGTTCCGGCGCCGGGATCGTCGCGGCCCTCGCCAATGCGATCGGTGTGCTGGTGCTGGCGGGCTTCGTGACGTGGTGGTTCCGCCGGCGCCGGTCGCCCGGGGCCAGCCCGCACGCGACTACGATTTCCTGCTTCTCTTTGCCGTCGTTCTGATCGCGGCGTACTCGACCATCATCTTCGGGATGTTCTTCTTCCTGCGGTACTACTATCCGCTCTACTTCGTCGCCATGGTGTTCGCCGGTATCGCCGTCGACGATCTGATCGCGTGGATGCACCACGGCCCCGCAATATTGCGCCGCGCGGTGCTGGCCGGCAGCGGCGTCTATGCCGCCGGATTGTTGTTCATGGCATACACGGCGGCGTACCGGACGACGCCGGTATACGGGTTCTACGACGCCGCGCGCTGGGTCGCGACGCACACCGACGCGTCGGATACGATCGGCGTGTTCCAGGGAGGCGCGATCGGATATCTCTCGCACCGTCGTGTGGTGAATCTCGACGGGAAGGTCAACCGCGAGGCGTTCCGCGCGCTGCGCGCGGGACGCCTGGGCGCGTACGTCCAGTCCTCTGGTATCGATTTCGTGATGGACAGCGAACAGGTGCTCGATCGGTTCCTGGGACCGTGGTCCGACGACGAGCGGCACCGGATCGAAAACGAAAGCGTGTTCGCCGGCGATCGCAACGGCGTGCCGGGTTGGATCGGGTACCGCGTGTCGCCGCCACGCGTGTTCGACGCGCGCGGTCCGAACGATAAGATCGGCGCCGGGTCGATGCCCTGAGCGACAGTCCCGCCTAGAGGAATTTCTCGAGCGGCGCCGCGTTGGACGCGGCGCCGTTTTTCATGCACAGCACCGGCAACGATCGCGGGATCACCGACATCGAGAGCGGCTCGGCGCGGCGGCCGAGATATTCGCCGTCGATGTGAATCGGAAACGGCGTCTCGGCCGCGATGCGGACGCGCGCCGCGCGCGTCATTCGGATGCCGCGACGGCCGACATGCGCGCCGCGGAGCGTACGCGGCAGGATCGAGAGCATCCGGGCGCGCGACATCCTCTCCGCGATGCACACGTCAATCTTCCCGTCGGTGGGCGACGCGTCCGGGTTGAGGTAAAACCCGCCCCCCGCGCGCGGACCGTTGGCAGCCGATACCAGCAGGAAATCGCCTTCGACGATGGTGGCCTCGTCGAATGTCAGCGTAAACGCGAAGCTCTCGTACGACGCGAGCGCCTTGACGACGGCGAGCAGATAGAGCGGCAATCCGCGCAGGTGTCGAATCGCGAGACTGTGATACGTGACGAGCGCCTCGAATCCGATTCCGATGCTGTTCGCGCAGTACCGGTCGCCGCAGTCGATGACGTCCAGCCGCCGGCCGACGCCGTCGGAGAGGACGGCGTTCAATTCGGGACCGGTGCGGGGCGAAGACACCATCGACGCGAAATCATTGCCGGAATCCGGTCGGAACGACGACAATGGGGACCGGATCGGGCATGAGGCCGTTGACGACTTCGCTCACCGTGCCGTCGCCGCCGACGGCGCAGACGGCGTCCGAATTGCGAGCCGCTTCCCGCGCGAGCGCGATCGCGTGGCCCGGTCCTTGCGTCCATAAAATAGAGGCGTCACCGGAAATGGATCGCGCGAGACTCTCGACCATGCCGCGGGTTCGCCCCCGCCCGGCAGTTGGATTGGCAATGAAACTCACACGCATGATTTGGAACTCCGTCGGCCGCCGAAGCGGCAGCCGCACGGCTCGACGCACGAGCCTAATCAACGCTGTCCGGACCGGGAAGCACAATCGCGTGGTTCTCGCGGGGATCGTCGCGATCGGCGTCGCCGCGGCGGGGGCCGCGAACGCGGCGACGTCCGGCGTCTGGCACGTTCCGCCGCAGCCGCAAGTCCGCGCGATCTGTCACGCCGGCGACACGCTCTGGGTGGGCACGTCCGCGGGGCTCTTTCGCATCGATATTCGCAACGGCGCGCCCATCGATCGCATCGATGCCGGGCCGCGATTGCCGTCGGCGTCGGTGCGCGGCATCGCGACGACGGGCGACAGCGTCTTCGTGACGACCGACGGCGGACTGTCGCTGTTCCGGGGCGCCGAGACACAGGTATTCACACCGCGCGAGCCGGGTGCCCTGGCCGGCGTCCCGTTGACGCGCCTTTCCGGCGTATCCATCGGACGCGACCGCGAGGTGTTGATCGGCACGCTCGGACTCGGCGCCGGAATTCTGACCCCGAGCGGCGGATACACGATCACGACCAAAGACTCGCTGCTCGACGACATCGTCTTTTCGGTCGCGGACCGTCCGGACGGTCCGCGCTATTTCGCGTCTCCCGCGGGTCTGTGCGCGCAACTCGACGACACCACGTTCGCGTGGTACCAGGCGGGCGCGGGCCTTCCGCGCGGCGAAGTCCGGCACATCTCGGTCGGCGCCGATGGCGGGCTCTACGTGCTGGTTTCGCGCCTGGGGCTGTTCCGGTTCGACGGCACGCGCTCGGTGCAGGTGAAAGACCCCGAGGGGATTCGCCTGCGCGACGCGCTCTCGATGTCGGCGGGAGCGGACGGCGCGCTGTGGGTGGCCGGAGACGGATGGGTTGTGGTGCGACGCGCGCACCAGTGGATGCGCGTGCCGGTGGCGGCGCCCGACGACCACGCGCGCTGGCGAACGATCGTCGCCGACGGGTCCGGCGCATTCGCAGGCTCCGCCGACGGGGTCGTCATCGCGATCGGGCGCGGCAGCGCGTTTCGCGAGAGTCTGTCGGGTGGGCTCCCGTCGGGACGCGTGGCGTCGATCGCTCCGGATGGAACGGGGCGCGCGTGGGTCGTGACGGGAGGCAGCGTCGTACTCGCGGACGCCCGCACCGAACGCGCTACCCTGGAGAGTACGACGCACGACGCGCAGGCTGTCACCATTGACCGCGACGGCGCGCCGATCGTCGCCGGGCGGTGGACCGTGCATCGCCGAGATGCATCCGGGTGGGTCGACATGTCGCCGGACGTCGTCGACGCCGACCCCGCGTTCACCGCCGCGCGCGTCGACGCGGACGGGCGCCTCTGGGTGGGGATGAGTTCGGGCGCTCTCTACCGGTACGACGGAGAGATCTGGCTGCGCATGGCGCGCAGTCCCGGCGACGACGACGGCGCCGGCGTGGCCGACGTGCGCTCGGCGCGCGGGGGCGCGTGGGCGCTGTTCGGTGGCGTGCCCGTGCGACCGGCGGCGGGCGGTCTCGATCACTACGCCGGAATCGATTCGACCGACCGCGTCGTGGATCTCAAGCGGACGCCGACGGGAACGTGGGTCGCGGTCACGGCGTCGCGGCTCTATCGTTTCGACGAACCCGCGCATCGATGGGAGCCGGTCTTCGCCTCGGTTCTCGCGGGGACGACGGGCAATGCGGAACACGCCGTCGACCGCCCGGGAGTCCTGACGAGCATCGCGTTCGACGCCCGGGGCCGGGTTTTTCTCGGCTCGACCGGCGGCGTAGGGATCGTCGATACCGCCGGCGAGCGGTGGCGGGGTGCCGTGCAGGGGATCGGAGGCGACGCGGTGACGTCCCTCGAAGTGGACGGCGCACACCTGTGGATCGGCTTCGCGACCGACGGGCTGTCGGTGGTTTCGCTGGATTCCGCCTGGTGAAACCGGCGAAAAGCCGTTTGGCCGGTCCGCCGCCCGTGTGCTAAACTCATTGGAATCCCGGAACAATCGGACGGAGGTCCGCAAAGACGCCACTGATATTGACTCCGTAATTCGCGAGCGGAATGCGATACTGTCCGCAGCGTGTTACCGTCACGGCACCCGTTGAAGGGGTTCTCGTTCATGTGGCAGGTTCTGTTCTGGGGTAGCCTCGCGCTTCTCCTCTATATCTACATCGGCTATCCGGCCATCCTGGCCCTGCTTGCGCGCGTCCGGCGCGGCGGTGGGCCGGGCGCCGCGGGCGCGCCCGAATCCGTCTGCCTCGTCATCTCTGCGTTCAACGAAGAGGCGGTCATCCGCCAGAAGATCGAGAACAGTCTGGCGCTTCGCTTCGACGGCCGGCGCGCGGTCGTCGTGGCCTCCGACGGATCGACGGATCGCACGGTCGCGATCGCGAACGAATACTGCGATCACGGCATCGAGGTATTGCATTCGCCGCTGCGCCGCGGCAAGAACGCGGTGCTCAACGAGATCATTCCGTTGCGAACCGAAGCGGTGATCGTCTTCACCGACGCGAATTCGGTCCTGTCTCCCGACGCACTGACGCGGCTGGCCGAACGGTTCCGCGATCCGTCCGTTGGGTGTGTCGTTGGCGAGCTGGTGTACGCGCGCGATCTCACCGCGGTCGGCCAGGGAGAGAATCTTTACTGGCGATATGAAGGATGGATCAAGCGGCTCGAGAGCCGCCTGGGCAGTGTGCTTGTCGCCAACGGCTCCATCTTCGCCATCCGGCGCGCGCTCTACCGCGAGTTGTACAGCGACGTGGCCAATGATTTTCAGATTCCGTTCGACGTCGCCAACCAGCGAATGGGCGTCGTCTACGAACCCGCCGCCCTGGCCGCGGAGCGTTCCGCGGAGTTGTGGGGCGAGGAATTCGACCGCAAGGTGCGTATCGTCCTGCGCGGGTTCACCGGGTTTCTGCGGCTGCGCGATCGCATGCGCGGAATGCGGTTGTGGCAGTTCGTTTCGCACAAGCTGCTGCGCTGGTCGGTGGGTCCGATTCTCGCGGTCACGTTCGTCGCCAATGCGTTTCTGGCGGGGCGCGGGACGTTCTACGCTGGCTTCATGCTGGCCCAACTGCTATGCTACGCCGCCGCGGCCATCGGCTGGATGGGACGCAAGCGCGCGCACGTTCCGCGCATCGTCTACGTTCCGTTCTATTTTACGATGGTGAACGGTGCCGCCGTCGTGGCGGTGCTCCAGTTCCTGGTCGGCCGTCGGCGGACCGTGTGGGAGAAGGCGCAGAGCACGCGCACGCCGGCGCTTGCCACCGACCGGATCCCGGCGGACGACACGGACGTTGCCGTCGCTGCGTCGGCCGGCGACGGCAACCCGCGCCGCGGATTCACCGAGGACTAAAGACCCCGTCGCCAATATGCTGTTCTTTTTCAAGACCCTCATCGCCTGGCGGAGATTCATCATCGTCTGTGGCATCGCCGGTGCGGTGATCATGGGCGTGATCAGCTTCGTGCTGCCGTCCTGGTATCGGGCGACGACCTCGCTGTTCCCGCCGGAGCCCACGTCGTCGCTGCCGATTTCCGCCGAACTCGTCCAGCAGCTCTCCGCGCCGCTCCTGGGGCCGATCGCGACGGGCGCGTCGCCCGAGACCGTCTACATCGAGATGCTCAAGAGCCGGACGATCGACGAGAAGATCATCGAAGAATTCAACCTGATGAAGCGGTACGGGTGCACGCGAATCGAGGAAGCGCTCGACGCCTTCCGCTCCCACTGCGGGTTCACGTTGCTCGACAGCGGTATCCTCATCGTCACCTTCGAGGATCGCGACCCGGACCAGGCGGCGAAGATCGCCAATCGCATGATCGATCTCCTGGACAACGTGACGCGCGGCCTGAAGGTCTCGCGCGCCGGTCGCACCCGCGATTTCGTCGAGCGCCAGCTCCTTGAACGGGAGAAACTCCTGGCGCAGTCCGAAGACGATCTGCGGGATTTCCAGGAGAAGAACAACACGATCGATCTCGACGAACAGCTTCGCTCTGCGATGGACCTTGTGACCGACCTGTCGGCGCGCGCCATTTCCCTGGAAACGGAAATGCAGATCATGACGCACTACTCCTCGACGAGCTCGCAGGAGTACCAGCGCAAGAAGACCGAATACAACGAGGTCGTGAGCCAGTTGCAGAAGCTCAAGGGCCACGAGAAAGCCAGCGACGAAGACCTCGTCCGCGCGTTCATTCCGGCACTCGCCGACGTGCCCGAGGTTGCGCTGCAGTACATGCGCCTGAAGCGCGCGGTCGAGGTGCAAACCGCGGTGTACAAGATGCTCGTCAGCGAATACGAAAAGGCGCGCATCGAAGAGGCGCGCGATACGCCGGTTGTCCAGGTCCTCGATCACGCGGAGGCTCCCACGTTGCGTGCGCGCCCCAAGCGCAAGCTCCTCATTCTGATCGGCGGCGCCATCGGGCTGGGTTGGAGCGCCATCATCGCGTTCTTCGTCACGGCGTGGCGCGAGAGGCGCGGCCACACCGACGCCGCGCGCGAGTTGCTCGGACCCATCGCGGAGGACTTCGCCCGGCTGCGCCGGAACCGACAGCCGTGACCACCCGGGCCGACGCAGTATCCCGTCCCACGACGCTGATGCTCGGCGTGCTGGCCGTTCTGCCGCTACTCGTGTGGTACGGCCTGCGGCGACTGGGGTACGACTCGCTGCTCGTGCTCGGCGCCGTCGCCGTGATCGGCGCAATCGGCGCGTCGATCCTGTTCATCGCTCCCCGGTGGGGCGTCTACGGCCTGGTGTTCTGGGTCTACTCCGGGATGGGCCTGTATTCGCCGATCGACGCGGCGCCGTTGATCCTCGCGGTCGTATTCCTCTCGACGATCATCGGACTGATCCGCGGCGACCGAAACCGGATGACCGACGGCGTCTTCTGGGTCGCCACCGCGTTCTTCGTCGTGCTGTCGTTACAGTCGGGACTGTTCGCCCAGTATCCGGACCTGACCTTGCTCGAATTGTATTCCTTCGCGAAGGCGCTCGCCGTCGTTTTCGTCATCGTTCAACTGGTTCGAACTCCCGATCACCTGCGCCTGCTCGGATATTCGGCGTTCGCCGGCGCGGTGGCGACGGTCGCGATCGGTATTCTCGCCATTCAGCACGGCAAGGCGGGTTTGAGCTACATCGGCGGGGTCGACCTGCTGCGCTTCTCCGGGTCGCACGGCGACCCCAACAAGGCGGCGTCGATCATGTGCTCGGCGCTGCCGTTCGGCCTGTTTGCCGTCTACCATGAACGCCGTGTGTGGAAGCTGCTCGCGGTCGCGGGCGTGATTACCTTGATCGTTGCGATCTTCTCCACGTTCTCGCGGGGCGCGCTGTTTTCGTTCGCGGTGCTCATCGTTGCGTTCGTGATTCGCGAGATTCACGGCCGGCGGTCGTTTCTGATTCTGGTCGGACTCGTCGTGGTCGGAGTCCTTCTGACGCCGGGCTACTACTGGAACCGTGTGTTCCACCTGGGGAGCGCGTTCAGGGACACGACGCTGGACTGGTCTGTATACACCCGGTTGCTGGCACTGAAGACGGCCGTCGAGATGTTCGTGCGTCACCCGTTGACCGGAATCGGACTGGGCAATTTCATCGAGTCGTCGTCGTACCGGCTCTTCATTCGGATTGTCGCCCACAACACGTACCTCGAGATCGCGGTCGGCGTCGGGATCTTCGGACTCATCGCATTTCTCGCCATGATAGGGGCGGGCGTCCGCCACGCCTGGGCCGGCTCGCGGTCGGTGTGGGCGGGACGCGACGCGTGGTTGAATTCGTTCAGCTTCTACTGTTTCCTCTCGCTGGTCTCGATCTCGATCAGCGGAATCTTCCTGACGTTCCCGTTCCGCTACCCCCTGTGGGTTCCCGTCGCCGCCGGCCTGGTCATCGGAAACCTGCGCCACGCGGAAACCCTTCCCGTCCCGTCCCCGTAGATACCCTGCCGGACCCGATCCCCGGTGGAACCCGGGGCCGCCCGTCGGGTACAAGGACTGGCGGCAATCGGATTTCGGAAAAGCAGGACACCAGCCAAGGAGTGCATATGAAACCGGTCAAGGGTTCGATGGCAGGTGCGGCAGGCATGGCACTGGCGGTGGCGATTCTATTCGCGTTCTCCGTCGGCGACGCCGGTGCGGCCGGCACCAGTCGCACGAAATCGAAAGACAAGGACAAGACAGTCAGTAAGGAGTCCACGTCCCGTGGCTACATGGGTGTCTACATGCAGGAGCTCACAAACGACATGCAGAAGGGGCTCGATCTCAAGGTGAACAAGGGCGTGCTCATCAGCGGCGTCGAGGACGACAGCCCGGCCGACAAGGCGGGCGTGAAGGACGGCGACGTGGTCGTCGCTTTCAACGGCGACGCCGTGGCGTCACCCGACGAGTTGCGCGGCATGGTTCGCGCCGCGGATCCCGGTTCCACCGCGAAGCTGGACGTCGTACGCGACGGGAAGAAGAAGACGATCGAAGTCACTCTGGGCGAACGTCCCGGCGATTTGCATTACTCCTTCCATCGCATGATGGACACACCCGAAGTCGCGCACGCGTTCGCAATGATGGGCGGACCGAGACTGGGAATCCAGGCGCACGAAATCGATAACGAAGACATGGGGTCCTATTTCCACGCCAAACCGGGCGAGGGCGTGCTGGTGCTCGACGTGGAGAAGGAGTCCGTGGCCGACAAGGCGGGCGTCAAGGCGGGCGACGTCGTTCAGTCGATCGACGACAAGAAGATTTCGGACGTCGGGGACATCCGCGACGCGTGCCGCGAACTCGACAAGGGCGACGCGTTCAAGATCGCCGTTCTCCGTCACGGCAAGACCGAGACGCTGAGCGCAACGATGGACGAGAACACCCCGTGGATCTTCAACAGCGACGACGGCGACTGGCGCGTGTGGCGTCAGCCTGCACCGCGTGCGCTCGACGATTCGCGCGACGATCTTCGACGCGAACTGAACGATTTGAAGCGAGAGGTCAAGGAGCTCAAGGAAAAGCTGGAGGATCACGACGGATAAGCCGCCGTCGGTTGGAAGCTACGCGAAACCCGAAAGACCAAATTAGCATTCCTCAATCTCCAGGACGGGCGTTCTCACGACGAGTGAGGGCGCCCGTTTTTCCTGGCCACGAGCCGGTCGTACATCGCGATCAATCCGGAGAGGACGCCGTCCGCGGCGTAGCGCTCGCGCATCAGCCGCGGGCCCTCGCGCCTGGACGTTTCGCGCAACACCGGGTCGTTGATCGCGCGGACGATCGCGCGCGCCAGCAATTCCGGCGAGGGGTCGTCGACAGCGACGCCGGTGACGCCGTCGCGAACGACTGAGCCCAGGTCGCCGACGCGCGGGGCGACCACCGGAACACCGATGCTCATCGCTTCCAGCGCGGCGTTCGGGAGTCCTTCGAACGCCGATGCCAGCACCAGACACGCCATGCCGGCCATCGCCTCCAACGGACGATTCGATGCGCCCGCAAACGTCACGGCTTCGGTCACACCGAGTCGCCGGGTCTCTGCCTCGAGCGCGGCGCGCTCGGGGCCGTCGCCGACGATCAGCAAACGGGCGTCCGGAACGGTTTGGCGCACGAGGGCGAACGCGGCGACGATCGCATCCAGGCGTTTTTCCGCGGCGAGTCGTCCCACGCAGCCGACTACCGGCGCCGCCGCCGGCGGGGCGTCCGGAAGCGGCGGGACGGGCACGACGTTGGGAACGCGCTGGATGCGGTTCGGCGAAACTCCGACGCGTTCGGTGAGAAACGCGTCGCCGGCCGCGGAGTTGACGGTCACGGCGTCGGCGCTTCGGAGCATCCGGGTCAGCACGCCTCGCCGCCATCCGTGCAGCATGATGCGGTCACTGCTCAGCCACAGGACGACGGGGCGCCGCAGGATCCGTGCGGCGAGAAAGGCATAGACGTTGGACGCGTCGAGAAACGCGTGGACGATATCCGTGTCTCCGAGCGCGCGCACGAGCGCCGCGAGCCGAAACGGATCGGCGTGAGACCGGCGGGGAATCGCGGTGACGGGAATGCCGTTGGCAGACAGCGTTGTTGCGTGCGGCTCCACGATGTCGGACAACACGATCACGCGTAGCTCGAAACGATCCGCCAGCGCCGACGCGATCAGCACGAGTTGCCTCTGCGCGCCCCCGATGCCGAGGTCGTCGATGACGAACGCGATGCGGAGTCGTCGATCGGACATGGTGCGATAGTAACCCGAGTGACTCGCGCCGTGCTACAAATCGGTTGGGATGGCCGGGAGGGCGTGATAGAGTGCCCGGCGACCGGCGGGTTCGAAGAAGCATGGACCGCACGCGGGTGAATGCCAATGCACGTCGTCTGGTTTGCCGAGATCAAGTGGGACTACCTGCGCACGCGAAAGCAGCAGTTGATCGTCCGCCGACCGCGTGACGTCGACGTCGTCTTCCTCGAGCCGTACGTACGCGGCCGGGCCAATCGCTTCGGCCTGCGCGAGAGCGACGGGATTCAGATCGCCACCATTCCGTTCGTCAAATCCGTTCCCGACGGCGTGCTGCGCACGCTGCTCGACGGGCGGGGGATGCGCCGCATGGTGGACCGCGTCGCGCGGGGACGCGTCGTCACGGCGCTCGACGCGGCCGGTGTCGACCCGGCGGATAGCGTGTTCGTGATCTCGAACGTCTACGCCATCCACGTGGCGAGCACGTTGGCTCGCCGGCGACTCGTCTACGACTGCAACGACGCCCATGGCGAATTTCCCGGCGCGCCGTCATGGACACGTGACGAGCAGCGCGAGACGTTTCGCCGCGCGGACTCGGTCATCGTGAGCTCGCGCGGTCTTTTGCCCGACGCAACCGCGGTGCGTGCATCGTCGGAGAACATCCACCTCGTCGAGAACGGCGTCGACGCCGACCTGTTTCGCGACGCGGCCGCGCGCCGCACGGCGCCGCTTTCCGGCGATCGCGTGCGCGTCGGGTACCTCGGCGCCATCGCTCCGTGGTTTGACTTCGACCTGGTGGCGGCGCTGGCGCGCGCGCGACCATCGTGGGAGATCGTGCTGGTGGGCCCGGTGCTCGCGGGTGTCGACCGCGACCTCGCCGCGCTCGTCTCCCTGCCGAACGTCGTGCTTCGCCCGGCGGTCGCACACGACGACGTCCCGGACGTCCTCGCCGGGTTCACGGTCGGCATGATTCCGTTCCGGCGCACGCCGCTCACGGCCGGCGTCAACCCCAACAAGCTCTACGAGTATCTCGCCGTCGGGCTTCCCACGGTGGCCACGCCGTTCTCGCCGGACGTCGCGGAACAACCGGATCTGGTCGCGCTGGCGGGGGACGCGGACGCGTTCGTGTCCGCGTGCGAGGCGCTCGTCGGTTCGGCCGGCCACGCCGACCGCACCGCTGCCCGGCGGGCGCGCGCCGCGGCCGTGGCGCGTGAACACGACTGGGGCACGATCGCGGCCCGCTTCTGGGAGATCGTGCTCGCCGGCGCGCGTTCGTCCTGACGTTTCCGCCCCCGGGTGATAGACTGCACGGGCGGTCATCCGCACTATCGTTCCGAAGGGAGACGACATGAACGTCTACAAACGACTCGTATCGATCGTGGTATCGCCGTCGCAGGTGTTCGACGACATCCGCGACGGACACGCAAACTGGATACAGCCATGGATCGCCGTGTCGCTGATCGGAATGCTGATTTCATACCTGAGCATGCCCGTCCAGCGCGCCGTCCTCGAACTCAATGTCGCGGGACTTCCATCGGACAAGCTCGACCAGCAGATCGCGCTCATGGGGAAGATGCTCGTGTTCTCGTTGATCCTGACCCCGGCGGTCGTGCTCCTGGTCACCGGCGTGGTCGCCGGCATTTCGTACATCGTTCTCGCGACCGTGTCGCAGCGGGCGAACTTCAAACAGTACTTCACGCTCGCGATGTTCTCCGGTGTCATCAGCGTCATCGGTCCGCTGCTCTCGACGGCGGTGATCCGGCTGCGCGGCATCGACCGAATCATCGACATGGAGGACGCGAAGTTCTCGCTGAGCCTGCGCCCGCTGGCCCCGCCGGACAGCGTGGTACTCAAGGGGTTGTTCGGCAGCTTCGAGTTCTTCACCATCTGGAGCAGCGTCCTACTGGTGATGGGGATGATGCGGATTTTCGGCCTCTCCCGCGGCAAGGCGATCGCCGTCCTGGTTCCGGTGTGGATTCTCTACGTCGGGCTGCTCATCCTGGGAGAGAAGTTCGGCGGTGTCGGATCGTGATTTCCGCGGGGCCCGACGGCCGCCGGGCCGCATTGACACCGCGTTCGCGTGAATGCTAGAATCCGTTTTCCAACTCTAAGTCTGCATTGAGGTTGCGGCTCCATCGCGTGCCGCGTGGCCGGATTGAGAGGAGGCCTTTGTGAAGCAGTTTCCTGCGGCCGACATTCGCAACGTCGCCCTGGTGGGACACCAGGAATCGGGCAAGACGATGCTTGCCGAGAGCCTGTTGTTCGCCGCGTCGGCGATTCCACGCCTGGGGCGCATCGAAGACAAGAACACCACGATGGATTACGACCCGGAGGAAATGGCCCGCGGTATTTCCATTCACTCGGGTGTCGCTCACTGCGAGCACAAGGGCACGAAGATCAACCTCATCGACACGCCGGGTTACGAAGACTTCGTCGGCGACGTTCTGCTGGCGCTCGATGTCGTCGAGGGCGCGCTGGTAACGGTTCGCGCCGACGCCGGCGTCGAGGTCGGAACCGACCGCGTGTGGGGATTCCTGCGCGAGCGCAACCTCGCGGCGATGTTGGTCGCCAGCCGCATGGACAAGGAACACGCAAACTTCGACAGTTGCGTCGAGCAACTGCAGGAGGCCTTCGGCGCCGGTGTCCGGCCGATTCAGATTCCCATCGGCAGTGGCGAGACGTTTCGCGGCGTCGTGGACCTGATCGAGATGAAAGCCTACGAGTTCGAGAAGGACGGTAAGGGCAGCAAGGCCGTCGACATCCCGGCCGACCTCAAGGAACGCGCGGCCGCGCTCCGCAAGGAACTCATGGAGTCGGCTGCGGAGTCCGACGAAGCCCTGATGGAGAAATACCTCGAGACGGAGTCGCTGACCGAAGAGGAATTCCGCACCGGCCTGGCCGCGGGGGTGCGCGGTGCGGGGATCTTCCCGGTCGTCTGCGCGTCACCGCTCCACAACATGGGAAGCGATCAGATCCTCGACGCCATCGTTTCCCTGCTTCCGTCGGCGGACGCCGGCTCGTGCACGACCGTGGACGGCAAGCGGATCACCGTCGATCCCGCCGGCGCCCCGGTCGCGTACGTGTTCAAGAACATCTCGGACCCGCACGTCGGCGACATGCTCGTGGTTCGCGTCTTTCATGGCTCGCTGACACCCGGCGCCGACGTGCACAACACGTCGCGCAACAGCGCGGAGCGCCTGGGGCAGCTGTTCAACGTGCGCGGCAAATCGCGCGAGGACACGGACCGGATTCCGGCGGGCGACATCGGTGCGCTGGTAAAGCTCAAGGTCACGAAGGTGCGCGAGACGCTGGCCGACAAGGCGAGCGGCACCACGGTCAAACCGACGGAGTTGCCGCGGCCGTCGATCAACTCCGCGATCGTGCCGGTCGCCAAGGGCGACGACGAGAAGATGGGAACGGGGCTTCATCGCCTGATGGACGAGGATCCGACCTTCGAAGTCACGATGAGTTCGGAGACGCACCAGACCCTCATCGCCGGTCAGGGCGAGTTGCATCTGGAGATTCTCATCCACCGGTTGAAGGAACGGTTCGGCGTCAGCGTCACGCTCGAGAAGCCGCGCATTCCTTATAAGGAGACGATCCGCAAGGCGGCGGAGGCCCAGGGCCGGCACAAGAAACAGACCGGCGGTCGCGGACAGTTCGGCGACGTGTGGCTGAGGATCGAGCCCTTGCCGCGCGGGAAGCAGTTTGAATTCGTCGACGCGGTCGTCGGCGGCGTCGTGCCCGGGAAGTTCATCCCCGCCGTGGAGAAGGGTGTCGTCGCCACGATGGAAATGGGCGTGATCGCGGGCTATCACATGGTCGACGTTCGGGCGACGATCTACGACGGTAGCTACCACACCGTGGATTCGTCGGAGCAGGCATTCAAGACCGCGGGGTCGCTGGCCTTCAAGGCGGCGGTGGAGAAGGCGAACCCGGTCCTGCTGGAACCGATCGTCAATCTCACCGTCAAAGTGCCGGAGGGATTCATGGGCGACGTGATGGGCGACCTGAGCGGACGGCGCGGCAAGATCCAGGGCACGGAAACCCAGGGGAAATTCGCCGTCATCAAAGCACAGGTGCCGATGGCCGAACTGTACAAGTATTCGACTCACCTGCGTTCGATGACGCAGGGACGCGGATCGCATATGCGGGAGATCTCCCACTACGAGGAAGTCCCTCGCGAGATCGCAGAGAAGATCATCGCGGAACACAGGGCGCAGGTCGAGGCGAGTCACAAATAGCGGGTCCGGCGCGCGGCGCCGGATCGAAAGAGGAGCGATAGAAAGCGTATGTCGGGACATTCCAAGTGGTCGCAGATCAAGCACAAGAAGGCAAAGACCGACTCCGTGCGCGGAAAGGTCTTCACCAAGCTGATCCGCGAAATCACGATCGCGGCGCGACAGGGCGGCGGTGACCCCGCGGGGAACCCGCGCCTGCGGCTCGCCATTCAGACGGCCAAGGAAAGCAACATGCCGGGCGACAACATCCAGCGCGCCATCAAGAAGGGCACCGGCGAACTGGAAGGGCAGATCCTCGAAGAGTTTTCGTACGAAGGCTACGGCCCGGTCGGCGTGGCGCTCATCATCGACGTCGTCAGCGACAACCGCAATCGCACGACGGGTGAGGTCCGGCACGCACTGACCAAGCACAACGGCAGTCTCGGCGAGAACGGGTGCGTGGCGTGGAACTTCGAAACGCGCGGCGTGATCATTGTCGATCGCGCGGGGACCGGCGAAGACGCGTTGATGGCCGCGGCACTCGACGCGGGCGCATCCGACGTCGGCGACGAGGGCGAGGTCTTCGCGGTCTACACCGACCCGGCGGAACTCTCCGCGGTCACCGAGGCGCTCAAGGCCGCGGGGATCGGCTATCAGAGCGCGGAGGTCCAGCGCGTTCCCAAGACCTTCGTGAAGCTCGACGGCGACGACGCGCGTAAGGTCATTCGACTGGTCGAGGCGCTCGAGGACCTGGACGACGTCCAGCGTGTCAGCGCCAACTTCGACATTCCGGACGAGATCCTTCAACAGGGATAAGCAAGGCGGTTTCCATGCGAGGATCGGGGCGGACGGCAGCCGGCAGAGAGAGCGCGCCGCGCGCCCTGACCGCAGCGGCGCCCGCGAGTGTCCGCGTGCTCGGTATCGACCCGGGCAGCACGTGCACGGGCTACGGGGTGGTGCGCGGAACGGGGAACGAGGTCCTCTACGTCGCGTCGGGTACGATCGCCTCGCCCCGGTCGCGCGCGCGGTTCGACCGCCTGCGCGCGATCTACGCGGGGATCGCCGCGGTGATCCAGGAATTCGAACCCACCCACGTCGCCATCGAAGACGTGTTCTACAGCAAGAATCCGCGCAGTGCCCTCGTTCTCGGAGAGGCACGTGGCGCCGCCATCCTGGCCGCGTCGCTGGCGGACCTGCCGATCTACGAGTACTCCGCGCGCGAGGTCAAACTGTCCGTAACGGGAAACGGCGCCGCGGACAAGAGTCAGGTCGGATACATGCTGGGTAAGATCCTCAAGCTCGACGCTGTACCGGAAAGCACCGACGAGTCCGACGCAATCGCCATCGCGATGTGTCACGCGTTCCGCCGTCGCGACTGGAGCCCGCGATGATCGCGCGCCTGCGCGGTCGCGTCGTGTCGGCCCGGCCGTGCATCGTTGAAGTCGGCGGCGTCGGCTTTGAGGTGGCGATCCCGGAAAAAGACCGCGAGACGCTATCTCCGATGGAAGGCGAAAGCGTCTTCCACACGCACCTGGTCGTGCGCGAAGACCGCCTGAGCCTGTTCGGTTTTCTGAGCCGCCAGGACCGCGACCTCTTCCTCAAGCTGATCGACGTTTCCGGCGTGGGGCCGAAGATCGCGCTCGCGGCGTTGTCACTGCACCCCGCGACGCGCGTCGTCGGGGCGATTCGAGGCGGCGAAATCGCGTTTCTCTCCAAGATTCCCGGCATTGGCAAAAAGACGGCCGAGCGAATCGCGATGGAACTCGCCGACAAGCTCGACGACTTCGACGCGGACCGGCAGCCCGTGACGCCCGCGTCGTCGGTGCGCGACGAAGTGGTGCTCGCCCTGACGTCGCTCGGTATGACGCATTCGGCGGCCGAGGGTGCGCTCGAGCGGATGGAATGGAACGCCGCCGAAAACGCCACGGTTGAGGAAATCGTCCGGCGTGCGCTAAAGTACGCGGGCGGACGGTAATCGATGGCGATGTCACCCAACGACGAACGAGTCACCAATCCCGGGCATTCCGAAGAGGATGCCAAGAGCGACGCGATTCTGCGCCCGCGCCGGCTCGACGAATTCGTCGGCCAGACCGAGCTCAAAGAGAACCTGCGCGTGTTCATCGACGCCGCCCGCCAGCGCGGCGAACCGCTCGACCACGTGCTGCTCTACGGTCCGCCCGGCCTGGGCAAGACCACGCTCGCGCACATCATCGCCAACGAACTCGAGGTGCCGATCAAGACGACGTCGGGTCCGGCGTTCCAGAACGCGGCGGAACTGCTCGGCGTGCTCAGCCACCTCGAAACCAATCATCTGGTGTTCATCGACGAGATCCACCGCCTGCCGCGCGTGCTCGAGGAGCACATGTACCAGGCGATGGATTCGCTCAAGTGCGAGCTGATCGTCGACAAGGGACCGAACGCGCGGCACTACACGCTCAACATCGAGCCCTTTACGCTGGTCGGCGCCACCACGCGCGCGGGCATGATCACAGCCCCGCTGCGCGATCGCTTCGGTGTGGTGATGCGCCTCGATTTCTATTCGCCCGAAGAATTGTGCACGATCATCAAACGCTCGGCGACGATTCTCGGTATCTCCATCTCGGACGACGGCGCCGACGAGATCGCGCGTCGCTCACGCGGCACGCCGCGCATCGCCAACCGGCTCCTCAAGCGCACGCGCGACTTCGCGCAGGTCAGCGGGAAGACCGAGGTCGACCGCGAGGCCGCCGATTTCGCACTGGGACGGCTGCGCGTCGACGAACGCGGCCTCGACGAAATGGACCGGCGCATCCTGCAGTTCATCGTGCAGAAATTCGGCGGCGGTCCGGTGGGGATTCAATCGCTCGCGGTCGCGGTGAGCGAAGAACAGGAAACGCTCGAGGACGTGTACGAGCCGTTCCTGATCCAGCAGGGATTTCTCCAGCGTACGCCGCGCGGCCGCGTCGCCACGCCGCTGGCACTCGCGCACCTCGGACTCACGGCGACGGAGCCGGACGGCGACGCCCGGCGCCTCTTGTAGCGCCGGACTCCGAATGCACCTCGACGACTTCTCGTTTCATCTCCCGGAATCGTTAATCGCTCAGGAACCGGCGCCGGTACGCACCGCCAGCCGGTTGATGGTGGTCGCACGAACGGGCGACGTTCCCCCGATTCACGCCACGTTCGACCGCCTTCCGGAGTTTTTGCGCGCGGGCGACGTGCTCGTCGTCAACCGCACGCGGGTGGTGGCCGCGCGGTTGAGCGCGCGTCGCGCCGACGGCCTCGTCGCCGAAGTGTTCTTCGTCCGCAGTCTCGCCGCCGGCCGTTTTGCCGCGTGGGTGCGTCCTCTTCGCCGGCTCCGGGAAGGCGATACGCTCGACGCCGGCGCGGGAGTTCGATTGCGGTACGATGGCCGCGGGGACGATCGCGAAGCGATATTCGAGGTGGTGGACCCGCCCGGCGCGAGCGTTTTCGACGTGCTCGACCGCGTCGGACACGTGCCGCTTCCGCCGTACGTGCGCCGGCCCGATCGCGACACCGACCGCGAACGCTACCAGACCGTGTTCGCGCGCGAACCCGGGTCGGTCGCGGCACCCACCGCGGGGCTGCACTTCGACGACGCGTTGCTGGCCACGCTCGCCGCGCGCGGTGTGGACGTGCGCTCGCTGTTGCTCCACGTCGGCCCCGGCACGTTTCAGCCGCTGGAAAACGAACGCGTGGACGCCAACCGACTGCACGCCGAAAGCTTCTCGATCGACGCATCGACGCTCGTCGCCGTCGCCGGTGCGCGTCGGTCGGGTCGCCGCGTGGTAGCCGTCGGCACGACGGTGACGCGCGCACTGGAAACCGCCGCGGCGCGCGGGTGGCTGGAGGCTCCCGCGGATCGCAATGGCGAAACCGAGCTGTTCATCACGCCGGGCTACGAATTCCGGGCCGTCGATGCGCTGATCACCAACTTCCACCTGCCGCGATCGTCGCTTCTGGTCCTGGTCTGCGCGTTCATGGGGCGGGAGCGCGCCCTGGCCCGCTACGCGGACGCGGTCGAACGCGGGTATCGCTTCTTCAGTTATGGCGACGCGATGCTGATCGCGTAGGGCCCGCGGGGACGCCGTTTCCGGAGAGTTCTTGGCGGGCACCGGTTTCCCTGTTACCGTGTTCAGAGTCGCGAACGGTGTTTCGCGCACGGAGACTCATCATGCAGAAGAAACTACTCATTGTAGCCGGGGCGATCGTCGCCCTGCTGGCGGTGGCGATCGTGGTCGTGGCCGCGAACCTCAACCGCATCATCAACAGCCGCAAGGACGCGCTCCTCGCGCAGGCCGAGCAGCAAATCGGTCGGCACATTACCGTCGGGGACGTCGGTGTCGCGCTGTGGCCGGAGATCGGCGCCCGCGTGCGCGACGTGACCATTTCGGACGACCCGGCGTACTCGTCGGAAGCGTTCGTGCGCGCGCACGACGTGCGCGTGAACGTGCGCCTGTGGCCGCTGCTCAAGAAACGCGTCGAGGTGAAGCGCTTGGTCCTGGATGCGCCCGAAGTCACGATCATCAAGGGAGACGGAAAGCGGTTCAACTTCACCAGCCTGGTCGAAGCGGTGGCCGGACCCGGCGCGACGAAGTCGTCGTCGGGCGCCGAGGCGGTTCCGTTTGTTCTCGCGTTTGCCGACATTCAGGGCGGCACCGTCCACTACGTGGACAAGGCGGCGGGCGTGGACCGCACCGTGAAGAAAATCGATTTCTCCGCGAAGGACGTCAGTCTCGAATCCGCGGTGACGGCGACCCTGGCCGCTGCCGTCATCGGCGACGACCAGGACGTCCACGTCGTGGCGTCGGTTGGGCCGGTGGGATCGATGGCGTCGCCGGAGAACCTGGCGCGCGCGCCGCTCTCGGTAACGGTGTCGTTCGGACCCGTGACCATGTCCAAACTGGTCGCGGCCGCGCCCTCGCACGGCGCCGCCACGCCGTCGCTGCCCGAGGACGCCGACGTGTCCGCGGACGCGACGATCTCCGGGACGCTCGGCGCCGCGATGCTCGACAAACTGAACGTTCGGGTGGTTCTCTTCGATTCGAAGGATCCCAACATCGAGATGAACGTGTCGGCCGGGCCGTTCAACGCGCTCGCCGAATCGACGCTCGTGTTCGCGGGTGCGCGCGTCAAGGGTGACCTCACCGCCGGCCCGATCAAGCTGGCGGACCTCAAACTCCCGCCGGGCGATCCCGCAAAGCCGGCGCCGAAACTCGGCGGCGAACTTCGCGGCAAGGCGACGTTCGACGGCGATCTTGCGGCGATGGCGTTCACCGCACACCTCGATGCGACGCAGGCGAGCGCCGTGCTGGCGCCGCAGTTCGACAAGCGCGCGGGTGTGCCGGCGACGCTCGACGTCGCCGGCACGTTCCGCCCCGAGGGAACGCCCGACGCGGGTGCCGAGCTGTCGTCCATCGATATCGTTTTTCATGCGCTGCGCGCCGCGGGGAAGGGACGCTTCGTGCCGTTCAAGGGGCACGAGGCGATGGATATTTCGTTGAACGCGACGTCGGCGATCGCGCCGTGGAAGGATCTGCTGCCCGCGCTGGCGCCGTTCGAACCCGCGGGCGAGATGGCGGCGTCGGTGCACGTCACCGGCGCCCCGAAAGCGGGCGCCGTCCCCGACGTGCGCGGTACGGCGACGTTCTCCGGTGTCCGCGCCACGTTACCGCAGGTACCGAATCCGATGACCAACGGTGCCGGTTCCGCCACCTTCACCGCGAAAACCGCGCACGTCGACAAGGCGACGTTCACGATCGGCAAGAGCGTGTTCCGCGCGAGCGCGGACATCACGTCGTTCGCCCCCATGGCGGCGACGTACACGGTCACCTCCCCGGAGATCTGGCGCACCGACGTGCAGGCCGTGGCCCCGAACGCGCCGAAGCTTCCGCGGCCGGACGTGTTCCGGGACGTCGCGGTGACCGGCACGGCGACCGAGAAAGCACCGACGGTCGTCGAAAACACGATGAAGATCACGTCGAAGAGCGGCGTCGCGTCGAATATCGACTACACGAACGCCACCGCGAGCGTCCGCGCCACGCCGGAGACCGTGGTTATCGATTCGTTCGATGCGGGTGCGCTGGCGGGGACGGTCTCCGGTTCGGGGACGTTCGTTCCCAAAGACGCCAAGTTCGACGTGACGACCCACGTCAAAGACATCAACCTCTCCGAGTATTTTCGATACAAGTCGCCGGCGCTGGTGGACGTGTTTCGCGGGCGCTTGAGCGGCGACCTCTCGCTCTCCGGCGCCGGGAATTCGTGGGAGGACATTCAGAAGACCCTGTCGGGGAAGGGCAGCACCCTGGTGATCGAAGGCGCGCTGCTCAACGTGAACATCGCCAAACAGGTGGTCTCGTCGATTCAGTCGATGCCACTCGTCCCGTCCGACCTGACGCAAAAGCTGCAGGCCCGCAATCCCAAGCTCTTCGATTCGAACACGACCGTGTTTCAGAACATGAAGAGCGACTGGTCCATCGCGGGCGGGAAGATCCAGGTGCCCGACCTGAATCTCGCGACCAACGATTTCGCGCTCGCGGGCAAGGGGTGGTTCGGCCTCAACAAGGATATGAGCCTCAACACGACGCTCACGCTGTCGGATAAGCTGACCAGCGATCTGGTGGCGGAAGTGCCCGCAGCGAAGTACCTGATCGGTTCGAACGGCAAGCTCGAGAATCCCACTGTCGCTCACCGGCGCGCTCACCAGTCCGAACGTCGGCGTCGACGCCACCGCCCTGCAATCGCGGCTGCAGTCGTCGCTGATGCAGCAGGGGCAGGAGGGCTTGAAGCAGCAGGTCAAAGGTCTCCTCGACGGATTGAAAAAGAAGGAAGAGCCCAAGAAGAAACCGTAGTCGCCGCGCCGCGATGGCGGGCGCGCGGGCCGCGTGGTACAGTAGGTCGAATGCCGTTCGCCTTTCATCTGAATGCGCGGTCGGGCTCCGCCCGAGCCGGAACGCTCGTCACCGATCATGGCGAGATTCCCACTCCCGTCTTCATGCCCGTTGGAACCCAGGGAACCGTCAAGGGGATCCCGGTCGACGGACTGCACGCGACGGGCGCGCGCATCATCCTGGGCAACGCGTATCATCTGGTGCTGCGCCCCGGCGTCGAGCTGATCGACCAGGCGGGTGGACTGCACCGCTTCATCGGATGGGACGGCGCGCTGCTTACCGACAGCGGCGGCTACCAGGTATTCAGCCTGGAAAGTCTGCGACGGATGAACGACGACGGCGTACGGTTCCGCTCGCACATCGACGGGTCGTTGCACGTGTTCACGCCCGAGTCGGTGATGGAGGCGCAGGCGCGAATCGGCGCGGACATCGTGATGAGCTTCGACTATTTCGGCGGGATCCCGTGCGAACGCGGCGAGGCGGAACGCGCCGTTCGCGTGACGACGCAGTGGGCGAAACGCGGCCGCGACGCGGTCGGGGTGCGCTTCGACCGCCGCGGATACGAACAGGTGGTGTTCGGGATCGTCCAGGGCGCCGAGTATCCGGACCTTCGCCGGCAATCGGTGGAGGAAATCGCCGCGCTCGATTTCCCGGGTTACGCCATCGGGGGACTGTCGGTGGGCGAGTCCAAGGCGCAGACGGGCGACATCATCGAGATCGTGACGTCGGCCCTGCCGGACGACCGTCCGCGATACCTGATGGGCATGGGGACGCCGCTGGATCTGATTGACGGTATCGCGCGCGGCGTCGACATGTTCGACTGCGTGCTGCCGACGCGCAACGCGCGCAACGGGACGGTGTTCACGCGCGACGGCAAGGTCGTGCTTCGAAACGCCGCGCACGCACGCGATCTGGGTCCGCTGGACCCCGACTGTGCCTGCGACACGTGCCGCCGGCATTCGCGCGCGTATCTGCGCCACCTGTTCATGGCGGGAGAGATGCTGGGACCGATTCTCGCAACCCGGCACAACCTGACGTTCTACGCCGACACGATGCGCGCCGCCCGCGACGCGGTCGTGCGCGGCGATTTCGAATCGTGGCGCTGCTCCTTCATGGAGCGGTTCGGGCGTCCGTCCGGGCGCCTCGACGATGCCGACGACACAACCCAAAGGAGGACCTCTTGAATTCCGCTATCCAAACTGCCATCTTTGCAATGATGCCCGCCGACCCGAGCGGCGCCGGCCCGAGCCCGATCTCGATGCTGCTCCCGATCGTCGGCATGCTGGCGATCTTCTATTTCCTGCTTATTCGTCCGCAGCAGAAGCGCCAGAAGGAAACGCAGAAGATGATTGAAGCGTTGCGCAAGGGCGACCGCGTGGTGACCGCGTCGGGATTGATGGGGACGGTCGTGGGTCTTCGCGACGACGTCGTGGTGATGAAGATCGCGGACAACGTGAAAGTGGAGATGCTCAAAAGCGCCGTGACGGCAGTGACCGCGCACGACGCGGAGTAGACCGGCCAACGGGTGATCGAGTGACATGGAACTGACATTGCGCTTTTACGGCGACCCGATCCTGCGCCGGCCGATGCCCCCGGTCGACGTCTTCGATGCGCGGCTCCGCGAGTTCGCCGATGCCATGGTGGAGACGATGCACCGCGAGAGCGGCGTCGGACTCGCCGCGCCACAGGTGGGTGTGGAGCAGCGCGTGCTCGTCGCCCTGCAGATGGACTCGCCCGATGACGACGACGCAAAGCCGATCGTGATGATCAACCCGGAGGTCACCGCGCGCTCGCACGATACCTGGGTGTTCGAAGAGGGCTGCCTCAGCATCCCGGGAATTCGCGGCGACGTCACGCGGCCGGAGACGGTGACGGTCCGGTATCGCGACGTCGACGGAGGCGAGCACACCATCGAGGCCACGGGCATGTTCGGCCGTGTGGTACAGCACGAGATCGATCACCTCGACGGCAAGCTCTTTATCGACTACCTGTCTTTCGGCCAGAAGACGCTTCTCAAGCCGCGCCTGAAGAAACTGGCGGAGCGCCAGGCCGGCTAGCGTCTTCGTGACCGCCCCGCTTCACAGAGTCGTCTTCATGGGGAGTCCGGACTTTGCGGTCCCGTCGCTCGACGCGCTCGTCGAGTCCGGGCGGTATCGGCCCGTGCTGGTGGTGAGCCAGCCCGATCGTCCGCGCGGCCGCGGCCGGGTGACGTCGCCGACGCCGGTGCGACAACGCGCGCTCGATCTCGGCATTCCCACACGAACGATGGATCGCGCGAGCTACGCGGGCGGCGTGTCGGCGATCGCGTCGGAGCGCCCGGAGTTCGTCGTCGTCGTCGCGTTCGGCGTGATCCTGCGCCGCGATCTGCTCGACATCCCGGCGCGCGGGTGCATCAACGTGCACGCGTCGCTCTTGCCGAAGTACCGCGGAGTTGCGCCCATCCAGGCTGCGATTCTCGCCGGCGACG
Source organism: Candidatus Latescibacterota bacterium (assembly GCA_963761125.1). Lineage (GTDB taxonomy): Bacteria > Krumholzibacteriota > Krumholzibacteriia > WVZY01 > JAKEHA01 > JAKEHA01. The sequence continues at coordinate 272,255 of CAVXFV010000005.1, forward strand.
CGGTCACCGGTTGCACGACAATGGTGATCGACGAGGGCGTGGATACCGGCGACATGCTGCTCCGCGACGAACTCGCGATCGGCCCCGACGACACCGCCGGGACGCTCACTGCGCGTCTCGCCGACCTCGGCGCGCGCCTCCTGGTCCGGACGCTCGACGGACTCGTGGGGGGAAATGTGACGCCGGTCCCGCAGGATCACACGCGCGCGACCACCACGCGGAAGATCCGCAAGGAACACGGCGCCATCGACTGGTCCGCTCCCGCGGACACGGTCGTCCGCCAGGTGCGCGCGATGAGCCCGTGGCCGAGCGCATTTACCTGGTTGCGCGGACGGCGCATCATCGTCGATCGCGCACTCGCACGGCCGGCGCCCCCGGGGCAACCCGCGGGCTCGGTGCTGTCCACAAATCCGCTGGTTGTCGCGTGCGGGGAGGGCGCCGTCGAAATCGTGTCGTTGCGTCCCGAGGGCGGAAAAGCGATGACGGCGGCGGAGTTTGCGGCCGGGCGCGCGGTTGCCGCCGGCGACGTCGTCACCTCGACACCACCGATTGACGCGCGCGACGGACGGGACTAGAGTCGCCCCGTGACCGTCCGTCGTTTTTTTGTTCGGCTGCTCGTGTTCGGCGCGTTGTTCGCCGCCGGAATCTTCGCGTTCAACTACGTGATCATGCCTGTGCTCGTCCACCAGAGCGGCGCGGTCATTGTGCCCGATCTGCGCAATTCCAGCGAGTCGCAGGCGACGCAGACGCTCTCGCGGCTCGGACTCAAGATTCGCACCGCGCGTTCCGACTACGACTCGCAGGTTCCGGCGGGGTACGTCGTGTCGCAGGCGCCGCGTGCGAACGATACGATCAAGCCGGGTCGCACCGTGACCGTCGTCACCAGTCTCGGCCCGGAGACACACCGCGTACCCGAAGTCAAGGGGATGAGCCTTCGCCAGGCGCGCAGCGTCCTCGAACACGCCGGCCTCACACTCGGACGCGTCGCGCGCGTCGAACGCGACGGCGAAACCAAGGAGCAGATCGTCGCGACGAGCCCGCCGGTCGGGGACGAAGTGCTGGAAAGCGAGCCCGTGAGCGTGGTGCTCGCGGTCACCAGCGGCGGACGCGTCTACATGATGCCCGACCTTTCGACCCAGGATCTCTTCTTCGTCCGTCAGAAACTCGAGCGCCTGGGGTTCCGCGTGTCGTCGGTTCGTTACGAATCGCGCGATGGCGTATTTCCCAACACGATCATCGACCAGCGTCCCCGACCGGGAGAACGCATCCGAGAGGGGGAGTCGGTTGAACTGGTCGCGTCTAGCTCCTAAGGCGGATTCGCCCGACGGCGTCGCCGTCGCGCCGAGTCTTCTCGCGAGCGATTTCTCGCGGGTCGGCGACGAGGTTCTTGCGGTCGAACGCGCGGGTGCCGATTTTCTCCATCTCGACGTGATGGACGGACATTTCGTCGACAACATCACCTTCGGCCCCGTGCTGGTGGAGGCCATTCACCGGCACGCCACCGTTCCGCTCGACACGCACTTGATGATCGAAAATCCCGACCGGTACCTCGACGCGTTTCTCGACGCGGGCGCGTCGATTCTCACCGTCCACGTGGAGACGAGCACCGATCCGCGTCGCGACCTCCGGGCGATCCGCTCGCGGGGGCGGCATGCGGGTCTGGCGCTCAACCCCGACCGGACCTTCGACGCCGTCCGCCCGTACCTGGGCGAGGTCGACCTCCTGCTGGTCATGAGCGTCTTCCCCGGTTTCGGCGGCCAGAGCTTCATGGAGTCCGTGCTGACCACCGTCGATGCGGCCGCCGGGTTCCGGGAGCGGGAGGGGCTGCCGTTCGCCATCGAGATCGACGGAGGGATCAACCCCGCGACCGCCCGCCTGGCGCGCGAGGCCGGTGTGGATATTCTGGTTGCGGGAACGGCCATCTACCGGACCCCCGACTACGCGGCCGCCATTTCGGCGATCCGCGGCGAGCCCCGGACGCCCTAACGGGCGCTCATTTTTCGACTTGCCCCGCTCGGAGGGGTCTGATACCTTCTTTCCTTTGCGGATGGAATCGGCCGTTTGCGCCGCCGGACCCGGCACGATGCTGTAGAACACCTAGCCTTCCCGTTCCGAAACATCTCGAGAGCCATACGGGTCGTCCTCTGACGGAAGTCCCGGCGTGTCGAACGAGGCGCGCGGGAAATCCGGTGCGACGGCGCGGGGCAGATCGGTCGTCATGTTCACGAGTCTCACCGAGAAGTTCGATCGGGTGTTTTCCGCGCTGCGTTCGCGCGGGAAACTCAGTGAGCAGGATGTGCGCGACACCGTGCGCGAAGTCCGTCGCGCGCTGCTCGAAGCCGACGTCAACTTTCGGGTGGTGAAGGACTTCGTTGCGCGCGTCGAGGCGCGTCTGATCGGCGAGGAAGTTCACAAGAGCTTCACGCCCGAGCAGCAGATCATCCGCGTCGTGAACGAGGAGATGACGCAACTCCTCGGCGGCACCGCCGTCCCGTTTCACCTCAAGCGACCGACGAGCGTCGTGATGGTCGTCGGTCTGCAGGGGTCGGGAAAGACGACATTCTGCGCGAAGCTGGCGGCGACGCTTCGCAAGCGCGGGAGAAAACCGCTCCTCGTCGGTCTGGACGTCTATCGTCCGGCCGCGATGGACCAGCTGGAGGTCCTGGGGCGGCAGATCTCGGTACCGGTGGCGCGGGGTCAGTCTGGCGACGATGTGGTTGCGCTGTTCGAACGAGCGCGCGACGTCGCCCGCGAAAGACTCTGCGACACGCTGATTCTCGACACGGCGGGGCGCCTGCACGTGGACGAGGACATGATGCAGGAGATCGAGCGCCTGCGGGGTGCCGCCGACCCCGAGGAGACACTGCTCGTTCTCGACAGCATGACCGGGCAGGAAGCGGTGACCGTCGCCTCCGCGTTCCAGGAGCGTCTCGCCGTCACCGGGGTGGTGCTGTCCAAGCTCGATGGAGATGCGCGCGGCGGTGCGGCGCTGTCGCTGCGGGCCGTGACCGGAACGCCGATCGTGTTCGCCGGGGTCGGCGAAAAGCTCTCGGATCTCGAGCCGTTTCATCCGGACCGGATGGCGTCCCGGATTCTCGGGATGGGCGACGTGCTCTCGCTGATCGAGCGCACGCAGGAGACGATCGATGTCGACGAAGCACGCAAGCTCGAGAGCCGGATGCGCTCGCAGACGTTCGATCTCACCGATTTTCTCGGAGAGCTCCGGCGCCTGAAGATGATGGGTCCGCTCGAGGACGTGCTGAAGATGATCCCGGGGATATCGCGGGCGGTGCCGAAAGACGCGTCCGTGGATCCGAAGCAGCTCGCGCGTACCGAGGCGATCATCTGCTCGATGACGCCGCAGGAACGCGCCCGGCCGAACCTGATCGACGGCAGCCGGCGCAAGCGCATCGCGCGCGGCAGCGGCACGACGGTGCAGTCGGTCAATCAACTGCTGCGCCAGTTCGAAGACATGAAGAAAATGATGAAGATGATGGGAAAGATGCAAAAGAAGAAGGGCCGGCGACTGTCGTTCTAGCGCGGCCGTTAGAGATCGGCGAACAACACTGTGGAGGTGTTCGATTTGGCAGTCAGTATCAGATTGAAGCGAATGGGCACGAAGAAGCGCCCGTTCTATCGCATCGTGGCGACGGATTCGCGCAATCGTCGCGACGGACGATTCATCGAGGAGCTCGGGTACTACGATCCCCTCACGAATCCGCCGGCGATCAATATCAGGGAAGAGCTGTTCTTCAAGTGGATGGGTCACGGCGCGGTGCCCTCGGAGAACGTCGAGAGCCTCATGCGCCGCACCGGCGTCATGAAGAAGTGGCTGCTCGTCAAGGGCGGGGTGACCGCCGACCAGCTGGAGGCGAAGGCCGGCGAGCTCGCGTCCAGAGAGACGCAGGGCATGTCGCCGGACGAACGCCGCCGCAAGGCGGTTGCCAAGCGCGTCTCCAAGAAGGCAGCGGCCGCGCAGGCGCAGACCGAGAGTGCGTAGTCGAACGAACGGCTGAGCGAAAGGCCGGCGAGGACCGATGCCGGAAGCTTCGAGAGAATCCATTCAGGCTCTGATCGAGTACGTCGCGACGTCGCTCGTCGGGGACCCGAAGGCCGTCCTGGTGGAGCAGGCGGAGAAGGATGGCTACATCGTGATGGAACTCACGGTCAAGCCCGACGATCTCGGCAAGATCATCGGTAAGAACGGCCAGACCGCGCGCGCGATTCGAACGCTCGTCAACGCGGCGGCAAGCAAGGCCGGCGAGAAGATCATCTTCGAGATTCGCGAATGACGGTCGAGCCCGAAGAGATATTCCTGGGGCGTTTCGTTCGGGCGCAGGGGATACGCGGCGAACTGAAGCTGTACGCGTCGGAAGACTTCTGGTTCGAAGCGCTCGAATCGGAACACCTGTTCGTGGAACGCACGGTCGACGGAGAAACCGAACGGCGACCGGTGAACGTCGAAGATGCCCGTCCGCACGGCGCGCAGTTCGTGCTGAAGCTGGAAGGAATCGACGATCGCAATCGCGCGGAGGAGGAAGTGGGCGCGGATCTCTTCGTGGACGCCACCCGCCTCGATGTCGAGCTCCCCGATCGCGAGCTGCCGTTCCAGGTGACGGGGATGCTGGTGCGAACGGAGGACGGGCGGGTGCTGGGGCGCGTTACCGGAGTGCTGGATTCACCCGGACAGCGCGTGTACGAGGTGACCGGCGATGCCGGCGGCGTCGTGCTGATTCCGGCGGTACCCGCGTTCGTCGTGGCACGCGACGAAGAAAAGGGCGAGATGACGATCCGGCCGATTCCCGGATTGATCGACGGGTGAGCATGCGCATCAACGTCGTATCCATCTTCCCCGAGATGATGGACGTGATCTTCTCGACGGGGATGCTCGCCGTCGCGAAGAAGAAGGGGCTCGTCGAGTATCGCGCCATCAGCCCGCGTGAGTTCACGGCCGACCTCCACCGGACCGTGGACGATTCGCCCTTCGGGGGTGGCGCGGGAATGATCATGATGGCGCCGCCGATCGTGCAGGCCGTCGAGAAGCTCTCGCCGGCGCCCGGGTCGCCGGTGATCCTGATGAGTCCGTCGGGTGCGCGTTTCGACCAGCGAGCGGCGCACCGACTGGCGGGCCAGTCCGAACTGACGTTTGTGTGCGGCCGGTACAAGGGAATCGACGAGCGGGTGCGCGAACTCGTCGTGACCGAGGAACTTTCGATCGGCGACTTCGTGCTGAGCGGCGGCGAAATTGCGGCTGCCGCGGTGATCGAAGCGACGGTGCGGCTCCTGGATGACGTGCTCGGCAACGACGAATCGGCGACCACCGACTCGTTCGAGCCCGGGCGCGAAGGCGGTCTGGATTGCGCGTGGTATACGCGGCCCGCGGAGTTCCGCGGCCTCGGTGTGCCGGCGGTGCTGATGTCCGGCCACCATGCGGAAATAGAAGAATGGCGGCGCCGATCCGCGCGCGAGCGAACTCGCCGGTATCGGCCCGATCTGATCGACGACGGAAATCCGTCGCGGGACTCGTGAAGGAGGAAGTAAGATGAATATCATCGACCGCATCGAACAACGGATGCTGTCCAAGAAGGAACGCGATTTCAACATCGGCGACACCGTCAAGGTCATGGTCCGGGTCGTCGAAGGCAGTAAGACCCGTGAGCAGGCGTTCCAGGGCGTCGTCATCAAGCAGAACGGAAAGGGCATCGGCGAGACGTTCACCGTACGCAAGGTCAGTTCCGGGATCGGCGTCGAGCGGGTATTCCCCGTGCATTCCCCGAACGTGACCTCGATCTCCGTGCTCCGGCGTGGGCGCGTCCGTCGCGCGAAGCTCTACTATCTGAGGGACCGCGTTGGCAAAGCCGCTCGCATCCAGGAGAAACAGGAAAAGAAACGGGACGACTAGCGCCCGAGTCGTCGCCGGCGTTTCGGTCGATCCGACGGATGACGAGCCCGGCGGCGTGGAAGCCTCGCTTCGCGAGCGCTTCCGGTCGCTCCTCGACCACGACGACGAGTTGCGCGGGCGCGGCTACCGCATCATCGCCGGCGTCGACGAGGCCGGCCGCGGCGCACTGGCCGGTCCCGTGGTGTCCGCAGCGGTCGTCCTGCGCGACGACTGCGATCTCATTCGCATCTACGATTCCAAAGCCGTCTCGGAGACGGATCGCGAGTCCCTCTTCCACGACATCGTCCGTTCGGCCGTCTCGGTCGGCATCGGCGTGGCCCAGCCCGCGGTCATCGACCGCGACAACATCCTGCGCGCGACGCTGGGGACGATGCACCGGGCGGTCCTGGCCCTCCACCTCCATCCCGATCTGGTTCTGATCGACGGGCGCGAAGTCATCCAGTGGCCCGGTCCCGTCGTCCCGCTGGTCAAGGGAGACGCTCGGAGTCTGTGTGTGGCGGCCGCCTCGATCGTCGCCAAGGTCGCCCGGGACCGCGTCATGCGTCGTCTGCACCGCCGCTTTCCGGAGTACAACTTCGAACAGAACAAGGGGTACGGGACGCGCGACCACCTGGAGGCCATCGGGGCCCGGGGGCCGATTCAGGTGCACCGGCGCACCTTTCTGGGGAAAGTCGTTGCAAACAACCTCTCGATGTTCTAATAAATAAGGGGGTTGCGAGGAGGTGGGGCGGTGAACACGAGACGACAGGGAGCGATCGGCGAAGAGATCGCAGCAGCGTTCCTCCGGCTGAAGGGCTTCGAGCTGCTCGATACGAATGTGAAATTTGCGCGTCGCGAGGTCGACATTCTCGCGCGCGACGGATCGTATCTGGTGGCGGTGGAGGTCAAGCTGCGGTGTGGGCGATCATTTGGCGCCGCCGCCGAGGCCATTGATGGCCGTAAGCTCGGCCGAATCCAGGTGGCACTGTCGGGACTGGCTCGCGAAGCCGGGCCGGACCTGGCGCCGCGGGTCGACGTGGTGACGATCGACGTCGACGAAACGGGCGACCGCATGACGGTCGAACATTTCATCGGTGTGACATAGAGAAATTCTGGGCGCCCCATCGATTGGCCGGCCGCTCGCCGGCTTCTGGACCATGCACTTTCGAGGTGATCGCGTGAAACGGTTGGCATTGCTGGTAGCGCTGGGCGCGGTAGTCGTCGCCGTCGGCTGTTCGTCGATGAAGAAAGCCGTCGTTAAGGACATCCCCATCGAGGAGCAGAAACAGATCCTCAAGGAGTACAAGGATCGCCTTGTGTGGACACGGGTCGTACTCCAGGACCTCGGCGAAGGGGGATCGATCCCGCGCGATGAAAAGGTCCAGATCATCGATGTCGGCATGGTATACGGCGGGACGGTCACCGTTCAGACCCTCAAGAAGAAGAACCACGTGGTCACGGGGCTCGACATTGAAGAGCCGCTCACGAAGGAAAAGATCGACGCGGCGCTGGCCCAGCTGTTCTGGTACGAGGACCCGACACTCCGCCACGTGGATTACATTCGCAAGTACGGCAAGAAGATCGCGCGCGCGATCATGGACCACGATATGTTCGTCGGCATGCCGGCGGAAGCCGCGCTGTTGTCGTGGGGCGAACCCGTGAAGATTAGCTCGAACCCTGTCGGCGGCGTCATCAGCGAACAGTGGGTGTACCCGACCGACAAGCCGGGAAAGAGCCGGTACGTGTACCTGAGCGACGGCAAAGTCATCAAGTGGGACGAGTGACCGCGTCGGCAACGACTGGAACGCGAAAGGGCGCCGTGAATAGCGGCGCCCTTTTTTTGTCGGGTCCCGAACGTGGCGCGGGTCACCACACGGTCGGGATGACGCGCAGGATCTCTTCCGCGGTCGTGGTTCCCTCGAAGAGCTTGCGCACGGCGTTGGACATCAAGGGTTCGGCGCCTTCTTTGCGCGCGAAGCGGGCGATGTCGTCCTCGTCGGCGCCGTCGCGGATCATCACGCGGATGCGGTCGTTCAACTCGATGATCTCGAACGCGGCGGTTCGGCCGAAGTAGCCCGTTCGTCTGCATTTCTCGCACCCGGCACCGCGGCGGAGCAGGGAGCGGTCGGCCATTTCCGCGTTCAAACCGAGCAGTGCGAGCGCCTCGTTACTGACATCGGCGGGTTCGGCGCAATTGGGACACACCACGCGCACCAGGCGCTGGGCCACCAGTCCGATGACGGTCGACGCGATCAGAAACCGCTCGATGCCGAGATCCACCAGTCGCGTCACCGCACCGACGGCGGTGTTGGTGTGCAATGTGGAGAACACCAGATGGCCGGTGAGTGCCGCCTGGACGGCGTACTGAGCGGTCTCCGCGTCTCGAATCTCGCCTACCATGACGATGTCGGGGTCCTGCCGCAGCACACTTCGGAGTGCGTTGGCGAACGTGATACCGACCGCTTCCTGGACGGCGATCTGGTTGAACGGTTCGTGCACCATTTCGATCGGGTCCTCGATGGTCACGACGTTCACGTCCGGCGAGGCCAGCGCCTGGAGCGACGAGTACAGCGTCGTCGTCTTGCCGCTTCCCGTCGGTCCCGTCACCAGAATGATTCCGTGTTGGCGTTTCAATAGACGGTCGTAGACGACCTTCTGTTCCGGCGTCAGACCGAGGGCGCCGACGTCCTGCAGAAGGATCGTGGGGTCGAAGATTCGGATCACGATCTTCTCGCCGAACGCGACCGGCACCGACGATACGCGTAGTTCCACTTCGCTGTCCTTGTGGACCGTCTTGATGCGACCGTCCTGGGGGCGGCGCTTTTCGGCGATGTCGAGGCGGGCCATGATCTTGATTCGCGACACGAAGCCCGGATACACCTGTCGCGGAATCGAGTGCGTATCGTGCAGGCGCCCGTCGATCCGCAACCGGACGACGGAGCGTTCGCGCTTGGGCTCGATATGGATGTCGCTCGCGCGCTGCTCGAACGCGTATTGCAGGAGAAGGTCGACCGCGCGAATGACATGATGATCGGAGCTGTCGAGTTCGGCGTCTCCGCCGATGTCCACCAGTTGTTCGAGATTGCCGACGTCGAGGGCGGCGCTCCGCTGTCGCTCGGCCTTCTGGATGCTGCGTTCGAACGCGAATATCTCGTTGATGGTCTTGAGAATCTCCGCGCGGATCCCCAGCACCGGTTCGACGATGTAGTGCGTGGCGTGCTCGAGGTTGCCGATGGCGTTCTTGTCGAACGGATTGACCATCGCGACCGTGAGTCGCCGTCCATCCAGACGGATGGGGACGAGGAGGTGTTTCTGAGCGAACGGCCGCGACACGATCGAAGCCAGCGTGCGGGCGTCCAGCTTGAGCGGATCGATCTTCGTGAACGCCGTGCCGGTTGCTTCGCCGAAGATGCGGCTCAGTTCTTCTTCGTCCAGGTACTCCCGGCGCGGATTTCGACTCGGGAAACGGAACGAGGCGATCACCTCGAGCGGGGAAACGAACGTCGCCTCGCTCCCCGAACGGTCCCGCATCGCGTCCAGCAGCGCCTTCGCCCGCCGGTTTGCGTCCTGGCGCACGGCCGCCACCTGCGTGGCGTCGAGGACTTTCCGGTCGTGCAACTCGACCAGTACCCGTTCCAGGGCGAATGGGTCGTTGCGATCGTCCGGGCGCGCGCCGGGCGCGGGGTGCGTGGGTGTGGATCTGGAGTCGGTGGTCATATCTCGTCCGATGCAATGCGCTCACCGGCGAGAAACTCGCCAGATGGACGTGTCCTCCGGTTTCGCTGCAATCGTCGTACCAGCATACGCGTGTTTCGTTCCTGATGGTGATCGACGAGGAGGTGCCGCGCGCGACGTCACCGGGTGCCGTCCGTGTGCACAAACATCTGTTCCAAAATCTCGCGCGCACACGCGCCGGAATTAAGTTCGTAATTGACACTCGTGCGCCACGTCCGCAATACTTCTCAGTGGAACAGGGGCAAAGGGTTATGGTCGCGCCCGGCTGAACGCCGCCGCGCGAGTTATATTCCCTTTCAAATTTCAAACACAACTCCCCATCGGTTGTGAACAGCCGACCACCTTGCCGACCACTCGGCCGCAGCCCGCGGCTTACCCGACGACACCGCGCGGGCGCGAGCGACCGGGATCGACCATTGGACCCGACGGCGACGCCGGAGGTGATGTCTGTATTGTTCGCCGCGGAATGCTCGACGGGATTGTCGTCCGGTGAAGTTGCGACCGGTCATCCGTCAAGCTACTGATCTCTGTCTCGCCTCTGCTCCCGTAAATAGGGGATGGCAGCCGGCAATTGCGCCGGTCGCCGTCCATCGCATCCAGCAACGCAATCGGGAGATATAAAAACATGAAAAGAACCGTTCTTACCGCGCTGTGCGTATGTCTGGCCGCTGGGGTTGTATCAGTGGCAAACGCGCGCAACGTGAAGAAAGCAGCGCCGAACTTCATTTCGAAGACGGAGATGAAGACGCCGGTAACGCCGACGGGCAACAGCCTGCGGCTCAACAGTGTGGCCGCCGCCAGTACGACCTACCTGGCGACATACACATTCAATGCCGGAGCGAGCTGCGTCACGCAGGGATGGGTGTCGCACGACATCACCGCGCAGACCGGAGACTACGTCCACGTGGACGACTTCGCCGGCCTCGGGGGCGGCAGCTTCGGTCTTCTCAATCCGCTCGCGGGCACCAAGTCGCTCTGGATCGGCGCGCGTCCGACGCCGGGCGACCCGAACCTCTGCGGCTACGCGTCGCTTCCGGGCTACGGAAACGGCTGGCAGCAGATTCTGTGCTCGAACTGCTTCACCCTCTCGGGTGACGCAACGGTGTCGTATCTGGCGTCGTGGGACTCGGAACCGAGTTACGACATCACCTACGCCGAGTATGACGCCGGCTGTTCGGACAACTGGACGCGAGTAACGACGATCGCGGGCGGCGCCGGTCAGTACACCGGACAGCAGGGCTCGACGTCGGAATCGTTCACGGTGACGGCGGCCCAGCACGGTGGCAGTGCGCGGGTTCGTTTCAATTTCATCGCGGACACGGCGTGGTCGGACTCGGACGGTCTCTGGGATACCGACGGCGCGTTCATGGTCGACAACCTGAAGGTTCAGGACGGCACGGGCGTACTCAGCAACGAGTCGTTCGAGGCTGAAGCGGTCGGCGCCCACGGGACCAACGACGGTCAGTGGAACAGCTGCAACCTGCCGGGTTACGGCGACTTTGCGGCGTTGTTCCCGGGTGCGGCCCAGTTGCAGGAAGACCCGTGCGCGAAAGACCTCTCGTGCATCTGGGGCTTCTTCAACGGCTCGACGGCCAACTATGCGTGCGGCGGATTCCCGGGTGTCACCGCGATTCCGTTCGGCAACGCGTCGGGTCAGTACCTGACCAACGAAGTATGGTCGCCGCTCATCCCCTGGACCGGATCGGGCACGCAGGCGCAGTTGCAGTTCAGCGTCTATCGTGACCTGCCGCTCGACAACCTGGTCTTCTACGTCTGGCAGGTTCGTTCCATCGTGGGCGGATGCCCGCAGGGATGGGTCAACGACAACCTGGTCAATTACGGCGAAGAGAAGGACTGGCTCGAGAACATCGTGGACTTCGGCAGTCTGGTCGATCCCGCGGCCACCGACATCCAGATCTCTCTCGGATGCTGGGACCTCTGCCAGTTCTACTGTGGCTCGGTCGGATCGGGCGCCTGCCACAGTCAGTCGCCCATGATCGACAACGTGAAGGTCAAGCGTATCGACATCCAGGGCGGCCAGTGGCAGGTCAACGGCTTCCAGTTGTTCCAGGACAACTTCGCCACCGATGGAACGGTGACGGGAACGGTCCGGATCGATATGGCTCGCGATCTGTTGCCGTCGACGAACCTCAACATCATCCCCGGCGACTCGGCCGCGGTGACGGTGAAGGATCCGGGGGCGGGCATCGCGATCGATCCCAACACCGGAACCGGTCCGGCGGTGTATGCCTACGTGGCGGTCAAACCGCAGGGACAGGCGAGCAAGACGGGTGCGGCCATCTCGGACAACCCGTCGCGCTGGCCGGTGGTCGGTTCGGCGACGAGTCCGGACGGACTCCACTGGGACATCGTGCGCTTCGATACGGCTTATGTGCAAAGCACCACGCCGTCGCCGGACGCATACTGCGTCGACCTGAACGATAACCTGTTCACACCGGGTGACACGATCTGCTACTTCTTCGAGTCGGTGTCGAACGGCGGTGCGACGTCGTACTTCCACGGCGGCCTCAACGCGCTCGATAACTTCGACGCGTCGGGTGCGATCCTGACGACCACGGATATCAACGTCGCGTACGCCAACGCCATGGAGATGACGTGTCTCCCGGCGGCGGCGCTCCACGGCGGCGATATCCTCTACGTGGACGACGGCGATGGTCGTACCGTCCAGCCGTACTTCGACCAGGCGTTCCAGTTCCTGGGGATCCTGGACAAGGTGGACCGGTACGACGTGCGCGCTCCGTCTTCGAACGTGGGCAACGGCCCGGGCGCACGGGTGACCAACGTGTACCAGCAGATCATTCCGTACTATAAGAAGATCATCTGGAACTCGGAGGAACTCGAGCAGGGGACGATCGGCGACGGGACCGGGACGGAGAAGTCGAACGACTTTGCGTTGCTGTATACGTTCCTGGATCAGTCGAACAACGATCCGGGCGTGTATATCGGGGGCGACGGAGTTCCGAGCGACTGGATCTCGTCCGGGGCGCCCGACGCGGTGAACCTGCGGTCGGCGTATTTGAACTACAACCTGGTGACGGCGGACCACAAGACGCTGGGGCTGGGGATCGCGCCGAAGGCGATCGGTACGCCGGGAAGCTGCTTCACGCACGCGACCGGACCGGACACGATGGTGGTGTTCGGGGGTTGCCTGGGGATCAACAAGTTCGACGTGATGCAGCCGACGGGCAGTGCGGTATCGGAGATGTTGTTCGCCAACAACCCGGCGTATAGCGCGACGATCTCGCAGACGACGACCAACGGAGCGGGTGCGACCGCGCGTGTGATGCTGGAAGGGTTCTCGTATGACCTGATCCGGGATGACCGAGCGGGCGCCAACGGCGGTGTGATGGATCGCGTACATCACCTCTACGATGTGATCACGTGGCTCCAGAACACGGTCAACGTTCCGACGGCGAGTGGGCCGACGGCGTACAAGAACACGCTGGCCCAGAACTATCCGAACCCGTTCAACCCGTCGACGACGATCGAGTTCACGGTGCGGGAACGCTCGCGCGTGAGTCTGAAGATCTACAACGTGGCGGGACAGCTGGTGCGGACGCTGGTCGACGGCGACCGGGCTCCGGGTGCGGTGCACAAGGTGGCCTGGGATGGACGAAACGACGCGGGGACGACGGTCTCGAGCGGCGTGTACTTCTACAAGCTGGTGACGAGCGACTTCACGCAGACCCGAAAGATGGTCCTGTTGAAGTAGGTTCGCTTCCGGCTGGTTAGCCGTGAAGAACGGGGTCCCGCCTTCGGGTGGGGCCCCGTTTTTTGTCAGGAGTCCGATCGGCGCAGCGTGGGCGTGGGGGGCGATTGCCGCTGGAATTCCGACGGAGTGCCGCCCGTGTGTTTTCGAAACGCACGGTTGAACGAAGCCTTGCTGGCGAATCCGACCTCGTGAGCGATGGAGAGAATGGTGTACTGGCGTCTGTCCGGGTCGAGAAGGAGTCGCTGGGCGTCGACGACGCGGTAGCGATTGACGAAGTCGAAGAAATTGACTTCGAACTCGCGATTGATGACGTGCGAGAGCACGTGGGCCGGGATGTCGAGATGCCCGGCGAGATCGGACAGACGGAGGTCGGCCTTTCGATGCGGCGACTCGGCATCCATCAACGCGAGGAGACGCTTGCGAATCGACGCGCACTGTTCCGCCCCGATCAGGGCCCGCGGCGTCCGGGTGAGGGGTGCCGGTTCGACGAAAACGCCGGGGTGAAAAACCGCGGCGTGAGCAACCACGGGTACGAGTGCCGCGAGCGCGCCCATCGCGCCCAGTCCGAACGCGACCGAGTCGTCCGGCAACGCCAGCGACAGCGCGAACGCCCCGACGAACGCGATCGACGTGACGCGCAGCACGGTGTCGGCGCGGCGGACCCACGCGACGTGGTCGGCGGTTTCGCCGCCGGACTCCTCGATCGTCCCGACGAAGCAGCGGACCGTGCGGGAGAACTGCGTCGAGTAGAATCCCAGGCTGGCCAGGATTCCCATCGCGACCAGGGTCGCCCCGGCGGACGCCGGGGACGGGTCCGGCGGTTCTCCGAACAGCCACGCCAGCGGTCCGGTCACGAACGGGACCGCCCACACCAGGCCCGCCCCCGCGAGCGCGGCAAGGGCACCCGGGACCACCGGCCCGGGAGACGGATTCGCCTCCGGAGCGAGCGATCGGGCGTAGGCGACGGCGGCCGGACCGACGAGAAGCAGAAGCCCCACGGAAAGCGGTGCCGCGAGGGGGCGCGAGAAGGACCATCCGGAGAGCGTCGCCGCGTACGTCGACAGGCGCAACGCGATCACGATGAGCACAAGGGCGAGATGCACGTTCGAGCGGTGACGGGGAGACTTCAGCGCCACGAGGAACACGAAGAGACATGCGCCCTGCGCCGCGAGGAACCACGGGATCAACGCCGAAGGCGGGATACTCAACGGATGAACGCTATTTGTCATGACGTCGGGTGGAAGACGCCACGCGGCGCCGTGCGGGTTTTCCGGATTTCTTGCGCCCGCGCCGGGCGGAAACGACGGGCGTCATGACCACCGTGACCGCCACGCGCCGGCCCAGCACTCCCTCGTCGCGAACGACCTCGTCGAACAGGTTGCGGATTTTCTCCCGTAACGCCCGCGCCGACTCGGTCGTCAGCCGGGCGTTGGCGATGTAGTACTCCATCATTGTTTCGAGTTCCGGTTCCGCCGGCACGGCGCGGAGGGCGTTCGCATAGTGGCGGTGCGCCAGTGTGAGCACCGCCCGGTTGGAGCGCGCCGTGGCGCTGCGGTAACGGGAACTCGTCACCAGCGGGCTGTGCTCGAAGATATCCGCCGTGGGCCGGTACAGGGCTTCGAATCGCCTCCACACCCGCCGCTTCTCCACGACCTCGACCAGGCCGGCGCGCTCGAGATTGCGAACGTGGTAGTAAAGACCGTCCGCCGGCCGTTCGAGGTACACCGCAAGTTCCCGGATCGAGGACGGGCCCAGTGCGCGCAGCGCCCCGATGATCGCCAGGCGGGTTGGAGAGCCCAGACTCCTCAACGCCTGTATGGATAGGGACAGCCGGGTCGGAGGGGTGCTCTTCTTACGTTGAAATTTAGTAACCATAATTCAATAATAGCTACGCGGGCCGGCGGACTCAAGTTGCAAACCAATCCTTTTTCCGCGGTGGTGCAACGCCGCTCATTCGTAATGACATTCGGACGAATTCCCGTCGCGGCGTCGCGCAACACGCGGCGCGTCTCAATTCGCCAACGACGACCGATCGATGTCGCGATGAGACCCCCGTTGTATTGTGTGCGCGCGCGTCGGCCACCACAATTACTCCAGCGTAACCGGCCACTCGGCCCACCACGGATTCCGGTGACGCAAGCCGATCGAAACGCCCGGCGCCGACACGCCGGACGGACGCTTTGCAACCAGCAACCATTGGGGGATTCTGATGAAAGGAACAGGCATCAGACCTTCTCCGTGGCTCGTGGCAGTTGTGTTCACGAGTCTCGGGCTTGCGGCGACGGGAGCATCCGCGCGCAACGCGAAGAAGGAAGTACCGAACTTCATTTCGAAGACGGAGATGAAGACGCCGGTAACGCCGACGGGCAACAGCCTGCGGCTCAACAGTGTGGCCGCCGCCAGTACGACCTACCTGGCGACATACACATTCAATGCCGGAGCGAGCTGCGTCACGCAGGGATGGGTGTCGCACGACATCACCGCGCAGACCGGAGACTACGTCCACGTGGACGACTTCGCCGGCCTCGGGGGCGGCAGCTTCGGTCTTCTCAATCCGCTCGCGGGCACCAAGTCGCTCTGGATCGGCGCGCGTCCGACGCCGGGCGACCTGAACCTCTGCGGCTACGCGTCGCTTCCGGGCTACGGAAACGGCTGGCAGCAGATTCTGTGCTCGAACTGCTTCACCCTCTCGGGTGACGCAACGGTGTCGTACCTGGCGTCGTGGGACTCGGAACCGAGTTACGACTTCACCTACGCCGAGTACGACGCCGGCTGTTCGGACAACTGGACGCGCGTCGCGTCGGTTGCCGGCGGTGCGGGCGGGTACACGGCCCAGCAGGGCTCGACACCCGATGGATTCACGCTCACGGCGGCCCAGCACGGCGGCAGTGCGCGGATCCGTTTCAACTTCATCGCCGACGGCGCGTGGTCGGACTCGGATGGTCTCTGGGATACCGACGGCGCGTTCATGATCGACAACCTGAAGGTTCAGGACGGCACGGGCGTACTCAGCAACGAGTCGTTCGAGGCTGAAGCGGTCGGCGCCCACGGGACCAACGACGGTCAGTGGAACAGCTGCAACCTGTCGGGTTACGGCGACTTTGCGGCGTTGCTCCCGGGTGCGGCCCAGTTGCAGGAAGACCCGTGCGCGAAAGACCTCTCGTGCGTCTGGGGCTTCTTCAACGGCTCGACGGCCAACTATGCGTGCGGCGGATTCCCGGGTGTCACCGCGGTCCCGTTCGGCAACGCGTCGGGTCAGTACCTGACCAACGAAGTATGGTCGCCGCTCATCCCCTGGACCGGATCGGGCACACAGGCGCAGTTGCAGTTCAGCGTCTATCGTGACCTGCCGCTCGACAACCTGATCTTCTACGTCTGGCAGGTTCGTTCCATCGTGGGCGGATGCCCGCAGGGATGGGTCAACGACAACCTGGTGCATTATGGGGAAGAGAAGGACTGGCTCGAAGACATCGAGGATATCGGCGGTCTGATCAATCCCGCGGCCACCGACGTCCAGATCTCTCTCGGATGCTGGGACATGTGCGGCGTGTGGTGCGGTTCGGTCGGCTCGGGTGCCTGCCACAGCCACTCGCCGTTGATCGACAACGTGAAGCTCAAGCGTATCGACATTCAGGGCGGCCAGTGGCAGGTCAACGGCTTCCAGTTGTTCCAGGACAACTTCGCCACCGATGGAACGGTGACGGGGACGGTCCGGATCGATATGGCGAACGACGTGTTGCCGACGACCAACCTCAACATCATCCCCGGCGACTCGGCCGCGGTGACGGTGAAGGATCCGGGCGCGGGTATCGCGGTCGATCCCAACACCGGAACCGGTCCGGCGGTGTATGCCTACGTGGCGGTCAAGCCGCAGGGACAGGCGAGCAAGACGGGTGCGGCCATCTCGGACAACCCGTCGCGCTGGCCGGTGGTCGGTTCGGCGACGAGTCCGGACGGACTCCACTGGGACATCGTGCGCTTCGATACGGCCTACACCCAGAACAACACGTCGGCAAAGCCCGACGCATACTGCGTCGACTTGAACGATAACCTGTTCACGCCGGGTGACACGATCTGCTACTTCTTCGAGTCGGTGTCGAACGGCGGTGCGACGTCGTACTTCCACGGCGGCCTCAACGCGCTCGATAACTTCGACGCGTCGGGTGCGATCGTCACCACGACGAATATCAACGTCGCGTACGCCAACGCCATGGAGATGACGTGTCTCCCGGCGGCGGCGCTCCACGGCGGCGATATCCTCTACGTGGACGACGGCGACGGCCGTGCGGTCCAGCCGTACTTCGACCAGGCGTTCCAGTTCCTGGGGATCCTGGACAAGGTGGACCGGTACGACGTGCGCGCTCCGTCTTCGAACGTGGGCAACGGCCCGGGCGCACGGGTGACCAACGTGTACCAGCAGATCATTCCGTACTATAAGAAGATCATCTGGAACTCGGAGGAACTCGAGCAGGGGACGATCGGCGACGGGACCGGGACGGAGAAGTCGAACGACTTTGCGTTGCTGTATACGTTCCTGGATCAGTCGAACAACGATCCGGGCGTGTATATCGGGGGCGACGGAGTTCCGAGCGACTGGATCTCGTCCGGGGCGCCCGACGCGGTGAACCTGCGGTCGGCGTATTTGAACTACAACCTGGTGACGGCGGACCACAAGACGCTGGGGCTGGGGATCGCGCCGAAGGCGATCGGTACGCCGGGGAGCTGCTTCACGCACGCGACCGGACCGGACACGATGGTGGTGTTCGGGGGTTGCCTGGGGATCAACAAGTTCGACGTGATGCAGCCGACGGGCAGTGCGGTATCGGAGATGTTGTTCGCCAACAACCCGGCGTATAGCGCGACGATCTCGCAGACGACGACCAACGGAGCGGGTGCGACCGCGCGTGTGATGCTGGAAGGGTTCTCGTATGACCTGATCCGGGATGACCGAGCGGGCGCCAACGGCGGTGTGATGGATCGCGTACATCACCTCTACGATGTGATCACGTGGCTCCAGAACACGGTCAACGTTCCGACGGCGAGTGGGCCGACGGCGTACAAGAACACGCTGGCCCAGAACTATCCGAACCCGTTCAACCCGTCGACGACGATCGAGTTCACGGTGCGGGAACGCTCGCGCGTGAGTCTGAAGATCTACAACGTGGCGGGACAGCTGGTGCGGACGCTGGTCGACGGCGACCGGGCTCCGGGTGCGGTGCACAAGGTGGCCTGGGATGGACGAAACGACGCGGGGACGACGGTCTCGAGCGGCGTGTACTTCTACAAGCTGGTGACGAGCGACTTCACGCAGACCCGAAAGATGGTCTTGTTGAAGTAGGTTCTCACTCCATCAAAAGAAGGGGCCGGAGCCGCGCAGGCGGTTCCGGCCCGCGGGCCGCCCATAACCCTGTTGCCCTTGTTTCCACCGATCGCAACAGCCCAGTTCGGGCGGCCCCTTCTTTTTGGGGGGGCCGCGGTGTTCAAACGACTGGTGCGCCCGGATGAATATGCTATACTGCCGGAGCATGCCGCCGCCGCGCCCGAGGCGCTCCGGCGGACCCCGTTTCGGGGCCTGCTTGCCTTCCGCCTGTTGCCCCTGTTCCAAAC
This sequence comes from Candidatus Latescibacterota bacterium, assembly GCA_963761125.1. Lineage (GTDB taxonomy): Bacteria > Krumholzibacteriota > Krumholzibacteriia > WVZY01 > JAKEHA01 > JAKEHA01. Next base: position 291,211 of record CAVXFV010000005.1, read on the forward strand.
TTCAGCGACAGCGCCGGCGAGCCGGCCCCGTTCTTTTTTGAGGCGGATCCCGCCTTCTTCGCGCCGTACCCGCCCGCCCGCTCCACGACGCCCCCTTCCGCCGGCGCTCTTGCCACCACCAGATGCAATGTGATACAATAAGTAACAACGATAAACGGCCTGCATCAGTGTAGTTAGCATCCTAAGGAGTATGGGCCAATGAAGACACGTCTGGTGGTCTCGGGGCTGATCCTGCTCATGGCGGGACCGGCATTCGCCGAGGCGATCTACTATCCGCCCCAGGTGACGGGCAAGCGTGAGCGGAAGAATATCCGCCACCTCCTCTTCATCGAGAATCTGTCGGCCGACAAGAAGGCCATCTACGACGAATACGGGTACACGCCCCACCGCGTTCGGATCAACGCTTACGGACACGTGCGCGAGCAGTGGACGTACTACGACGCGGGAAAGCAGTTCACATTCGACCAGTGTGACCGGCTCGTGGCGACGCACGATGTGACGGTGGAGCACCGTCGTTCGTGGGTGTACGAACAGGACGGCGTCGGAACCGACGGGAACATGGACTGCGACGAGTAGTTTCTATGCGGCGGAGAAACACCCGTTCGGTCCGCCACTGGACGGGTTGGGACAAGGGGGCCTCGACACACGCGAAGGGCCCCCTTGTTTTTTTTTGAGCCGCGACTCGTCATCGGCCGGGGCGCCGCGCTAAGATGGCCCGCATGAATTCGCTCGCGATCGCCGATGCCAGCGTGTGGGTGGCGGACGGCCGCTTCGAGGAACGGACCGTGTGGATTCGCGACGGCCGTGTCGACGCGTTGGGCGCGCGCGGGGAGGCGGCGCTCGCGCAGCGCCCCGACGTCCGTGTCCTGTCGTTTCCACGCTGCTTCGTCCTGCCGGCCTTCGTCGATTCCCACGTTCATCTGCTGGCCCTCGCCAGCAAACGGCTGCGCTGCGATCTGTCGGCCGCGCAGAGTGCGCGCGACGTGGTCACGGCGCTGGCGGCGCACGCGGTCTCCCACGCCGGCGACGAGCCCGTCGTCGGCGTCGATCTGGACGAGAGCGACTGGCCGGGGGGAGCGCTGCCGACGCGGGCCGATCTCAACCAGGTCAGCGCGACGCGCCCGGTGTTCGCGCGCCGCGTGTGTGGGCACGTCGGCGTGGTCAACGACGCGTTCCTTCGGCGGCTGCCGTCGATGCCGCGCTTCGTGGACGCCGACCGCGGGCGCATCGTCGAGGACGCGGTGTTCGAAGCGAACCGGATCAGCCGCCCGCCCGCGGACGCGGTGGCGACGTCCGTCGACGGAGCCATCGCTCATTTGCATTCGCTGGGGATTGCGGCGATCCACGACATCGTCGATCCGGCGTCGATCGACGTCTACGCCGCGGGGCTCGCACGGTCGCGGCGGCCGATTCGAATCGAGTCACTCGTGCACGTCGGAGCGGACGCGTACGAAGACGCGCGCGCGCGGCTCGATGCCATCGACCCGGGTCGGTTGCGCGCGATCGGAATCAAGATATTCGCCGACGGGTCGCTCGGCGGTCGCACCGCGGCTCTGGTCGAGCCCTACGCCGACGACGCGTCGACCACGGGCGAACTCCTCGTGGACCCCGCGCAACTCGCCGGCGAGTTGCGCCGTGCCCGGGACGTCGGCATCGCGTGCGCGGTGCACGCCATCGGTGACCGCGCATTCCGCGCGGTGCTCGGCGCGATGCACGAAGTCGGCGCCGCCGACGCGCGCTTTCGAATCGAACACGCCGAAGTCATCGGCGCCGCCGAACTCGAGCTCTGCGCGCGGCTCCGGATCCCGCTGGTCATGCAGCCGAACTTCGTCCGCAACTGGGGAGGCGAAGGCGGCCTCTACGAGCGCCGCCTCGGTCGCGCGCGATGGTCGCGCAACAACCCGTTTGCGACCCTGCTCCGCGCCGGGGTGCCGTTCGTGTTCAGCTCGGACGGGATGCCCGCCGGCCCGATGTTCGGACTCCGGGGAGCGACGCACCACGCGGTTGCCGAGGAGCGGATCGGGATCGCCGACGCGCTTCGTCGGTACACGCGCGCCACCGCCCGATCGCTGTGGGTCGGCGACCCGCCGGCAGCCGTCGTCGCGGGCGCGCCCGCCGACCTGGTCGTTCTATCCGGGAATCCACTGTTCTCCGACCTGGACCGGATCCGGGTCGAAGGCACCATCGTCGGCGGCACCGAGGTGTTCCGTGCTCCGCCGGTGATCAGGCCGAGATATCACTCGAGACGACGGCGATAACCGGCTTTCATTTAGCGAGTTCTGTCGTCGATCATGGCCCGGCGAGTCCGCTTGACACTGGATCGTACGATGGCTTAGCTTAGGCGTTACAGAGGCTTGGCAGCAGATCGGGAAAGACGGCGATGGGTGGCCGCGCGACGAGCTTCATCCCGAAAACAGCAATTTAGCGAAGGAGCACGATATGGCGCACACGACCCGGGCCGGAGTGGACATCCACGTCGAGCCAAAGCACGTTCTGGAAACGATTGGCCGTCACATGTTGGTCGACGGGTTTCCGATCGTCGTCGACCTCGAAGCCAGCCAGGGCGTTCGCCTGCGCGACAAGGCCGACGGCCGGACCTATCTCGACTTCTTCCAGTTCTTCGCGTCGCTGCCGATCGGCTTCAACCATCCAAAGGTGACCGAGCCGGCCTTCCGCGAGAAGATCGCAAACGCGGCCGTCAACAAGCCGTCCAACTCCGATTTCTACAGCGAGCAGATGGCCGAGTTCGTCGAGGCGATGGACCGCTTCGCGATTCCCGGGGCGCTTCCGCACATGTTCCTGATCGAGGGCGGCGCGCTGGCCGTCGAGAACGCGCTCAAGGCGGCGTTCGACTGGAAAGTGCAGCGCAACTACAAACGCGGCGCCACCGCCGACGTTGGCCAGCGGGTGATCCACTTCCGCGAGGCGTTCCACGGTCGGACCGGCTACACGATGTCGCTCACCAATACCGATCCGGTGAAGATCAAGTACTACCCGAAGTTCGACTGGCCCCGCATCGTCAACCCGAAGGCCGTGTTCCCGCTCGACCGACACATGGACGAAGTACTCGCCGCCGAAGAGCAGGCGAAACGCGAGATCAAGGACGCGATCCAGAAACACGGCAACGACATCGCCGCGCTCATCATCGAGCCCATTCAGGGCGAGGGCGGCGACAACCACTTCCGCCCCGAGTTCCTGAAGTTCCTCCGCGAGATCACCGAAGAGAACGAGATCATCTTCATCGCCGACGAAGTGCAGTCGGGCGTCGGGCTGACCGGTAAGTTCTGGGCGATCGAGCACGCGGGCGTGATGCCCGACGTCATCGCCTTCGGTAAGAAGCTCCAGGTCTGCGGTGTCCTCGCCTCGAAGAAGTTCGACGAAGTCGACAGCGTGTTCAAGGTTCCCAGCCGCATCAATTCGACGTGGGGAGGGAACCTTACGGACATGGTGCGCGCGACGCGCTACCTGCAGGTCATCGAGGAAGACGACCTGGTGACGAACGCGCGGACCGTGGGCGAGCACCTGCTGTCACGCCTCAACGGGCTGCACGACAAGTACGCCGGCACGGTGACCAACGCGCGCGGACGTGGATTGATGTGCGCGTTCGACCTTCCCGACGCCGCGACGCGGTCGAAGGTGCTCTCGAAGGCCAGAGAGTCCGGTCTCTTGATCGTCGGATGCGGGACGCGCTCGGTGCGTTTCCGGCCGCCGCTCAACCTGACCGTGGCCGAGGCCGACGAGGGCGTCGACATCCTGGATCGCGTGCTGTCGGCGACGGTGTAGGCGCCGGACGCGGGGGAGCGTGCGAGAATGCGGTTCGCGGGCGATCGTCTCCCGCGAGTGATCGCGTGTCCGCTTTGCAATTGCCCGACCCCGCGCACTGCCGTACCCTCACTGCCACCATGCCCGATCTGGTTTTCACGCACGTGCGCAAGGAGTTCGCCGACGGCGTCGTCGCCGTCGAGGACTTCACGCAAACCGTTCCGAGCCCCTGCATGCTCGTGCTCGTGGGGCCGTCCGGCTGCGGCAAGACCACGCTCTTGCGCATGGTCGCCGGCCTCGAGCGGCCGACCGCCGGCACGATCTATCTCGGCGACGAGCGCCTGGATACGATGGAGCCGCGCCAGCGCGACATCGCGATGGTGTTTCAGAGCTACGCGCTCTATCCCCACATGACCGTCGCGCAGAACCTCGCGTTCGGACTGCGCGTGCGGAAGATTCCCCGCGCGATCATCGACGAAAAGGTGCAAGCGGTGGCGAAGACGCTCGAACTCGACCATCTGCTGCATCGCAAGCCGGCGGAGTTGTCCGGAGGCCAGCGGCAGCGCGTCGCGCTCGGACGCGCGATCATTCGCGAACCACGCGTGTTCCTGTTCGACGAGCCGCTCTCGAATCTCGACGCGCGCCTGCGCACGGAAATGCGCGCCACCATTCGCCGGCTCTACGACCGTCTCCGCGTGACGTCGATCTACGTGACCCACGATCAGGTGGAGGCGATGACCATCGGCGATCAGCTGGTGATCATGAACCAGGGACGCGTGCACCAGGTGGGCGACCCGGAGACGTGCTATCAACGGCCGGCGGATACGTTTGTCGCGTCGTTCCTCGGGAGCCCGGCGATGAACTTCGCCGACGGACACGTCGACGCCGGGGCCGTGGTGCTCGATGGGGGCGCGCGCATTCCGGTTTCGGGGGAGATGGCGCGTGCACTGTCCGCGCGCGCCGAATCGCCGGTGCGCGTGGGGATCCGCCCGGAGGACGTCCACCCTCGCCGCGACGGCATCGATAACGCCGTCCGCCTGGAGGGGACCGTGGTGCTGCGCGAGCCGCTGGGGCACGAGACGCTGACACATCTGCACGTGGCCGACACCGAAGTTGTGGCGCGGGGGTCGAGGGACTTCGAAGCCGACGCCACCGGGGCGACACCGCTCTTTGTCGACGCCGGCCGGGTCCATATCTTCTGGAAGGAGTCGGGTCGGCGGGTGGATGCTCCCGACGTACCCGACGCCGCTCCCGGGAGCGCCCGATGAATCGCCCCGGGCGGCTGCGCGCATGAGCCGCTGGATCGTCTGGCTGAACCGCGTTTTCCGGCGTCCCAATGTGGGCGGGCGCGAATCGGCGGGGTCGTATTCGCAGTGGGAACATCACTGGGGAAAGGAGTTTGCGCGCGGATATCTGGAACCGGCAGGGGACCTCGCGGGTAAGCTCGTCTTGGATGTCGGCTGCGGGCTCGGCGGGAAGACCGTCGCGTATGCGCAGGCGGGGGCCCGGGTGGCGGGGATGGACCTGTCGGCCGACCATGTCGAACAGAGCCGCGTCTTTGCGGACGAGAGCGGGGTGGATGTCGGGTTCTTCGTCGCGGACGCGGCCGCGCTTCCCGTGGCCGACGGGGCACTCGACACCGTGGTGGCGAACGACGCAATGGAGCACTTCGCCGAGCCGGGGCGGGCGCTCGCGGAAATGGCGCGTGCGGTCAGGCATGGAGGCGCGATCTGGATCTTTTTTACTCCCCACTATTCTCCCCTGGGGTCGCATCTGTACGATTACGTGTACACGCCGTGGTGTCACCTGGTGTTCCCGCGCGCGTCGTTGTTCGGAGCGATCCGCCTCGTTTTGAAGGAACGGATGACCGGCGCGGATGACGCCGCGATCGAGCGCCGGCTGGGGAAAATCATGGAATCCTACGATCGGGACCTGAATCACATGAGCATCGCCCGATTCATCGGTATCGTGCGGTCCATTCCGGCGCTGGAGATATCGTCGCTGGAGTTGCGGCCCGCGAAGTTCGCGTTCTTCAAGCCACTGACCCGGATACCGGGCATCCGGGAGTGGGTGAGCGGGTTCGTGATCTGCCGGCTGGAGCGCGTGTGACGCGCGCGGCGCAACGATGAACACGATTCGTATTCATCACGAGCGCGACCGGACGATTCTGCTGGGAATCGCACTGTCGCTGTTTCTGCACGCGTTGCTCCTCGTACCGGGAGTGAGGGACATGTTCCAATCGCTCGACATCGATCTGAAGAAGGCCGAGCCGGTGGACCAGCCGATCGAGTTCACGCTGGTGTCACCTCCGGAGAACCCGACGCCGAACGACAAGGACACCAGCCGATTCCTCTCGACGGTGGCGTCGAAGGCGAGCGACACCGACGCGCGCGACACCAAATCGGATATGCCGCACAGCGAGGGCAAGATTCCCATTCCCGACACGCCGACGCCGCCGGACGGCGCCGCCGGGGGCGGGAAGAGCGAGTTGCCCCCGCTGCCCAAAGAGCAGGAGGACCTGTCCGATGCGCTCGAGCGGTCGAAATTCATCAACCAGATGAGCCCGACACACGACCTGTCGCTGCCCGAACCGACCGAGGAGTTCGACAACCCGGGGTCGGCCAGTGCTACCATCGGCGGGATTTCGCTCAACACGACCGACTGGGATTTTGCGCCGTATCTGCTCGACCTCAAGCGCCGCATCAAGCAGAATTGGATTCCGCCCCTGGCGTTCACCGCGCTGGGCGCGATCCATGGATACACGTGGGTGAGGTTCCGGATCTATCCGGACGGGCGCATGGACGATCTGTCGGTGGTCGAGACGGAAGGCCACGATTCGCTGCACCGGTCCAGCGTGAACGCCATCAAGGGCGCCGCCCCGTTCCGGCCGTTGCCGAAAGGGTTCCCGGAGAACTATCTCGAAATTACGTTCGGGTTCTACTATCTGCTCCCGGGCGACGAGGATCGGTATTTCAAGAACGGACGATTCATTCGCAAGGACGACAAGGAAAGGAGCGAGCCGTAGATGTGGGCCATTCTGGTAAAGGGCGGACCGGTCATGATACCGCTCGCCGTGCTCTCCGTGGTGGGAGTCGCGGTGACGATCGAGAAGCTCATGACGCTTCGAAACTCCCGGGTGATTCAGGGTGAGATCGTGAGCTGTATCGAATCGATCCGGACTCCGTTGGACATCCCGCTCGCCGTCAAAATATGCGAACGCTACGACACGCCGTTCGCGAACATCATCAAGTCGGGTCTGGTCGAAGCCGGAAAACCGATGCCCATCGTGCGTCAGACGATGGAGGATACCGGCCGCCGCGAATCCAAGCGGCTCGAACGCTACCTGGTGGTGCTCGAGACCGTCGCGACCGCGGGACCGCTGCTCGGCCTCCTGGGAACGGTCACCGGCATGATTCAGGTGTTCTCGGTGATCAGCGTGTCCGGCGTCGGACAGACCGGGCTGCTCTCCGGCGGGATCGCGCAGGCGCTCATTACGACGGTGTTCGGCCTCGTGATCGGTATTCCGGCGCTCATCGCGTACAACCTGCTCGACGCGCGCGTCGACGGACTGGTCAACAAGATCGACGCGTATTCGCACGTCCTCTTGAAGCAACTCTCGTCGATGGAAGGAGACGCGACGTCCGGACGCGCGCCGGAGAAGGGAATCCGCGAGGCTTAAGTCGCGCGAAGGCATTCGTCATGGAAATGCGCCATTCGAGAAAGAAACGCTCGCTTGTGATCAACCTCACGTCGCTGATCGACGTGATGTTTCTGCTCGTGCTCTTCTTCATGGTGTCGGCGACGTTCGTGAGCCAGCCGGCGATCAGCCTGGAACTGCCGGACGCCAAGCACGCCGACGTCGCCCGCCAGACGCCGGTCGTGGTCTACATCGACGAACGCGGCTCGGTGTACATCAACGACGAACCGGTCGAGATGGCCCTCTTCGAACAGGAACTCGTGTCCCGCCTGGCCGACTCCACCGAGAAGGCGGTCGTTCTCAAGGCCGACGCCCGCGTGTCGCACGGAACCGTGATTCACGTCCTGGATCAGATCAAGGGCGCCGGCGTGAAGAAGCTGGTCGTGGCGACGGAGCCCCAGAAGTGATCCGTCGTTACCTTGACCTGCCAGCGGCCCTGTGCTACAAGGCTGCGATGTGGTTGTTCCGGTCCCACGCGGACGGGACCCGTCTGCGCCTCGCGGCGTTCGTGACGGCGCTCGCCGGACTCGCGCTCATCTCCGCCCTCTCCTGTTCGTCCGATCCCGAATCGTCGCTCGGATCCGATATCGACGGCAATGTGCTCGGCAGTGAACCGGGCGATGTGTTCCAGGACACGATCGGCGTCGACGCCGACACGCTGATCTACACGCACAAGCCGATCGTGTCGCAGACCACGCTGGAGTTCGGGCGCATCGACGGCTACCAGCGGACCATGATCATCCAGATCCCGTTCACCACGGGTTTGTTGTACACGAACAAGACGGTGGACCACGCGGAGATCCGGCTGTTCGCGAGCGAGATCGACGGCAGCTTTCCCGCTCGTTTCTATCGGCTGAAGCGAACCTACACCGAAGGCGATACGATCACCGTCGCCGACACGCTGGCCGCGATTCCCGATCCGGGCACCGGCAGCCCGGAACGCGCGCTGCAGTTGACGCCCGCGACCTATCCAATCCCGGTCAGCCTGGTCAACGAATGGCTGTCCACGCCGTCGTCGCGGACGGCGATCGAGGTCGTGTACACCGACGACGTCAACGACCGGGTCGCATTGTTCAATTCTGCGCAGGCCACCAGCGACAAGCCGCAGGTGATCGTGCATTTCACCGACGGCACCGAGAAACGCTTCTACGCCACCGACGACGCCACCTGGGTGCAGCCGACATCGCCGCCGAGCGGCAACTTCGCGATCGGCGACGGGTACGCACGGCACGGCTACTTCCGTGTGCAACTCGACCAGCTCCAGCCCGAGTCCGCGATTCACAGCGCGCGTGTGCGCTTTCATATCGTTCCCCGGATCCCTGCTGGGGAAGAACACGCTGCTGCAGGTCCTCGCACCCAAGTCGTCCGACCCGACCAGCTCCGATTTCACGACGGGCGAACTCGTCACCACGGCGACGGTCCTGGTGGACGACGAAACTCTGGAGTTCAAGCTCACCAACGCGATCTTCCTGACGCTCCAGGGCACGCTCCCCGACAACGGCTTCGTGATCAGCTTCGACGCGGATAACACCGAGGTGCGGCAACTGGAACTCTACGGTTCCAGCGCACCCGACAGCCTGAAGCCGCGTGTGTACGTCACCTCGTCCACCCCGGCCACGTTCCATCGCCCATGACGCGGCACTCGAGCGTCCGTCTCGCCCTGTTGATCGGTGCCATGGTCGCGATGTCGACGGTGGCGCACGCCGAGTCGATCTTCGGACTCAATCTCCTGGGAGAACGATTCGAGACGGGCGATGCGCGCATCGCCGCGCTCGGCGGGTTCGTCCAGATGTCGGACGATTCGCTGGGGGTGCTGCAGTACAACCCGGCAATGGTCGCCTGGTGCAAGCGCGTCACCTTCGGCGCGGCGGGCTACGTCACCACCGACCGGAACAAATCGGCGACACTCGACGAGAAGACGGTGCGCACGAAATTCTCCACCTTCGCCTTCGGATTTCCGCTCTTTCGCAAGAGCCTGAGTATGTCCCTGGGTTATCGCGGGCGCTACGATCCCGACGGAAGCTTCCGGGAAAGTCTTACGACTACCACGGGACAGCCGTACCTGAGCATCTACAACCGATCGGGCGGCCTGTGGTCGGTGCCATTCACGCTGGCGCTGGACACCGGGAGGTACGCCAAGATCGGCGCTTACTATTCGATCGAGAACGGCACCATCGAGGATCAATGGGTGGTCGACTTCCAGGGCGCATCGACCACCGACGCGACCAGCACGCGGACGCGCTCGCTGACCGGTCACGGGTGGGGCGCCGGCGTGGCGGTTCGTCCCGTTCCGAAACTTTCGCTCGGTGTGGCCTATGACGCGGCGATCGAGTACGACACCGCGGTCAAGGAGCGCTACACCAACGCGGCCGCGAACGCCGCCTACAACGAGAAGACGTCGCTGCCCGAGCGCTGGACGGCGTCGGCGACGTTCCGCGTGAGCCCCGGGTTCGTGATTCACGCGGGCGGGGAGATCAGTGACTTCACCAAATTCAGCGGCCTCGCGTTCCCGGTGGATCAGCTCACGCGCGAGGAAGTCGCGTCGCTCGGCATCGAATACACTCGGGGACGGCACATGCCGGTGCGACTGTCGGCGACGTACGAACAACTCCCGTACACGCTGCCCGATATGCAGAAAATCACAAAGGTGGGATTCGCGATCGGCACGGGATTGTTGTTCAAGAGCGGACGGGGTAAAATAGACACGGCGCTGCAGTTCGCCAAAACGGGGTCCGTGAGTACCAACGACTATCAGGACAGGTCCGTACGCTTCTATCTCAGCATCACGGGGTCGGAGGAATGGAAACGCAAGCGAGAAACGCGATACTAGGCCGCCGCCACCGCCGCGTTGCCGTTGCGGTGGGACTGCTCGCGGTCTGGGCGATCCAGGCAGGATGCGGCGGACACCCGTCGACGCGCGAACCCGCGCCCGCGCCGTCGCTGGCCGACGTGCTGGAGAAAATGCCGCCGCGCGCGCAGCTCGACACCTTGCGGACGCTCGAGCGGAAGGATTCGACCGACGCGACCTTTCCGTTCCACGTCGGCAATGCCTACTACTCTCTGGGCTCCGCGCTGCCGCCGGAACAGCGAGACGCAGCCATGGCGCTCTACGACAGCGCGGTGACGGCGTACAAGCACGCCGTCGCTCTGGATTCGACCTATTCGCGCGCGTACGTGAACATGGGTCTGACCTACGACGCCGCCGAGAGACGCAACGAGGCGCGCACCGCGTACCGCCGCGCACTCGCGGTCAACCCGAAGGACGTGCTCGCGTACTGCCATCTCGGTTATCTCGAAAGCTTCCTGGGGAACACCGCCGAGGGGGTCGCCCTCTACGAAAAGGCGCTCGAGGTCGACCCGAACAGCGCGCAGGCGCACTACAATCTCGGCCTCGCGTTCGCCGAGGCGCGGATCTTTCACGAGGCGTTGAATGAATGGGAGACCGTCGTCCGGCTCGACCCGTCGGGCGATCTCGGCAAGTCCGCGGAGGAGAACGTGAAGGTTCTCCGGCAGTACCTCGGCGGGACACCGTAAATCCCTTCCAGATAGAGACTTGACACGTCGGGCGGGGTCGCGTACCTTTCTGGGGAACTTCAGGCTCACGCCCCTGAGCTGCCTTATCTTCATCCATAGCAATCGGTTCGTTCCCCCGGGTCGGGCCGACGTTACACGGAGGAGTGTTGCGATGAGAGTGTACGCGCGAGTTTCTGCCTGGGCGGCTGCCATTCTGATTGCCGCATGGGCCGGCACGGCCACCGCGCAGAAGGTCATCGAGAAGACCCAGGACAAGAACGGCTTCGAACAGCAGCTGACGACCGTCGACATGATGCACCAGACGGCGACGCAGTTGATGGCCGCCAAGCAGTTCGACAAGGCCGCCGAGGAACTGGAGAAGGTCGTCCAGATGGAGCCGACCCGAACGGCGGCGTGGCAGGACCTGGGCGCGTGCTATCGCGAGCTGAAGGACTACGACAAGGCGGCGACCGCGTTCGCGGCCGCGTCGAAACTCGAGCCGACGCGACTCGACATCCTCTCCAACCTGGGCCACTCGCAGATCATGGCGTCGGAGGCGGCCGCCAAGGACGATACCACCCGGCTTGCCGCGGCGATCAAGACCTACAAGTCGATGCTCACCATCGATGCGACGAATTACGACGCCAACGTGCACCTCGGGTTCCTCTATCAGAAGGCCGGGAAGTCGGACAAGGCGCTTGGCTACTACGAGAAGGCGCTGGAGTCGAATCCGCAGGACACGCAGACGCTGGGTTCGGTCGCGGGCATCTACGCCGACCTCAAGCGCAACGACGAAGCCATCGCCGCATACGAGCGCGCGATCGCCGCGTCCAGCGGCGAGATCAAGAGCCGCTTTCGTTCGCAGCTCGGCAAGATCCTGATCGGCCAGCAGCAGTTCGACAAGGCGGCCGTCGTGTACGATTCGCTGGTGGTGGAGAAGCCGGACAACGCGGCCTACCAGTACAACCTTGGCGTGTCGCTCAAGCAGGGAAAGAACTACAAGGACGCGGCCGAACACCTGGAGAAGGCCGTCCAGCTCAAGCCCGACTTCGCGCTCGCGTACCAGGAACTCGCGGGTTGCTACAACGAACTGGGTCGCTACACCGACGCGATCAACATGGCGAAGAAGGGGACCGAGTACACCGACAAGAAAGCGGGGCTCTACGTGCAGTGGGGCGAGTCGCTCGAGAAGGTCGGGTCGTACGACGAGGCCATCGCGATGTTCTCCAAGGCGACGGGTGACGCGCAGTGGGGCAGCTACGCCAAGGCGAAGATCGCGCGACAAGAAAATCTCAAGAAACGCCAGGCCGCGTCATCCGGTCAGTAGCCGGACGGGACACAGGAAGAGACCCTCGATCCTCCCCGCCGCGCGCCGGCGGGGAGGATTTTTTCGGGTCCGGGTGTAGAATCGCGCGGACGGAGCACGGTATGCAGGGTTCGTATCTATCGATTGGTGCGCACGGCGCAGGCCGGAGCGTCCTTTTGGCGATGAGCGGCGGCGTGGATTCCGGCGTGTCGGCGGCCGCACTCGTCGAGGCCGGCTATCGCGTCGTCGGACTCACGATGAAGAACTACTGTTATGGCGAAAACCCCGCCGCCGTCTCCGAACGCAGTTGCTGTTCGCTCGACGCGATCGACGACGCGCGCGCGGTGTGCCAGCGCATCGGCATCCGCCACATGGTGGTGAGCACCGAAGAGATCTTCGGCCGCGAGGTCTACGACAACTTCATCGGCGAGTACGCCAGCGGCCGCACGCCCAATCCGTGTGTGCGCTGCAATTCGATCGTGCGTTTCGATACGTTGATCGAGTGGGCGAACCGCCTGGGCTTCGACCTCGTCGCCACCGGCCACTACGCGCGCGTGTTCCGTGCGGACAGCGGTCGTCATTATGTTGCGCGTTCCACGCACGCCGACAAGGACCAGTCGTATTTTCTCTCCGGCGTCGAACCGCGCGTGCTCGACCGCGTGGTGTTTCCGCTCGGCGACCGCGAGAAGCGCGACGTGCGCGAGCAGGCACGCCAGGCCGGACTTCGCGTCGCGGACAAGCCGGACAGCCAGGACGTGTGCTTTGTTTCCACCAAGACGCTGCGCGACTTCTTGAGCGGAAAAGTTCCGCTCGAACCGGGCGCGATCGAAACGACGGGCGGCGAAGTGGTGGGAACGCACGAGGGGCTGGCCACGCACACCATCGGCCAGCGTCGCGGCCTCGGCGTGGCGGCCGGTCGTCCGCAGTACGTGGTCGATATCGACGTCGCGCGCAACACGGTGGTGATCGGCGACGACGCGGATCTCCTGCGCCGCGAACTCGTGTGCCGCCTCGCGTGGCTGGACGACTCGGTCGGTTCACTGTCTGCCCAGATTCGATCGCGTCATCGCGCCGAGCCCGTCGCGTCGGTCGACGTGGACGGCGACTGTGCGCGCGTCGTCTTCGAAGAGCCCCAGCGCGCTATCGCCCCCGGCCAGACCATTGCCTTCTTCGACGGCGACGTGGTCGTCGGCTCCGGCGTCATCGAATCCGCGCGCGGGGCGTGACCGCGCGGACAGCATGCGCTTCGCTCTGCGCCCCATCCTTCGCCGCACGCTGGCCGCGCTGGCGATTGCCGGCGTCGTCGCGGTCGTGCCCGCCGCCGGGCGCGCGGCCGACAAAACCGAACTCACCCGCTCGCTGGCACCGCTCCCGGTCACGATTCGCTACGAGAATCGCTACGGTCGCGTGGCCGACAAGGTCTCCGACATCTGCCGGAGCGAGATTCCGCGCATCGCCTCCGAACTCGGTCTCTCCACAATCGCGCCGATCGAGATTGTGGTCACCGCGGATGCGCGCTCCTACGACGCGTCGTTGCAGCAGGAGATGCCCACGTGGGGAATCGCGTTCGCGATCCTGGAAGAGCAGCGCATCCTGGTCGACGTCAACCGCGCGACGCGTTCATACAACTCGCTCGACGAGGTCGTCCCGCACGAACTCTCGCACCTCCTGGTGTATCAGCGCGTGCCCCGCGTGCGTTTTCCGATCTGGTTTCTCGAGGGGCTGGCGCAGTGGCAGGCACGCGAGTGGTCGCTGGTGGATTCGTGGCAGTTGATGAACGCCGTGTGGAGCGGGGACTCCGTGCGCCTCTCGGCGATGAGCTGGTTCTATCCGGCGGGGGAGCAGCAGGCGCAGGTCGCGTACCGCGTGGCGTACGCCGCCTTCACCGAGCTTTTCAACGACGTCGGCTTCGACAAGCTGCCGGAGTTTCTGGCGGAAGTCGATCGCACGAAGGACTTCACCGAGGCGTTCAAGGACTACTGGGGATTCTCGGTGGACGAGTACGACGCGTACTTCCGCAACGAACTCGAGAAGCGCTACCACTCCAAGCTGCTCCTGTTCCAGGACGAGCCGCTCTTCGCCTTCGCCGCCGTGCTGTTCCTGGCCGTGATTCTGCGCCACTACTTCCGGCGCCGGCGCCGTTACCGGGAGATGGAAGCGGAGGAAGCCACGGGATTCCCCGGCCCGGATCCGCCGGTCTGACGGTATGTCGGCGCCGGCTCGGCGACGCAGTCAGCGCACCGCTTGTCATGTCCGACCACCCGGAGGTATCCTCCGTTCAAGAAAGGCAGGGATACACGATGGTTTTCGAGTTGCTTACTTCGTCGAGATCAGCGTTGGTTGGCGTCCTAATGACCGGGGCGCTGGTCGCGACGGCGGTTCCAACCGAGGCGGCGAACACGCGGCCAAACATCGTCCACATCGTCGCGGACGACCTCGGGTGGAAAGACGTCGGCTTCAACGGCTGCGCCGACATCAAGACGCCGAACATCGACAAGCTCGCCGCCCAGGGCGCGAAGCTAACGCAGTTCTACGCACAGCCGATGTGCACGCCGACGCGCGCGTGTCTGATGACCGGCCGTTACCCGTTCCGTTATGGCCTGCAGACCGCCGTCATTCCGTCCGTCTCGAGCTACGGGCTCGACACGACGGAATGGCTTCTTCCGCAGTGCCTCAAGGCCGCCGGCTACGAGACGGCGATCATCGGCAAATGGCACCTCGGCCACGCCGACAAGAAGTACTGGCCGAATCAGCGGGGCTTCGACTACCAGTACGGCCCCATGATCGGCGAACTGGATTACTTCAACCACGACGAACACGGTGTGCTCGACTGGTTCCGCAACGGCAAGCCGCTCAAAGAGAAGGGGTACACGACCACGCTGCTCGGTGCGGACGCGGTCCGGTTGATCGAACGGCACGACGCGTCCAAACCCCTCTATCTATATTTGGCCTTCAACGCGCCCCACACGCCGTATCAGGCTCCCCAGGAGTACATCGATCGGTACAAGAACATCGTGGACCCGACACGTCGCACATATGCCGCCATGGTGACCTGCCTGGACGACGAAATCGGTCGGGTCGTCGCGGCGCTCGATAGGAAGGGGATGCGCGAGAACACGCTTATCATCTTCCAGAGCGACAACGGCGGCACGCGCGACGCGATGTTCACGGGCGTCATGGCCGATGTCTCGAAGATCACGATTCCGTGCGACAACGGTCCCTACCGTGACGGCAAGGGCACTCTCTACGAAGGCGGGACGCGCGTGTGCGCGCTGGCCAACTGGCCGGGCCATATCGCGGCCGGGGCCGTCGACGGTCTCATCCACTCCGTCGACCTCTATCCGACCCTGGCCGCCCTCGCCGGCGCTTCGACGGCGAAGTGCAAACCCCTCGACGGCGTCAACGTCTGGGACACGATTGCGCAGGGCAAGCCCTCGCCGCGCACGGAAATCGTCTACAATATCGAGCCGTTTCGCGCCGCCCTGCGTCAGGGTGACTGGAAGCTCGTCTGGAAGGTGCTTCTGCCTTCGAGGGTCGAGCTCTACAATCTCGCGCGGGACCCCTCCGAGACCACCAACCTTGCCGCGGAGAACCCCGAGAAAGTCGCCGCCCTCGAGCAGCGTATCCAGGAGCTCGCGCGGCAGGCGGTCAAACCGCTGTTTCTCGTCGACCAGATGAAGCTGGTCACGACGAACATGAAAGGAGAGCCGGTCCTGCCGATCGACGACGGCTACGGCGATCCCGACACGCCCTGATCGGGAAATGCGCTCGAAAAACCCCCTTGCTTGACCCTCCCGGGAGGGGGTGCTATAGTCCGCGTTCCGGTCGAGCCGGAGGGCTGGCCGAACTGGTAAGGCAACGGTCTTGAAAACCGTCGGGCTTCACCGCCCATGGGGGTTCGAGTCCCTCGCCCTCCGCCAGTTTCCATGAAAGAATCCTGGAGAGGTGGCCGAGCTGGTCGAAGGCGACGGTTTGCTAAACCGTTGTACGGGCTTAAACCTGTACCGAGGGTTCGAATCCCTCCCTCTCCGCCATATTGATTGCCGATGAACAGAGATTGGGAGCGCCCGTAGCTCAACTGGATAGAGCGTGTGGCTACGGACCACAAGGCTAGGGGTTCAAGTCCTCTCGGGCGCACCATTCCCACCTTTTCATGTGACCTGCCGAATTAGCTGAAACTTCCCGGGTAGAAGCCCGGTCCAAGACATTGTTCCGCGCATCCGAAGTCGGGCCACCGGGCCCCTGAAACAACCGTGTGCCCGGGTTCGTAAGGAACGCATGCGCCGAGCGACCGCCGGCGCGCCTTTTCACGAGAGATTCGGAGACCCCAGCGATGACCAAGCCCAGCCGGAAGACCTTGCTGCTCTCCCTCATTGCGTTCCTCGCCGTCGCCGCGGGGGTGGCGTTCCTCGCGAAGACCCGTATGGGCGTCGACAAGACCAACGCCAGCGCCGCCGACAGCACGAAGGCGGACTCGACCGCCGTGGCCGACGGCAAGTCCGACAAGAAGAGCAAGAAGGACAAGAAAAAAGACAAAGACAAGAAGAAGGACACGCGCGTGCCGGTCGAGGTGGCGGTCGTGTCCGCGCGCTCGATCTCGTCGTTCTATCAGACCACGGCCACGCTGGAAGCCGAGAAGCGCGTCGACATCCTGGCCAAGATCGGCGGCGAAGTAAAAGAGATCCTGGTCGAAGAGGGCGACGTGGTCAAAGAGGGCCAGTTGCTCTGCCGCCTCGACGACGCCGAACTCAAGGTCGCGCTGGACGAGGCGCGCATCAATCGCGACAAACAGAAAGTCGAACTCGACCGCGTCGAGACGATGCACGAGCAGAATCTGATCAGCGACAAGGAATACCAGGACGTCAAATATCAATACGAGCTGGCCGCGAACGGCTACGAGTCGGCCGAAGTGAAGTACGAGTACACGCAGATCCGCGCACCCTTCGGCGGCGTGGTGATGAGCCGCCTCGTCGATCTGGGTGCGAACATCGGCATCGGCGCGAAGCTGTTCGTCATGGCGGACATCCATCCGCTCTTGCTCGCGATGTATCTCCCCGAAGCCGAGGCGCGCCGCGTCCACCCCGGCCAGGCCGTCTACATCCGTCCCGACACCGCTCCCGATACGCAGTTCGACGGCACGATTCTGCGCGTCGCCCCCGAGGTCGATCTGCGTACCGGGACGGTGAAGGTGACGGCGCAGACTGTCGGCGCGGGCGTTCCCGGGAGCTTCGTCCGGGTCAAGATCCTCATGGATACCCACGAGAAGGTGATGGCCGTGCCGCGCCGCAGTGTCGTCGCCGACGCCGGCGATCACTTCGTCTACGTCGCCGCGGCGGATTCGGTGCGCAAGGTGGGCGTCGACGTCGGGTACGAAGACGAGACCGACGCCGAGATCACCCGCGGCGTGAGCCTGGGCGACACCGTGGTCACCGCGGGCACCGGCGGCATTCGCGAGGGCACGAAGATCAAGGTGGTCAAGACCCCGGCCGCCGACGTCGCGAGTGCGAAGAGCGAGAAGGACGCGGACGCCAAGCCCCGGTAGCGCGGCGTCTCTCTCCGCCATGCGCATCGTCGATTTTTCCATCAAACGTCCGGTGACGGTCACGATGATCTTCGTGGCGGTCATCGTGTTCGGTTTCGTCGCCCTGTCGCGGCTGCAACTCCAGCTCCTGCCCGAGATCTCCTACCCGTCGCTCACGATCCAGACGGAATACCCGGACGCCGCCCCCACCGAAGTCGAGAACTTCGTCACGCGTCCGCTGGAAGAAGCCGTCGGCGTGATCAGCGGTCTGCGCAACGTGCGCTCGGTGTCCAAGCCGGGGACGTCGGAGATCACGCTGGAATTCACGTGGAAGACGTCGATGCAGTACGCCGCACTCGACGTGCGCGACAAGATCGACCTGGTCACGCTCCCGCGCGAGTGCAAGGCGCCGGTCATTCTGCGCTACGACCCGTCGCTCGACCCGGTGCTCCGGATCGGTGTGTCGGGCACCGATAATCTGGTGCGGCTGCGCAACCTCGCCGACTACACCATCAAGAAGGAACTGGAAGCGCAGGACGGTGTCGCCAGCGCGAAGGTGATGGGCGGTCTCGAGGAAGAGATCGAAGTCGAGCTCGACGAGCACCGGCTGGCGAGCTACGGCATTCCCATCGCCACCGTCGCCGAGCGCCTGGCGCAGGACAACGTCAACCAGTCCGGCGGTCGCCTGCGCGACAAGGGCGCCGAGTTCCTCCTGCGCACCGAAAACGAATTCCAGAACGTCGACGACATCGCCAACACCATCGTCAAGGAAGAGAACGGGCGCCGCGTGATCCTCGCGGACCTGGGCTCGGTCACACGCGGCCACGTGGAACGCGACGTCATTACGCGGTTGAACGGGCACGAGGTCGTCGAAGTCGCCGTGTTCAAGGAAGGCGACGCCAACACCGTCACCGTGGCGGACGCGGTACGCAAGCGCCTCAAGACGCTCCAGAAGCAGCTTCCGCCCGACATCACCATGGACGTGCTCTTCGACCAGTCGCGCTTCATCAAGAGCGCGATCAACGAGGTGCGCGCCAATGCGATTCAGGGCGCGATCCTCGCGGTTCTCATTCTGTATCTGTTCCTCCGCGATCTGCGCAGCACGATCATCATCGGGCTGTCGATCCCGATCTCGATCATGTTCGCATTCGTGATCATGCAGCAACTCGGCGTGTCCCTGAACCTGATGTCGCTCGGCGGCCTCGCACTGGGGGTGGGGATGCTGGTCGACAACTCGATTGTCGTCCTCGAAAGTATCTCCCGCCATAAGGAGCGGGAACCGGACCGCAAGCGCGCGACCGCGCTGGGGGCGTCGGAAGTCGCCTCCGCGGTGACCGGGTCGACGCTCACCACCGTGGCCGTGTTTCTCCCCATCGTGTTCGTCGAGGGGCTCGCCGGCCAGGTGTTCCGGGACCAGGCGCTGACCGTGTCGATTTCGCTGATGGCGTCGCTCATCGTCTCGCTGATGCTGATTCCGGTCGCGTCGGCGGTCGACTTTCGCGCGGCGACCATGAGCCCGGCGCCCGCGGCGCCCGCCCCGGCCGTGCCGCGCCGGCGCGTCGCTCGCTGGTGGCACGCCACCGTGCGCGCACTCACCATCGTCGTGCCGGTGTTCGTGCTCCGCATGGTCCGGCGGGCCGGCGGATTCGTGGGTCGCGGGCTGACGTTCATCACCCGTCCGCTGCGAGCCGCGTACGATCGCTTCTATCCGCCGCTCGAAAATCTCTACGCGTCGTTGCTGGATCGGGCGCTGGCCCGGCGCGGTCGCTTCCTCTTCTCGATGCTGGCACTCTTCGCGGTCGCGATTCTGCTGGCACCGCTGCTGGGCAAGGAAGTGATCCCGCAGTTCTCGCAGGGCGAGTTCAGCTTCTCGGTGCAGTTACCGGAGGGCAGCCCGCTGGAATCCACCGATCGCGTCATGGCCCGGATGGAAGAGATCGCCGACAACGAGCCCGGCGTGGAGTCGTACTTCACCAGCGTGGGCACGGCGAGCCGGCTGGGGAGCAACGTCAAGAGCAAGGACGAGAACATCGGCCAGCTCAACATCGTGATGACCCACAAGGGCGACCCGGCCGCGGAGGACAAACTGATCACGTCGCTGCGCAATCGCTTCGACCGCATCGACAACGCCGATATCAAATTCGCGCGGCCGTCATACTTCAGTTTCGACACGCCGCTCGAGATCCACGTCTTCGGTTACGACCTCGACAAGCTGAAGACGTTCTCCGATGCGGTGGCCGAGCGCGTGAAGACGGTTGCGGGCGTCAAGGACGTCAAGTCGTCGCTCGAATTCGGCAACCCCGAACTCGACGTCGAATTCAACCGCGTGCGCATGTCGTCGATGGGGCTGTCGATCGAAGACGTCGCCAACACCGTTCGCACCAAGATCAAGGGCGACGTGCCCACGAAGTTCAAGGAACGCGACAAGCAGGTCGACATCCGCGTGCGCTCGACCGCCTGGCGTGCGGAGGACATCGATGCCATGCGCTCGATGGTCGTGGCCGAACGCGACGGCACCCCGATCCTGCTGGGGACGATCGCCGACGTCCGCGTCGACCGCGGCGTCAACCAGATCTCGCGCGTGTCGCAGCAGCGCGCCGCCATCGTGTCCGGCAACGTCGACGGCCGCGACCTCGGTCACGTCGCCAAAG
The DNA here is from genome assembly GCA_963761125.1 of Candidatus Latescibacterota bacterium. GTDB lineage: Bacteria > Krumholzibacteriota > Krumholzibacteriia > WVZY01 > JAKEHA01 > JAKEHA01. The sequence goes on from CAVXFV010000005.1 coordinate 311,661, forward strand.
ACGTGGAAGCCGTACTGGCGTCGATGCCGCGGCCCGAAGGGATCACCATCGATCTCGGCGGCGAGAACGAAGAACTCCTGCGGTCGTACAAGAGCCTGATCCTGGCCCTCGTCCTGGCCGTGTTCCTCGTGTACCTGGTGATGGCGGCGCAGTTCGAGTCCTTCGTTCATCCCTTCATCATCATGTTCACCGTGCCCCTGGCGGCGATCGGGGTGATCTTCACGCTTTTGATCACGGGCAAGCCGGTGAGCGTGATCGTCTTCATCGGCGTGATTCTTTTGGCCGGCATCGTCGTCAACAACGGAATCGTGCTGATCGACTACATCAACACGCTGCGCCGCGAGGGCCAGGCCAAGCTGGACGCGGTGCGCGCGGCGGGCCGGGTGCGCCTGCGTCCGATTCTGATGACGACGCTCACCACCGTGCTGGGGCTGCTGCCCATGGCGCTCGGTTTCGGCGAAGGCGCGGAAATCCGCACACCGATGGCGCTGACCGTCATCGGCGGCCTGATGATCGGGAGCGTGCTCACGCTGTTCGTGATCCCGTCGCTCTACGCGGTCATCGCGCGCGGCGAATAGGGAGGACGGATGCGTCTCCACGAGATGTCGGTCAAAAAGCCGGTCCTCGTCATGATCGGCCTGGTGACGCTCCTCGCGATGGGCGGTATCGCGTCGTTCAAGCTGCCGATCGAGTTCTTGCCGCACGTCGAATTCCCTTTCATCGGCGTCTTCATCCCGTACCCGAATTCGCACCCCGACTACATCGAACGTCATATCGTGAAGCCCGTCGAGGAGGTCTTCGCGACGCTGGGCAACGTCCACCGCATCCAGTCGCAGACACAGCCCGACGGCGCATTCGTGGGCGTGGAGTTCGAGTGGGGACGCGACGTCAACGTGCTGCGCATGGAGGTCAAGGAGAAGCTCGACCAGATCCGGCCGGATCTGCCCGCCGACGTCGAGCACCTGCAGGTGTTCACGTTCGACACCAACGACATCCCCATCCTGGAAGGGCGCATCTCGGCGGTGGGCCGTGACCTCTCGGGGAGCTACGACCTGATCGAGCGCTCGATCATCAATCCACTCAAGCGCGTGGACGGCGTGGGCAACGTCTTCATCGAAGGCGTCGAGCCCAAGGAAATCGCGATCTACCTGAGCCTCGACAAGATCAAGTCGCACCGCGTCGACGTGGGCAACGTGTTCCGATTGTTGCAGAGTGCCAATGCCACCGCCTCGGGCGGTAAGATGACGGCCGACGGAATTCGCTACACCATCCGTTCGCTCGGGAGCTTCCAGAGCATCGAGGACATCGAGAACCTGGTGGTCAGTCCCGAGGGTCTGCGCCTCAAGGACATCGCCGACGTCTACTATGGAGAGCCGGTGCTGACCTACGGCCGGCGGCTCGACGGCGAACACGCGGTTGCGTTCTGGATCCAGAAGGCGAGCAACGCCAACACCGTGGACGTCGCCCGTCGCGTACACAAGGCGATGGACAAGATGAACACCGACCCGGCGCTCAAGGGTATCAACGTGCTCCTGTTCTTCGACCAGTCCGCGGAGATCTTAAACGGCGTACACGGGCTCCGCGACGCCGGCGTGATCGGCGGTTTCCTGGCCGTGGCGATCCTGTATTTCTTCCTGCGCCGGATGACGACGACTTTGATGATCGCGGTGTCGATCCCGTTCTCGCTGATCTGCACGCTTGCGTTTCTCTATTTCTCCGGCCACTCGTTGAACATGCTGACGATGATGGGGCTGATGCTCGGGGTGGGGATGCTGGTCGACAACGCCATCGTGGTGTTGGAGTCGATCTACCGCCACCAGAACCGCGGCGAGAACAGCGCGCACGCGGCGATTACCGGGGCCAGCGAAGTGGCCACCGCCGTGACCGCGTCCACGCTGACGACCGTCATCGTGTTCGCCCCGATCGTCTTCGGGGGAAAAGACGAGTTGTTCGTGTGGCTGGCGTCGGTTGGCGTCACCATCTCGGTCGCGATTCTGTTCTCGCTCCTGGTATCGCTGACCCTGATCCCGTTCCTCGCGTCCAGGCTGAAGAAGCCGAAGAAGTCGGAGACGTCCAACGGTCCGCGCTTCTTCACCCGTCTCGAGGAACGCTACGCGCGCACGCTGCAATGGACTACGTTCAAGCATCCGCGCTGGACGCTGGGCATCGTCACCGCCGCGCTGCTCCTCACCGTGGTGGGGGCGAAGGTGATCGGCCTCAAGGGCCCGCAGGACGACGACTCGCTCCTGGTCGAGCGCATCTACATGGACTACAAGTTCTCCGACAACGTCGGCTACAAGGAAGCCGACGCCTATGTCAAGCGCGTCGAGGCGGCTCTCGAAGCCAAGCGCGATTCGCTGGAGATCGAGACGATCTACAGCTACTACCGCGACAACAGCGCGGCGACGACGGTCTACTTCAAAGACAAGTCGCTCAGCAAGGAGAAGCTCAAGGAGAAGCGCAAGGAACTGCGGCGGGCGATTCCCGACATCCCCGGGGTCACCCTGCAGATGGGGAACGACAGCGGCGAGAGCAGCGGCGGCGCCCAGCTCCTGCAGGTGAATCTGTTCGGCGACGACAAGCTGGTCCTCGCCGACGTGGCGGACGAAGTGAAGCGGCGCCTCGGGTACGTCAAAGATCTAACGGACGTCAAGACCAGCGTCGAACTCGGCGGCGACGAGATCAACATCTCGCTCGATTCGGAGCTGGTCGCGCGCTACAACCTCACCGCCAAAGACATCGCCTCGATCATGGGACTCACGTTCCGCGGGGTCCAGCTCGACCGGTTCCGCGGCGAGGACCGTGAAGTGCCGATGTCGATCAGCCTCGATCCCTCCGATCAGGTCGGGATCTACAACCTCGACAACCTGCTGGTGGGGATGACCGACGACAAGGAGATCACGCTGGGCTCGCTGGCGAAATTCACGGAGACCAAGGGGCCGACGCAGATCGAGCGCGACAACCAGCGGACCATCGTCTCGGTGCAGGGGCTCTACGAAGGCAAGGACTTCGGGGCCATGCTCAAGGACATCACCGCGATCATGAATACCATCACGCTGCCGCCGGGCTACATCTGGTCGTTCAGCCGCGAGATCAAGGAGAAGAACCAGCAGCAGCAGCAGATGCTGATCAACTCGCTGCTGGCGATCCTGTGCGTGTATCTGGTGATGGCCGCGCTGTTCGAGTCGTACATGCACCCGCTGGTCATCATGATCTGCCTGCCGCTCGCGGCGGTCGGTGTCGTCTGGATGCTGCTTTTGACGCACACGTCCATGGGCTTGATGGCGATGATCGGCGTGGTGATCCTGATCGGCGTGGTGGTGAACAACGGCATCGTGCTCATCGACCACGTGAACTTCCTCCGCAAGGAAGGCATGGGCATCGAAGACGCCGTCATGGCCGGCGGGCGCGAGCGCTTGCGTCCCATCCTTATGACGGCGACCACGACGGTCCTGGGCCTTTTGCCGATGGCGCTGGGCACGTCCCACATCGGCGACGCGCAGTACTATCCGCTGGCGCGCGCGGTGATGGGCGGCCTGGTGAGCTCGACGTTTCTGACGCTGCTGGTGCTGCCGGCGTATTACGTGCTCGGCGAGCGCTTGAAGGTGTGGTGGGCGAACGTCCTGGCACGGTCCCGGCCCCGGCTCCGGGTTTCCGGCGAACGTGAGGCGACCGACGGCTAGACGACCCGCTGCCAGGGGTGCCAATGAAAAACGGGGGCCGCGCGATCGCGGTCCCCGTTTCGTATGTCAAAGCCGCGCCGGGCGCGGAAGACGTCGCGCATATTTGCGACGTGGGCACCCTCACTGACCGGAGCTCATGATGTCCGGCCCCGCGCCGGCGCGGCTATTCCGAGTATAATGGAATCGACCATGCAACTTCCATGACAAACAACTAGAAAGTGAACGACGCTTGCACGGCCGGGATCAGATCCCAGTCGTTCTCGTCGCTTCCCTGGGTTGCCTGCAGGACGCCCTTGAGCAGCAGATCCCGCGACGCGTGGTACCCGACGCCACCCTCCCAGCGCGTGTAGTTTTCGTCCCAGGTCATGACCGCACCCGTGGTGCTGGTGACTTCGCCAAAACGCATCGCATCGTAGCGGAGCGCAACGTCCCAGCCTGCAACCGGAGAATAGACGCCCTGGACGTAGTAGCCGATATTGTCGAGCCCGTCGGCGCGCACCGGCGTATCGAAGTGATTGAAGTAGATCTCGCCCAGCATCGCCACGCGCCACCACTTCCAGTCGGTGCTGACGATCAGGAGGTTCTGATAGTAGTGGTTCACCGACTTGCCCGTCGGGAGGTACGGCGTCACCACCCGGTCCAGATACGCACCACGCACGCCGCTGACCCAGAGCTTGAAGCCCGGCGTGAAGCCGTAGCCCACCTTCGCATGGACGGCCAGGTTGTCGTTCGTGTCCGTTCCCTGGACCGACGCCGCGGGTGCCCCCACGGTGACCCCGAGCGCGAATTCCACGTGGCCGAGCGTGCCCAGCGTGTAGGCGCCGTAGTTCCAGCAGTTGTCGTAGACGATGGGGGCCGTCGGGTGCGGGGTTCCGCGAACGCCGGTGGAATCCGCGTACACGAATCCGGTTTGACCCTGTCCGCGCATGGAGAGCAGCTGGTCGAGATCGGTCGGCATCATGGTCGCGGACAGGGTTGACTTCCAGTACTGCGCCATGGGAATGCCGACCAGCGGGTTCTTGTTCGAATAGGTGTGGCTCGCCCAGATCCCGTCCTGCAGGGGAATCAGTCCCGCTTCCAGGAAGATGTTGCGTTCCTGCCAGACCTGGTGCATCAGGTAGCCGCCGAAGAACCGGTACGGGTTGACGCTCTCCGGCGAAATCAGAAACTGCAGGTAAGCGGAGGTATTGCCGCGCTGTCCCTCGACGAACAGACGCGAGCGCAGCGCGTCGAAGTTCGAGTCGTTGGTGTTCACCGTGTTGAGATAGCGTTCGTCGCCGAGATTGGTGCCGACGATGTCCACCAGCCCGCGCACCTGGATCATTCCATCGGCAAGCGCGTCCACGGCGATGCCCACCAGCGCGAGCACGACGAACGCGCACAGCGCGACGCGGCGTCCGATCGTGCTGGGAACCGTGTGGATGGAATTCGCCGAGCGTTTCATACCAGGACTCCTTCCGTTTCCGGGGTGGCGACCGCGGGCTTCGAATCCCCGTCGGCGCGAGGCAGGGCGATGGTGAACGTGCTCCCGCGCCCCGGCGCGCTCGCGACCGACACGCGGCCGCCGTGCGCCTCGACAATGGCGCGGCACAGGGCGAGGCCCAGGCCGAATCCCTTGGATCCGAACCCGAACGTGCCCGAGGAGTGGTGCATCACGTCGCCCACTTCATAGATCTTCTGGAATATCCACTTGAGTTCGTGCTGCGGAATGCCGATGCCGGTGTCGGTGACGGCGACGGTCACGTCGTCGCCGTCGCGCGCCGCGACCACGCGCAGCGAACCGCCCTCCGGCGTGAATCGGATCGCGTTGTCGACCAGCGCCTGCACCGCTTCCCGCAGTCGCTCTGCGTCCGCCATCACCCACAGCGGTTCCTCGCCGGCCGTCACCGCGAGTTGCAGATGGCGGCTCTCGATGGTGTCGCGGCGGGCCATGCCCGCGCCCCGCGCGATGTCACGAATGTCGCACCGGTGCATGCTGAGCGTGTGCAGTCCCTGTTCGAAATAGGTCAGGTCGAGCATCGACTGCACCAGTTGATTGAGCCCGGAAAGCTGCTCGGTGATCATGTGGGTGGTCTCGCGGACCTTGTCGGGGACGGTTCCCAGCGCGCCGCTGGCGATCATGTCGTTGAAACCGGTGATGATGGTGAGCGGTGTCCGCAGTTCGTGGCCGGCGAGCGCGATGAAGTTGCTCTTCGCCTGGTCGACGCTCTTCAGGTGGGCGACGTAGGTTGCCAGCGACTCGCGCATCAGGCCGAAGTTCCGCCCGAGCACGGCGACCTCGTCGCGGCCGCGCATGTCGATGGGGTAGTCGTATTCGCCCTTCTGGAGTGACGCCGACGCCTGCACGATGCGCGACAGCGGACTCGTGATCGTGTTCGCCACGAGAAAACCGATCAACAGCGTGACGGCGACGGCGAGGAAGCCGCCCAGCGCCAGTCGGCGCTCGAGCACCAGAATCGGCGCGAGTTCAGCCTGCAGTTCGCGACCGATGAAGCCGTCGAAGCCGCCGTCGGGGTCGACACCGCCGACGGCGACGTGAATGGTCAGGTACTCCTTGCCCTCGTGCGTGCGGCTGAACGCCTCCGAGAGCGTCACCGATCCGCGCGCGATCGACGTCGCGACACGCCCCGCCGGACGCCACGCCTCGTCGATGGATTGCGAGGCCGGGTACGTGCTCGCGTACTCCAGGCCGCGCCGCGCCAGGCAGACGTCGGCGCCGGTCAGGCGTTTGACCTCGGTGACGAATTCGTCGTCGAGGTAGCTTCCAAAGCGCACGATCGCTTCCAGCCGGTGCGCCACGTAAACCGGCGCCACGGCGGCGGCCACCAGCCGGTCGCCGGACTGGTAGAAGTCCGCGACGGCGGAGCCTCTGACCGCGGCCTCGAGCCCCGTGCGTCCGGCGTCGCTCGGTTCGTCGGCGACGGAGACCAGCGGGCCGTCGAGGCCGCCCCGGTTCACGCGCGTGATGAGCCGCGCGTCGGCGTCGAAGATCTCGATGAAGTCGGCGTCGGTGATCCGCAGGAAGTCGTGGGCCAGCCCTTCGAGCGTCGGGCGGAACTCGGCGCCGCGTTCGTCGTTGGGAATCGAAAATGGCGCGAAGAAGCGCGGGTCGCGGACGGTCACCTGCGCCATGCTGACGAGTTCGTTGCGCCGCGACGTGAGCATCTGCACGAACACCGATCCGGACTCGGACAGGCTTTCGTGCACGCGTGCCCGCACCGCGTGGTTCGCGGTCTGCATCGCCGACGCCAGGATCGTCACCAGAATGGCGATCAGCGGGATCGTCGTCAGGACGACGATGCGGGTACGTAGAGATCCAAAACGAAACATGGCGGCGTCCGTGCGATCAGAGGTTCACGTCGAGGCGGGTGGGCCCGTCGTCGACGGTGACGTTCAGGGTACGTTCACCGAGGTCCGGGTGCCACACGGTCAGCGTGTACGTTCCATTGGGAAGATCCGAAAACGAGTAGCTGCCGTCGTCGTCGGGCTGCGTGACGAACGGCGTGTCGACCACGAGCACGTAGGCGGACATGGTCGAGTGAATGTCGCAGAAGACCTGGACGATCCCCGGCTTGTCGAAGGTCACGCGCTTGGACTTTCCCTTGCCGTAGTAGCCCAGGTCGAAGCGCTTGGTCTTCGAGTACGAAAAGACATTGTGGTAGACCATGTCCATGTTCGGGAATTCCACCGTCGTGCCCACCGGTACGCCGAGCACGTGCGGTTCGAACGACTGGTTGATCTGCGCGAGCCGGGGTGCGGTGTGCAGTGCGGACGGCGCCGCGTTCGTGGTCGCGCCGAGCAGGTACACGACGACGTCGTTCACCACGGTTCGCCGCGGCGTCACGTCGTGGCTGGCGTTGGCCGAATTCAGCGTTCCGGCGTAGGGATCGAGTTTGGTGGCGGGGGCCGATCCCGATTCCGACACGATCCGAACGGTGCCCCGGAGATCGCCGGCAAACCCGGCGGTCGACAGGAGCAACCACATCAGGGGGATTAAAACGATCCACCACCGGGGCCGGCCGCGACGACGACTACGGATTCGGAGTCCAGGTGAGGTGAAGTTCATAAGCGGTTCACAAAAAGTGTGTTACAGGTGTTTATGCCTCTTCGGTTCGCGCGGCGCGCCGGTCCCCGCCCGAGACGATTCGGGAGTCCCGGGAAAGCGGCAGCAACGACCGTGCCCGATGGGAAACCCGGCCGCCATTGGATCGACGTTGCACGGACACGGGGCAGGCGACTAGAATTCGGCTCGCAATCCAATCACAGGGCGGCGCCTGAGACGGGGAGTTGGGAAACCAGGTGGCGTTTTGTCTTCCGAGTTTTGCAGCTTCGTCGTGCTCGTGTGTCGTCCGCCCGCCGCACCGGCGGCGGGAGACGTGTCCCTGTTCCAAGGAGGCAAACGATGCGTAAACTCGTACTCGGTATGGCACTGGCTGGACTCTTCGGTGTGGGAATCTTCGCCGGACTGATGACGACGAAGGCCGAAGCCGGTCTGTGCTACTGGAAGTGCGGTTGCAACGGTGTGCCGCTGAAGTGTTGTGGAACCTCGTGCAAGCCGGATCCGAACGGGCCGATTCAGTGTCCTCAGGGCGCTGACTGCTAGCCGACCAGCCCGTCGGTTCGGTGCGAGGGCGGAGGCCAGGGACTCCGCCTTCGCGACTAACGGTGAAATGATTCGATGAATGGCTCTCGTGCAATGCGTTCCGTGGTCTGGGCCGTCGCCGTGATTGGCGTCGCGGCGGGCGGCTTCTGGTTGGGACAGCGTCTGGGGCACCGGGGCGAGGGTGCCGCCGACGTGATCATCAACGGGCCGTGGAAACCGGGCGACCCGTTTCCCGCGGTCGCGCTTCAAACCGAGGCCGGCGACTCGACATCGACCGCGACGCTCCTCCGCGACGGCGGTGTGGTGTTGTTCCTCGATCTCGAATGTCCGCCGTGTCTCGACATGGCGCGCAAATGGAACCGCGCGGTCGCCGACGGGTTGATTCCCGTCGAGCAGGTGGTGGCGATCGCCGACCACCCCGACGCCGCGATCGGTCGCTTCCGTGCGGACAACCAACTCGACATCGCGGTCTACCGCGATCCCGCCTCCGACTTCATGTCCCGCTACGGCGTGAGTTCCTATCCCCTCGAAGTGATGGTCGACGCGGCCGGCACGGTCGTGCACTCCAGCGGCAACGCGGCCGACCCCGTCGACGAGCAGATGCTCGCCGCCCTCCTGAACCGCCACTGAAGTCGTGCGGCGTGTACCGCCGCCGTTCCCGCGATCGATCCGGGGCCAGCCGGCCACGGGGAAATGGCCCGTATCCTGCAGGGCGAAGCGTGCCCGCCGTCGGCGTATGACGAGGCGTGGCTTCCGGCACCGCGACAGGAGAGGTTATCCCCATGCAGATCAACGAATTTCTGGCGCGTATGGTCGAGCTGGGCGGCAGCGACGCCCACCTCAAGGTGGGCAAGCCGCCCGGGGTCCGAATTTCCGGCAAGATTCGACCGCAGGGCGACCAGTCGCTGACCCCCGCCGATACCCAGACGATCGCGCAGACAATTCTATCGCCCGAGCACTGGGACACGTTTGCGCAGACCGGTGACATCGACTGCTCGTATTCGGTGCCCGGGCTGGCGCGGTTTCGCGTCAACGTGATGCGGCAGCGGGGGTCGATCTCGATCGTGCTCCGGTTCATTCCGGAGAAAATTCCCACACTCGCCGAGCTCGGCCTGCCCGATGTGTGCCGCGGCCTCGCGTTCAAGCCGCGCGGCCTGGTGCTCGTCACCGGTCCGACGGGAAGCGGGAAGTCGACGACGCTTGCCGCCATGATCGACATGCTGAATGCGTCCGAAGAAGCGCACATTCTCACCATGGAGGATCCGATCGAATTCCTCCATCGCGACAAGAAGTGCTATATTAACCAGCGCGAAATCGGCGGCGACACGGCGGACTTCACTCAAGCGCTACGGCGTGCGTTACGCCAGGACCCCGACATCATCCTGGTCGGTGAAATGCGCGACCTCGAGACGATCGCGCTCGCGGTGACGGCGGCCGAGACCGGGCACCTGGTGTTCGCCACGTTGCACACGACGAGTGCGACGAAAACGGTGGATCGCATCGTGAACGTGTTTCCGCCGGTGCAGCAAACCATGGTGCGGATGCAGCTCGCCGGGACGTTGCAAGGCATCATCTCGCAGACGCTGGTGCCCAAAATCGGCGGTGGCCGTGTGGCTGCGCTGGAAATCCTGATCGCGACCGATGCCGTGCGCGCCATGATCCGCGAGGACAAGATGGTGCAGTTGATGTCGGCGATGCAGACCGGAAAGAAGTTCGGCATGCAGACGCTCGAGGATCACCTCAACGAACTCGTGGCACGTAAGGTGGTCGCCTACGAAGAGGCCGCGATGCGCGCGAACACGCCCGACGCCATCCGGCGAGGGGAGGCCCAGGTCAAATCGGTGACCGCGGGCGTGTAGTCAGCGTCTCGACCAGCGCGTCCGGGGTTTCGCCGCGCAGGTAGATTCGCCCCCACAGTTCCAGCACAAGCAGGGTCAATAGTTCCAGCGACCGGTTGCGGCCGCGGCGGTGTGCGTCGATGATCTCGGCGATCGCCTCGCGATGGAGATAGGGCGCCATGGCCGTGCCGGGACCGGCGAGAGTGCGGTCGAGCACGGGCGCGAGGTCGCCGCGGAACCAGGTCTCCAGCGGGACCGCAAACCCCACCTTGGGTCGCGACACGATTTCCCGCGGCAGCCGTTTCTCCGGCAGGTGACGGAACACGCGCTTGCCTTTGTTGCCGCGCACCTTCAGCGACGACTTCAACCGCAGCGCGAACGCCACGACGTCCTCGTCCAGGAAGGGCACGCGCGCTTCGATCGACGCGCTCATGCCCATCTTGTCCTTTTTGAGCAGCAGGTCTTCCACCAGCCAGCTTCGGATGTCGAGATAGAAAAGACGATCGATGGCGTCGAGGTCACCGGTCGCGCGCGCCTCCGCGGCGAACCGTTCGACGGCGGCCAGCGCGGATCCGTCGCCGCGCGCGCGGTCGGTCAGGAGCCGCTCGCGCAGTCGTTCGGGGACGATCGTTTCCCAGAACAGGTGACGGCGAACGTCGTCGTGGATGCCGAGGCCTTCGATGCCGCGCGCCATGCTCCGCGACACCGGAAGCATGCGCGCGCCGAATGCCGCGAGGGATCGCGGAAACTGGATGCGCGCGGCAAGCGCTTCTCCCGCGTAACGCGGGTAGCCGGCGAACAATTCGTCCGCGCCCTCGCCGCTCAACACGACCTTCACGTGGCCGGCCGCGAGCCGGCTCAACGCCATCATCGGCACCGACGACGGGTCCGCCATCGGTTCGTCCATATAATAGACGGCCTCCGGAAGCATGCGCATGTAGGCGGCTTCGTCCATGTGCACGGCGTGCACGGTGGCGCCGAAGGTGCGCGCGACCAGGGCGGCGGCCGCGGTTTCGTCGTAGATGCCGCCCTGGTTGAATCCCACCGAGAAGGTGCCGAGCGCGCCGGGCGAGTGTTCGCGCGCGAGTGCGGTCAGGAGCCCGGAGTCGAGCCCGCCGGAGAGGAACACGCCCAGCGGTACGTCGCTCTGCAGGTGGTACTCGATCGAGCGCAGCATCAATGCGTCCAGGCGCTCGGCGGCTTCGGCTTCGTCGATGTCGAACTTGGGGGTGAAGGCGAGCGTGTAGTAGCGCTCGATGGTTTCGCGGCCGCCTTCGAACACGTGAAACTCGCCGGGCCGCACCTTGTGGACGTTCTGGAACATCGTGTCCGGGGCGGGAACGTAGCGGAAGGTGAGATAACAATCGATCAGCTCGGGCCGCAACTCGGGCGCGATCAGACCCGACGCAAAGAACGCCTTCGATTCGGAAGCGAAGAGCACCGACCCCGCGACGCGACACAGGTAGAGCGGCTTGATCCCCATCTTGTCGCGCGCGAGCACGAGGCGCCGGCGGCGGTCGTCCCAGAGCGCGATCGCGAACATGCCGCGCAACTTCTCGAAGACGCCCGTGCCCCAGGTCTCGTAGCCGTGCACGACGACTTCACCGTCGCCCCGGGTCGCAAAGATGTGGCCTTCTTTTTCGAGCGACGCGCGCAGCTCCCGGTAGTTGTAGATCTCGCCGTTGAACACCATGACGACGTCGCCGGTCTCGTTGGCGAGCGGCTGGTGCGAGCCGGCCGGGTCGATGATGGAGAGGCGGCGGATGCCGAGGCCCACCGGGCCGCGGATGGTGTGGGCGTCTTCGTCGGGGCCGCGATGGCGGATCGAGGCCACCATCGCCGCGAGCGCGCGTTCGTCGGGCGAACGCGCGCCGTCGATCGAGAGGATTCCGGCGATGCCGCACATGGTCACGGATTCTCCGGGGTCGCCGCCGGACAAGTCAAGCGGCACGTCGGGACACGCGCCGCCGGCCGGCTTTCGATGACAACGCCGCGCGCGCTGTGATAGTCTCCGCCGCATCCAACCATGAAAATCGGCTATATCGCGTCCCACATCTACCGGCACACCTTCGAGATCAACGAAGCGGCCGAACTCCTGCGCCAGGCGCCGGGGACGTGTGTGTACAGCTTCTACCGCGCGACGCGCGCGGACATCCAGCACGACCGCGCGCGCGAGCTGGAGGGACAGGTTCGCACGTGGGGTGCCGCGGGGATTCTGGGCGGCCTCGGGTATGTCGCGCGCCGCCGCCCGGGGCGGTTGATCTCCGCTGCGTTGATTCTGTTCGCGCGGTCGCTTCGCAATCCGGTGTACTGCGCGAAGAATGCGGCCGCGATGCTGGTCGCGCTGCCGATCCTGCGCGACGCGCACCGGGCCGGCGTCACGCACCTGCACGCCAACTTCGGCTCGTCGCCGGCGACGATCGCGTGGCTGGGGAAGCACCTCTTCGGTGTGCGCATGTCGATCGCGTTCCACGCCTTCGATATCTATGTTGACGCGGGTCCGGCCAACGATCCGTTGCGTACGTGGAAACTGCGCCAGGCCGACCTCGTCGTCGCCGCGCACGAAGACGGCCGGCGCGCATTGATGGCGATGGTGCCGGGCGAGCCGGCCTCGAAGTTCGTCGTCATCTATATTAGCGTGGTATTCGCGGCGTTGCCGCGCGCGACGTCGCCCGAGACGCCCTCGCTGGTGATCGGCGCCGGAAACCTGGTCGGGCAGAAGGGCTTCGATGTGCTCATTCGCGCCGTCGGCGATCTCGCCGAACGCGGCGTCCCGGTGCGCTGCCGGATTCTCGGGGAAGGCGAGGCGCGCGCGGAACTGGAAGCGCTCGCGCGGTCGCTGGGTGTCGCGGATCGCGTCGAAATGCCGGGGTACTACCAGCACTACGACCTCGCGACGCACCTCGCGGAAGCGACGGCGTTCGCGATGCCATCGAAGGTGGTGGCGGCCGGATTTCGCGACGGCATTCCGACGGTGATGGTGGAGGCGTGGCTCGCGGACACACCCGTCGTCGCGTCGCCGGTGGCGGGGATGACCGAGGTGCTCCGCGACGGCGAGAACGCGCTGGTGTTCGAGCCGGGGGATCACCGCGCGCTGGCGGCGTGTGTCGCGCGGTTGATCGAGTCGCCGGAACTCGGTGCGCGCCTCGCGGCCCGGGGAAAAGAGACGGCGACCGAGTTGTTTTCGCCCGCGACCAACGTCCGGCGGCTTTTGGACGCGATACGCGCGGTGGCCTAGCGCGACCCGTCGATCAGTTTCTCCACGATCTCGACTTCCATTCCCACGCGCTCCGGCCAGCCGGTGAAGGTTTCGCGCGCGAACTCTCGCGCACGCGCACCCAGGCGATCGCGTTCGGCCGGATCGTTGACGAGCGACACGATCGCGTCGGCGAGTGCCTCCACGTCGCCGTCGGGAACCAGGCGCCCGGTGTCGCCGTCGCGCACCACTGCGCGGGTATTGCCCGCGTCGAACGCCACCACCGGCACGCCGCACGTCATCGCCTCGCAGGTCGGGATGCCCAGGTTCGAGCGCTCGTTGGTGGACGCGAACACGGTCGCGACCGAGAAGAGGTCCGGCACCTCGTCGTGGGGGACCGCGCCCTGGAAGCGCACCGCCGATGCGACGCCGAGCGACGCCGCCAGCGCTTCGCACGATGCGCGCGCCGGCCCGTCGCCCGCGAAGAGGATGCGCACGGGTCGGTGACTCCCCGCGAGAATGCGTGGGACCGCGCGGATGAGCGCGTCGGGACGTTTCCACGCGGTGAGTCGCGCGATGTAGAGGACGACGGCCGTATCCGGCGGAATGGAATAGCGCGCCGCCGCGTTCGGATCCGGCGCGCGATCGGCCCACTCGAGATTCACGCCGTTGGGGAGCCAGTGCAGTTTGTCGGGCGGAACGCCGTGACGCAACGCCGCGACATTACCACCGGTGCCGTCGTCCAGAATGATCCATGCGTCCTGTGGCACCTTGAACGCGAGCACCTGTTCGGCGTTCTTGCGCGCGTATTTCCAGTGCGACCAGTCGGTGCGGTCGAGGTCGATCACGCCGAAGAGCTTCACCACCGATGGAACGCCCAGGCGTTTCGCCAGAATGCGAACGGCGGGTGCGGTCAGATGCGCCTGGCCCAAAATGAGCGATGGCGGTGCGGCGCGCGCGACGCGCAGGCCGTGTCGCACCGCGTAGGTCGTGAACAACGGGGGCCACACGGGTCGGCGGAGCAGGCTCGGCCAGCGCACGGTGGCTTCCAGCACGTTGGGGAACGTGTGGAGCACGTAGTTGTCGAGGTCGATGTCGGGCGGCGCGTCGGCGGCGGGCGAGAGGTAGTGGACCTCGAACCCGGCGCGCCGGAAGCCCTCGATGAAGTAGTAATCGTCGGCGACACCCGCGCGGTTGCCCATCTCCCAGCGGCGCTTCCACGGGGTGACAACGAGGATTCTCCGGGTCATGCGGGCATCGTGCGGTTGGTGGGCGACGGCAGGAAGTGTAACCGGCCCGGCGCCCCCGCGCACGGGCGGAATCCGGGGCCCGGGCGGAAAGCAGTGGAGGCCCCCCGGGGGAATGTGATATAACGCCTTGCACGACGACGACTCGCCGCCGGGCTCGGGCCCGGCCAAGGTCAGGGCCCGGGGTTGAAGTGATCTTCACGCCCGTCGTCGTAATCCGCTACAATACTGCAAGATCGAGATTCGGAGCTGGTGTAGCTCAGCTGGTAGAGCAGCGCATTCGTAATGCGCAGGTCCGCGGTTCAAATCCGCGCACCAGCTCCATTCTTCTCAACTTTGTTCAGCGGGTTATCAAATGGGTGGGAACACAACCAAGACGGTGTGTTTGCGCCTGACCCCGCCGTCGTCGAACCGCGCCGCCTTTCTGGTTCCGAACCGCTTGCCGTCGCGGAATATGCTGCTTGCGCCCCCCGCTGACGTCCGCAATCCTGCCCCAGTATGCAAAAGCGGCGACTTCCTCAGTGGTGACCTCGCACTGGTCAAACGCGAAAAACGCCAGTCTGGGCGCTATTCATTGCTTCACACCAGTCGCTTGACAAGCTTGCGAGGGAGCTGGCCTACGATCCAAATCGCATCAAAACCGAGGGATGCAGCCCACTCATGGTTGCGTGTTTGGAACGCGGAAACAACGCCATCAAAGGCAAAGCCAGAGAGTCTTGTAGCATCAAGCGCCAGAGTGATACCGCGCCGAGAAGCTGTCGATGGAAGGCCAGTTGCTTTGTGAGTGATTGCTCGCCTGAGAGTCTCTGCAATTTCGTCAAAGGTGCGCGTAAGCTGTACGTCTTGTGTCTGGCGCAGTTCTCGCCAGAGAGTCGTGTCTGTTTCGGCGTGTACAACCTGAATAACAAGGAGTCGCTTAGGGTCTCCCGCATCCTGAGCGGTCGCGTCAGCCACGCCTTGCCCCGGCGTCGGCTGAAGCCAGTTTGCACCCGCTTCGTTCAGCGCGTTGACGAGCATCCGGCAAACGGACATCGTGTCTTCCTCCCCCTGCGGGGGAAGGCCAGTGATCCGGTAAGAAAGTGCTGCGCCGTCCACGACTTCGCCCTCGGTCGTGCGACCATCGCGCCCGCTCTCTGAGAACGAACGTTCTTTGCCTTCTTGAGTTGTGACAAGTGTTGAGAAATAGTCCTGTCCGACCCTTATGGCTTCATCCTGAATGAGCAGTATTCCGGTTCCGCACTTGGGGCAGGTTTGAGGGACTGCTCCGCCTCGGAACGGATGGCCGCATGACCCGCAATGATCGGTATAGGCTGTTATTCATCAATGCTTCGTGTGCTTTCTGTGCACTGCCGTTCTCGCTCGGCGCGCCGCAGCCGCGATTCCAAGCCCGCTCGCCCGTGAATGCTAATTGGCGAGCGCGCCAATTATCACCAATGCCACGATCGTGCCCAGTATGGAAACCGCGATAACGGCGCCACTCCCCATGCCCTTATTCACAACGACCGGTGCTGGTTCACTTTGGGGGGCAGGCTGTTCTCGCGGAATCGTGGAAAGTGGCGGAGTATTCACGAACTGACCAGTAACATCAAGCTGGGTCGATTCTTCGACAATTGCCTTGATCTTGTAATACGAAAGCCAAACCAATTCCGGTTTGTCCTGTTCCTGGAACTGCAGGCGCCGTCCTTGTGGGTCATTGGTGATTATCGCACACAGGATCTCCGTCCCGTCGTTGAGGATTATCTGGTACTGCTTGGGGCTGGCGAGAGTAGTCGCGACGGACGATCCGAGGAGAAGGCAGATACATGTCAGCGCGCGTACGAGCCATGATAACATTTGAGCCTCGCTTTGGTAAGTTCCATCAAGACACACGCCTAGGCCAGTCCGCGAAACGTCGCGGCGGCTGGGCTGTGACCTCGTTACTGCACGATCCTTCCAATCGAAAAGCCAAGCCCCGCAACCCCGTAGACGCCGCTGAAGTCGAACTCCATGGCCCTCCCCGTTTGATCCTGGAATACCCCGGACATCGATCCCAGCTCGGCACTATTGAATGTGGCATTGAACTCTCCGAGGTTTCGGAACGCGTAGCCGACTTCACCAAAGAGAACGAACCCATTCCTGAAGGTAGCTTGATACCCTGCAAACCCACTTGCGGTGAATGCGCTACCGTCGCCTGTCGTTGTGAGCGAAAAGCTTGACGCCGGATCCCCAAAGATTTGAAGGCTGAGGTAACGGTCCAGCTTGCCAAAGCCCCAGCCGGCCGATCCACCGAAAAACAAGCCCGTGTCTGGAATCCACAAACACATATTGCCACACACGTTCGTCACTGAGAGCTTCACCTGATCAACGAAGCTGCCGGAAAAGTCGCTGTACCCGTTGTCCACTGAACTCTTTTGGTAGCTTACCCCTCCACCGACCGACAAGATCCGTGATACCCGAAACCCGATCTCCCCGCCGAAGACAAAAGCGCCGCCGAACTTGTCGATCGAAAGGGGCACCCCCCCCGACTGAAAGAGGTCTTCTTCGAATTGCAGGAAATTGTTGAGATCATTGAGCGCCTGCGCTCCGTAGCCGATTGAGCCCCTTACGTAAAACAGGCGGCCGTTCTTGATAACTGCGCTTTCTTTGGCCACTCCGTGCTCAGTGTCCTGCATCATCGTGGTATCCGCCCTCGGAAGCGCGGTATCGTAGCCGCTCGGTGTGACTGGTATAAAACGACCCGTGACGTTGGCCTGCGTCGACTCCTCGGTAATTGCCTTCACAGCGTAATACGAAATCCACTTGAGCTCGGTCTCTCCGCCTTCCCGTACCTGAAGGCGGTGGCCTTCAGTATCATTGGTAACTATTGAACAGATCATCACGGTGCCGTCGGTCAGCAGAATACGGTAATTTTCTGGAGAGGCAATCATTGGCGAGGAAAGAACGCCAAGCAGCAGGATCGGCAGGACGATCCGGGCAAGCGGGTGTGTCTTCACGAAGGGAGCCTCCATAGTCAGGGGCGGATGACTGCGTTGGCTGCGGTCTCCGCAGTGTACGGCGGGGGGAGCACCGGTGCAACAGACGATCTGCCTGACACGCTGAGTGCCGTTTGCGAGGGGTGCACCGCCCAGGCACCCCGATAGGGTGGGTCAGAGCGCGGTACAGATTGAGCGTGCGTGGGCCACTAGTACCACAAGCACCAGGGACGCCCACGTACCACATGGACGCCCCCGGACTTGCAAACACGTAACTTGCCGATTAGCATGGCTTTCGTAATGCGCAGGTCCGCGGTTCAAATACGCGCACCAGCTCCAGTCTGACTCCCCGGGGAAGCAGGCTCCTTCGCGCGCTCGAAGATCCGGCACTTCGGATTTGTGTTACGCTACGAGCAACCTCCTGGGGAGACAATATGGTCACACGCGCCCTGACGAGTTCTGTTCTCGTTCTCGTAGTGTTCGCTCTCGTACTTGCCTCGTGGCCAGTCAGGCCTGCCGCCGAAACAGAACAACAGATAAAAAACCGCACCCGGTTCACGCCCGGCACGGCGGAGCATCCCGGACGCGTGAATTGGGGGGCGTATTTTGCGATACCCGACCCAAAAGCGGCGGCGAAGCTTCTTTCGAAGAAAGCACCGCTCGCCGGACACGACATGACCGCGATAGGCAAGGACATTCGCGGAACCGCAGTGATCGACTTACCGGGACAAAGGTTGGTGCGCGCGGAACGCGCTCGTGCGTTCGTCGACTCACTGAAGCATTGCGACAACGGCACGATTGCAGGATATACGGTTTGCCTGATCAAGTTCGCACGACAGCAATCGGCCCATGATATGGTGGCGCTGCTCAGTCGAGGCGTTCGCGTGTACCAGGCATGGAACGGGTCGGCTTGTATCGCACGACTCGCGACGAAGGATATTCCCGGCGTAGCGGCGCTGGACTTTGTGGAGTGGCTTCAGCCCTATCTGCCCGAGTTCAAGCTGAGTCCAGCCGAAGTGTTCAAGGACGCAAACAACCACATACTCGTCTACTCATTCCGGATGGGGACCAGCCTGCGTTTCGCGCCGATCTCCTTCAAGCGGGCGTAACCGATCTCCGCGCTAGCGCCGAGGGGTATCCAGCGTGGCCGGTTGCCTATCTGGTTGCAGCGGGCGCTGAGACAATTCAAAAAATCATTCACTTGGGCTGGGTAAAAAGTGTTGCGTCGGACGAACGGGTGCTGGACGAGGCGACGGCAGATCCGTCGATCGAGGGAACTTCGAACTAACCAAGCCTTCGAAGGACCCGGGGCGTTCAGGAGGCCGCTTCATGAAATGGAATATTGAGAATCGAGATCGTTGGGACTCGTATTGCAAGCAATGGTACGGCTGGGCCGAACGCTGAAGTTCACGAGCCAGGGCTTCGAGGGACAGTAGGGGCGCTCGGATAATTGTCGCGGGTCCTCGGACATGCGCCGGACCGCAGGCTCCAGACGGGGGGCGAGGGATGCACGAAAAGCGCAAGCTAGATGAAAGTCGGTATTTTCTTCGCCGGCTGTCACTCGCAGAACTCGATCGAGATGGATACATATTCGAGCTTAGTGCGTTTCTGACGGCCGCGCGATCGGCACTCCAGTATGCACTGAAGGAGGCTAAAAGCAAGCCGGGTGGGCAAGCCTGGTATGACGAAGCGCTCAAAAAACGGCCAATTCTGGGTTTCTTCAAAGACGCTAGGGATCTGAACATTCACGAGAGGCCCGTGGAACCTCGGGTTCAGATCAACGTGACCATAACGGATACAATTCATATGTCAGAATCGATAGAGCTGACCGTCCTCGACGCACGGGGAAATGTGCTCGATCATGAAAAGAAGACGGAACCGAGTCCACCGACTGAGACGCCCAGCGACTGTAGGACAGAAGTCAGGTATTTCTTTGTTGAGTGGCTTGGGCCAGAGGATGTTCAGGCCCTCTCGGAACGATGTTTTGTGGATTTGGATGAATTCGTTTCGGACGGGATTGACAGAGGGTTTGTGTCAGGATAGGGCGGTGAACTGCTAAGATGGCCGTCTTTCTCGCGTACCATCACTCAGTGATCAGCGACAATTAGAACTCCCGGTTAACGACAATTAGAACTCCCGGTTTTAGGACGTTGGTAGACTGTTCAACTCCTTGGAAGAAGGGGGATTGGATGGTTACCGACCAGCAGGTGAGGAAACTGATGTCGCTGATCGAGAAGGAGCAAACGCTGGCGGCCGCCGCGGCGAAGGCGGGCATGGATGAGAAGACGGCGCGTAAATACCGGCGGCTGGGACGGTTGCCGAGCGAGGAGAGACGAGCGCGCACGAACCGGACGCGAGAAGACCCGTTCGACGCGGTATGGGAGGAAGTGCGGGAGAAGTTGGCGGTGAACCCGGGCCTGGAGGCCAAGACGTTGTTTGCGGACTTCAGCGGAGGTATCCGGGGCGGTTCGCGGACGGGCAGGTGCGCACGCTTCAGCGGCGGATCAAGCGCTGGCGGGCATTGGAAGGACCGGCCAAGGAAGTGTTCTTCGCCCAGGTGCACGACCCGGGGGGCTTTGCCAGCGGACTTCACGTCATGAACGGAGCTGGGGATCACGATCGGCGGCAGCGGTTCGACCATATGGTCTACCACTTCGTGTTGACGTACTCCAACTGGGAGACAGGCACGGTGTGCTTCTCGGAGAGCTTCGAGAGCCTGGCGAAGGGTTGCAGAGGGCCTTGTGGAACTGGGCGGCGTCCCGCCGAGCATCGCACGGATCGGATGAGCGCGGCGGTCAACAACTGGCGGCAGGATCCGGACACGTTCACGCGGCGTTACCAGGCGCTGCTGGATCATTACCGGCTGAAGGGGTGAAGAGAGGCGGGCGAGGCGAACGAGAATGGCGACGTGGAGCAGCGTCACCATCGGTTTAAGCAGGCCCTCGACCAGGCGTTGATGTTGCGAGGGAGCCGGGACTTTGCCAGCCGCGAGGCATACGAGGCGTTCATGGGTGAACTGACGATCAGTTGAATGCCGGGCGGCGACGGCGACTGGCGGAGGAGCTGGCCGTTTTACATCCGTTGCCGATAACCGTTACGAGAGCCAGCGATTCGATGCCCGGGTGGATTCGGGCAGCCTGATTCACGTGGACCGCAACGCCTATTCGGTCATCAGCCGACTGATCAGGGAGAAGGTCGAAGTCCGTCTGTACGTCGAGTATCTGGAGGTCTGGTATGCCCAGCGGCTGATCGAGCGATTGCCGCGACTGCGGGGCCGGAACAGATACCGGGTGTCCTACCGGCATATCATCGACTGGCTGATCCGCAAGCCCGGTGCGTTCGATCAGTACCGCTATCGCGACGCCTTGTTCCCCACCAGCCGGTTCCGCATGGCTTACGACAGCCTCGCAACAAACGCCGGGGATCGTGCGGCCAAGGCGTATCTGAGGATTCTGTACATGGCCGCTCGCGAGACGGAGGACGGCGTGGATGAAGCCCTGCGGCACCTGCTCAACGAGGGCCAGCCGATCCGCTTCGAGGCCGTGGAAGCCTGCCGCTGGGGCCAGGAGCTCATTCCGTCTGCCACCCAGGTGATGGTCGGTTCCGTAGACTTGGCCGGTTACGATGCGCTGCTGACCCGCCAGGAGGTGGCCTCATGAAGCGATCCGACGATGAGAAGGCCGCCCTCGTCGAGTCCTCGAAGGAACTGCATCTGCCCACAATCCGCGCGTGCTTCGAGGAACTGGCCAGCCAGCCGAGCAAGAGACCTTGAGCTACGAGCGTTACCTGCTGGCGGTGATGAGCGCCGAGATGCAGGCCGTCGGCAGCACCGCCTGGAACGGCGGTTACGGGATTCACGGCTGCCGATGGAGAAGGGCTTGACCAGCTTCGACATGAAGCGACTTGCCAGCCTCGCTCCGGCAGGTCAAGAGCCTGCTGGACGGCTCGTTCGTGGACCGTCGGGAGAACGTGCTGGCTTTCGGCGTCGGGCAGCGGCAAGACGCATCTGCTCTGCGCTATCGGCCAGGAACTCGTTCGTCAGGGTCGCGAGGTGCACTTCAGAAGTTGCGCCTGCTGGTGCAGGAACTCCTGCTCGCCAAGCGGGATCTGAAGCTGCGCCGGGCGATCAAGAAGCTGCCAGCTACGAGGCGATTGTCATCGACGACATGGGCTACGTGCAGCAGAGCCGGGAGGAGATGGAGGTGCTGTTCACGCTGCTGGCCGAGCGGTACGAGCGGGGCAGCGTCATGATCACCAGCAACCTGCCCTTCTCCAAGTGGGAGGCGATCTTCAAGGACCCGATGACCACGGCGGCGGCCATCGACCGGCTGGTGCACCACAGCGTGATCCTGGAACTGAACGTGAAGAGCTATCGACTGGGTGAGTCTCAGAAGAAAGCCGGTGCGGTGGGAGCCGTGAGGAGCTAAATCAGCCGACGGGACTTTTAGTTGTCGTTGGCCGGAAAAAGTAGTTGTCGCTCAGCAACTCAGCGTGTCTTCGATTGTCCGACGTACACTGGCCAGAGACCCGCGGTAGAAGTCATGGTTCCCCAGGGTGAAGTAGACGGGTTGCGTCACGGTTCCCGCGATCGCCTCGAGGTCGTCGGACACGGTCGATGCGGTTCCGATGTCGCCGCCGAGCAGCCACGCATCCACCGGCGTACGGGCGATCGATTGCAGAAACGTGGCGCGTGTCGCGCGGTCCGTGTGATCGAGGTGGATATCGGAGAGCCAACCGAGCTTCATCGACTGAAAGCGTAGGCCGAATCGGAGTCACACGGGAAGCCTCACCCAACAGGTTGCGCAGTATGGAATCTAGCCTCCAACCGCTCTTGCGCAACTTTGCGCCGTCCGGGCACGTTTGAACACCCAATAGGCACAAGCGAAGGGGATGATCGCGATTGGCCATATCATGGGCACTACCCGCACGAAGAAGAGCCCGCATAGCGCGAGCACCGCGGCGCCAACAATCTGCCTGTTCGCCTGCGCCGGCGTGAAGTAATAATAGATCACGCCGGTCGAATCGTTGCGAAGCACCTTGGCATCGAGAATGCCTTTCTTCACGATGCCGGCTGCGGAGACTTCGTCCCCGTCTTGGATCAGCACCGTGGCCCTGGTCCAGAAATTGACCGGCTTGTCGTCGATCAACATCCCGACGGTGTTCGTAACATAGATGGGTGTGACCGCGGCGCCCTGGTCATCGACGCCTTGAGTGACTCTCTGACCTTTGGTCACACGCGATGCTTTGCCCCTCAAGACCGTGATGGCCATCCGAACCTCCCTCGAGCCGCATCACTGGCAGCAGGTTAAACAAGCTGCGAGAGGGATGCCAGCGTCCGACAAAAAGGGTGACCTTCAACCAAAAACTCCTCCAGAGCATAGTTGACACCTCGAGCCATGTTCAAGCCTGAAGGAGGCGGCAGCAGGAGCGGCGACTGGAGAGCGCTGGGTCTTCAGCGGAAACGTGGACTTCGGCGGCGGCCCGCTGGAGAGTGCCGGGAGCTACGATGGCTTCGTCGCGAAGTTCGATGCGGCGGGTCGCACCAGCGGAGCACAAACCTTGCGGTTAGGTTGATACTCGAAGGACAAACTCAAGGCCAAGTCGGGGAAATGACTCACTTTTCCGGCACCAAGACTGTTAGCACGTATGCGTGCCTCCGAATGGCAGCCTACCGCGAGGAGTCGGTATGAGGATGGAATGGAGATCGTCGTTCAACTCCATGCCAAAGCTGGAATGACGGGAACCCCTTTGGAATTCTTGCTCACGGTGTCTCCGAAGAAGTTGGAGAGTGAGGGTGCTTCACTTCCTTTCACAAGATGACTGGAGGCACAGATACCTACACTTTCGATTCAAAAACTCTAGGGCCTGTTGCGCTCCGCCCACCGCGCCTCATATTCGCGTACTTGCCAAGCGGGAGGCATGGCGAGCAGGTAGAGATATGTGATTACAGGTCCGAAGAAGATTCCCATTAGCACGGTATCGCTGCGACTATGGCCTTTCGCACGAGCAATGTTCATACACAAGACCACGCCTACCACCCAAACGAAGAGTCCATACACGGTACCCAGTGTGACTAGAACGTCGCCGTATGTTTGCATCGTACTCGTGCCCTCCATCTCGGTGAGCTGACTTTCACTTGGCAGTTGGCCGCGGTGACCCTGCCCCCAAGAACTCCTCCAGAGCGTAGATGACGCGCGCGGTCACGCTCAAGCCTCGAAGATGCATGTCCTGGTTCAAACAACCGCCCCGCTTTTTGAATTGCCTTCGCCCGTCCGGGTGTGGTTGCATCGGAGCCGACGTTGGCCGCGCGATCGGGGGGTTCTGTGAATTATCCGTTCTGGGACGTGGGGGCGGGGTACGGACTGATGATGGCGGCGATCGCCATCATTCATGTCTTTGTCTCCCACTTCGCCATCGGGGGCGGGCTCTATCTGGTGGTCGCCGAAACCTCGGCGCGGCGGAGTCACGACACCCGCCGTTTGACTTACCTGGCCTCGCTCAGCAAGTTCTTCATTCTCGTCACCGTCGTCTTCGGCGCGCTCACCGGTGTCGGCATCTGGTTCATCATCGGGTTGCTCAATCCGGGCGCGACCGAGGTGCTCATTCACAACTTCGTGTGGGGATGGGCCATCGAGTGGACCTTCTTCGTCGTCGAGATCCTCGCGGCGATCCTCTATTTCTACGGCTGGAAATTCATGTCGGCGCGCAACCACCTGGCGATCGGCTGGATCTACTTCGTCGCGGCGTGGCTTTCGCTCGCGGTCATCGACGGCATCCTGAGCTTCATGCTGACGCCCGGCGGCTGGCTCCAGACCGGCGGCTTCTGGCAGGGCTTTTTCGAACCCGACCTACCCGTCGTCGCTCGTCTTCCGCACCGGCATCTGCGTGATGCTGGCCGGCCTCTACAGCATGCTCGTCGCCGCGCGCGAGCCGGACGCCGATTTTCGCGGACGCATGGTGCGCTACAACGCCGCGTGGGTGCTGGTCGGCGTCGCGATCCTGGTGCCGTCCTGGTTCTGGTTCCGGGCCGCGGTCCCGGCCGACGTCACCACCGCGGTCGCGGGGCGGCTGACCATGCCCGCCACGTCGGTGACCTGGGGACTGCGCTTTCTCGCCGCGCTCACCGTGCTGACGGTCGTGTTCGGTGTGCTCGTGCCGCGGCGCATGCACGTGACCGGTGGCGCTGGTGATGATGGTGCTCGGGCTCGGCTTCTTCGGCGGCTTCGAGTTCATGCGCGAATCGATACGCAAGCCGTTCGTCATTCACGGATTCATGTACGGCAACGGCGTGGAAGTGTCGCGCGTGGGCGAGTACCAGAAGGCGGGCATGCTGCCCGCGATCGCGTTTCGGACCGGCGATGACGGCGCGGACCTCTTCCGCCACGCGTGCCGGAGTTGCCACACCATCGACGGCTACAAGCCGCTCGCACCGGTCTTCAACGGGACGGATCCGAAATTCATCGCCGGCGTCATCACCGGCATCCCGGGGATGCACGCCAACATGCCGCCCTTCGCGGGGACCCCGGAGGAGGCGGCGCTCGTCGCCGACTATATATGGAAGCGCGTCGACCACCGACCGTTCGAGCAGGTCTATCCGCTCACCGGTGCCGCGCTGGGGCGCAAGGTCTACGACGTGCGCTGCGGTCGCTGCCACGTGCCCGGCGGCTACCAGGACAACCTGGCGTCGCTCGCCGGACTCGAGGAGGGCGACATCAATGAGATTCTGGACAACGGCGCCGACTATGGCGAGGGCATGCCCAGCTTCAGCGGCAGCGACGCGGAACGCGCGGCGCTGATCGACTGGATCAAGACGCTGCCCGCGGAAGGTGCGAAGTGATGAACACGCCCGGTTACAATTTCATTCCGGCGCCCCTGTGGCTGATCGCGACGCTGCACGTCGTCACATTGACGCTCCATTTCGTCGCGATGAACTTCCTCTTCGGCGGCTTGATGGTGATTCTGTTCGGACGCCTGGACGACAAGTGGAACAACGCGGCGGTGCGTCGCTACGTCGGTCTGCTTCCGACCGCGATGGCGGCCACGGTGACGCTCGGCGTCGCGCCCTTGTTGTTCCTGCAGCTCGCGTATCACCGCCAGGCCTACGCGGCAGCGATCGTGAGCGGCTGGTGGTGGCTCTTGATCATCGGTGCGGTCATGATCGCCTACTACTTTCTCTACGGCGCGGCCTTCACGAAGAAGCCCGGGCGAGTCCCGATTCTCCTGTCGCTCGCCGTCGTGCTGCTCGCGTACGTATCGTTCGTGTACAGCACGGTGTTCTCGATGGCCGAACGCCCCGACCTCTACCACGCGCTCTACGCGTCCAGTGCGTCCGGCCGGGTCGTGAACCCCGACGTCGGAGCGTGGGGCTACCGCTGGCTGCACATGCTCACGGGGGCACTCACGGTGGGCGGGTTCTTCGTGGGACTGCTGGGACGCAAGGACGACGCCGTGTACCGACTCGGCCGCGGTTTCTTCATGTGGGGGATGGCGGCGTCGGTCGTCGCCGGGATCGCGTACCTGATGACGCTCGGCGACGTGATGCTGCCCTTAATGCGTTCTTTCGCGATGTGGCTGATTCTGGTTTCGCTGGTGCTCTCGCTGGGGTCGCTGCATTTCTACTTCCGCCGGCGGTTCTTTCCGGCCGCGGCGATGCTGTTCGTGTCGCTCCTGTCGATGGTGGCCGTTCGCCACGAACTGCGGCTGATCGTACTCCAGGGCAAGTGGGAACCGTCGTCGATTCCGGTGAAGCCGCAGTGGTCGGTGTTCGTGATCTTCCTCGTGTGCTTCGTCGCCGCCATCGGCGTCGTGATCGCCATGCTCAGAATGTTCTTCGGCGACCGGGCCCGCGCGCGCGGCGAGACGGGCTGAACCCGCTCCGGCGATAAGCGCGCGGTTGACGCGCGCGAGCGCAGGTAATACAATCCCCGCGTCGGCCAGGACGGCCCTGCTTTCCCATTCTCTCCGACCGCCTCGATGTTTGCGACACGGATTACGCGTGTTGTTTGTGGCGCATTCTAAATCTGTCCCTTGAAGTTCCTCTGTACGAAAAGGTGGCTGACATGAGCCGCACTGCCAATGTGAAATGCTTCCGAATTCCTTCCATACTGGCGCTCGTGCTGATCTCCTTCGTTCTGGCGACACCGTCCCGCTCCGAGACGATCACGTTTCGCACGAGCGGCCCGTGCGTAAAAGGTTGCCTCGATCCCAACTGGACGTACATCGGGGGACCCGCGCATGCACCGCTCTCCGCGACCGCGTTTACGGCCGCGGATTTTGCCGCATCGCTGGCGGGACTCGCGCCGTTTGTCGTGTCGCGCGACCTGAGTTGGCTCGCATCGCTGGCATGCGACCCGCTGGCGCAGTGGATCGCGGTGGACAGCAATCGGCTCCCGAAATCGATGCTGCTTGGCCATCGCTTTGACGTGTCGACGTGTTGTATCGCGAGCGCGTCCCTGACGTTTTGCTGGGCGGCAGACAACTATCTGGGAGATAGCATTGCCGGGGGCGCGAATCCTTCGGGCGTCTATCTCAACGAAGTGGCCCTGCCGATCGACGGCGGAGGTTTTTCGACCGAGACCAGCGTTTCGATCGACGTGACGGGGTTGGTCCACTGCGGGTCGAATGAGTTTCATGTGTACCTGCGCGACGCCGTGGGCAGCGTGAGCGGCGCGATGTTCACGGCGACCCTCGTGATCACCGAGTGCACGGTCAAGACCGAGCACTCGACGTGGGGCAAGGTCAAGGCGCTGTATCGTTAGTCGCGAGACGCGCCTCGACGGGGAGTGGACCCCGCCCCCCGAAAACAAATAAGGACAAAGGTCTCCTGTATTGGTATCTTGATGTCAGGGAGGCCGTTGGCCGCGAGCCTTCCATGACTTTAGGAACGCGGTGTCTGCTTATCCCATGATCATCCAGGGTGGAATGGGGGTTGCCATCTCCACCTGGCGCCTGGCGGGTGCCGTCTCCCGGCTCGGTCAACTCGGCGTCGTCTCCGGCACCGGCCTCACCCGCGTGTTGGCCGCCCGACTGACGGACGGAGATCCCGGCGGTCACATGCAGCGCGCGCTGGAGAGTTTTCCGTTCCCGGAGTCCGTGCACACCATCCTCCGCCGGTACTACGTCCCGGGCGGCAAGGCACCCGACGCCCCCTACAAGATTCCTCCCGCGCACACTGCGCGTCCGTCGCGATTTGCGGATCAACTGACGGTGATCGCCAACTACGTCGAGGTGTTTCTGGCGAAGCAAGGACACACCGGACCGGTGGGGATCAACCTGCTCGAGAAGGTCCAGTTGCCCAACCTGGCGTCTATCTATGGCGCGATGCTCGCAGGCGTCGACTACCTGCTGATGGGAGCCGGAATCCCGATCCAGGTTGCCGCCGTGCTCGACGGGCTGGCGCGCCATGAGCCCGTTTCCTACCGGCTGGACGTGCACGGCGCGAAGCCCGACGACCACTTCCTTATCCACTTCGATCCGGAGCGTCTCTTCCCGGGAATCACCGCCCGAATTGGACAGATGAAACGTCCGAGGTTCATCCCGATCATCTCCTCGACGGTGCTCGCGAGCGCAATCCTCAAGCGCAGCGAAGGGTCCGTCGACGGATTCGTCGTGGAAGGCTCCACGGCGGGCGGGCACAACGCTCCGCCGCGGGGGCCGCTCCACGTCAACGACAGGGGCGAGCCCGTGTATGGCGAGCGGGATCTCGTCGACACCGAGAAGATGAAGCGGTTCGGGCTTCCGTTCTGGCTGGCCGGCGGCTACGGACATCCCGATCGGTTGCGCGAGGCGCTGGCCCAGGGCGCCACGGGAATCCAGGTGGGTACACCCTTCGCCCTGTGCGACGAATCGGGCATGGAGCCGGAATTGAGACGGCGCATCCTTCGCAAAGCATGCAACGGAGGGGCTCCGATCCTGACCAGCGCCACGGCGTCGCCGACCGGGTTTCCCTTCAAGGTGCTGCGTTTGGAAGGGACGCTTTCGGACGAGCGCGTCTTTGCGGCACGCGAGCGCATCTGCGACCTGCGGTTTTTGCGCGAGTTGTACAAGAAGGACGACGGCTCCATCGGATATCGATGTCCCGCCGGACCCGTGGACGACTACGTCGGGAACGGAGGCGATTCCGCGGACACGATCGGCCGCGTCTGTTTGTGCAATGCGCTGAACGCCACCGCGGGCTACCCGCAACGGCGGAAGGACGGGTACGTCGAGCCGCCGATCGTCACGGTTGGCGACGATCTGTCGAGCGTCTCACGACTCGCGCGTGCAGACGGAAGTGGCTTTTCCGCGGCGGATGTCATCCGCCATATTCTCGGTCTGAGTCCAGCGGCTTGATGCCGCTCAATCGCGGCCCATCTGCAACAGCTTTTCGACCGTCACCAGCGCATAGCCCCGCGAACGGAGCTCGGGTATCAGCAGATCGATCGCGCGGACCGTCTGGCTCCGGTTGCCGCCGCGAGCGTCGACGCCGTCGTGAAAGATCAGGATGGCACCGGGCCGGGTCTTGGAAAGCGCGCGCCGGACCATGCGCTCCGCCGACGGCTGAAAGATCTCCAGCTCATCGGCAAACTCGCCCGAAACTGGAGTCAGGCCCATCCGCCGGAGCGTCGCCAGCAGCCAGGGTTGCCGAAACAGCCACGGGGGTCGAAAGAGCGTCGGATTCACCTGGAGGATGTCGCGCAACACGCGCTGTGAGTGCTCGATCTCTTCTCGAAAAGACGGTTGCGTGAAATAGCGATGAAACGCGTGAGCGTACGAATGACCGCCGACCCCATGCCCCTCCGCTACGATCCGACGTCCCACCGACGGCGCCCGTTCCACACATTTCCCCACGAGGAAGAACGTCGCTTCCGCACGATGTTTCCTCAAGACGTCGAGGAGTTGTGACGTAGAGGGTTCGTTCGGTCCATCGTCAAAGGTGACGGCAACGACTCGTTGCTGCGTCCGAACTCGACAGGGGAAATATCCGAAAACTTGCGAAGAAGGCGAACAGAAGAGGTAGTAGACCAACCCCAGGCAGGCGACGCCGGCGCCGGTCGCGAGGACGCCCGCAATCAGGCCGCTCATTAACCCCACCCGCGGTGTGGGATCTTGCCCGCCAGCGATTCCAGACGCGCGCCGGTTCGTTTCACGATCTGTTGCGCCATCGCCGGGTGAATGAGGGTCGCCACGGACGCGGCGATCACGACGATCGCGGCGGCCGAACGAACGAGAGCCCGGGCGGGACTCTGTTTCACGGGCTCCCTGCGGGTCGGGGGATACGAGCCAAACGGACTCTTTCCCGTTACCTTGCCGATGGCGTAGTTGACGAAGTAGTACCAGAGCACGGTCACGAAGAGACCGTAGGCGAAGCCGTGGTGGAATCGGCGGCTGGATGTTCTCACGTGCATCTTCGGCTGAAACACAACCGGTCCGCGTGCGGACAGTTTCTGCAAGAGGTCGAATTCATCTCCGCCCTGGGTCAGACGGGTGTTGTACCCGGACCACGCGTGCTTGCGGAACGCCGTGTTGCAGCCCGAAATGTAGTTCACCTTGCCCGTGTACGCGAAGATCCTCCGGTTCAGACCGAAGAATGTCACGGCGGTCAACCGGACCCACCACGGTGCGTCCACAAAGGTGATGACGCCGGTCGCCGCTACCGCGTTCGGCGCGTCGGCAAACGTCTGCCAGATCGTCGACAGCCAGCCGGGCGGAAAAACCGTGTCGGCATCGGTGGAGACGACGATCTCACCCCGCGCACGGGCGGTACCGGTCTGGCGGGCGACGCAGACTCCGCGGCGCGGCTCGCGCAGGACGCGGACGCCGAATGCCGCGGCGACAAGAGCCGTGCGATCCGTGCTGTCGTTGTCGACGACGATGATCTCGAATGGCCCCGGGAAGTCCTGCGCCAGCAGGGAGCGCAGACACGCGCCCAGGTACCGTTCTTCGTTATGGGCCGGGATGACAACGGATATCTTCATGAATGAAGTCGGTTGCGTGCTCAAGAGACTGGTGAAGCTACCACCGCCCGCCGCCTCGCGTCAATTCGGTATCAGGGCGGGTCCCGGGGGGGAACCCGGTCGATCTCCCGGAGGCACCGATGTCGGCGATCTGATATGATGGCCGCAGATTGCGAGCGCGAGGGGGGGCGCCAAAAGACATGATGAAGACGCAAACCATCCATTCACATCGCACGCTGGTGACGGTTCTGGCCGCCCTCGTTTCGTGGGTCGTTTCGGCCGGTGCGGCGCCGGCGAAGCGCCCCGCTGACGACGTGCGACTGGTCGTCGTCATCGTCGTCGATCAGTTTCGTTACGACTACCTCGAGCGCTTCCATGATCTCTTCGGTAAGGGCGGCTTTCGGCGCCTGACCGACGACGGTGCGTCGTTCACCGACGCCAACTTCGACTACGTGCCCACCTACACCGGCCCCGGACACGCGGCGGTGTTCACCGGCGCGATGCCCGCGGAGAATGGCATCGTGGGCAACAGTTGGTTCGATCGCACCACCGGTGACGTGCACCCGATGGTGTTCGACCCCGACGTCCGCGAAGTGACCAACGACGGAGCGGCGGATCGGAAGGGCGCCGCCAGCCCGCGCCTGTTGATCGGCACGACGCTCGGCGACCAGATGCGGATGGCGAATCGGTATCACTCTCGCGTCGTCGCGATTTCGCAGAAGGACCGCGCCGCCGTCCTTCCGGGCGGGAAGCGGCCCAACGGCGCGTACTGGTTCGATTCGAAGCGCGGGGAGTTCGTGACCAGCGACTATTATTCCGCGCAACTGCCCGCGTGGGTGAAACGCTTCAACGCGGACAGGCGACCGGATCGCTTTTTCGGAAAACGCTGGGAACGTCTCGCGCCCGCGGCTGCCTATGCGCGCGCGCAGGAGAGAAGCGAAGAGCCAGCCGGCTCGCCGCCCGCCGACGTCGCGCTGGGTGACGCCGTCACCGGCGGGCTGAAATCGCCCGGCCCGGACTTCTACGCCGCGTTCGAAATGACGCCGTTCGCGTCGGACGCTCTCGCCGATCTGGCGGAGGCGGCGGTGACCGCGGAGTCGCTGGGCGTCGACACCGATCCCGATCTGCTCGCGATCAGTTTCTCGGCGCCCGACCTCGTCGGTCACACCTACGGTCCCGACAGCCAGGAGGTCGAGGATACGTATCTGCGACTCGACGCCACCATCGCCGGTCTGCTCGACTTCATCGACACGCACGTCGGTCTTTCGCACACGATCGTCGCGGTGACCGGCGACCACGGCGTGTGTCCCGTCCCGGAATACCAGAAGGCACACGGCATCGATGCGGGCAGGGTGTCCATGACCGACGTCGACGCCGCGGTCAGGAAGGCGCTCGCGTCGCGCTTCGGCGAGGGCAAGTGGGTACGCGCTCTGGTGAACGATCAGATTTTTCTCGACGACGATCTGATCCGGACCCACAAACTGGACGCCGAAGCGGTGGAACGAGTGGCGGGGGAAGCGGCCATCACGGTGCATGGAATGGCGGCATACTTCACGCGCGCGCAGATCCTGGATGGCGACCTGCCCGCCGGGCCGATGGCGGAGCGCATCAAGAATGGGTTCGACCCCGACCGCTCCGGCGACGTGTGTCTGGTGACGAAACCGTTCTACTTCCCGGGTGAAGGCGGTGCGGGAACCACGCACGGATCCGGCTATCCCTACGACACGCACGTGCCGGTGGTTCTGTATGGCGCGGGCGTGCGACCGGGTCGCTACAAT
Organism: Candidatus Latescibacterota bacterium; assembly: GCA_963761125.1. Classification (GTDB taxonomy): domain Bacteria; phylum Krumholzibacteriota; class Krumholzibacteriia; order WVZY01; family JAKEHA01; genus JAKEHA01. The sequence goes on from CAVXFV010000005.1 coordinate 343,892, forward strand.
GACGCATGTACGCCGTCGGACATCACGCCGACCGTGGCCGCGATGCTCGGCGTGCAGCCACCGCCGACGCACACCGGTCGCGTGTTGTCGGAAGCGCTGACGCCGCCGGTGCGACGCTGAGCGCGGCTCGTCGAGCTAGCCTGCCAGTCCAATCCGCCGAAGCAGTTTTGTAGACGACGCCCATTCCGCCGCCGCCCAGCTTCGCGACAATCTCCGAACTCGTCTGTTACTGAGACGGTCGGTGCGAGAAATCATCACGAGCTATCTCGGTTCCCGGTCGTTCCGTCTACGGGCAGGTCCCGCCGCGCGTGAACGTGTACGTCACCGGCAGGTTGTTGCAGTCCGGTTCGAGCGTGACGTTGAGCGTGATCGTGTCGCCGTTGACCGATCCCGTCCCGGTCGCGGTGCAGGTCGCTTCCGCGAAGAAGCCGTCGACCGTTACGCCGAGTAACTGGCCGCCAGAGAGCGTCGCCAGCAACGTCGCCGTCCCTCCGAACTGGTGGATGGTTCCCGAGATCGCATTCTGATTCTGGCTGATGGTCGCGCACACCGACGACGACCCCGGGCTGGCCGTTCCCGTCCACGTACCGGTGAGGTCGGTCGCCTGCGACACACCGGTGTCCGCGCCGCAGACGTCGGTCGCGACGGTCGTTCCCGGAAGAATGAGACACGCGCTCGCCGTCACGGTCAGAACGCCGTCGCGCGTCGCGGTGATCACGGTGGTGTACTGGCCCTGCGCGTTGGTGGAGCCGGTCGGGTTCTGGATGTCGACACCGTTTCCGGTCACGTCCACCGAGAACGCCGCGCCCTGCGACTCCGTCGCGCCGTCGAACAGCAGGCCGAACTGGATGTCGAGCGAGAACGGGAAACCGACCGACAGGTTGCCGGGGATCACGATCTCGTCGACGACCACGTGCCCGCACAGATCGCGCAGGATCGTCGCGCGGTCGAGCAGGTTCGCCACCGAGTCGAGACCGAAGCGCGCGGCCTGCGTCTGCCAGAACAGCACATCGGCGAGCGCCGCGAGACTCTGGCCCTGCGCGCAGAGCGTGTTGTCGCGGGCGATCGCTTCCTGCAGCTTTCCCACCAGCGTGTCGAGATACTGCGACGTTTCGGCGGCGTCGTCGAAGGTGTCGAAGTTCACACCCAGCGCAAGGCGCGCATCGGTTTTCCACATCACGAACGTGCCCAGCGCGGTGGCGAGTTGAACGTCGTCGCTCGCGCCCTCGAGCGCGGGCAACACGTCGCTCTGGAAACACGCGCGAAAGGTATCGAAGACGGCGGCAACGTCGGGGGGTGTGGCGCTGGCCGCCGCGATCGCGGGCACGAGACACGACGCGTTCTGCCGGAGGATGAGATCCGCGAGTTCCTGCGCGGTTGCAAAGCCGACGGTGCCGTCGCTGAAGTGTGTCATGGGAACCGTGAAGCTCCCCGCGCCGGAGCCCGCGAAGGATGGCTCAAACGAGGACGCGTTACCCGAATACAGAATCGCCACCGGAACACTGCCGGCGTTCGGGGCTTTCGCGGTCTCGATTTCCAGCGTCACCGGCGCGACGAACACCGTGCCCGACGGCTTGAGTTCCACGCCGCCGATGATGCCACTCGCGAGCGGGTAACTCTTGATGGCGGTGACGGGCGTCATGGTGATGGTGCGCCCGGTCGGGAGGTCGTCCGCGGGGATCGTCAGCGTGTAGACGGTGCCGTCGTTGGCCGTCGTCTGGAGTACGCCGCCGGCCGGGCCGATCACGGCCGATGTGGTATGGGCGGTTTCGCGGGTCACCGGGTCGGGCGCCGGTTCCGGACCCGGGGACGACGGATTGTTGCTGCAGGAGAGTAGCGCCAGCAGTATGAGCGGGGCGGTGTGTCCCGGCCAACGGGCGGTAACCATGATGAGTCGTCCTTTGCGGCTAAGGCGAGTGCCGTCGAGCGGACGGCGCGCCGGGTCCATGATCGTGGCGGACGGTATCCATGGTGGGACACGCGAGACCCGGGTTCGTCACGCGGCGTCGGCGGAAACGGGGGCCGGGGATCCGGCGACGGGCCTCCGCCAACCTTGCGTGGTCGCCGATTGTACGTTGGGATATAGTGGAGCAACCGGACCGTCCTGGTACCCGGGAGATCCCATCGCGTTTGCGACTCGCACCGGCAGGTCCAGACTGACATGTCAGAGATACGCGTCCATTCCTTCCTTTCCCCTGGTCCCGATCACAACAGGCCATCTGTCCCGGCGACGAACGCCGATCCCGGGGACCGCCCGAACGCGCTCCGGTAAAGGAGGCCGCTCAATGAGAATGAACCACGTCTTCTTCGCAACACTCGCGGTGGCGAGTGGCATCGCATGGGTGGGTTGCGGCAGCGACGCGACCGGTCCGTCGAGCCCCCCGTCCGTCGCCGCCAAACCATGGACGCGTTCGGCCGGCGGATCGAGCGATGACTACGCAGGCGCCGTCGCGGTCGACGGATCGGGAAACGCGGTGATCGCCGGGTCCTTTGCCGGTGACGCCACATTCGGGACGACGACGCTCACAAGCAGCGGCGCGTTCGATGTCTTCGTCGCGAAATACGATGCGGAAGGAGCGTTCCAGTGGGCGCGCGGCGTCGGCGGCGCGGGCGGCGACTCCGGTTATGGCGTTGCGGCGGACGGATCCGGGAACGTGGTGGTGACGGGGATCTTTACCGGCAGTGCCGTGTTTGGCGTGACGACACTCACGAGCGCGGGTGGAAGCGATATCTTCGTTCTTCGTTACAACGCGGACGGCGAGGTGCAGTGGGCACGCGCGGCGGGCGGCGCGAGCGGTGATGTCGCCCGCGCGGTTGCCTTCGACGGATTCGGGAACGTCGTGGTAACCGGGACGTTTCAGAGCAGCGCCACGTTCGGCGTGGCGACGCTCACGAGCGCCGGGGGAATAGATGTCTTCGTTGCCGAATACAATGCGGCGGGAACTCTGCTCTGGGCGCGTTCGGACGGTGGTGCGGGCGACGAGGACGTTTACGGTGTCGCGGCCGACGGGTCGGGGAATATCGCGGTGACGGGGACATTCCAGGGAAGCACCACGTTTGGCGCGACAACGCTCACGAGCGCGGGCGGTAGCGACGCTTTTGTCGCCCGATACGACGCGCTGGGGAATCCGGTCTGGGCGCGCTCGGCGGGAGGTGCGGGCAGCGAGTCCGGTAGCGGTGTCGCGATCGACAAGTCCGGCAATGTGGTGGTGACCGGGTATTTTGGCGGCACCGCGACGTTCGGCGGAACCACGCTGACGAGCGCGGGCGCATACGATGTCTTCGTCGCCAGATACAACGCCGCGGGGACCGTCCTGTGGGCGCGCTCGGCCGGCGGACCGATCGACGACGATACCGGTAACGCCGTCGCGGTCGACGGATCCGGAAATGTGGTCGTGACCGGAAGCTTCGGGGGCACTGCCACGTTCGGAGGGACGACGCTCACGAGCGCGGGAACGGCGGATGTGTTCGTGGCCGGATACAACAGCGCGGGGACACTCACGTGGGCGCACTCCGGCGGCGGCGCGGGCGACGAATTCGGCAGCGGCGTCGCGATCGACGCGTCGAAACATGTGATCGTCACCGGGTCCTTCCAGGATGGCGCGGTGTTCGGCTCGACAACGCCTCCGAACGCCGGGGGCTATGACGTGTTTGTTGCCCGGGTGAATTCAGGCGGTTTCTGATGCGCCGAAAAAGGAGGCCGGTTCGATGAGATTGAATCACGTCGTTGTCGGAATGCTCGCGGTGGCGAGCGGTTTCGCAGTCGTCGGTTGCGGCAGCGACGCGACCGGTCCGTCGAGCCCCCCGTCCGTCGCCGCCAAACCATGGACGCGTTCGGCCGGCGGATCGCTTGACGACTACGGGACGGCGGTCGCGGTCGACGGATCGGGGAATGTGGTCGTGACCGGACAGTTTCAGGGCGACGCCACCTTCGGCGGAACGACGCTCACGAGCGCGGGACTCAACGACATATTCGTCGCGAAGTACGATGCGGGCGGGAAGCTGCTGTGGGCGCGCTCGGCCGGAGGCTCGGGCAACGACGCCGGTGCCGGCATCGCGGTCGACGGATCGGGGAACGTCGTGGTGGTCGGGTATTTCGTCGGCGATGCCACGTTCGGCGCGACGACGCTCACCAGCGCGGGACTCGGTGACGTGTTCGTCGCGCAGTACGACGCGGCGGGGACGCTCCAGTGGGTGCACTCGGCGGGCGGCGTGGGCAGCGACCTCGCGTACGCCGTCGCGGCTGCCGGTTCCGGGGATGTGGTGGTGACGGGGACCTTTTCTGGCGATGCGGCGTTTGCGCCGACAACGCTCACGAGTGCGGGGTCCGCGGATGTCTTCGTCGCCCGGTACGATGGGGGAGGGACGCTCCTGTGGGCGCAGCCGGCGGGCAGCACGGGTAGCGACCATGGTTCCGGCGTCGCGGTCGACGGATCGGGGAACATCCTGGTAACCGGGTATTACGTCGGCGATGCCACGTTCGGAGCGACCACGCTCACCAGCGCGGGGGGCGACGACGTATTCATCGCCCGGTACGATGGCGGAGGGACGCTGCTGCGCGCGCAGTCGGCCGGCGGCTCGGGCAGCGACCTCGGCAACGCCATTGCAGTCGATCGATCGGGGAATGTGGTGGTGACGGGGTCGTTCGGCGGCAGCGCCACGTTCGGGGGGACGACGCTCACCAGCGTCGGGTCCAGCGATGTATTCGTGGCCCGGTACGACGCGGCGGGGACGCTTCTGTGGGCGCACTCGGCGGGCGGCACGGGCAACGTCGCCGGGTACGCCGTCGCGGCCGACGGATCGGGAAATGTGGTGGTGACCGGTTCCCTCGAAGGCAGTGCCTCCTTCTCCGGGAACCCCGTCACCAGCGCGGGAGGCCGAGACGTATTCGTTGCGAAGTACAGTGCCGGGGCGGCGCTCGTGTGGGCGCAGTCGGCCGGTGGCTCGGGCAACGACGCCGGTGTCGGCCTCGCGATCGGTGCATCGAACCAGCTGGCGTTGACCGGGTATTTCGTCGGCGATGCCACGTTCGGCACGGCCACGCTCACGAGCGCGGGGAGCAACGACGTATTCGTTGCCCGGTTGAGTTCCAACGGATTCTGATCAGGAGGACGGTTCGATGAGACTGAACGATGTCGTCGTCGGGATGCTCGCGTTGGCGAGCAGTCTTGCGTGGGTCGGTTGTGGAAGCGATAACACGACGGGTCCATCGGGTCCTCAACCCGCGCCCGGGCCATGGTTGCACCAGGCCGGGGGAGCGGGGGACGATTTCGGTACCGGCGTCGCGGTGGACGGCTCGGGCAATGTGTGGGTGACCGGATTTTTCGCGGGCGATGCCGCGTTTGGCGGGACGACGCTCACCGGCGTCGGCGGTAACGATGCCTTCGTCGCGAAGTACGATGTGAACGGGAAGGCGCTGTGGGCTCGCTCCGCCGGCGGTACGCTCAGCGACTTCGGTACCGCCCTCGCGGTCGACGGATCAGGCGACGTCGTCGTCACCGGCTCGTTTCATGGCGATGCGATGTTCGGCACGACGATGCTCACGAGCGCCGGGGTCTACGACGTCTTCGTGGCGAAGTACGATGCGGCGGGCACCCTCCTGTGGGCGCGCTCGGTCGGCGGCACGAACGACGACATCGGGTATGGCGTTGCAATCGACAAGTCCGGGAACATCGCGGTGACGGGATATTTTGTGGATGTTGCCGTGTTCGGCGGAACAACCCTGACAAGCGCGGGGTCCGGGGACATGTTCGTGGCGAAATTCAGCGCGGGGGGCACACTCCTGTGGGCGCACTCGGCCGGCGGCGCGACCGAGGACTACGGGAACGGTGTGGCCGTCGACGGATCGGGCAACGTGGCGGTCACCGGAGCATTCGCGGGCGACGCCACCTTCGGGACGACCACGCTTTCGGCGGCCGGCGTGAACGACATCTTCACGGCGAAGTACGATGCCGGAGGAACGCTCCTGTGGGTGCGCCCGGCGGGCGGCACGGGGAACGATTACGGGAACCACGTCGCGGTGGATCGATCGGGACACGTGGTGGTGGCCGGGACATTCCAGGGCAGCGCGATGTTCGGGACCACGACGATCACGAGCGCGGGGGGCGACGACATGTTCGTCGCGCGGTACGATGCGGGCGGAACGCTTCAGTGGGTACGTTCGGCGGGTGGTGCCAATACCGAGTACGCCACCTCGGCCGCCGTCGACGGCTCGGGCAACGTAGTGGTGACGGGGTCGATGGAAGGCAACGCGGCGTTCGGGGTGACATCACTGATAAGCGCCGGCGGAAGCGACGTGTTCGTCGTGAAGTACGACGCCGGAGGAGCGGTCCAGTGGGCACGCTCGGCCGGCGGCACCTTCGATGATATCGGCTACGGCGTGGCCATCGACGGATCGGGGCGCGTGGTGGCGACGGGCGGCTTTGGAGACACCGCCACGTTTGGCACAACGACGATTACGACCGCGGGGAATAACGATGCGTTCATCGTCCGGATGAATAAGAACGGATTCTGATGATGCGGGAAGAACACGTGTCATGGTGCGGCGGTCAAATGATCTCTGGCGGTGTCGTAACAAGGAGGACGGTTGGATGACGCTGAACAGTGTCGCTGTGGTGATGCTTGCACTTTCGTGTGGTTGCATGATGGTGGGTTGCGGCAGCGACACGACGGGTCCGTCGGGCGCTTCGACCGCCGCCGGGCCGTGGGCGCGCTCGGCCGGCGGCCCGGGCAACGATTCCGTCATAGGCGTCGCAGTCGACGGATCGGGGAACATTGTCGTGGCAGGTACCTTTCCAGGCGACGCCACGTTCGGGGGGACGACGCTCACCAGCGCGGGGGCGTACGACATATTCCTCGCGAAGTACGATGTCAGCGGGAAGCTCTTATGGGCCGACTCGGGGGGTGGTGCGGGCAACGAAGGCGGTGGTGCCGTCGCGATCGACGGATCGGGAAATCTGGTGGTGGCGGGGTATTACGAGGGAAGTGCCACGTTCGGCGGAACGACGCTCACCAGCGCGGGGGGCATCGACGCGTTCGTTGCGAAGTACGATGCCGGCGGGACGCTTCAGTGGGTACGCTCGTCAGCCGGGGTGAACAACACTGCCGCCCGCGGCGTGGCGGTCGACGCGTCGGGAAACGTGGTGGTGGAAGGCGCTTTTTCGGGCATTACCACGTTCGGGGGGACGACACTCACGAGTGCCGGGTCCTACGATGTATTCGTTGCGAAGTACGACGCGGCGGGGACGCTCCTGTGGGCGCACTCGGCCGGGGGCACGGGCGAGGAAATCGGCGAAGCCGTCGCGGTCGACGGATCGGGGAATGCGGTCGTGAGCGGGAGTTTTTCCGGCACCGCCATATTCGGGGGGACGACGCTCACGAGCGCCGGCGACACGGACATGTTTGTTGCCAAATACGACGCGGCGGGGACGTTCCTGTGGGCACGCTCCGCTGGCGGCCTGAATGGAGAGACCGGGCACGGAATTGGGGTCGACAAGTCGGGGAACGTGGTGGTGACGGGATACTTTATCGGCGATGCGGTGTTTGGCGCGACGACGCTCACGAGCATGGGGGCGGACGACGTCTTCGTTGCGAAGTACGATCCGGCAGGAACGCTCGTGTGGGTACGCTCAGCCGGGGGCCCGGGCGATGACCTGAGTTACAGCGTCGTGGTGGACCGTGCGGGGAGTGCGTCCGTAACGGGGGCTTTCTTGAGCAGTGCCACGTTCGGTACCACGACGCTGACGAGCACGGGGTCGGCCGACGTCTTCGTTGCGAGGTACGATGCCTCGGGGCATGTCGAGTGGGCGCACGCGGCCGGCGGCGCGGGCGGCGATGCCGGCATCGCCATTGCCGTCGACGGATCGAGAAATGCCGTGGTGACCGGATCCTTCACCCTGGATGCCACGTTTGGTGGGAAGACGCTGACGAGCGCAGGGTCGTACGACGTATTCGTCGCCCGGATGAGTTCGAACGGTTTCTGACGCCGCGGCGGGGCAGGGTGCTCTGAAACGGGATTCGGGACCTGCCCGTCTCGATCACGGTGATTCCGCTGGAACCGTTATGCGACTCGAATGTTGAACTGCATACATGTCGCGGGTCCATGACAGCGACCGGCTGACGCGGCCCTAACCACTGACAACCCGGAAGAGGTGTGCCATGCGAATGATGTTGAAAGTTACCATCCCCGCCGAGACAGGCAGCAAGAGCATCAAGGAAGGTGTTCTGGGTCAGACCATGATGCGGTTCGTGGAGACGATGAAGCCCGAGGCCAGCTATTTTCTTCCGCAGGGCGGGAAGCGAGCGGCGATTTTCTTCTTCGATCTCAAGGATCCGTCCATGATTCCGACGACCGTGGAGCCGTTCTTTATGAACCTCCATGCTGAGATCGAACTCACACCGGCCATGAACCTCGAGGACATGAAGTCCGGGGTCGAGAAGGCAATGAAGAACGTTTGATCGGGTAGTCACCCGATCGACCGGGCACGGGGCAGGGGCCGGCGCTGGCGATCGGTCCTTGCCCGCGGGCCTGTCCTCCCACCGGTGACCTGACCGGACCCCCCGCGTATTCGATCATCTGGCTCGCCGTCCCCGCGGACACCGCGTGGTATCTCTCGATATCCGTGCCGGGCGGCGCGATGTTGCTCGTCCTCGTCAGCTGTTTCCGGGTATCCTTGCCGCGCCGTAGGTTCTTCCGTCCGCCGACGAGGAGAGGTCGACCGTGGGAATGTTGCAATCGTTGCCGATCGCCGTGACATACGCCGGCGTCTTTCTGCTGATTCTCGTTGCCTGCGAGATCGGATATCAGTTTGGCAAGCGCGTCCAGACGCACACCGTCGAAGAAGTCCCTGCGTCCCTGGGGCCCATGGTCGGCGGCCTGCTGGGCATGCTGGCTTTCGTTCTCGCCATGACGTTTTCGATCGCCGTGTCCCAGAACGATCTCAGGAAGGCAACCGTTCTCGACGAAGCCAATGCAATAGGCACCGCGTACCTGCGCGCGGACCTGCTGGACGCGCAATATCGAACCGAAGTGAAGCGCCTCTTGCGGGAATACGTCGACGTCCGCCTGAAGGCCGTGACGACCGGCGACGTGCAGGCGGGCATCAGGCGCTCGGTTGAAATCCACACGCTCCTCTGGGGTCAGGTCTCCCGGGCGGCGCTCGATGCCCCGAGCACGAACACCGCGCTGATGGTGCAGGCGACCAACGACGTCATCGACATGCACGAAAAGCGCGTGACCGCCGGCTTGCGCAATCGAATTCCCGCGACCATCTGGATGACGCTGTTCGCCATCGCCGTGTTGACGATGATCACGCTGGGAGTGCAGACCGGGCTCGCGCGCAAGCGCGCCCTGGTCGCGGTGGTCCCGCTGGCGCTGGCGTTCGCGGCCCTCATTGTGCTCGTCGTCGACCTCGATCGGCCCCAGACGGGGCTCATCAAGGTCGGTCAGCAGGCAATGGTCGATCTTCAGAACGGCATGCGCGATCCGCAGGAATAAGGAACGACGATTCGACGTGTCCAGCGCCCCCTCCAACGAAACCGCCACCTCCGACGCCGGCCGCCGCAAGCGCGGGCCGAAACGTCTCGGCCGATTCTGGCAACGCCTGTCGGACGGGCTCGAGGTCCAGGAGCTCTGGGATCAGTTCCGCTCCGAGGCCCGCACCAGCTTTGCGCTCTACCGCGAAGAGGTGGGCGACGAGGATCTCGGGAAGAAATGGCGGATGAGCACCGGGATGCGCGTCGCGCGCGCCTGGTTCTGGGCGATCGCGATGAAACTGACGCCCGCGCGTCGCGTGATCCTCGTGATCGCGCTGGTGTTCGCCGCGTTCGGCGACTGGCAGTTCAGGATTCGCGGCACGGCGATCGACCTCGACTTTCGGAGCATCGGCTTCCTGCTGCTGTTGGTCGTGCTCGGACTCGAACTCGCGGACCGGGTCACGATGAAGCGCGACCTGCAGATCGCTCGCGAGATCCAGCGCTGGCTCGTCCCGGAAGACGCGCCGCACATCGCCGGCCTCGACATCGGATTCACCACGCGCCCGGCCAACACCGTGTCGGGAGATTATTATGATGCATTCCTTCTGGACGACGAAGGGAAGCGGTTGCTGCTGGTCGTCGCCGACGTGGCGGGAAAGAGCGTGCCCGCTGCACTCCTGATGGCGTCGTTCCACGCCTGTCTGCATGCGCTCGCGCGCGACTGCGACGGTCCGCTATCGCTCGGGCGGCGGCTCAACGAGTTCGCGTGCACTCGCAGTGTCGGGGGCCAGCGCTTCACGACCGCCTTTCTCGCCGAACTCGATCTTACGACTCGCTCGCTCCGGTACGTCAACGCGGGACACAACCCGCCCGTGCTGCGGCGCGCCGACGGCCGCGTGGAACGTCTCGAATACGGCGGCCTGCCGTTCGGCATCGATCCCGACGCGCACTACGACTCGAGCGCGGTCACGCTGGATAGCGGCGACCTCCTGTTCGTTTTCTCGGATGGACTCGTCGAGGCCGTGGATGCGGGCGACCACGATTTCGGCGACCCGCGGGTGGTGGACGAGTTGCGCTTGCTGTCGGGGAAAGACGCGGCGGCGACGATTCGTTCGCTGATCGCCAGCGTCGACCGGTTCGTGGGGGAGACCCGCCAGAGCGACGACATCACCTGCCTCGCCCTGCGCGTCGAGTAGCCGTCAGTTTGGATCGCGCCGCGCGGCGGGGGCAGTCGACCGGGCGCGTCGCGAACGCCGCCACGCCGCCGGCGACTCGCCGACCGCGCGCCGAAACGCCCGCGAAAACGCGGCTTCGTTTTCGTAACCGACCTCGAGCGCGATTTCGATCACCTTGGCGTCGGTGTCGCGCAACCACGCGGCGGCGAGTTGCATCCGCCACTGCGCCAGATACTGCATCGGCGGTTGCCCGATGTAGTGAACGAACCGTTCGTGCAACGTCGAACGCGACATCGCAGTTTCCTCTCCCAGTCGCTCGACCGTCCACGGTTCCGCCGGCCGCTCGTGCATCAGCGCCAGCGCGCGGCCGACCGCAACGTCCCGCATCCCGGCAAGCCACCCGGTCTGGTTGGCAGGCAGCGTGTCGACGTATCGGCGCAGCACCTCGACGAAAAGCATCTCGCTCATGCGCTCGAGCACGGCTTCGCCTCCGGGCCGCTTGCGGTTGGATTCTTCGACGAGCGCGCGCAGACAACTCGCGATCCACGAGCCGCTGCCGGCGGCGACCCCTGGCATGCGCAGCACGCGTGGCATCGACGCGAGCAGCGGGTTGAACGGCTTCGCGTCACACCCCAGGTAGCCGCACACGAGTGCCGTCTGCGTGTCGCCGCCACCGTCGAGTCGCGCGGTGGTCTCGCCCTGGTCGTTCACGCTGAGTGCGAACGGCAGTTGACGCGGCCGCGGAGCGAAGTACAGGCCCGGGTCGATCTTCTTCGCGCGCAACTTTGGCGTGCTCGACAACACGTGGTGATCGCCGTGTGGGAACAGAACGATGTCGCCTTCGTTCAGGCGGATCGGTTCTTCGCCCGCGATCGACGCCCAGCACGACCCGCTGGCGACACCGTGAAAGGGCATGAGGTGGTCGACTCCCGGAAGCACCGCGGGAATGATCGTCTGGGACGGCGGGGTTTCGGCGACCCATGGGTCCGCGCCATCGACCAGGAAGAAAAGCGCGCCCCGTAACCGGACCGCGCGCAGCAGATCGGAAAGTGTATCCCCGCTCATCGTGACCCCCAAAGGACGCGCCGGCCTGCCGGGCACCCACGGGAGACGGCGCCCGCACCGGACGAACGGCACAGTCTTACCGACGCCCGGCAAAGCGTCAAGATGGCGATTTCGTGCATGTTGGTGTCGTGGGATGCGGCCGCCCGACGGACCGGCCGCCGGCCAATGCTCGAGACACCAGACAAGGAGAGACCCATGAGGCAGTTGCAGACGGTACACGTCGAAGCGTTGAAAATCGGCTTTCGCGGGGAGGTGCTGCTTCCCGGTGGCGAGGGGTACGACAGTGCGCGGAAGATCTGGAACGCAATGATCGACCGCAATCCCGCGCTCATCCTCCGGTGCGCAACGACGTCGGATGTCGTCCGCGCGGTACTTTTGGCGCGCGATCGCGGACTCCCGCTCTCGGTCCGCGGGGGCGGACACAACATCGCCGGCAGCGCGATGTGCGACGACGGCGTCGTGATCGACATGTCGTTGATGAACAACGCGCGCGTCGACCCGGTTGCGCGTCGCGTCGTCGTCGAGGGTGGGGCGACGCTCGCGGAACTCGACGCGGCCACGCAGGAACACGGGCTCGCGACGCCGGTCGGCATCAATTCGACGACCGGAGTCGCCGGGTTGACCCTGGGCGGCGGATTCGGCTGGCTCAGCCGCAAATATGGAATGACCGTCGACAACCTCGAGTCGGCCGAGGTGATCCTCGCCAACGGCGACGTCGTCCGCGCGAGCGCGACCGAAAATCCAGACCTGTTCTGGGGGCTGCGCGGCGGCAGCGGGAATTTCGGCGTCGTGACGCGTTTCGAGTTCCGGCTGCACCCGGTGGGACCGAATGTGTTGAGCGGTCTGATCGCCTATCCGCTGTCCGAGGCGAAGTCGATGATGCGCCAGTACCGCGAGTTCATCGCCGGCGCTCCGGACGATCTCTCGGTGTGGATGGTGCTGCGCAAGGCGCCGCCGCTTCCGTTCCTTCCGGCGAGCGTCCACGGGACCGGTGTCGCGGTGCTCGCGATCATGTACGCGGGAGACCCGGCGCGGGGAGAGGCGCTCATCGATCCGTTGCGTCGCATGGGCACGCCGGTCGGCGAGCACGTGGGCGTGCAACCGTACGTCGCATGGCAGCAGGCGTTCGACCCGCTGCTCACGCATGGTGCGCGAAACTACTGGAAGTCGCACAACCTCGCCGCGCTGTCCGACGGGTTGATCGACACCGTGGTCGAATACGCCAACCGACTGCCGTCGCCGCAGTGCGAGATCTTCATCGCGTCGCTCGGTGGAGCGACCGAGCGGCCGGATCCGGAAGAGACGGCCTATCCGCACCGCGACGCCCGCTTCGTGATGAACGTGCACGGCCGCTGGGAGGACCGGGCCGATGACGCGCGCTGCATCGGCTGGACGCGCGAATTCATTACCGCCTCGGCGCCGTTCGCCACCGGGGGTGTCTACGTCAACTTTCTCACCGACGACGAGCGCGATCGCATTCGAACGGCCTACGGTACGAACTACCAGCGCCTCGCTCAGGTGAAACGCCGCTACGACCCGGACAATCTGTTTCGCATGAACCAGAACATCAAACCGGCCTGAACCCGGAGTCGGGTGTGCCGGCCGCATGGGCCGGGTGGTGGGTCGTAAACCCACGACCCGGTCCCCGCCCGGTTCGCTTGCGACCCTTCCGTGCCCGCCCGAAAGGCGCAAATTTGCGCGTGATGGCAGGGAACCCCGTTCGTCCTATCGGGTAGCGCGCCTTCGTCGCCCCCCCGGGGTCTCGGAGACGCGCTCGCGGGCCACATCCCCGCGCGTCTGGAGTGTTCATGAGTCCGTCATCGGACCCTGCCCGGGAGATTGCAATGAGACCGTCGTTCCTGCCCTTGATTCTGGTCGCTATCGTTTCTTTCGCCGCACCCGCCGCGCACGCCGCGTGGCCGTACAATGGCGCACCGATTTGCACGGCCGCCAACGATCAGTGGGGCGAGGACATCATCGCCGACGGCTCCGGAGGGGCATTCATCGCGTGGCACGATGGTCGCAGCGGGGTCAACCGCATCTACGTGCAGCGGGTGAATGCGGCCGGTGTCCCGCAGTGGACCCCCGACGGACAGGCGGTCACGACCACCGCCGACCAGGGATTTCCCGTTCTCGCGCTCGATGGCGCGGGCGGTGTGATCGTCACGTGGCACGACACCCGCAATGGAGCGACGGACATCTATGCGCAACGCCTCAACGGCGCCGGGACACCGGTATGGAAATCCAACGGGGTTGGCGTCTGCACGGCGCTCTATGACCAGAACCCGCCCAAGATCGTTTCCGACGGCGCCGGCGGTGCGATCATCACGTGGGAGGACTTCAGGGGCGGTTTCAGCTCGGACATCTACGCGCAGCGGATCGACTCCGGAGGAGCGGCGGTCTGGGCCAAGAACGGCGTGGCCATTTGCCTCGCCACGGGCAACCAGTCGAATCCGATGATCGTGTCCGATGGTGCGAGCGGTGCGATCGTTGCCTGGGCCGATTACCGATCCGGGGGAAACGGGGACATCTACGCCCGCCGGGTCGATGCCGGCGGTTCGGTGCTGTGGACCGCCAACGGGGTGGCGCTGTGCGCAAATGCGTCCGATCAATTCGGTCCGGTGATCGTGTCCGATGGTGTGGGCGGTGCGATCGTCGCGTGGAACGACTCGCGCAACGGCAATGGCGACATCTATGCGCAGCGCACCGATGGATCCGGCGTCCCTCTGTGGTCGGCCAACGGCGTCGCGGTCTGCACGGCCGTGCAGACCCAACTGCTCCCGGTCATCGCCACCGACGGCGCTGGCGGCGCGTTCATCGCGTGGTCGGACACGCGCAGCGTCGGCGGTGCGTACGTGTACGCGCAGCGAATGAACGGCGCGGGGACCGCACAGTGGCTGCCCGACGGCCTCAACGTCTCGATCCAGGGAGCCGCGTATGCCAGCATCGCCCCGGATGGTAGCGGGGGAGCAATCATTGCCTTCATGGGAGTCGACGCCACCTATGACATCTTCGCGCAGCGGATCGACGCAAATGGAGCATGGTTGTGGCCAAGCGGCGGAACATGGGTCTCCGTCGCCGGCGGCGATCAGGAATATCCGCTGGTCGTTTCAGACGGGGCGGGCGCGGGGATCGTCGTGTGGACCGATTTGCGCGGCGCGAGCCCGCGCGACATCTACGCAGAGCGCGTTGCCGCCGACGGCTACTGGGGATACCAGCCGCCGGTGATCACATCGGTCGGCGATGTGCCCGGCGATCAGGGCGGCAAGGTGAAGCTCAACTACCTCGCGAGCGACCACGACATTCCCGGGCAGCAGTTCATCACGTACTACTCCGTCTGGCGCGCGACCGATCCGGTAGCGGCCGCCAGCATGATCGCCGCCAATCCGTCGCTTTTGGTCGACGCGTCCGATGTCGGTCCGGACTTCACCGGTCCCGCATTCCGCGTGGAGCGCACGACGACGACGAACTATTACTGGGAGTGGATGGGATCGCAGAACGCGCAGTACTTCGCCGGTTATCGCTTCACGGTCGCCACGACCGCGGACTCGAGCGGCGCGGGTCCGGCGACCAACTACTTCCAGGTGCTGGCACACACGGCGAATCAGTTCGTGTTCTGGGCGTCCGATGCGGTGAGCGCGCACTCGGTCGACAACCTGGCGCCCGCAGCGCCGCTGTTGTTGACGGCGCAGCGCGTGGGCTCCGACGTGCACCTGACCTGGCGCGCGAGTGTCGCGCCGGACCTTCGCGATTACTCGGTTTACCGGCAGTCGTCGTCCGGCGTGACCCCGGTTCCCGGGAATTTCCTTTCATCCGCGAGCGACACCGTGATGGTCGACACCAACGCGCCGGCCGGCGCGCTGTATTACATCGTCACGGCGAACGACGTGCACGACAATCAGAGCGGCGCGTCCAACGAGGCCGCCGTCGACGCTCCGACGGGCGTCGGGGGCACGCCGTCGATCGCGACGCTCACCCTGCTCGCCAACCGCCCGAATCCGTTTTCGGGGTCGACCGAGTTCGAGATCGGGTTGCCGAGTGCGTCGCGCATGCACATCGCCGTATACGACGTCGCGGGCCGGCTGGTCCGGCAATTCGATCTCTCGGAGCGCCCGGCGGGTTGGCAACGCGTCGCCTTCGACGGCCTGGATGAGAACGGACGCGCACTGGCGAGCGGCGTGTACTTCTGCAAGGTGACCGCGAATGGCGCCGCGATCGCGCGCAAGATGGTCATCGCGCGCTAACGTGATCCAGGCAGGCTGTCCTACGGCGCGCCCTCTTCGCGCCGGATCGCGCTGAAACCAGCGCATGGCCGAAAGGCGCGAGCGACGCAGGGTGACGATTCCGACCCAGACGCAGGCGTTGGCAATCAGCGCGGTGACGATGGGAGGGACTCCCTCGCGTCTTTCCCCTTTTCCGGCGGCATGGTACGATCCCGGTTTACACGCCCGGTGAAGTGGCCGCTTGTTTTTCAGGAGGCATGATGTCGTGAGAGCAAGAATGTCGTTCGCAATCCTGGTATTTTTCGCGCTCGCAGTTGCGGGTGGGTTCTTCGCCAGGCCAGGAAATACGCAGGAAGCACCCAAGAAGGGGAAGCAACCGATCGAGCAACCGTATCCGACCCCGAAGACGGCCGCCGACCAGCCGGGTCAACCGGGCGGCGAGGATGACATCGACACCGTTCCGAACACCGCGCCGATCGATTCCGCGATTCAGCGCATGACGGTGCTCGTGCAGCAGTCGCAGGCGCTCTCGAAGTCGTTCGCCAACCTCGCGACGCTCCACGAAGGCGCCGATCGCGGCGAGATCCTCGTCATGCAGCGCATGAGCGACGCGACGGCCGCGATGGCGGGCGAAATCAAGATGAGCCTCCAGCAATACAAGAAGATGCTGAACGACGAAACCGCGTCGGACACCGGCAGCATGCGGAGCGAAGTGCAGGGACTCAAGAGCATCATGGATGGGCTCGCGCGCGAGATCGACGACGCCGTGCAGACGCTCCAGGCGTTGCAGGGACAGATGGGGCAGGGATAGATCAGGCGTCGTCGGCGTTACGCCGGCGGAAACCCGGAGCGATCGCGACGATCAACACGAACGCGATCGCACTGATGATGTAGGGCGACCGCGGCGGCGTCCAGGTGAGATCGCAAATGGTCCTTCCCGCGGGGAGGTTCTTGATTTCGATCAAGCCGCCGCTGTCGCGTTCGACACGCGCTCCCGGGGCGCCGCGCAACTTCCAGAAGCGATGCCACGCGACGTGGACGACGACGCTTGACCCCGCCTTTTCGGCTTCAGTCTCGAAACGGATGCGCCCGCTGTCGCACGGTCGCATGGTCACCGAACCATCCCCCGAAAGTGGCGTCACCCATGACGGCGCGAGCCGGCGCACTTCGAAGACGGTGAAACGTCCCACGCGGCGTACGAGCGTCAGATCGTCGTCCCGCGCGACGAGCCGCGCCGCGTCCGGATTGCTGACGACGAGCAGGGGTGCGTTCGCGTCGTGCATTCGGTCGACGACGCGGTTCATGAGCGCGCGATCGCCCAGTCGACTTCCCGCCACGCCAAGCAGTCCGCCGAACTCGCTCTGCGTCCACGCGAACGTGGGAAACGGGACGCCGCCGTACCACGCGCCGACGATGGCGCTGCCGGTCCGGGTGGGCGTGCGTGCGAGCACGTGAGACCACGCCAGCGGATCCGGTGCGCCGGCGTCGAAGGTGTCCTGGAGTACCACCCGGCCTCCGTGCACCGGGTGCTCGTTCAGCCACTGCCACAATACGTCCACGTTTTTGATATCGACCGACGCCGGTGACGGGATTCGTTCGCGAAGCGGGAGCTGCCACCACACGCACGATGCGAGCGCTCCCGCGACCAGCGTCGCCTGCCACGCGCGAGCCGGTCGGACGCGCGACTCGATCGCGACCATTGCCGGCAGCGCCGCGAGCGCCAGCCCGATCCGAACCACGTGCACGAATCGCCAGCTCAGCGGACCGAGCAGCGGCTCGGGAATGCGCCGAAGCGAGCACGAGGAGAGCGGCGAGCGTGATCGCGAGCAACGCGCCGCGGGTGGCGACCGCGTCGACCGACCCCCGTCGGGTTCGACGCGCGACGCAGATGATCGAGCCGATTACGCCCAAAAGGACGACGGCGATCATAGGAATGGCGTCACTATAATAGAGACGGCGTTCGACGACCTGCCGCGCCACGTCGACCGGCAAGAGGAGCAATTTCGCCAGCGCGCCCGGCGCGAGATCCTGTCGCAATGTGCCCCATCCGTCCGCGCCGAGCACGAATACGAGCCAGAACGCGCTCGACGCCGCGAGCCCCAGAACGCCCGCCGCGGCGTCGCCTGCAAGCTCCCGCCAGCGACGGCTCGCCGCGCGCAGCAGGGTGTGTCCGACGAACAGCACCGCGGCGGCGACCAGCGCCATCAGGTGCGTGAGTCCGATGACGCCCACGAGCGCCGCGATTCGCGCGGCGCGACGTCGCCCGCCCGTCGGTCCCGACAACGCGCCCACGAGCAGAATGACACCGGCCAGCCCGAGATGCCACGTCCACATGCCGGCGAGCGCGGATTCGAATCCGACGAGCGCCGGCCGTTGAATCAACAGCAGGAACGAGAGAGCGCCAGCACTCCGCGCCGACAGCGATCGTCGCGCGACGGCAAAGAGCGCGAGCGACGGCGCGACGAATCCGAGCCACGCGACCAGCGTGTAGGGAACGAGCGGACCCAGATGAACGAACGTCAGCAATCCGAGCAGCGAGTACCAGAGCGGCGACTGCACCGCTACCAGGGGAAATCCGCAGAAGGCGTCGTCGCACCACCCCCAGACGCCGCGGCCGCCCATTGCGCGCGCGATGCTGTCCACCTCGGTGAGGTGGGCCGGGTTGTCCATGTAGGTGCGCGCGCCGCCGGCCAGCATCGGCGCGGCGAGAATCGCCGATGCCACGACGAGGACAACCAGCGCGACGGCGTCGTCCCCCGCGAATCTCGCGCGTCGCGTGTCGGTCGGTTCGCCGCTCACAGACCTAGCGGTAGAGCGCCTTGACCCGTCCCCAGGTCGACTGGCTGGTCGGGTTCGGGTTGCCGAGCGTCAGAAAACCGCGGATTTCTCCGCCGGGGGCGAACGAAGAATGGATGTTGAGGTACGCCTTGCCGTCGGCCATTGCCTGGAACAGCGCGGCCTCCGCGCTCGCAGTGGTCCCGCCGTTGGCCGTGACGAACGACGGGTTGTAGCTCGACGCCGCAGTCATGTCGTACGTCCAGTCGTAGGTCCCGGAGGTGACGCCCAGCGGAAAGTTCGTGAACGTCGGCGTCGTCGTTGCGACACCCGCGGTTCCGGTTCCGGCAATCGCCGTGGGTCCGTGAATGTGGGACGCCGTCGTGGTGCCGATCAGTCCGCTGAAGTTGACCATCACGTGCATGGTGTGCGCCACGGCGTCGATCTCCACGGTCGCCGATCCGACACCCGGAGACGCGTTGGGCGGCGACTCGCTGACGCCGTCGAGAAATGCGGTATAGGTGACCACCGCCGCCCGCGCGAGCGAGACCGCTCCGACCGCGACCGACAGGACCAGCGCAAAAAGCACACGACGGTCGAACAACCGAGGCCGATGAGTAAGCATGGGGAGTCCCTTTCCGTGATGACCAAAATGCGATCGAAACGACGCGCTCCATTATAGCCGAAAACGTCCTGGCGCACGGTGGATACATACAGGGCTTTCGCGGTGGCGAAATCGGCGTCGCGCGGCCTATACTCCACCCACCGCGCGCGAGCGCGGGCGATCCTCCATCCACGACCGGTCGACATTGGCCAAGAAAGCGAAGAGACAGAAACCCGCGCAGCCCGCGCAAAAACGCTCGCGCACGATTCCGCCGGTCGTGTTCGACGCGTTGATCGTGGTGCTCGCGATCGCCTGCTTCTGGCCGCTCGCGACGTACTACTTCGCCCAGGACGATTTCGTATTTCTCGATCGCGCGAACCACGGGATCGCCGCGGCGATGGGGCCGTTCTTCTCGATGCATCCCGGGCAGTTTCGTCCGCTCACCAAGGGTCTCTATTTCCTTCTGACGTGGCCGGTGCTGGGCCTCCATCCCGTTCCGTATCACGTGCTCTCGATATTGCTGCACGCTGTGAACGCGATCCTGGTGGGCGTCCTGCTGCGCCGCATGGGCCTGTCGACACTCGTGAGCCGGCTGGTCGCGGTGCTGTTCGCGGTCAATGTGGGCTACATGGAAGCGGTGGGGTGGATCTCGTGCGTGCAGCAGCTGATCTCGAACATCTTTCTTCTGCTGACCTTGATATTCGGAATCGACGCGCTCGGGGACGGGGGACGCCGGACCCGGGCGCTCGCGACGGTCATGTATCTGCTCGCGCTGACGAGCTACGAACAGACGCTCGCCGCACCGCTGGTGCTTCTGTTGTGGCAGTGGTCGCGACGGGGACTGCGTGCGGCCGTTGCCGCCGCGTGGGGCCCGCTGCGCGTGCCGCTGGGGATTCTCGTCGCGTACGCGCTGTTCATGTTCGCGGGCAAGGGCATGCCGGACAGCGGGCCGTACGCGATGCACCTCGGGAAGAACGTGTTCGACAATTTGCGCACGTATACCGGACTTGCGTTCTCTCTCTGGCTGGTGTTTCCCGCGTACGGATTGCCGACCGGGCTGACGGTGTCACACGGTGTCTGGTTCGCGCTTGCGGCCGTGCATCTGGTGCGGGGGACGTTCCGCGACCTCGCTTTCGGCGTGGGGGCGTTCCTTCTGCTGCTCGCCCCGGTTGCGTTCACGAAGGATCACACCCACTCGTTTCACCTCTACGTCCCCGCGATCGGGGCGTGGTTCCTGCTGGCGTCCGCGCTGGATGGAATTCGCGCCGCCATCGCGGCGCCGGCGCGCCGACAACTCGATCTGGCTCTTGTCGTCGCGTTGATCATCGGCGTTGCGGGCTCGACGGTGGCACTGCGCAAGAACGTCCACGCGATGATCAGCGAGTCGATGCAGTTGCCGAGGAGCTTCGTGCTTCGCCGTGCCGTGCTCGCCGAGCGCATGTGTCACGACCTTTTGATCAAGTCCGCGAAGAAAGGCAAGGGTGGGCGCCTCATCCTGGCGTACCCCTATCCGAAATACGCCGCGAACTGGCGGAACATTTATTCCGCGCTGGGACAGGGGAGTGCCGTGCGCCTGGTGCTGGAGAGTCCGGATCTGGATGTGGTGTTCGTTCCCCCCGCCGCCGCGCCGTCGGCGGACGACCTGTCGACCGAGGTGCTCTTCTACACCGAACTCGGGCGCTGTTACACCGTTGCCGAGCGTGAGGAGGGACTCCGGCGCCGGACGCTGCACGAGAGCGAGCCGGCGGTGGCGGCGCCCGATTCAACGGGTGCCGGCGCACCCGGGCATTGATGCCCCCCGGTAAAAGTTCACCACGCAGTAAACCTGTGGTACAATAAAGCGTTCCGAATCGATCCGAGGCATCTGGTTTGTCGGAGAGTTTCTCCATATTCGGCAGGCGCACAACGACTGTCAACTTCTCGCAGCGCCTGCTCGTTCTCGGGCTGGCTCTGGCGCTCACCGGCGTGAGCTGCTGGAAGCGTGACGCCCACCTCGATGTGTCGACGAAGTCCCTCGATTTCGGTGCCGACACGGACGTCATCTCCATCACCGTGCGCAACAGCGCGACCGACCGGTTCATCACAGCCGGAGTCACGACGCTCCAGTACAAATTCCAGTCCGATGCGCCCTGGCTGAGCGTGCACCCGCCCTCGGGGGACTGCGGCGAGGGACAGGAGAACACGCACACTGTGAAGGTCGACCGGTTGCTCATGGGTGTGGGCAACAACACCGGGACCATCGCCGTGACGTCCAACGGGGGCTCGTGGTCGATTGATGTGCACGCGCGACGCGATGGCGCCGCGTGCGGCCAGCCGCCCACGGTGCCTTCCAATCCGACACCTGGCGACGCGGCGACGGATGTGGCCATCGCCGCGATCCTGGGGTGGGGCGGAGGCGACAGCGATTGTCCGGACGTGGCTGTGACCTACGACGTGTACTTCGGAAAAACGTCGCCGCCCCAGTTCGATCACGACAACGGGATCGAGAAGACGTGGGATCCGGGCCCGCTCGAAAATGGCACCACTTATTACTGGAGCGTTGTCGCGAAGGACGTGGGTGGAACGACGGCCGGTCCCGTGTGGAGCTTCGCGACGGGTGCCGAGCCGTGCACGACCAGGCCGACGGCGCCGTCGAGCCCGTCGCCGTCCAATACGGCCACCGGCGTCGCGGTGAACGCGGGTCTCTCGTGGAGCGACGGCACGAGCCAGTGCGCGGGACTGACGGCGACCTACAACGTCTACTTCGGGACGGCGGCGTCGCCGCCGCTGGTCCAGAGTGGCGTGAGTGTGAAAAGCTACGACCCGGGGACGCTGGCCTACAGCACGACGTACTACTGGAAGATCGTGGCGGTCGACGCCAACGGCTCGACGTCGAGCGTGGTGTGGCGCTTCGCGACGGGTGCCGAGCCGTGCACGACCAGGCCGACGGCGCCGTCGAGCCCGTCGCCGTCCAATATGGCCACCGGCGTCGCGGTGAACGCGGGTCTCTCGTGGAGCGACGGCACGAGCCAGTGCGCGGGACTGACGGCGACCTACAACGTCTACTTCGGGACGGCGGCGTCGCCGCCGCTGGTCCAGAGTGGCGTGAGTGTGAAAAGCTACGACCCGGGGACGCTGGCCTACAGCACGACGTACTACTGGAAGATCGTGGCGGTCGACGCCAACGGCTCGACGTCGAGCGTGGTGTGGCGCTTCGCGACGGGTGCCGAGCCGTGCACGACTAGGCCGACGGCGCCGTCGAGCCCGTCGCCGTCCAATATGGCCACCGGCGTCGCGGTGAACGCGGGTCTCTCCTGGAGTGGCGGCACGAGCCAGTGCAACGGACTGACGGCGACCTACAACGTCTACTTCGGGACGGCGGCGTCGCCGCCGCTGGTCCAGAGTGGCGTGAGTGCGAAGAGCTACAACCCGGGGACGCTGGCCTACGGCACGACCTACTACTGGAAGATCGTGGCGACCGACGCCAACGGCTCGACATCGAGCACGGTGTGGAGCTTCGTCACCGAGGTCGGTTGCGTGGCGCCGCCGCTGGCCGCGTCGAGTCCGAATCCCCAGGACGGCAAGGGGAATGTCCACGTGGACCTGAAGAAACTGCAATGGGCCGGAGGGAGCCAGTGCCCGCCGTTAACGGCGACCTTCGACGTGTACTTCGGCACCAACCCGAAACCGGGTGCCGCCGAGCTGCAGGGCACCACGTCCGAGACCTCGTGGTCTCTGACCTCGCTCGCCAAGAACACCACCTACTACTGGCAGATCGTGACCCACGACGCCAACGGCACCACACCCGGGCCGATCTGGTCGTTCAAGACGCAGCACTGATCAAACGCGCCGCCTTTTTGCCGGTGGACGCCCCGTGGCCTCGGGCCTATATTCCGTCGGTGCGGGCGCCGTGCCGCGGTCAAGCGGCCCTCCGTGCGGTCAACCATGTCCAATCATCTCCTGTTCAGCGTCGCCGGAGCGCGCGGGATCGTCGGAAAGACGATCGATGCCGACGTCGTCACGCGCCTGACACTCGCGTATGCGTCGGTGCTTCCGCCGGGCCCGATCGTCGTCGGACGCGATACGCGCCCGAGCGGCGAGTCGCTGGCATACTCGGTGATCGGTGCCGTTACGGCGTCGGGCCGCGACGCGATTCACCTGGGCGTTGCGACGACCCCGACCGTCGAATTGGTCACCGAACGCACCGACGCGGTCGGCGGCATCATCGTGACGGCGAGTCATAACCCGATCGAGTGGAATGCGCTCAAGTTTCTCGATCATCGCGGCATCTTCATTCCCAAAGACGCGGGCGACAAACTCCACGCGGCGTACATGGCCGGCGCGTTTTCGTTTGCGGACGGCAAGAGCACGGGGCAGATCGAAGAGTACGAAGGCGCCGCGACCGAACACATCGATGCGATCCTCGCACTCGACGTCATCGATGCGGAAAAGATCCGTTCGCGCACGTTCACGGCGGTCCTGGACTGCATCAACGGCGCGGGCAGCGTGATCGCGCCGCAGCTTCTGGAGGCACTCGGTGTGCGGATGATCCCGCTCAACTGTGCGTCCGACGGGAATTTCTATCGCGATCCGGAACCGCGTCCCGAGAATCTGACCGACCTCGCCGACGCGGTGCGCCAGTCCGGCGCGGACGTTGGATTTGCGACCGATCCCGATGCCGACCGGTTGGCACTCGTCACCGGAAGCGGCGAAGCGATCAGCGAGGAGTACACGCTGGCCCTTGCCGCCGATCACGTGCTCTCGCGACACAAGGGACCGGTGGTGGTGAATCTGTCGACGTCCGCGTGGATCGACCACGTGGCGGCGTCGCACGGCGTGCCGGTGATGCGCACACCGGTGGGCGAGGCCCACGTCGTCGACCGGATGCTCCGCGAGAAAGCGGTCATCGGGGGCGAGGGCAATGGCGGCGTCATCCTGCCCGCACTCCACCCCGGGCGCGACGCTATGCTGGGCATGGCATTGATATTGCAGTTTTTAGCCGATCGGAACCTGACCCTGGACGAGGCCGTCCGCCGCTATCCGCCGCTGACCATCACCAAAGCCAAAGTGGCGCTCCAGGGGACGTTCTCGCCGGGCCGGATTTCGGATGCGCTGCGGCTCGACAATCCTGTTACACTCGACGCCCAAGACGGTGTGAAGGCGACATTTGCGGATGGCTGGATCCACCTCCGCGTGTCGAACACCGAGGGCATTGTCCGCGTGATCGTGGAAGGTCCGGACGCCGGACGCGTAAGATCGCTTCAATCCATCGCGCGGCGTGCGCTCGACGCCTCGTGGTGAAAATACGCAGCCGACGACCGGATATCGGAGGAAACACCCATGTGCGGAATCATCGGGTACATCGGTAACAACCCCGCGATGCCCATCCTGCTCGAAGGACTCAAGCGCCTCGAGTACCGCGGGTACGACAGCGCGGGCGTGGCGATCCTGAGAACGGGGCGCTCCAGATCGAGAAGAAAGGGCAAGATCGTCGAGCTCGAGAACCTCGTGAACGGTCGCCCCTGGAAGGCGACTGCGGGAATCGCGCACACGCGCTGGGCGACCCACGGCGAACCCAACACCGAGAACGCGCACCCGCACGTCGACTGCACCGGCGAGATCGCGGTGGTCCACAACGGGATCATCGAGAACTACGCGGCGCTCAAGCAGCGCTGCTCAAGGAAGGGCCACACGTTCACCTCGGAGACCGACACCGAGGTGCTGGCCCACCTGATCGAGAAGTTTTACACGGCGGGCAGAGCCTGGAAGAGGCCGTGCGCAAGAGCGATTGAAGCTCGAGGGAACGTACGGCATCGCCGTGATCAGCAAGCGCGAGCCGGACAAGATCGTCGGCGTGCGCAACGGCTCGCCGCTGATGGTCGGCGTCGGCGAGCGGCGAGCAACTTTCTGGCGAGCGACGTCGCGGCGATCCTCGAGCACACGCAGACAGGTCATCTACCTGGACGACGGCGAGATGGTCACGGTGCTGACCCCCGACGGCTGCATGACCACAGACGATCGACAACGTCGACATCAACAAGGAGATCCAGGAGATCACCTGGGACCTCGAGAAGATCCAGAAGGGCGGCTTCCGCCACTTCATGCTCAAGGAGATCCACGAGCAGCCCGAGACGATCAGCGACGCGCTTCCGCGGGCGCATGCCTGCCGGCGACGGGCGACGTCAAGCTGGGCGGCCTGCAGCCTGACCGACTGGGAGCTGCGCAACATCCGCCGCATCATCATCCTGGCCTGCGGCACGCTTCCACGCCGGACTGATCGGCGAGTACATGCATCGAGGAGTACGCCCGCATCCCGGTGGAGGTCGAGTACGCGTCGGAGTTCCGCTACCGTCACCCGATCATCGAGCCGGGCACGCTGTGCTCGCGATCAGCCAGAGCGGCGAGACCATCGACACGCTCGAGGCCATGCGCGAGGCGAAGCCGGCGCGGGCGCGCAAGGTGCTGGGCATCACCAACGTCGTGGGCTCGACGATCGCCCGCGAGATCCGACGGCGGCGTGTACATCCACGCCGGTCCGGAGATCGGCGTCGCCTCGACCAAGGCGTTCACCAGCCAGGTGACCGATCCTGTCCTGCTCGCGTTGCTGCTCGGCCGGCCGCCACGTCGATGTCCAGAGCGCGGCATGGCCAGGTGCAGTCGAACACCAGCAGAACATCCCGATCGCAGGTCAGCGCGATCCTCGACCCGACGACGAGATCCTGGAGATCGCCCAGGCGTACTGCAAGGACACGCAACTTCCTGTACCTCGGCCGCGGCGACAACTTCCCGATCGCGCTCGAGGGTGCGCTGAAGCTCAAGGAGATCAGCTACATCCACGCCGAGGGCTACCCCGCGGCCGAGATGAAGCACGGCCCGATCGCGCTGATCGACCCGGACATGCCGGTGGTGGTGATCTGCCCGCAGCGACAGCAGCTACAAGAAGATCCTCGGCAACATGCAGGAGGTGAAGGCGCGCGCACGGGCAGCATCATCGTGATCTGCACCGAGGGGGACGACGAGATCGCGGCGATGAGCGACCACGTCATCACGATTCCGCGCGACACGGACTTGCTGTACGCCGCTGCTGGCGGTGATTCCGCTGCAGCTGCTGGCCTACCACATCGCGGTGCTGCGCGGGTGCGACGTCGACCAGCCGCGCAATCTCGCCAAGAGCGTGACGGTCGAGTAACGCATTCTCGGGGCCGGGGCGATCGTGGTACACTCGGCCGCGACGTCGGATTCCCGCGCGAACGCATTACTGAAGGAGGAAGTCGTGAGCATGAAATCGCCTCTCCATTCCGTCCATGCGCCCAATCCCATCGGGCCGTACAGCCAGGCGATGCGCGCCGGCGACTTCGTGTTCCTCTCCGGCCAGATTGGAATCGATCCCGAAGCGGGTACGATCACGGGGAAGACGGCGGCCGAGCAGGCGACCCAGGCGCTGAAGAACATCCGCGCCATTCTGACCGCCGCGGGCCTGACGTCCGATCATGTGGTCAAGACGACAATCTTCCTCGCCAACATGGGCGACTTCAAGTCGGTCAACGAGGCGTACGGCGAGTTCTTCCACACCGAACCGCCCGCGCGATCCACGGTCGCGGTCGCGGGGCTACCGATGAACGCGCTGGTCGAGATCGAAGTCATCGCGATGCGCCGACCTCAGGCGACCGCCTGACCGCTGTTTTCGTAGTCGTTCATCGAATCGGTGTGGACGGCGGAGCAACACCCGTATACCTTTAGATTGTTGCCGGCGCCGCTGCGGACCTGGGGTCCGCGCCACCCCCACCGTGTTATCTCCTCCGGCAACCTGGATGGGGGGATAGCCACGAAGTCCACACTCGCGATTCTGCTCCTGCTCTCGGGTCTCGTCGTCTGTGCGTCCCGTCCGAGCGTCGCGCACCAACGCCCGCTGACCGACGGTGACGTCCAGCTACGCACGAAGTCGTTTCCGGCTGAACTGCGGCAG
The DNA here is from genome assembly GCA_963761125.1 of Candidatus Latescibacterota bacterium. GTDB lineage: Bacteria > Krumholzibacteriota > Krumholzibacteriia > WVZY01 > JAKEHA01 > JAKEHA01. Next base: position 371,153 of record CAVXFV010000005.1, read on the forward strand.
GAGATCGCCGCGCTGCGCTACCGACTGACTCCCGACGAACTCGCTCAGCTTCTTGCCGACCCGCGAGAGACCTCATGCCGGATCTGGATCGACAAGTACTGGGCGGATCTCGACCCCATCGTAACCACGCCGGAAAACGAAGCCCGCACCGAGTACGACCGCCGCGTGGACGTCGCCATCAGCGCCTTTCACATCCCCGTGTGGCCGGGCTGGGACCAGCGCGGCGAGGTGTTCATTCGCTACGGCCCGCCGACGGGTGCGCAGGCCATCGCTCCGGACGTCGATCCGGTCAATGGATTCACCGCGCGGCAGCAACTCTGGTACTACGCCCAGTTCGACATGTACGTCCTCTTCGAGGATGTGAACGGAAGCGGCAACTATCGGTATTATCTCGAGAAGGTGAACCTGCCGCCTGACGTCCGGCCTCGCAGCGATCGGCGCGTCATGCCGAGCGTATGGCTCCAGGATCTGCACATGGATTTCATGACCGTCGAAAACTCGTATTACCAGGCGCCCGGGCTCGGCAGTTTCAACAACGAGACGGAGGGAGACGATTTTGAGAAGAAGCTGTTCCGCTTCCACGACGTGATGGCGGAGACTCCGGCCGCGTTTTCGTTCGACTTCAAGAACGTGCGCGTTCCGGTGCATTCGCAGGCGTTGTCGTTCCGGGGCGGCGACGCGGTGGATCGCGTCGACGTCAACGCCGAATACTCCGCGGACATGTCCCAGAAGTTCGATACCACGGCGACACGCAAGTACGTCACAACGGCGGTCATCTGGGACACGTCGTGGAAGGAATTGCGGCGGCTGTCGCAGGCCACCGTCGTGCCCACCGTGCACACCGCGGCCGATACGACGTGCACGGTGGTGTCGCAGATTTCATTCGCGCTGCCGCCCGATTTTTACCACGTCGGGATCACGGTCCAGGACGAGTCCACGAAACGTTTCACGTCGTACCGCCAGGAACTGACGTGCTGGGACTTCGAGCAGCCGATCGCGATGAGCGACGTGTGCCTCGCATCGCGGATCGGACCGGTGCGGGAGAACTCCGCGTTCAATCGCGGCGCGCTGGAAGTGGTCCCGCACCCGTCGGCGCGCTACCGCACCGGCGCGAAAGTGCCGCTGTATTTCGAGGTCTACAATCTTGCGGCCGGTTCCGACGGGCTGCGTCGCTACACCGTGGAGTACTCGATCAGCCCGCAGACGCCGAGGCCGAAAGGATTCTTCGCGTCGCTCGTGAGCCACGGGGAGGACCCCACCACCGTGGTGTCGCGGTTCAACTTCACCGCCTACGGGTCACAGGACGTCGTGCACGTGCTCGTCAATACGGTGAACCTGTGGGCAGGGGACTACCAGCTCGACGTCTCCGTCGAAGACAACGTCTCATCGCGCCGCGTGGACCGCACCGCCACGTTCCATCTCAGCGAGTAGCGACCTCGGTCCGAAACGTGCTACCGTCGGCGTGTCGCACCCCTGCCTCACGCTGCGGGGTAGTTGAGTGGCACAACGCCGCACTGTTAATGCGGATATCGGAGGTTCGAATCCTCCCCCCGCAGCCAGATCCGCACCGCTCGCGCGCCCGGCCGGCCCCCAAGAACGCAGGTTGGGCCCCGGGCCGGAACCTGCTATATTTCTCGCGCCTACATGCCCGAAAGGGCATGTCGCGTTTCGTGGGCCAGAGAAGACGAACACCTCGGGAATGGATGGGCCCTGGTGGACCTCGGGGACTTCAAATCCCTCAGTCGGGCGATGCCGTCCGAGGTGGGTTCGATTCCCACACATTCCCGCCACCCATTCGCGGCGCAGGAATGCGAGAGTGACGGCCGGAAGCGTCCCCGGAAGATTGAACGAGTGCAGTTGCGTACCCCGTCCATCGTCGTCTGGATGATCGCCGCGCTCCTGGGCGCGCGGCTGTGCGCGGCACAGGTGGCCGCTCCGGATTCGACTGTGGCCGCCGACACGACGGCCGTCGCTGTACCGGATTCGATGGACGCGCGTACGGCCGGCTCCGTCCACCCCGACTCGTTGCGCGCGTTTTCGATCTCGGATTCGCTGGGAGTCCCGGGAACGCTCAAGGGTCAGACGATCTATAACCCGGCGGAGGTCAAAGAGGTCCTCACGCGCATGGGTTCGGACGAGGTCCCGGGGCGGACGACGTGGGAGCGCAAGAAGAACCCGCAGATGGCGATGCTGTGTTCGGCGCTTTTCCCCGGCCTCGGCCAGACGTACAATGGCCGCCGCCTCAAAGTGGGTGTGATGCTGGGGTTTGCGTCTTACTACATGGGAAACATGATCCTCAACTGGAAGTACTATCAGGCCTCCGTGGTCGAACGCGACGGCTTCGTACCCGGATCGGTCGACTACCGCAACGCGGACGCGTACGCCTCCTTCTATAAGGAGAACGCCCGCACCTATCTGTGGTGGTCCGGGGCCGTGTGGATGCTGGGTCTGATCGACTCCTGGATCGACGCCCACCTGTATGACGTCCGGGAGTACACGCCGCCGCCCCCGCCCGATGCGGTCGTGCCGTCCTCCGGCGGAAAGCCCGTGAGCTATCTCACCGTGGGGATCGGTCTCTCCCTGAAAAAGGCACCATGACGTTTCCCCAGGACCGCATTCGTAATTTCTGCATCATCGCGCACATCGACCACGGCAAGTCGACCCTCGCCGACCGGCTGCTCGAACACACCGGCACCGTCGTGGGCAAGGAGATGCGCGCGCAGGTGCTCGATACGATGGACCTCGAGCGCGAACGCGGCATCACCATCAAGAGCCATCCGATCCGCATGGTCTATCGCGCGAAAGACGGCATCGACTATCTGTTCGACCTGATCGACACGCCGGGTCACGTGGATTTCACCTACGAGGTGTCGCGGAGTCTTGCGGCATGCGAGGGCGCGATCCTCGTCGTGGACGCGGTGCAGGGAATTCAGGCGCAGACGGTCTCGAACGTGTACCTCGCCGTCGACAACGGGCTCGAGCTCTTGCCCGTCATCAATAAGATCGATCTGGCGGCCGCGCGCATCGACGAAGTCGTGCAGGAGATCCACGACCTCATGGGTTCCGACCCCGACGAGATCGTCAAGGTCAGCGCGCGCGAAGGCACCGGTATCGGGGACCTGCTCGAAGCCGTGGTTGCGCGCATCCCCGCGCCGTCGGGCGATCGCGAGGGACGTCTGCAGGGCCTGGTGTTCGACTCGTTCTACGACACATACAAGGGCTCGGTCATCTACGTGCGCATCAAGCAGGGCCGCGTGCGCAAGGGCGACGTCGTCCGCATGTGGTCCAACGGGAAGACGTTCGAGGTCATGGACGTCGGATATTTCCGGATGGCGATGGTGCCCGCGCCGGTACTGGAGGCGGGCGAAGTGGGCTACGTCGTCACCGGCATCAAGGACATCCACGACACCAAGGTCGGCGACACCATCACGCTGGACGCGAACCCGTGCGACGGAGCGCTGCCGGGCTATCACGACGTCAAGCCAATGGTGTTCAGCGGGCTCTATCCCGTGGACGCCGAGGACTACGAAGAACTCCGCGACGCGCTGGACAAGCTGCGCTTGAACGACTCCTCGTTCATGTTCGACCCGGAAACCTCGGTGGCGCTCGGATTCGGATTCCGCTGCGGATTCCTGGGCCTGCTCCACATGGAGGTCATCCAGGAGCGCCTCGAGCGGGAGTACAACCTGAACCTCATCACCACGATGCCCAACGTGGAGTACATCGTACGCGAGAAGAACGGCGACGAGCTCGTCGTCGACAACCCGGCGCTGTTCCCGGCCGAGGGCAAGATCGAGCACGTGCGCGAGCCGTTCGTGAAGGTCGAGATCGTGACCCCGACGGAATTCGTGGGTCCGATCATGACGCTGAACCAGGAGCGGCGGGGTATATATCTCGGGATGGAGTACGTGACCCGGGACCGGGCCATCCTGCGGTATGAGATGCCTCTGGCCGAGATTCTGATCGACTACTATGATAAGCTGAAGAGTCTGAGCCGGGGCTACGCGAGCCTCGACTACGACTACATCGGGCATCGCGAGAGTGGCGTGGTCAGGCTGGATATCGCGATCAACGGCGATCCGGTGGATGCACTCTCGATGATCGTTCACCGGGAAAATTCGTATAACATGGGGCGCGACCTCGCGTCTAAGCTCAAGGAAGTGATCCCGCGGCAGCTCTACGAGGTGGCCATTCAGGCCTGCGTGGGCAGCAAGGTGATCTCCCGAACCAACGTGAAGGCACTCCGCAAGAACGTCACGGCGAAGTGCTACGGGGGTGACATTACCCGCAAGCGCAAGCTTCTCGAGAAACAGAAAGAGGGCAAGCGCCGTATGAAGATGGTCGGCAAGGTGGAAATCCCCCAGGAGGCGTTCCTGGCGGTTCTCAAAGTGGAACGGACGAGCTAACCAATGGCAACGAAACGAAAAAAATCAGTAGTTCGAGAGTATACCGAAATCATCGTGCTGGCCGTGGGGCTCGCGCTGTTCGTGCGCACGTTCTTCGTTCAGGCGTTTCGGATTCCCTCCGAATCCATGGAGGACACGTTGCTCGTGGGCGACTTTCTGTTCGCCAACAAGCTGATCTACGGTCCCAAACTTCCGTTCGTCGACGTTCGACTCCCGGCGGTTCGTGAGCCCAAAGTCGGCGACATCATCATCTTCAAATACCCGGGTGACACTAAGGTGGACTACATCAAGCGCTGCGTCGCGCTCGAGGGGCAGACGGTGGAGCTGGTCGACAACCACCTCTACGTCGACGGTGTCCTACAGGAGGAGAACTTCACCAAGTACGTCTTCGGATCCCGGCCGGAGCGGCACTTCGGCCCGTTCAAGGTACCGGCGGGGCACATCTTCATGATGGGCGACAATCGCGACAACAGCGCGGACAGCCGTGCCTGGGGTCCGCTCGACAAGAAGCTGATCATGGGCAAGGCGATGTTCATCTACTTCTCGTGGAACCCGAGGGCGCACTCGATTCGTTTCTCGCGCATCGGCGACGTGATCCGCTAAGTCCGCGTCGCCGTTCCGCACAACTGCAACGTAGTACGTCCGTCGTTGCAGTGCGCACCATCGAGGTGCCCGTATGCAGCCGATATCGCTCTACATTCACGTCCCCTTCTGCACGCGGCGGTGTTCGTACTGCTCGTTCTATCACGTGCCCTCGGCGCGCGATCGTGAGGTCGCGTTCGTCGACGCGCTGGTCGATGAAATCGCGACGGCCGTCGCCACGATCGGCGACGACGTCGCGTTCCGCACCGTGTTCGTCGGCGGCGGGACGCCCACGGTTCTCGGCAACGACTCGTGGCGCCGGATCATGGCCGCGTTGTCGCCGCATTTCGGGGCAGCCGGTCCGAAGGAATTTACCGTCGAGGCCAATCCCGAGGACGTGACCGGCGATCTCGTTCGCTTCCTCGATAGCCTCGGTGTCAATCGCGTGAGCCTCGGTATCCAGTCGATGCACCCGGTCGGCCAGAAGGTCCTCAAGCGCTGCGACCCGGACACCAACGTGCGCGCGATCGAGACGGTCCGGCGCGTATTCGACAACGTGAGTTTCGACGTCCTGCTGGGCGTACCGAAGACCGCACCCCTCGATCTCCGCGAGACGATTCACCGGCTCGTCGAATTCGCTCCCCGGCACCTGTCCGTGTACGGGCTCGAGCCCGGCGGGGACATGTCGCACGAGGTCGAGCGCTTCTTCCGGGCGGTTGACCCGGACCGCGTCGCTGATGAATACTTAGGCGTGTGCGAGACGCTGGACGCCCGGGGATATCGGCACTACGAGGTGTCGAACTTCGCCCGTCCGGGATTCGAATCGGCGCACAACCGCGTCTACTGGGACAACGGGGACTATCTGGGCGTGGGTCCCGCGGCGCACTCGTCGATCGCGGGCAAGCGATTCTGGAACCTGCCGTCGCTCGATGCTTACATCGCGCGGCGAGGAGAGGCGCACCTGCAGGGTCGCGTCCACGATACCGGCGGGGACGGCCCGATCGAGCGGGCAATGCTGGCGCTTCGCACCGACCGAGGAATGGCGATCGCGAGTCTCCCGCCGGCCGCGGTCGACGAGATCGTCGGCGAGTCTCTTGCCGTTATCGACGGAGGCCGGCTGCGGCTGACCGCCCGAGGGTTTCTGGTACTGAACGACATTGTGCTCCGGCTGGTGCCGGACACACAACGGATGACATGCTGATCGAGAAAGATCGAGATATTCTGCGGACGATCATCGACGTCTACGTCGGCGACGGTGTCCCCGTGAGCTCGCAGCGAGTGCGCGAAGCGGGGCGTTTCGACCTGAGCACGGCGACGATTCGCAACCGCATGGTCGTGCTCGAGCGCGATGGCTATCTGCTGAAGGCGCACGTGTCGTCGGGCCGAATTCCGACCGACGACGGCTATCGCGTCTACGTAGACGAGTTGCAGTCGGAGTCTGTGCGGGTCGCGGCGCAGAACCTGCCGCGGATGCGCGAGGAGCTGCGCGCTGATTCGAGCGACATCAACGTGGTCATGCTGCACGCCTCGCAGGTGCTGGGTGCCTTGTCGCGGCACGTGGCCGTGGTCTACGGCGTCATCGTCGCCGAGAGTCGCGTGCGCGCGGTGAAGCTGTTTCGGCTGGACGGCGGGCGCCTGTTGACGGCGTGGAACTTCGTTCCCGAATATGAGCGCACGGTCACGCTCCGGTTGGACCGCGACTTGCCACCGGAGAGCGCCGCCGGGGCGGAGGCACTGCTCAACCGGCTGGTCGGAGACCGGACGCTCGACGACGCCCGGCGTATTCTGTCGGAATCGGTGCGCGACAACGTCACCGACGAAGGAATCATCATCCGCGAGATCGTCATGCACGGAGAGGAAATTTTTTCCGGGCCTCCGGCGATCGAGTTGTGTTTTGAAACGCGCAGTCGCATGCTCGATCAGCAGGAGCTTTCGGACCCCCGGACCCTTCAACTCCTGCTCCAGATTCTGCACGACCGCGACTACCTGACGTCGATTCTCGCGAATCGACCCCTGGACCGGACCGCCGTGACCATCGGGTCCGAGCACGGCGACGAGTCCTTGAGACCGTTCAGCGTCGTGACGTCGGGATACCGCATGGGCGCGGCCCGCGGTGTCCTGGGAATCATCGGCCCGACGCGGATGCGGTATGACCGCGCACTGTCGCTCGTCGGATCGATGTCGCGCGAGTTGCGCGCCATCGGCGAAGAGTTCTTTCAATAACTTTCAACCGTGGGAGATACCGGTGAAGGACAAGCATCGCACAAACCCGATTGACGTCGACGCGGACGCCGAGGACAACGGCCCGGTCAACGCGCGTCTCTATGACATCGACGCCGACAATCCGGCTCCGGTCGATCCGGCATCCGAGGTAACCGAGGATTCGGCGGACGCCCCGGGTGGGGCCGGTGACGACCTGCGGGCCGACGAGGCCGGTTCGCCCGAGCGCGGCCGCAGCAAGTTCTCCCGTCGCGAGATCCTCGACCGGTTCCAGAAGAAGAACACGGCGATTGCCCAGCTTTCCAAGGAGAAGACCGCTCTCGAGAAGGCCCGGACGGAACTCGAAGCCCAGGCCACCGATTACAAGGACCGCTGGCTCCGGGCAGCGGCCGAATTTGAAAACTACCGCAAGCGATCCACGAAGGAATGGGAATTGCTTAAACAGCAGTCCAGAACCGAAGTCATCCTCGAAGTACTGAGTTCTCTGGACGACTTCGAGCGGGCCTTTGCGGTGGTGGACGGGACCGACGACAGCGAGTTCGTTAGAGGTATCCGTCTGATTTACAATAACTTGCTGGCCTCCCTCACGAAGCTGGGGGTCGTCGAGCTCGAAGCCCACCACCAGCCCTTCGACCCGGTTCGCCATATGGCGATCGGGCAGATCGAAACCACCGAGGTCCCATCCGGCCAGGTGGCGGAGGTCGTCGAAAAGGGCTACTCCCTCGACGGAGTTGTCATCCGGCCCGCCCGGGTCATCGTTGCAAAGTAGCGACGAGACCGTTTTGAATTGCAAGGGTTTGCACGGCCCGCCGTGCCGGCGTCCCCCAGCGGATGCCAAGGCCGGCGCGGCTCGTGCGGGGCCCGTCACGACGACGCCAAGGAGCGGCTGATGTCCAAGGTCATCGGGATCGATCTCGGAACCACGAACTCGTGCATCTCTTTCATTCAGGATGGCGAGCCCACGGTTGTCACGACCCCGGAGGGGCTGCGCACGACACCGTCGGTAGTCGCGTTCGCGAAAAACGGCGAGCGCCTCGTCGGTCATATCGCCAAACGGCAGGCGATCACCAACCCGACGCAGACGATCTACTCCGTCAAGCGCTTCATGGGCGCGCGCTTCGAAGAGGTCAAGGTAGAAGCGGAGCGCGCATCGTACGTGGTCCAGGCGGGCCCGAACGGGGAATCGCTGCTGCACGTCAAGGATCAGACGTACCGGCCCGAAGAGATCTCGGCGATGATCCTGCAGACGCTCAAGCGCACGGCGGAAGAGTTCCTCGGCGAGACGGTCGATAAGGCCGTCATCACGGTGCCCGCGTACTTCAACGACGCGCAGCGCCAGGCCACCAAGGACGCCGGCCGTATCGCGGGACTCGACGTCCTTCGCATCATCAACGAGCCCACGGCAGCCGCGCTGGCGTATGGACTCGACAAGCAGAAGACCGGCGTCGTTGCGGTGTACGACCTCGGCGGCGGTACCTTCGATATCTCGATCCTCGAACTGTCCGACGGCGTCTTCCAGGTGAAGTCGACCTCCGGTGACACGCACCTCGGCGGCGACGACTTCGACCGCATCGTGATGGACTGGGTGTGCGGCGAGTTCGAGAAGGAATGCGGCATCGACATCAAGCAGGACAAGATGGCGATGCAGCGCGTTCGCGACGCGTCGGAGAAGGCCAAGTGCGAACTCTCGACGACGCTCGAAACGACAATCAATCTTCCGTTCCTGGCCGCCGACGACAACGGGCCGCGGCACCTCGAACTGCAGCTGACGCGCGCGAAGCTGGAGAACCTGGTCGAGCCCCTGATCAAGAAGACCATCGAGCCCTGTCGCACCGCACTCCACGACGCCGGCATCGCGACCACCCAGATCGAGAAGGTGATTCTCGTCGGCGGTTCGACGCGTATGCCGGCCGTCCGCGAAGCGGTGAAGAAGTTCTTCAATCAAGATCCGCAGCGTGGCGTCGATCCGGACGAGGTCGTCGCCAAGGGCGCGGCCATTCAGGGCGGCGTGCTGACGGGACAGGTCGAGGAAGTCATCCTGCTCGACGTGACACCGCTGTCGCTCGGTATCGAAACGCTGGGCGGTGTCATGACCAAGCTGCTCCCGCGCAACACGACCATCCCGACGCGCAAGACGCAGATATTCTCGACGGCGTCGGATAACCAGCCCGCGGTGAGCGTGCACGTGATGCAGGGCGAGCGCGAGCTGTCGAAGGACAATCGCACGCTGGGACGATTCGACCTGGTGGGCCTGCCGCCCGCGCCGCGCGGCGTGCCGCAGATCGAAGTCACGTTCGACATCGACGCGAACGGCATCGTCAACGTGTCGGCCAAGGACCTCGGGACCGGACGTCAGCAGCAGATCGCGATCAAGGTGGCGAGCGGGCTGTCGGAGAGCGAGATCAAGCGCATGGTCGAGGATGCCGAGCAGCACGCGGCCGACGACATGATCAAGCGCGAGGTTCAGGAGGCCGTCAACCAGGCGGACATCCTGATGTACTCGACCGAGCAGACGCTCCGGGACTTCGCCGAACGCTTCTCCGAGGCGGACCTCGCGGAGATTCGCGCCGCGATGGACGAAGTGCGGGCGGCGCAGCGCGCGCAGCCCCGCGACATCCAGGCCGTGCGCGACGCGACGGGCAAACTCCAGTCGATCATGCACCGCTTCGCCGAACTCATGTACAGCGCGCCGGATCCGCGGGACGTCTAACCGACCAGGACTCTTCGGATTTGCACGCACGCGCCTCCGCGCCCGGGACCGCTCCCGGGCGCGCGTCGTTTGGGGGCTTTTCGCTGGTCGGCCAACTTGACGGTGGGCTATATTCCACGACGATGACCAAACGCGATTACTACCAGATTCTGGGCGTCGAGCGGGGGGCCGGCAAGGACGAGATCAAGAAGGCCTATCGGAAGCTCGCGTTTCAGTTCCATCCGGACAAGAACCCCGGCAACAAGGACGCCGAGGAAAAGTTCAAAGAAGCAACCGAGGCCTACGAGGTCCTTTCCGACGAGGAAAAGCGCCGCGCCTACGACCAGTTCGGTCATGCGGGCCTGGGGCGCGGCGCCGCCGGGCAGGACGTCGGCGGCGCGGGCGGGTTCGGCGGGTTCGAAGGCTTCGACCTCTCCGACGCGCTGCGCGCGTTTATGCGCGAATTCGGCGGCTTCGGCGGCTTCGAATCGGCCGGCGGGGGCGGCGCGCGCGCGCGCAAGGGGCGCGACCTTCAGGTCCGCGTCAAGTTGACGCTCGCGGAGATCGCCAAAGGCGCCGAGAAGCAAATCAAGATTACCAAGCAGGTCAAGTGTGCGACCTGCCACGGAAGCGGCGCCCGCGACGGTTCGGCGGCGCGCACGTGCGAGGTATGTCAGGGCACCGGTCAGATCAAGCAGGTTCAGCGCACGATCCTCGGACAATTCATTAATGTCGTCGAGTGCAGCAACTGCGACGGCGAGGGGACGATCGTCAAGGACAAGTGTCGCGAGTGCAACGGCGAGGGCGTCGTGCGAGGCTCGGAAACGATCACCGTCAAGATTCCGCCCGGCGTCTCCTCCGGCAATTACGTCACCGTCCGCGGGGGTGGGGATGAAGCCGGTCGCAACGGTCGTCCCGGCGATCTCTTCGTCATCATCGAAGAGCAGGAGGACTCGCGTTTCGTTCGCCACGGGGACGACGTGCTGATCGACGTTCCGCTGACGTATACGCAGCTCGCACTCGGCGCCAAACTCGAAGTGCCGACGCTCGACGGTCGCGTCGCGCTCCGCGTGCCGCCGGGAACGCCGTCGCACAAGATCCTCCGCATGAAGGGGAAGGGAATCATCCGGTTGAACGGGCACGGGCGGGGCGACCAGCTGGTGCGCGTCGTCGCGTGGGTTCCCGACAAGGTGTCGAAGAAGGAAGAGGAACTCCTCAAGGAGCTCGAGAAGTCTCTCGCCGGTCGCGCGCCGAAGCTCGATTGATGCGCGACCGACCCCAGGGTTTCCCGCGACGCCGACCGATGACCGCCCATCGCTTTTCCTTTTACGTTCCGGGGCTCTGCACCGGGGATGCGACGTTTGACATCGCCGGCGACGAGCACCGTCATCTGCGGACGGTCCTGCGCCTCACGGCCGGGGAGGCCATTCAGGCGACCAACGGCCGCGGCCTGGTCGTGGTCGCCACGATTGAGCGCTCGGAGAAGACGAGCACCACGGCACACGTGACGGCGATCGTTTCCGAGGCCGAACCGGCCACGCGACTGGCGATCGGGTTGTCGTTGCTGCCGCGCCCGCAGATGGACGCCGCCGTGGCGCAGTGCGTCGAAGTCGGGATCACGGATCTGATTCCCGTTCTGGGAGAGACCTGCCACGTTCGTTCGTGGTCGCCGGCCGCGTCGGCGCGCGTCGAACGCGTCGCGATCGCGGCGATGAAGCAGTCGGGCCGCGGCTGGCTCCCGGTCGTGCACGAGCCGGTGTCGGTGGCGTCGCTCGCGCGGCGTGCGTCGGAGTATGCGGCGGTTCTGGTCGGGGACGGCGACGGCCCGGCGGTGACCACGGTGCCGGTGTCGGGTAACGTCCTGGTCGTGGTGGGTCCCGAAGCCGGATTCTCGGCCGCGGAACAGGCGGCATTGCGGGCGGCCGGCGCACACCCGGTGTCGGTGTCCGACTATCGCCTGCGGGCGGGAACGGCCGCCGTGGTCCTGGCCGCCTTCGTCGCGCACGCGCGCGGCGCCGGCGGATGAGGGCGCGTCGAGTTTGACACCTGGTTCGCTATCTCATAGAATGCGAAGGGGTTAACAATGATTACCGAGAAATTGACCGAAGACATGAAGACGGCCATGAAGGCGGGAGAGAAACTCCGCCTGAGTGTCGTGCGCATGCTCCTGTCCGAGCTGAAGAACGAGCGCATCGCCCAGGGGAAGGATCTCGATGAGGTCTCCGAGCGCAAGGTTCTCACGGGGTACGCGAAGAAGCGCAAGGAAGCCATGGAAGCGGCGCGAGCCGGCGGGCGCGAGGAGATCGCGAGTCGCGAGCAGCAGGAATACGACATCACCGTGTCCTATCTCCCCCGGCAACTCACCGAGGAAGAGGTGAGGGCCGTGATCAAGAAACACGTCGAAGCCGCGGGCACCGCGACGGGTCCGCAGGCCTTTGGAATGGTGATGAAGTCGGTCATGGCGGACATCGGCGGTCAGGCCGACGGGAAACTCGTGTCCGCCCTGGTGCGCGAGATGATGGGATGATGGAGCCATGGAGGAGACGACGGTCGTCAATATCGTGTTGATCGGCATGCTGGCCATCGGCGCGATTACCGGTGCGTTCAAAGGGTTCGCGCGGCAGATGATCGAGCTCGTCGGACTGGTGGTGTCGTTCTTCGTCGCGGCGGTGATCTCGAGCTGGCTCGCGACGATGCTGTCGCGCGTGATCGCGATCGCTCACGCGCCCGCGCTGGTGCTCGGCTTCCTCCTCGTCTTCGTCGGTGGGCTGATCGCGTTTCACTTCGTCGCGATTTCAGCGCAGCGAATGATTCATACGTCGTTCTTCGGGTGGATCGACCGCGTGGGCGGGGCGGTGGTGGGACTCCTGGCCACCATCCTCCTAGCGAGCGTCCTGGCCACGGTCGTCATCGAGTTGCCGATCTCCGGACAAACCCGCGCGAGTCTCGATCGCTCGTCGGTGTTCACGACCGTCCAGCCCGTGGCCGGGTGGCTGTTCGATTCCGTGTTTCCGCGGGAACGGGGGCATGTCGCGATTGCGCCGGGGCCCCGCTCGACCGATTGCGTCTGACCGGCCCGCCGCCGGGACCGCGACGTTCGGGGGACCACCCGGTGCGCGCGAATTCACCATGACCCAGACTACCTCCTTCGCATTCGACCACGCCGCGCGCGTGCTGGGATTGCACGACGTTCTGGACCTCGTCGGCGCGTCATGCGTCAACGACGGCGCGCGCGCCGTCGTGCTGGCGGCAAGGCCGTCCGCCGACGCATCCGCGATCGCCGAGTCGCTGGGCGAGGTCGACGAGTATCGGCGCATGCGCGAGGAGTCCGGGGACATCGCCATCCCGGACACGAGCTATCGCGCGGCGCTGGACCGCATCGCCGCGGGCGAACGCGCCGCCGGCGACGTGCTCCGCCGCGTCGGTGACGGCGAACGCGCGGTGTCGCAGTTGCGCCGCGGCGTTTCCGACCGTGCGGACGCGTACGCGCGTCTGGCCGCCATCGCGGCCGACACCGTGCCGCACGACGACCTGGTCAAGGAGATCGACCGCGCGCTCGACGCGGACGGCACGGTTCGGGACGACGCCACGCCGGCGCTGAAGTCGATTCGGCGCGACATCCGTTCGGCGCGCGCAAGCCTTCGCGAACGCGCCGACAAAATGGTGAACGAATTCGGCGCGGACGCGCACGCTACCGTGATGGGCGGGCGCCACGTCCTCGTCGTCCCGCGCACGCGGGTGCGCAAGGGAACGGGGCTCGTCCACGGCGCGTCGCAGACGGGCGGGTCACTCTACGTCGAGCCGCTCTCGCTGCTCGATCTGAACAACGAACTCGAGACGCGGCTCGCCGACGAGGTCGAGGAAATCGATCGCATCCTGCGCGCGCTCTCGGACCGTGTGCGCAAAGTCGTGCCGGAGATCGCCGCCAACGCCGACGTCGTGGAGCGGCTGGATGCGATTCGCGCGCGCGCCGCGTTCTCGGAGCGCTTCGGGTGTATCACGCCGGACCTGTCGGCGACCGGGCGCGTGCACCTGGTGCGCGCGCGTCATCCGCTGCTCACGCTTGCACTCGAGCGCGCGGGTGCGCTCGCCGAACTCGTGCCGCTCGATTTCTCCCTGGAACCGGACGCGCGCCTGCTGGTGATCACCGGGCCGAATGCCGGCGGAAAGACCGTCACCCTCAAGACCGTCGGTCTGTTTGCGCTGATGCTGCAGTGCGGATTGCCGCTCCCGTGCGCCCATGGAACGGAACTGCCGATCTTCGAGCGCATCTTCGTCGATATCGGCGACGAGCAGTCGCTGGAGTCGTCGCTGTCCACCTTCACGTCGCACCTCAAACATCTGGGGGAGATGGCGCGCGACGCCGACGCGCGGTCGCTGTGTCTGATCGACGAAATCGGCGACGGCACCGACCCGGACGAGGGTGCCGCGATCGCGATCGCCACGCTCGAGCGGCTCTTGAAGTCGCACGCAGCGGTGATCGCGACGACGCACTATGGCCGCATCAAGACGTTCGCGCTGGAAACGCCGGGCGTCGCCAACGCGTCCATGGCGTTCGAAGACGGAGAATCGCGTCCGCTGTACCGGCTCTTGCAGGGAATCGCCGGGCGCAGTCGCGGGATCGACACGGCGCGGCGGAGCGGATTCGACACGTCGATCGTCGCGCGCGCGGAATCGATCCTGGGCGGCGAGGCGTTCCGGCTGGAGTCGGCGCTGGCGCGTCTCGAGGCGAGCCACCTCGCGCTGGTGCGCGAACGCGAGGCGCTCGAAGCCGAGCGCGCGAAGGCGCGCGACCTGTCCGCGTCGGCGGAAGCCAAGGAGAAGGAATACACGCTCACGCGCAAGGAGGCACAACGACGCGCCACGCGCGAAGCCGAAGACGTCGTTGCGCAGGCGCGCCGGGACATCGAAGAGATCGTGAAGAAGCTCCGCGAGCGCGCGGCCGACCGCGACACGGTTCGCGAGAGCCGTCGTCGGCTGGATACGATCACCGACAGGGTGCGGGAGCGTGCGCGCGACGCGCAGACCGGCGTCGCACCGCTGGCGTCGGTGGCCGTCGGCGACCGCGTGTCGTTGAGTCCGACGGGGCGTCCCGCCGGCGTCGTCGTGTCGATCGTCCGCAAGGACGCGACCGTGGACATCGGCGGCAAGCGCGTGCGCGCCAAACTGGGTGCGCTCTACGCGGCCGCTCCCGAGCGCGGGGGCGCGATGCCGCCGCCGCCGCCCGTCGCCGTGGACTACGAGCCCGTGGGCGAAATGGAACTCCACGTGCGCGGCCTCGACCGCGAGGAGGCGCTCGATCGCATCGGCAAGTTCATCGACCGCGCGGTGCTGACGGGTCTCGAGGAAGTGAAGATCGTGCACGGCCGCGGCGAGGGAATTCTGGCACGCGGGCTTCGCGAGGTATTTTCGAAGGACCCGCGGGTGTCGTCGATTCGCTACGGCGGTCCCATGGAAGGAGGGGTGGGCGTGTCGTTCGTGACGCTCCGCTAGCCATGCAGATCCCGCAGCACATCATCGACCAGGTGCGCGACCGCTCCGACGTGGCGGAAATCGTCGGACAGTACGTCGAACTCAAGCGCGCCGGTACCAACTTCAAGGCGCTGTGCCCGTTTCATTCAGAGCGGACGCCGAGTTTCGTGGTCAGTCCGGAACGACAGATCTATCACTGTTTCGGATGCGGCAAGGGCGGGAACGTCTTCCAGTTCCTGATGGAGATGGACGGCGTGAGCTTCCCCGAAGCGGTTCGTGAGCTCGCGCAGCGCGCCGGGATCGAGATCGAAACCAAAGTCGCGCCTGACGAACGTTCGGAGAACGATGCCCTCTATGAAGTGAATCGTGTGGTTGCGCACTTCTACCACCGCATGCTGGTCAATTCACCCGCCGCCGACCGGGCGCGACGTTACCTCTCGGGGCGCGACATTCCGCGAGAGGCCTGGACGCGGTTCGGCCTGGGCTATGCACCGGGTTCGGGAGATGCACTCGTCACGGAAGCGCGAACGCGCGGTATCCCGCGCGACATTCTGCTCAAATTGAGACTCATCTCGGCGCGCGACACCCGCGAGGGGTACTACGATTACTTTCGCGACCGGGTCGTTTTTCCGATCATTCAACCGGGGAGTCGCGTGGTGGGATTCGGCGCCCGGACCCTGGGAGACGCCGAGCCCAAGTACATCAACTCGGCGGAGAGCGCGATCTTCCTCAAGCGTCGGACGTTCTACGGGCTCGATCGGGCGCGCGACCCGATCCGGTCGGCGCGGCACGCCGTCATCGTCGAGGGGTATACCGATTTGATCCGCCTGCACCTGGTCGGCGTCGAGAACGCGATCGCGACCTGCGGCACCGCGCTGACGCGCGATCACGCCGCCCGCGTACGGCGGCTGACGCGCCGGGTCGTATTGATGCCCGACGGAGACGCGGCCGGCGAGAACGCCGCCATGATCTCGGGGGCACTCTTGATGGCGGAAGGTGTCGAGGTCGGGATCGTCCGAATGCCCGAGGGTCAGGACCCGGATTCGGCGGCTAAGTCACTACCGAAACAGGAATTTGAGGAACTTTTGGCCCGTCCGTTGGAATATTTCGAATACCTTGACTATAATATTCATCGTCGGCAGCCGACGGCACGCGAACGTGAAGAAATAATCAGACGTATCGTGTCGGCGATTGCTCAAACCGACGATCCGCTCCGCGCCGATGTACTCGTCGGAGAGCTGGCGCGCGTCGTCGGGGTCGAGCCTTCGGGCTTACGCCGACTCCTCCGCCCGTCCGGCGGAGTGACCGACGGGGGTGGGCGTGACGGGTCGAAAGCGGGGACTGGCCGGGCCGGAGAAACCCGGCGATCGCTGGAGCGGCTGGTGCTCCGGCTGGTTCTGGAGGGCACCCCGTCGGCACTGGACACGCTGGATTCCCTCGATGTCGAAGATTTCTCGGACGAGGCTAACCGTAAGTTCTACAAAGTGCTTGACTCAGCACGGGAGGCCCATATTGATTTGAGGGGTCGCGATTTCCAACGTCGGGCTGAGGAAGCCGGTCTCGAAGGCTTCTCCAGGGAGATCTCGCTGGTTTCCATCCCTCCCGGTAATGTCGACACCCTTCTGAAGGATCACATACGAGAGTTGAAGAAGCGCCGGATCGAGGATGAGTTGGAGTCGCTACGTGAAAGGCTTCTCAACCTCCCGGCGGAAAGCGAAGAGACCATCGCGGTGGCCGAGTATTTTAAGCGCCTGAGGCAAGCGCTGGATGAACTATGACGAAACCAAAAAGCAGTAGTAAGAGCCGCGGTGCGGCACGTTCGGGTTCGGCTTCGAGTGCGACGGCGGCGGCGACGACCACGCCCGATCGGTTCGACTACGTCCTCGACGATATCCGCCGAATCGCGGAAGAGAAAGGGTTCGTTCTGAACCACGAGATCGAAGGTCTGGTGGGCGACGACTTTTCTCCCGAGGACATCGTGGTCCTCTACGACCGCCTGAGCGAGGAGAAGATCGACTACTTCGACTCGCCCGAGAAGGCGCGTTTGAAGATCGAAGCGCGCAAGCGTCGCGAGGAGAAAGAAGAGCAGAAGGCCGAGGAAGACGTCAAAGCGGTGATCCGCTACGACGACCCCGTCCGCATGTATCTGCGCGAGATGGGCAAGGTGCCGCTGCTCGACCGCGAGGGCGAAGTCGAAATCGCCAAACGCATCGAAGCCGGTCAGATCCTGATCGCCAAGGCCGTGTTCTCGCTCGACTCACCGATCCGCGAACTCCAGCGCCTCGCCCGCGTCGTCGAAAAAGGCGACATGCGTCTCGACGAAGTCGTCCAGGTCGAGACCGGCGGACTGGCGCCGTCCTATACGGGCAAGAAGGAGCGCCAGGCGCGTTTCCGTCCGGTCAAGAAGATCGCGGCGCTGCGCAAGGAAATCGTCGAACTCCAGAAGAAGATCAAGCTCAAGAAGAACGCGTCCAAGCGTCCCACGCTGGAGCGCTCGCTCGAGTTGCGCCAGGCCAAGCTGTTCGAAGAGTACGTCAAGCTGCAGCTCAACCCGAAACAGCTCGAACGCATCGTCGAGAACATCCGGGCGACGCGCGACCGGCTGAAGGATTACGAATCCAAGCTGGGCGAATACGAAGACTTCGTCGGGCTGTCGTACGACGACATCGTCGGCCACGTGAAGAAGCTCAAGGCGGCGTCGCGCCGCCGGAGTGTCAAGGTCGACGGCAAGGGGACGTGGTCGCTCGAGATGCTCGAAGACTTCGAGCGCAAGATGCGGGCGCTGCGCGCCGAGATCCGCGTCATTGAGAAGGAAGAGAATCTCGACAGCGGCGAGCTCGACAAGGTGGTCGAGAGCATCCGTCGCGGCGAAACGCAGGTCATGCGCGCCAAGAAAGAAATGATCGAGGCCAACGTGCGCCTGGTGATCTCGATCGCCAAGCGCTACACGAACCGCGGCCTGGAATTCCTGGACCTGATCCAGGAGGGCAACAGCGGGCTGATGCGCGCGGTCGAGAAGTTCGACTACCGCAAGGGCTACAAGTTCTCCACCTACGCCACCTGGTGGATCCGCCAGGCCATCACGCGCGCGATCGCCGACCAGGCGCGCACGATCCGCGTGCCGGTGCACATGATCGAGGCCATCAACAAGGTGACGCGGGCCCAGCGCCAGCTCGTGCAGGAGCTCGGCCGCGACCCCTCGCCCGAGGAGATCGCCAAGCTGCTTGGACATGCCGCTGGAGAAGGTCAAGGGCGTGATGAAGGCCGAGCATGGAGCCGGTCTCGCTCGACCGCCCCATCGGCGAGGACGAGGACTCCAACCTCGGCGACTTCATCGAGGACGCGAGGGCCGCGTCGCCGGCGCAGTCGGCGGCGCACGCGATGCTGCGGGACCAGCTCAACCGCGTGCTCACCACGCTGACGCGGCGCGAGGAGAAGGTCATCCGCCTGCGCTTCGGCCTGGGCGACGGCACGCCGCGCACGCTCGAGGAGGTCGGCACGATCTTCAAGGTGACGCGCGAGCGCGTCCGCCAGATCGAGGCCAAGGCGCTGCGGAAGCTTCGGCACCCCAGCCGGGCGCGGAAATTCAAGGGCTACACGGAGATCATATGAGCCGACGCGCGCTGGGCTGTGCTACCCTTCGCGCGCGAGGGCCCATAGCTCAGGGGTTAGAGCAGCCGGCGCGTTAGAGACTAGACGGCAGGCACACGTACACGGGTGAAGGGATAGTCCAGACCACGAACCCGAAAGGGGCGGCGAAAGCGAAGTGGGATGCATAACCGGTCGCGCCTAGGTTCAAATCCTAGTGGGCCCACCAAGCCCGGGAAGCCCGCTCTTCGGAGCGGGCTTCCGTGTTTTCCGCGGGTTGACGCGGAGGACGTGGGGCGCTAATCTGCCAGTCTACCCATGACCGACCTTCGTCGTGACATCAGCCTCTTCGTCTCGGTGGCCCGGATCGAGGAGTCCCTCCATGCCGACCATGTTGAGCTCCAGAAGATCCCGCAGGAAATCGCCGTGATCGACAAGGCCCTGGCCGACCTCGAGGCGCGTGGCAACGCCGCGAAGGCGGCGCTCGACGCGCTGATCCAGTCGAAGCGCGACACCGAGCGCCGGCTGCGCGAGCACGAAGACCACCTGCGCAAGAGCAAGGGACAGCAGTCGCTGGTCAAGACCAACGACGAGTACACCGCGATGCTCAAGGAGATCTCGACCCTCGAGTCGCAGATCGGCGCCGAGGAAGAGCGCATTCTGATCCTGATGGACGAGATCGAGCAGGCCGAAAAAAAAGCGGCGGTCGCGACCGAAACCCTGGCCGCGGAGCGCGCGCGGCGGACGGCGGAACGGTCGGTACTCGAGGCCCGTCGGAAAGAACTCGCCGCCGAGGCCGAACGCCTGGCCGCCGAAAAGCCGAAGATCCTCTCCGAGATCAGCGCGCCCTTGCTCAAACGCTACGAGCGGGTCGAAGAACATTTCCGCGACCGCGCGGTGACGCGCGTCGATAACGACCACTGCGGCGTGTGTGGCCAGCAGCTCCCGCCACAACTCGCGGTCGAGGTGCGAAAGAGCGATCAGTTCATTACGTGCCCGAACTGCGGTCGGATCCTCGTTCACTATGCAAGTTGATCCCGCGCTGGCGTCTCGCCTCGCCGCTATCCTGAAGAAGCTTCTCGAAGGGAAGACACTCGCGGTCGCCGCGGCGGAAGCCGGCGTGGGTGCGGCCGAACTCGACCGCATCACCAAAACATTCGGAAAAGAACTCGCCGCGCTCGCGAAGCAAAAAGCGCCCGCGCGGAAGCCGTCCAGAGGACTCAATCTGATCGCGTACGCCGACGGCGGTTCGCGCGGCAATCCGGGGAAGGCTGCGTGCGCGGCAATCGTCACCGATGTGGCGGGCGACGAGTTGCTGCGTCGCGCGCGCACCATCGGCAAGGCGACCAACAACGTCGCCGAATACGAAGGCGTTCGCCTGGCGCTCGAGTTGTGCCAGGAACTCGGTGCGGGCGGTGTGACGCTTCGCCTCGACAGTGAACTCGTCGTCCGTCAACTGCAGGGCCGCTACAAAGTCAAACACCCCGACCTCCTCGGCCGCTACGACGACGTGCGCATGCTCATCTCCGGCTTCCACGACTTCCATGTCGAACACATCCCGCGCGCCCAGAACGCCCTCGCCGACAAACTCGTCAACGCCGCCCTCGACGGCAAAGACCTCGAGCAGAGTTGACGGTCGCGGAAACGGTGGGTAGGCTAGCGCACCGGGTGCGCGGCCGCTGATGCCGGGCGTTAGGCGACGAAGGAACGGGAAACGCTCAATACCGCAAGGAGACCACCATGAGACGCGTCAGGATTCAAATAATGGGAGTCTTCGTCGCGGTCACGGTGCTGGTGCGGGTGCCGCCGGCCATGGCTCAGAAAGGCGATCTCGCCATCGCCAATGCCACGCTGATCGACGGGACGGGGGCAGCCGCGCGAGACGAGGGTGACGATTCTCGTTCGCGACGGCGTGATCGCGAGCGTCGAGGATGCGAACACGGCAACATTCCCGATGGGACTCGCCTGATCGACGCGACCGGCAAGTTCGTCATTCCTGGCCTGGCCGACATGCACGTTCACTTTGGCACTGGTGGGCTCCTTCCGTTCGACTCGCTCACCGTGGACCGGGTGCTACGACAGTTCCTCTTCTACGGCGTGACCACGATCTTCAATGTCGGCGCGACCGGCGGTGGCCTCGAGGATGTGCTCAACCTGCGGACTCTTCAAGGCAGAGGGTCGTCTGCTCGGGCCTCACATCTATGCGACCGGTGGCTTGCTCACGGTACCGGGAAGCCATCCGATTGCGACGATCATGGATCTGCCGAAGGGAGCGGACGCCGAGACCTACGATTGGTCACAACGCGGTGTCTGGGTCGTCCAGACACCGGACGAGGTCCGCCAGATAGTCAAGCGCCTGGCAGCGGCCGGCATGGACGGGATCAAGATCGTCATCGAGTCAGGGCCGACGGCATTCGGCGACAATCATCCTCAGATGCCGCCGGAACTGGTGGCGGCAGCGGTCGAGGAAGCGACTCGACAGGGGCTGCCGGTCTTCGCGCATGCGACCTCGCTCGACGAGCTGGAAGCGGCCGTCGCATGCCATGTTCACGCGGTCATGCACCTCATTGGCGATCCTCAGCCTCCCGGCGCATGCGTTGCTCGCAGCCATGGCGGAGCAAGGCATGTACTATGTCCCGACGCTTTCTCTCTTCATCTGGACCGGTACCTGGGGCGCTCCGTCCGAAATCCTGACGGACCCGTTTCTGACGAGCGGCGTGGCAGGCGCGGGTGATCAAGAGTCTCGTGGAATCTCCCTTGGCGCCGACGGCAGCCTCCTACCGAAGAGGACTGGGCGTGGCGACGAGGTCTGCTCCGGGCGCTGAAGTCAGCCCACGACGCCGGCGTACCCATCGTGGGCGGTTCAGACACGGGCAACCCGTTCGTTTTCCCCGGCTACAGCATGCACCAGGAACTGGAGCTGATGGTGGAGGCGGGGCTTACTCCAATGGAGGCCCTGGTAGCGGCAACGCGTCGGGCCGCCGAGATGATCGGAGCCGAGGACACCTTCGGCACGGTAGAATCGGGGAAGCGTGCGGATTTGCTGATCCTCGGAACGTGATCCTCTGGAGGATATCCGTAACACGCGGACCCTTGACGTCGTCATTCAAGGGCGGTGAGATCATCGACCGATCCGTCGTTGCTGGCCGGGAACTAGACCGCACCAGAGCGCGGTTGCGCCGATCTGCATTCCCTCCCTATAATGCCCACGGGTCCGAGCGGGCGAGATGATCGCGGGCGGCCTTGCGTCGTTCGAGGAAAGTCCGAGCACTACGGAGCAGGGTGCTGGGTAACGCCCAGCGGAAGTAATTCCAGGGAAAGTGCCACAGAAAACATACCGCCCAAGCCCGGCGCGAGTCGGGACGGTAAGGGTGAAAAGGTGAGGTAAGAGCTCACCGGGCTGTCGGTGACGACGGCTGTCACGGTAAACCCCACCCGGTGCAAGACCAAATAGGAGGGCAGAGGCGCTCCGCCTCGTTATGACTCTCGGGTTGGTCGCTCGAGGTGTCCGGTAACGGGCATCCCAGACAAATGATCGTCCTCCTTCGGGAGAACAGAACTCGGCTTACGTCCCGCTCGGGTCCATTTCTATTTCTGTTCGATGAACAAACTTCGCTGGGTGGTGAACGAGGGGCCGGATCCGGCCCGGGTGGCGCGGCTGGTGACGGCACTCGGCCTGCCCCCGGCGGGAGCGCGCCTCCTGGTCTCGCGCGGACTCGACGACCCCGACCGCGCGCGCGACTTTCTCAACCCGTCGTCCGCGGATGACCACGATCCCTTTCTGTTCTCGCGCATGCGCGAGGCCGTCGACCTGGTCAGCGGTGCGGCGCGCGACGGCGTCACCGTGCTCGTGCACGGCGACTACGACGCCGACGGCATCTCCGGCGCGGCGCTCCTGTTCCATTATCTGAACGGCCCGTTCGGCGCGGTGTCGCGTTTCGTTCCCGATCGCCGTCGCGACGGGTACGGCATCGCCGATCGCGCGATCGACTGGGCGCTCGAAGAAAAAGTCGGGCTGTTTATCGCGGTCGATTGCGGCACGTCGGACGCGGTGCGCCTGCGCCGGCTCGAAGAGGCCGGCATTCCCGTGATCGTGTGCGACCATCACCAGATGCCGGTCGACGGCGACGTCGCCGGCGTTCTCTTGAATCCGATGCGCCGCGGCGAGACCTATCCGTTCTCCGGTCTCTGCGGCGCGGGGGTCGCGTACAAGCTGGTAGAGGCGCTGCACGCATCGGGGTTCAAGGGCGCGCAGTCGCCGGAGGCGCTGCTGGATCTGGTGGCACTCGCCACCGTCGCCGACATGGCGCCGCTGGTCGGCGAGAATCGCTACCTCGTGCGCGCCGGACTCGAACGCATCAACCGCGGCGCACGCGCGGGTCTGGAAGCGATCCGGAGTTTCGCGCGGCTGACCGGCAACGAGATCACGGCGCGACACCTGTCGTTCGTATTCGCGCCGCGCCTGAACGCGCCCGGTCGCGTATCGCGCGCCAAACCGTCGCTGGAAATTCTGTGCGCGAGTGCGAAGGACCGCGCCTTTCAACTGGCCACCGTCCTGGAAGAAGACAACGACCGCCGCCGCGCACTGACCCGGCGCGTGGAGGAAGAAGCGGTCGCGGCGATCAACGGCATGTCCGACCGCGATTCGCGCGGCGGCTTCGTGCTCGCCAACGACGCGTGGGACGAAGGCGTGCTCGGCATCGCCGCAGCGCGCGTGGTCGAAACCTTCGGGCGACCGGCGATTCTGATGAGCCCGTCCAACGGGCTGCTCAAGGGATCGGGGCGCAGCATTCCCGGCGTCGACCTCAAGGCGCATCTCGATTACTTCCGCGACCGTCTGGTGCGGTATGGCGGTCACGCCGGGGCGATCGGCCTCAGCATGGAACCGGCGATGCTCGACGGGTTCGCGTCCGAATTCTCGGATCGCCTGCGCGACGTCGTGGCCCCCGGCGGCGGCGTGACGCTCTCGATCGACGCCGAACTCACGCTGTCGGAGTGCAACAACGAGTTGCTCGATTTCTTGTCGCGGTGCGAGCCGTTCGGAACCGCGAACGACGAACCGGTCTGGATTCTGCGCGACGTTCAGATCGCGCGCGAGACGTCGCTCGTGGGCGACGGTCACATGAAACTGTTCTTCTTCGACGGAGAAGGCGCCCGCGGATCGGCGATCTCGTTCGGCTGGGACCGCCCACATGGCCCGGAAGATCTCCACGGCCGCGCCCTCGATCTCGCGGTCACGATTCGAAAGAACTCTTATCTGGGGCAGGTCTATCCGGATCTCCGGCTCGTCGACATGCGCGAAAGCGGCGTCTAGCTCGTGCGTGCCGTCGTGCAACGGGTGGCGAGTGCGAGTGTGTCGGTCGACACGCGCGAGATCGCGCGCATCGACCGCGGCCTGCTGGTGCTCGTGGGATTCGGCCGCGGCGACACCGACGCGTCGCTCGCCTGGATGGCCCGCAAGGTGGCGTCGCTCCGAATATTCGAAGACGCAGGCACCGGGCGCATGTCGCTCGGCCTCGACGCCGTGGACGGATCGGTGCTGGTGGTGTCGCAATTCACGCTCTACGGCGACGTCAACAAGGGCGCGCGTCCGAGCTTCGACGCGAGCGCGCCTCCCGACGATGCGCGTGCTCTCTACGATCGGTTCGTCGCCGCACTGCGCGAACTCCTCCCGGGGCGCGTCGCGACGGGCGAGTTCCAGGCGTCCATGCAGGTGTCGCTCGTCAACGACGGACCGGTGACGCTGGTGATCGACAAAGAGGTCGCGCCGTGAATCCGTTTCTGCCGCCCAATCGCCAGTGCGGGCTCGTGCTCGCGTCGCGCTCGCCGCGACGCATCGAGATCATGCGCGGGCTCGGCTTCGACTTCGAGATTGCGCCGGCGCCCGAACACCTGGAGGAGGGCGCGATCGACGCCGACCTCGAAGCGGTGCCCGCGCTCCTGGCCGAGCGCAAGTGCGCGCACATCGTGGCACTCCGTCCCGACGCCACCGTGATCGCGGCGGACACGGTGGTGATCGTCGACGACGAGATCCTGAACAAGCCGCGCGACGACGACGAGGCCCGCGCGTTTCTCTCGCGGCTCGCGGGACGAACGCACCGCGTGGTCACGGGTGTTGCCGTCCATCGCGGCGCGACGGGCGGGCGGCTGGTGGAACGCGAACGCACCCATGTCACGTTTCGTGATCTCGACGCCGATGACATCGCGCGTTACGTCGCTTCGGGCGAAGGGCGCGACAAGGCCGGCTCGTACGCCGCGCAGGGGCTGGGTGCGGGACTCATCCGGTCGTTCGACGGGTGCTTTTTCAACGTAGTCGGGTTGCCGGTCGCGCGGCTGCTCGACATGCTGGGCAGGGTGTAACCATGGCGGACTTTCCGGCGCTTCCCACCGTTCGATTCTCCGGCGGCGCGGTGCGCATCATCGATCAGACGCTCTTGCCGGAGCGATACGAGTTCCTCTCGCTCGATACGATCGACGGCGTGTGCGAGGCGATTCGTTCACTGCGCGTACGCGGCGCCCCCGCGATCGGTGTGGCGGGCGCGTACGGCACGCTGGTCGCCGTCGAGGAGCGATGGCCGGGCGACACGCCGGTGTTCGTCTCGGCGATCGACGACGCGGCGCCGCCGGGGACCGTGCGCGTCAATCGCGTTCCGTCCGCGACACTCGACCAGGTACGCGCACGACTGTCGGAAGCGGGCGCGCGCATCGCGTTGACGCGGCCCACCGCCGTGAATCTCTCGTGGGCCGTCGATCGCATGCGAGCCGTGTGGGACCGCGCCGCCGACGTGCCGTCGCTGCTCGCGGCGCTCGTTGCCGAAGCCGACGCCATCCTCGCCGAAGATCTCGCGATGGGACGCGCGCTCGCGACGCACGGTGCCACCCTGCTTGCCGCCGACGGCGCCGTGCTCACGCACTGCAACACCGGCGGACTCGCGACCGGCGGCGTGGGGACCGCACTCGGTGTCGTGTTCGCGGCCGTCGCCGACGGCAAACGCGTGCACGTCTTCGCCGACGAAACGCGTCCGCTGTTGCAGGGCGCGCGACTGACCGCGTGGGAGTGTGCGCAGCGCAACATCCCGGTGACCGTGCTCGTCGACAGCGCGGCCGCGTCGCTCCTGGCGGCGCGACGCGTCGGCGCGGTCCTCGTGGGCGCCGACCGAATCGCCGCCAACGGCGACACCGCCAACAAGGTGGGAACGCTGGGACTCGCCGTGCTGGCGAATCGCTACGGCGTGCCGTTCTACGTGGTGGCGCCGACGAGCACCATCGACCTCGCGGCGCGGGACGGCGCGGCGATCCCCGTCGAGCACCGCGACGCCGCCGAAGTCAAACGTTTCGCGGGCGCTCCGACCGTGGTCGACGCTGCCGACGCCTACAACCCCGCGTTCGACGTGACCCCCGCCGATCTGATCACCGCGATCGTCACCGAACGCGGCATTCATCGGCCCCCGTTCCGCTTTCGGGCGGAGTGACGGTCGCGAACGCAGCCTGACCATGACGAGAAAAGCGTTCACCGTTGCCGAAGCCGACGCGCTGATCCCGTCGCTCGTCGAGACCTTCCGGGAGATCGGCGTCTACAAGCAGACGATTCGCGAACTCGCGGACCGGGTCGACGTGCTCAACCTGCTGTGGGGTGACGCGCTGCGTGCACCCGGTCACCCGGATCACGAAGAGTTCATGGCCCATCGCGAGAGCATCGAACAGACGCTGCATGCCATCCAGCGCGTCGTCGAACAGGACATCCTCGGGCGCGGGCTGCGGTTTCCGATCGGCGGAATCGAAGAGGGGCTGGTGGACTTTCCGACCACCCACGCGGGGCGGTGGGTGTTCCTGTGCTGGAAACTCGGCGAGCCGGCGCTTCGTTACTGGCATGAGACCGATACCGGATTTCGCGGTCGGCGGAAGATCACCGAGGCCCAGCGCCGCGAGATGGGCACCGGCGATCCGTCGTCGATCGACGACACCGGACTCGACGCATGAGAATCCGCCCACGTTCCCGCCGTAGCCAGCCGCCCGCTTCTTCGGATACCATGCACGCATGAACATCGATCTCTCCGGTCGCCGCGCACTCGTCACCGGCGCCAGCCGCGGGATCGGCCGCGCCATCGCCGGCGCCCTGATCGCGTCGGGCGCGCGCGTCGCCGTCCATTATCATTCGCAGCGCGATGCCGCGGCGGCGGTCGCGAAGTCCGGACCGGGCTCGATCGCCGTCGACTGCGACCTCGCCGACCCCGACGCCTGCGCAGCGTTGGTCGATCGCGTTGCCGACCAGCTCGGCGGTCTCGATCTTCTGGTCAACAACGCCGGCATCGCGCTGGAGTCGCCGGTCGACGCGCCCACGACTGAATGGGTCTCCGCGTGGGAAACGACGATGGCGGTCAACCTCACCGCAGCGGCGATTCTCGCGCGCGGCGCCATTCGCCACTTCGCCGCCCGCGGCGACGGACGCATCGTGTTCATCGCGTCGCGCGCCGCGTTTCGCGGCGACACCCCCGACTACCTCGCGTACGCGGCATCGAAGGGCGGTATGGTGGCACTGTCGCGGTCGATCGCGCGCGGCTTCGGGCGGGAGGGTATCAAGTCGTTCGTCGTCGCACCCGGATTCACGCGCACGGAGATGGCCGACGCGTTCATCGATCGGTATGGCGAGGAGTACGCGATGAAGGACATGGCCCTCGACCGTATGACCGAACCGCGCGACATCGCGCCGCTCGTCGTGTTTCTGGCGAGCGGGCTCGCGGATCATTGCACGGGCACGTCGATCGACGTCAACGCGGCGAGCTACGTGCGCTGAGGCATCCGATGGTTGTCGACCCGCGCGCCGCCGAACTCTTTGCCCGCACGCCGGTCAACCGCTTCCTGAATCTCACACTCGTGCACCGGTCAAGCGATCGCGTGGAAGTGCGCGCGCCGGTGTCGGCAGCCCTGACGCAGGAATACGGCATCGTCCAGGGCGGGCTCATCGGTGCGATCGCTGACACCGCCGCCGTGTATTTGATCATCCCCGAAGCCGCGGACCGAGGCCGTGTCACCGGCGTCGAGTTCAAGATGAACTTCCTGCGCCCGGCCCTGCCCGACGGCGGGGACCTGATCGCGATCGCCAGTCCGATCAAGATCGGCCGCCGCATCGCGGTCTGTTCGGTGGACGTGATGCAGGGGGATCGTCCCGTCGCGCGCGGCACGTTCACGTATCTGGTGACCTCATGAGTTCCGACGCGCGCGCGATCGAAATCGCGATCGAAGGCCGCGCCGAGGTGGTGCCGGGTCTGGTGATCGCGCCGAAGAACGCATGGGCGGTCTATGTGCTCGCGCACGGCGCGGGCGCCGGCATGCGCCACGTGTTTCTCGAAACCGTCGCGGACATGCTGGCCGCCGCGGGAATCGCGACACTCCGCTACGAATTTCCGTACATGGGCGCGCGGCGTCGCCGGCCCGATCCACCCGCGCTCCTCGAACGCACGGTGCGCGCCGCGGTCGTGGTGGCGGCGGTCGAATGTCCCGGGCTCCCGCTGACCGCCGGCGGAAAGTCGATGGGCGGGCGGATGACGTCGCAGGCGGCGGCGGCCGAAGCGCTGCCGGGCGTGCGCGGGTTGGTGTTCCTTGGATTCCCGTTGCACGCGCCGGGGCGCGCCGGCGTGGCACGCGCGGCGCACCTCGCCAACGTCACCGTCCCGATGTTGTTCGTGCAGGGAACCCGGGACGATTTCGCGACTACGGCGTTGATTCATCAGGTGACCGGGGCGCTTCCTTCCGCCACGCTCCACGAGATCGATGGCGGAGACCATTCGTTTCGCGTGCTCAAACGGAGCGGCCGCACCGCGGACGACGTCATGAACGAGATTCGCGACACCGTCGTCGCGTGGACGAAACGAGTCATTACATGACAACAGGAGAGTAGCGATGCATCATTCGCCGCGGTTCTTGAAGATCGTCGACGGCACCCGCAGCCGGGTGCGCGAGACCAACGTCGAGGAGATTCGCGATCGCGTCGCGAACGGCGACGCGTTCTATCTGGTCGATGTGCGCGAGGAGAGCGAGTGGAATAACGGCCACCTGCCCGGCGCGATCCACCTGGGAAAGGGCGTGATCGAGCGCGACATCGAGCAGACCATCCCCGATATGGATGCCGACATCGTCCTCTATTGCGGCGGCGGGTTTCGTTCCGTGCTCGCCGCCGACAATCTCCAGCGCATGGGGTACACCCGCGTCGCGTCGATGGACGGCGGCTACCGGGGATGGATTGCGGCCGGCCTTCCCGTCGAATCCGACCGCTGATCGCCGCATGTCGCGCGCACCCCGCTATCGCGTTCCGCTCGCACGGGTCCGCGTCGAAGACCGCATCCAGAACAGCCGCTTCATCGCGACCCTCGGTCCCGCGCCCACGGTGGAAGCGGCGCGCGCCCTGATCGACGACGTGCGCGCCGAGTTTCCGGACGCGACCCACCACTGCTACGCATTCGCGATCGGTCCGCCGGGCAACGCGCGCGCGGCCGGGTCGAGCGACGACGGCGAACCCGGCGGGACCGCGGGCCGGCCGATGTTGTCGGCGCTCGCCAACTCCGCCGTCGGCGATGTCGTCGTCGTGGTGACACGCTATTTCGGCGGCGTCAAACTGGGAAAGGGTGGGCTGGTTCGCGCGTACAGCGGCGCCGTCCAGCACGCGTTGCGCGAAGTCCCGGTCGGCGATCGCGTGGAGACGGTGACGCTGCGCGTGACCGTGGCCTATGCGCTGGCCGACGCGGTCCGCCGTGCGGTGGAACGCGCCGGCGGCGAGATCGCGCGGGACCTCTACGAGCGCGACGTCGAATTCACGCTCGCGGTTCCCGACGATCGGGTGGAGGCGGTGGAACGCGCGATCCTGGACGCGACCTCGGGCGCGGCGCGCATCGAACGATGACGATTATGCGGTGGAGAAAGCCGCTCGCCGCTGCTACCATCGGGGCATGATGCAACCCACCAATCGACTCGAAAACAAATGTGTGGTGATCACCGGCGCGAGCGCCGGTTTCGGCGAGGCCTGTGCCCGCGCGTTCGCGGCGCACGGCGCTCGTCTGGATCTGTGGGCGCGGCGCCTCGACCGTCTCGAACGCGTGAAGGGCGAACTCGAAGACCGGCACGGCGGCGACGTGTCCGTTCGCGCCGTCGACGTGCGTGATCGCGACGCGGTCCGCGCCGCCGTCGCGTCGCTCCGCGAGCGTGCGTGGCTTCCCGACGTTCTCGTCAACAACGCGGGGCTCGCCGCGGGAATGGATCCCGATCCAGGAAGGCCACTACGAAGACTGGGACGCGATGATCGATACGAACCTCAAGGGGCTCTTGAACGTGACCCGCGAGATTCTGCCCATCATGGTGGAGCGCGATTCGGGGCACGTGATCAACATCGGCAGCATTGCCGGCTACATGGCGTATCCGAAGGGCAACGTGTACAACGCGACCAAGTTCGCCGTCCGCGGCCTCACCGAGGCGATGAGCATCGACCTGTTCGGCACGCGCGTGCGCGCGTCGAGCGTCGATCCCGGCGCGGCCGAGACGGAATTCTCCGTGGTGCGATTCCACGGAGACGCGGACCGCGCGAAGAAGATCTACGACGGGTTCCAGCCGCTCGCGGCCGAAGACATCGCCGACGCCGTGATCTACGTCGCCAACGCGCCGGCACACGTGAACGTGTCCAAGCTCGTACTCATGCCCACGGCGCAGCGCAATCCGTACCTGATCCATCGAAAGGCGTAGGACTTCCGTGACGGAACAGCCGCCGATCGATCGCGATGCGCAACGTGCGAAAGCGGATGCCGTCGGCATCCCGGTGGCGCGGCGGCACATCTTTCTGTGCGCGGATCAGACGACGCCCAAGTGCTCGACGCGCGAGGAGTCCGTGGCGTCATGGGAATTTCTCAAACGCCGCCTGAAGGAACTCGGTCTCTCGGAGCAGGGCGGCGTGCTGCGCACCAAGGCGAACTGTCTTCGCATCTGCCGCGGCGGACCGGTCGCGGTGGTCTATCCCGAGGGCGTGTGGTACGGGGGCTGCACGCCGGACGTGCTCGAACGCATCATCCAGGAACACCTG
Organism: Candidatus Latescibacterota bacterium; assembly: GCA_963761125.1. Taxonomy (GTDB): domain Bacteria; phylum Krumholzibacteriota; class Krumholzibacteriia; order WVZY01; family JAKEHA01; genus JAKEHA01. Next base: position 402,174 of record CAVXFV010000005.1, read on the forward strand.
ATCGGCGGCACGCCGGTCGGCGAGTTCGTGATCGTGGAGCACCCGCTCTAACGATCGGCGTCGGCGGGGAGGTGCCGCGCGACGGTGCGACGGAACGCGTCGGCTTCGGCGCGCGCCCACGCGTCGTCGCGGCCGAGCACGCGCGCGAGTTCGCCGGCCACGAATTCGGCCAGCGCGCCGCTCCCGCGCGCATCCAGAAACAACGCTCGCGATCGCCGCGCCAGCACGTCTTCGACGTGGCGCGCCATGTCGATCTGTGCGGCGCGCCGAACGAACGCGCGAACGGCGTCCATGTCGGCGACCGGGGCGTCTTGCGACGACGCGCACACCGCGGTCTCGATTGGATCGAGGTCGCCCGCGCCCGCATCGATCTCCAACTGTTGGGACGCGGTGCGCGACGGCGGCGCATCGAGGCCGCCCGAGTGGCACGCGGCGTCGACGGCGTCCTCCGCCATCCGCCGGTACGTGGTCCACTTGCCGCCGGTCACGGACACGAGTCCGGCGGCGGAGACGACGACGCGATGATCGCGGCGCAGCGACGCCGTGGGTCCGGTGCCCGCGACCAGCGGTCGCAGTCCGGCGAACATGCTGCGGACGTCGTCGCGCGTCACCGGCGACTCGAGATAGCGCGACGCGTGGTCGATGAGATAGGCGACGTCGTCGGGTGTGGCATGGACGTCGGCGTCGATGGCGTCGGTCGCGGTGTCGGTGGTCCCCACAAGCACGCGCCCGCGCCACGGAATCAGGAACAGGACGCGCCCGTCGTCGGTATGGGGAAGCAGCACCGCCGACGTTCCGGGAAAGCGCGGCGCTGCGAGCACGATGTGCGCGCCGCGGCTCGCGCGAACCAGCGGCGTGGCTGCGGGGTCGTCGAGGCGGCGGATCGAATCGACGAAGACCCCGGTCGCGTTGACGACCACGCGGGCCGGGAGTTCGAACGTGCGCCCGGTTTCGACGTCGGTGACGGCGACGCCCGCCACGTGCCCGTCGCGGCGGAGGAGCGCATCGACGCGCGTGTAGTTCGCGACCACGGCGCCGAGCGACGCGGCCGTGCGCGCCAGCGCCAGGGCGAGGCGCGCGTCGTCGAACTGGTCGTCATGGAACAATCGTGCCGCCGCGCAAGCCGCGACGACGCAGGTCGGGGAACAGGTGCGTGACCGCGGCATGCGACAGGTCGTGGCTGCGGCGCCCGTCGCGAATCGAACCGGAGAGCAGATCGTAGAGCGCCAGGCCAAATCCATAGTAGGCGCGTTCGCCGAAACGATACGCGGGGACGAGGAACGCCATGTCGTGCACGAGACCGGGCGCGTTATGTTGCAGACGCGCGCGCTCGCGAAGCGAGTGCGCGACCAGTCCGATCTGTCCGCTGCGCAGATAGCGGACGCCGCCGTGAATGAGTTTCGTGCTGCGGCTCGACGTCGCGTGGGCGAAATCGCCGGCGTCCACGACCACCGTGGAGAGACCGCGGGACGCCGCGTCGACCGCGCACCCCAGTCCGGTGGCGCCGCCTCCGACGATCACTACGTCCCACGGAGACGGCGCGGAGCCGAGCCGCGCGAGCATCTCGTCGCGATTCATGCGGCGTACGTTACGTCACAGGTCGTTCGGACTTCCACCTTGTTTTGCGCTGCGCGTTGCGGTTTAATCGATGCGTAACCACCCGTTGCCGGGGGAGCCTATGACCGATGAAACCGAAATCATGCGTCCCGAAGGACTGGAGCGCCCGCGTGTCGAGGCGCTGGACCGGATCCTCGGCCAGGCCTTCAAGGTCCTGGACGACGGATTCGTTCGGGTCGTCGACTACATGGGTTCCGACGAATCCATCGTGCAGGCGGCGCGCGTCTCCTACGGCAAGCGGGACCAAGAAGATGCACGAGGACCGCGGGCTGATCCGCTACCTCATGCGGCACCGGCACACGACGCCGTTCGAGATGTGCGAGATCAAGCTCCACGTCCGCGTGCCGATGGACTGCTGGCGCCAGTGGATTCGCCACCGCACCGCGAACGTGAACGAGTACTCGACGCGCTACTCGGTGGCGATCGACGCGGCGCAGTCGACGCCGCCCGGACGAATGGCGCCGGCAGACGACGGGCAACCGGCAGGGCAGCGGCGAGCATTCTGGAGGAGAAGGTCGGCGAGACGCCTGTCCGCACAGGAAGCCGAGCTGCAGCGGATGGCGCGCAGATCTACGAGGAGCGGCGTCGAACGTCGGCGTCGCGCGCGAGCAGGCGCGCAAGGACCTGCCGCTGTCGACCTACACCGAGGCGTACTGGAAGATCGACCTCCACAACCTCCTGCATTTCCTCTCGCTGCGCATGGACGCCGCACGCGCAGCTCGAGATCCGCCGACTACGCGACGCGGATCGGCGACGAAATCGTCGCCGCGCTGGGTGCCCGCTGCCTGGGAGGCGTTCCTCGACTACGGGATGCACGCGCTCATGCTGACCGCGATCGAGGCCGGGACGTGGCCGCGCTGGGCGCCGGACGAAGCCGAAGAAGCGTGGGCGCTCGCCGAGAGGCCGGCTGGCTCGCGCCGGCGAAATGCGCGGCCTCAAGCGGAACCGTGAACGCGACGAACTCGAAGCCAAGCTCACGCGACTCAACCTTTCCGTTCCCTGGCGTTGAAGCGGACCGGCGCATCGTGCACGGGGAACTCAAACTCATCGCCCCCGGAGACCTGCGACCCCACGAAGACGTGGATCCGGAACGCGTGGCGCTCGTCGCCGACGAAATGCGCGCCGCGGACGTGTTCTACCCGCCGATCCTGATCGACGACACGACCGGCGTGATCCTGGACGGTCACCACCGGTGGCGCGCGTCCATCGAGCTTCGCCTGCGCGTCCTTCCGTGCTACTGCGTCGACTATCTCCACGACGATCGGGTGCGCATCATGTCCCGGCGCGACGATATCGCCGTCGACAAACCGGGCGTGCTCGCCACCGCACTCAAGGGCGCCGTCTACCCGCAGAAGACCACGCGTCACATGTACGACCTGCCCGAAACCATCGAGCCCATCCCGCTCGCGCGGCTTCGGTGACCCCGGGGCTCCGGTGAGCGCGATCGACGCCGGACGGGCCACGCGCGACCTTCGCCGCTTCGTCGTTTTTTCGAGTGTGGCGTTCGCACTGTTGCTCTCCGCGCTCGCCTGGGCGCTGGCGCGCCTCCGGCACGCGCCCCTGGCGGGGCTCCTGGAGCCGTCGCCCCTCCGGGCCGTCGCGATGGGCGCGGCGATCGGCGTCGCCGCGGGCGCGATCTGCATCCTCGTCGTCTCCCGCGCGCGCGCGCTCGCACCGCTCCGCCGCCTTGCGCGCGACGCGATCGAGGGTATCGAGCCGCGGTGGTTCGACCTCGTCGTGGTTTCGCTCGCGGCCGGATGGGGCGAGGAATTGTTCTTCCGCGGCGCGCTGCAACCGCTCGCCGGCGTCTGGCTGACGAGCGCCGCCTTCGTCCTGCTCCACGGCGCGACCCGCTATCGGTCGCGTGGGGGCGCCGCGTTCGCCGTTTTTCTCTATGCGGCCAGTTCCGGCCTCGGATTTCTTGCAAACGGCGCGGGGCTTGCAGCAGCCATGGCCGCTCACGCCGCCTACGACCTCACCGTCCTCGTCGGGATCCGCCGAACTCCGGCGCGGGCACACGAATCGTTGACAGGCGGGGCGGGCGTGCCCGACGCTGGGTGCGTCGCCGAGTCGCCGGGACCGGTCGACGCGGACACGGAGTCACAAGGAGGGAACGAGGCATGATGATCAGCAAGCGTTGGGCCTATGGGCTCGTACTGGCGGTGGCAATCGCGGGGTGCTCGGGCGGAAAGCAAGTCACGCGAATCGATCCGGGTGAGACGGTCGACCTGTCCGGTCGCTGGAACGACACGGATTCCCGTCTGGTGTCCGAGGAGATGATCTCGGACTGCATGTCGCGCCCCTGGAAGTCCCAGCACGTCCAGCGCGCGGGCAAGAACCCCTCGATCATCGTGGGGACGATCCGCAACAAGTCGAGCGAGCACATCGCCGTGGGCACGTTCGTCGGCGACATCGAGCGCTCATTCATCAACTCGGGCGAGGCCGAGGTCGTGGCGAGCCCCGAAGAGCGCGAACAGGTTCGCGACGAGCGCTCCGATCAACAGCAGTATTCCAGCGAAGAAACCATGAAAGCGTGGGGCAAGGAACACGGCGCCGACTACATGCTCTCCGGTGTGATCAACAGCATCGAAGATCAGGAAGGCGGCAACAAGGTCGTGTTCTACCAGGTGGATATGAATCTGATCAATCTCGAGACCAACACCAAGGTCTGGCAGGGTCAGAAGAAGATCAAGAAATTCATCTCCAACTCGGGCAGCAAACTGTAGGGACGGGATGACTCCGGCGTTCCTGTCGGCTCGCGCCCGCGGCTGTCGCGGGGCGACGCGCTGGCTGCTCGTGGCCGCCGCCCTGGCGGTCGTGGCCTGTTCCAGCTACGTGCGGAAATCCACGGAGATCCGCACGTTGCTGGCGCAGGCCCAGTACGAAGCCGCCCTCAGGAAGATCGACGACATCAGCACGTCGAACTCGCAGCTCCTTCTGCTCTACGAGAAGGGACTCGTCCTTCACTGTCAGGGCGAATACGCGGAGAGCAACGCCGCGTTCGAGCGCGCCGAAGCCGTCCTGGAGGATCTCTACACGCACAGCATCACCCGCGGGGTGGCGGCACTGACGGTCTCGGAAACAATCGCGCAGTACCGTGGCGACGCCTACGAAGCCGTCCTCGTCAACTATTACAAGATCCTCAACTACCTGGCGCTCAACGATGTCGAGGGCGCGATGGTGGAGTGTCGCCGCGTCAATCGCAAGTTGCAGATGCTGCAGGACGGCGGCGAAACGTATTTCGTCAACGATCCTTTTATTCAGTATCTGACGGCGATGGTGTACGAAATGGGTGGCGAAAAGGCGGACGCCGACGTGTCGTTCCGGACCGCGACCGGTCTCTATGCGGACTCGACCTTCACCCCGCCGACCCCCCCACCGCCGTTCCTTTACTGCGACGCGGGATTTCTGTCGCGGGCGCTGGGCGATCGCGAAGCCGCGGACGACTACCTGTCTCACGGCAAGTGCGCGCCGCCGGACGGTAACGGGCGCGTCAACATCCTCCTGGAATGCGGCGAGATCGTACAGAAGGGCGAGGCCAATGCCGCCATTCCCATCTTCGAGAACGATCGCTGGAACGACAACGACGAGTTCGCGCACGAACTCTCGCATCGGTACAACGCGCCATACGATCGCCACGTCAAAGTGAAGTACTGGCTGAAGATCTCGCTTCCCACACTCGTTCCCGAACCGCCGCGCGTCGGGTATGCCGTCGTTCACGCGCGAGCCGCCGACACGCGCCGGGGCGAGGAGACCAAAGCCGACGCCGTCGTGGTGGAGAATCTCGACGCGTACGCCGCCCAGGCGTTCCGGGAGAAGCAGTCGACCGTGCTCGTGCGTGCCATCGTTCGCGGGCTGACCAAGTACCTGACCTTCTCCGCCGCGCGCGACAAGAACGAGGGCCTGGGCGCGCTGGTCAACATCCTCAACATCACCACCGAGACCGCAGACACGCGCAGCTGGTCCACGTTGCCGCAGAGCATCTGGATGGCGCGGCTGCAACTCCCGCCCGGCCGCTACACGATCGAGGCCGATCTGTTCGCCCCCGACGGCGGCAAAGTCGCCGATGTGTCGTTCCCCGACGTCACCGTGAGCGACGGCGGCGAGCAGTTTCACAGTGCGCGGGCCTTCTAGTCTGGCTTCCTCGACTTGCCGAGCGTATAGTTCCCGCGGGACCGACCCGAGCGCTCCGCACTCATGAATTCGACCATCCTCCGCCGCAGTCTCATTGCCGTTGTCATTCTGGTGGCCTGCGGAGGTTCGTCCGACGGCAACGACCGACACTCCGAGGCATCCATGACCACGACCCCCGGCTCGCACAAGAATCACCTGGCCAACGAAAAGAGTCCCTACCTCCTGCAGCACGCGGACAATCCGGTGGACTGGTACCCGTGGGGAGACGAGGCGTTCGAGATCGCGCGCCGCGAGAACAAACCCATTTTTCTCTCCATCGGATATTCGACCTGCCACTGGTGTCACGTGATGGCGCACGAATCGTTCGAAGACACGACGGTCGCCGCGCTCATGAATCGCGTGTTCGTGTGCATCAAGGTCGACCGCGAGGAGCGCCCCGACATCGATCAGGTCTACATGACGGCGTGCCAGATGATGACCGGCAGCGGCGGTTGGCCGCTGACGATCCTGATGACACCCGATCGCCAGCCGTTCTTTGCCGCGACCTACATCCCGAAGACGGCCATGCTCTCGTTCATCCCGCGCGTCGAGGCCGCGTGGCGCGACCAGCACGACCAGCTGGTGCACGATGCGGGGCACGTATCCGAAGCGCTGGGCAAGTCGCTGGTACGGCAGTCGGGCGACGAGATCGGGATCGACACCATGCGGCGCGGATTTCACGAACTCGGCGCGCGTTTCGATTCGACGTATGGCGGGTTCGGCGCGCGCCCGAAGTTTCCGACGCCGCACAACCTGCTGTTTCTCCTGCGCTACTGGAAGCGCACCGGCGACTCGTCGGCGCTCGACATGGTGGAGCAGACGCTCGATCACATGCGCCGCGGTGGCATCTACGACCAGGTGGGCTTTGGATTCCACCGCTATTCGACGGATGCGCAGTGGCTGGTGCCGCACTTCGAGAAGATGCTCTACGACCAGGCGCTGATGCTGCTCGCGTACACGGAGGCCTTTCAGGCGACGGGGAACCCGTCCTACCGCCAGACCGCCGAAGAGATCGCCGAATACGTGATGCGCGACCTCTCCGCACCCGAGGGCGGATTCTGTTCCGCCGAAGACGCGGACAGCGAGGGCGAGGAAGGGAAGTTCTACCTGTGGACGACCGATGAACTGGCGCGTGTTCTCGGCGCCGACGCGGAATTCGCCGAACAGGTGTTCGGCGCAACGCGCGAAGGCAACTACGTTGACGAAGCGTCCGGCCGCGAAACCGGCGCGAATATCCTCTATCTGTCGCGGCCGATGGACGAACTCGCCCGGGTCACCGGGCTGTCTCCCGCCGATCTCGCGGTACGCATGGCGTCGGTCCGAGCGCGGTTGCTCGCGGCGCGTGCGACGCGTGTGCGTCCGCATCGGGACGACAAGGTGTTGACCGACTGGAACGGCCTGATGATCGGCGCGCTGGCACGCAGCGGGCGCGTGCTGGGACGCCCCGATCATGTCGAGCGCGCCACCCGCGCCGCGCAATTCGTGTTGAAGCACCTCGCGCGCCGCGACGGGGAACTGCTGCACCGCTATCGCGACGGAGACGCGGCCGTGCCTGGAATGCTCGACGACTATGCATTCCTGTCATGGGGACTGTGCGAGTTGTACGAGGCGACCTTCGACGTGAGTCTGCTCCAACGCGCGATCGAATTGACCGGGCACATGACCGACGCGTTCGCCGGTGACGACGGCGGTCTCTACATGACCGCCGAGGGAGCGGAGTCGCTTCTCGTCCGGCCGCGCGAGGCGTACGACGGCGCCGTGCCGTCTGGGAATTCGGTTGCGATGCTGAACCTCGCCCGGCTCTCGCGCTTCACGGGCGACATGAGTTACGACGCACGCGCGCGAAAGGTGGGCCAGGCGTTCGCCGGGCAGGTCTCGTCGGCACCGTCCGCCCACACCTTCATGCTGACCGCGGCCGATTTTCTTGCGGGGCCGACCACCGAGATCGTTCTGGCCGGCCGGGCCGGCGCGGCCGATGTTGACGCCATGCGAAGGGCGATCGAGACGGTCTACGTCCCCGATCGCGTGCTGCTGTTCCGGCCCGACGACGCGCCCGACCCGGTGATTGCCATTGCGGCGTATACCCGGGACCAGACGTCACAGGGTGGGCGGGCGACGGCATACATTTGCCGGAACTTCGCCTGTGAACGGCCCACGACCGACCCGGCCGACGTGACGCGCAGCCTGGGCGCAACTCTGCGCTAGGGCCACGCCACTCCCACGGGCGAAGTTGTCCTTGACACACCCCGGGTGACGCGATACAGTCCGACCGGCGATTTGTGAATCCTCGCACAAAGTCGTCTCCGATCCGAAAATAATTACAGTTACAACCGCTTCCGGGCTGGCCGCGCTCGAGAGGGTGGCATTGGAACAGGCCGCAAGAACCTACCTATTTGCCTTTGTGTTATCCGTTACCGCCGGGTTCGGTCCCGCCGTTGTTGCGGCGAAACCGGCGGAACCGCCCCTTGAGGTCGGCCTCACCGAGCACCTGGGCGAGACGGTCGCGAAGGATCTGCAAGTTCGTTTCCGAGACCGGCGACACCGTCGTGCTGGGCGACCTGATCGATCGACCGATTCTGCTGACGCTCGTCTACTACCATTGTCCGTCGATCTGCCGGCCGCTCCTGGACGAAGTGGCCTCGATGCTGGGTAAGCTCGAGCAGGTCGACATGCAACCCGGCCGCGACTACCGGGTCATCACCGTCAGTTTCGATCAGTTCGACAGCGCGTCCGCTTCCGCGCGACTCAAGGAGGAGTACTACAACAAGCTCCCCCAGGGCTTTCCCCGCGACGCGTGGACGTGGTTGACCGGCGATTCCGCGTCGATCGCGACGCTGGCCCAGTCGGTCGGGTTCGGATTCAAACGCAACACGGTCGACAACGATTTCACTCACCCGACCTCACTGATCGTTTTGTCCCCGGAGGGCAAGGTCACCCGGTACCTGCTGGGATCCGAGTACCTGCCCCTCGACATCAAGCTCGCGCTGATCGAGGCGAAGCACGGCACCGTGGGCACGACGATCGTCAAGTTCTACAAGTTCTGCTTCAGCTACGACCCCGCTTCGCACAAGTTCGCGCTCAACGCGACGCGTGTGGTCGGTATCAGCACGATGATCGGCATCGCCGGAATTGTGGTGTTCGTCGCGGCGTCGGGCCGGCGCCGGGAAAAGAAGAAGGTGTCCTAGATGGCCAATCATGTGAGTGTCGCCGACGCCTCGACCGTTGACTTCTACGAGTTCAAGGGTCGCTGGTCCGGTCTGTTCTCCTGGATATTCTCGACGGACCACAAGCGCATCGGGCTGATGTACCTGATCCTGATGCTGACCTTCTTCACGGTGGGGATGTCGCTCGGCTTCCTGATGAGGCTGGAACTGATCGCGCCGGGGAGGACGATCGTGGGAGCGCAGACCTACAACGCGCTGTTCACGATGCACGGCGTGATCATGATCTTCCTCTTCGTCATCCCGGGGTTGTCGGCGTCGCTCGGCAACTTCTTTTTGCCCATCATGATCGGCGCCAAAGATGTGCAGTTTCCGCGGCTCAATCTCGCGTCGTGGTGGCTGTTCCTCACCGGCGCGTTGATCGCGGTGACCGCGCTGCTCACCGGTGGCGGCCCGCCGGACACCGGCTGGACGTTCTACGCGCCGTACAGTCTGCGGACCGGGACCAACGTCACGATGGCCGCATTCGCCGTCTTCGTGCTCGGGTTCTCGTCGATTCTCACGGGACTCAACTTCGTCACCACGATCCACCGTATGCGCGCGCCGGGGATGTCGTTCTTCCGCATGCCGCTGTTCGCGTGGTCGCTCTACGCGACCGGTTGGATCCAGGTCGTGGCGACGCCGATGGTCGGTATCACGCTCGTTCTGATCATGGTGGAGCGGACGTTCGGAATCGGGGTGTTCGATCCCACCAAGGGCGGCGATCCGATTCTGTACCAGCACCTCTTCTGGATCTATTCGCACCCGGCCGTGTACGTGATGATCCTGCCGCCGATGGGCGTGATCTCCGAGATCATCTCGGTTCACGCGCGCCGCGCGCCGTTCGGCTACGGATTCATCGCGATGTCGAGTGTTGCGATCGCGCTCTTCGGATCGCTGGTGTGGGCGCATCACATGTTCGTGAGCGGCAACAGCATGGTGGCGAACTTCGTGTTCTCGCTGTTGACCATGATCGTCGCCATACCGAGCGCCATCAAGATTTTCAACTGGGTCGCCACCCTCTATAAGGGGTCGATCCAGCTCGAGACGCCGATGCTCTACGCGCTGGCCTTCATCTTCCTGTTTATGATCGGCGGTTTCACCGGCATGATGATCGGCGTGCTGGCGGTCGACGTGCACGTGCACGACACCTACTTCATCGTCGGACACTTCCACTACGTGATCTTCGGCGGCTTCGGATTCGCCTTCTTCGGCGCACTGCACCACTGGTACCCGAAGATGTTCGGGCGCATGTACCATCAGGTGCCGTCCAAGATCGCCTTCGTCCTGGCCTTCATTGGATTCAACACGCTCTACGGGCCGATGTTCATCCTGGGCTGGGAAGGGATGCCGAGGCGCTACTACGATTATCTGCCGCAGTTCACCAAGTGGCACGTGGTCTCCACCGTCGGTTCCTGGATCCTGATTTCCGGGATCCTGCTGATGTTCTACAACCTGATCCGATCGCTCAAGACCGGTCCGATCTGCACCGAGCCCAACCCGTGGGGAGGCGGTCGGACCCTCGAGTGGACGGTGCCGTCACCGCCGCCGCTCGAGAACTTCGACGAGGTGCCCACGATCACGCACGGCGCTTATGACGTCGCGTTGGCGGAGGCCAAATGAGCACGCATTCGCACTCGATCGCGCTTCCGGCACACAAGGATTACCGGGGCTCGAAGATCGGGATCTGGCTGTTCCTGATCACCGAGGTCATCCTGTTCGGCGGGATGTTCCTTCTGTATTCGATTTACCGGTCGAAGTACGCCGTGGATTTTCACCATGGCGCCGCGGACCTCAACACGCTGCTGGGGACGATCAATACGGTCATCCTGCTGACGAGCAGCCTCACGATGGCACTGGCAATCGCCGGGACTCATCACGGCAATCGGAAGCTGGCCCTGATCATGATCGCGCTGACGGTTCTGTGCGGCGCGGCCTTCATGGTCAACAAGTACTTCGAGTGGAGCCACGAGATTCACAACGGGATCTATCCCGGATCGGAATTCCTGCTGGCGCACCCCAAGGGCGAAATTCTCTTCTTCGGCCTGTATTTCACCATGGTCGGGGTGCACGGTATCCACGTGCTCGTGGGGATGGCGCTTCTCACCGTTATGTTCTTCAAGGTCATGAATCAGCCCAACAGTAAGGTGGCGTTCGTAGCCGGGCATGGTTTCAGTCAGGCGGAGGGCGGGCACATTGCGATCCTTGACAAGGATGGCAACCCGTTGTGGAGGGGCGAAGAACTCGATTCGAGTATTCAACGGATCGATATCAAGACCAAGTACTGGCCGGTTAAAGAGCGGTTCCATGTCCCGGACTTCAACCAGCTCGAGAACGTCGGTCTGTACTGGCACATCGTCGACATCATCTGGATTTTCCTGTTTCCTCTGTTCTATCTCATTACGTAGCGAGACGGCCGGGAGGACGGCATGAGCCACGACGCAGGACACGAACACGAAGAACAAGCGCACGAACCGATGGCGTACGGAACGTACTTCATTACGTGGTTTGCGTTGCTTGGCCTCACCGCGCTCACGGTGACGGCGGCCGGCATGCATTTCGGAAGCGGGAGCGTGCTCGTTGCGCTGATTATCGCAGCTATCAAGGCGTCGGTGGTGCTGTTCATCTTCATGCATCTCAAGTATGAAGACATGCTGTTTCATCGGTTGCTTGTCATTGTGATCGTCGTGCTGACGATCTTCATCGGATTGACCTTTACCGATACGTTGTTCAGGTAAGCCACATGCTGAGTCGTCTCTCCAGTACGTCCGATGCCGTAAACGGACCGATCCTTCTGATCGCCGGTGTGTCGATCTTTCTGCTGATCGCCATCACCATGGTGATGATCTATTTCGTGATTCGTTACCACCGGCGCCGTAACCCGGTGTCGGAAGAGGTGCACGGGCACAAGGTTCTGGAAATCGTCTGGACCGTGATTCCGACCCTGATCGCCTTCGGATTCTTCTGGTACGGCTGGGTGGGCTACGAGTTCATCAAGACGCCGCCCGCCAATGCGTTGCAGATCAATGTGACCGGACGCCAGTGGTCGTGGCTGCACGAGTATGCGAACGGCGTGCAAAGCCCCGAGCTGTATGTGCCGGTCAACGTCCCGGTGAAACTCAACCTGTCGTCGCAGGACGTTATTCACAGCTACTACATTCCCGCATTCAAGGTGAAGCAGGACGCGGTGCCGGGTATTCCGAACCTCTTTCTGTGGTTCCAGGCCAACACGATCGGCGACTACGACGTGTTCTGCGCGGAATACTGCGGACTCAATCACTCGGCGATGCTCTCCAAGGTTCATGTGATGAAACAGGAGGACTTCGACGCCTGGCTCGCGTCCGAGGGCGCGAAGGCGGCCCAGCTCGCCAAGGCGGCGGAGTCCACGCAGGGCGACGAGGGCCTGGTCGCGCTGGGCAAACAGCTCATGCAATCCAAGGGATGCGTGGCGTGCCACAGCACCGACGGCAGCGCGCTGGTGGGACCTTCTTACAAAGGAATCTACGGGACCACGGTGACCGTCGTAACCAACGGCGTCGAGCGCCAGGTGACGGTCGACGACGCGTACATCAAGCATTCCATGCTGGAGCCCGCCGCGGACGTGGTGAAGGGGTTCCAGCCGCTGATGCCGTCCCAGAAGGGTCTGGTCGACGACAAGCAGATCAAGGCGCTGACCGCGTACATCAAGAGCCTCAAGTAACATGACCCGTTCGCTCCAGATTGTACTCGAATTGTCCAAAGTGCGGATCGCCGTGCTGTCGACGCTGTCGGCGGTGACGGGGTACTTCCTCGCGGCCCATCATCTGTCGCTGGATGCCGTGCCCCTGGTCGCCGGCGTGTTCCTGCTCGCGAGCGGTGCTGCCGCGCTGAATCAGGTACAGGAGCCCGATATCGACGCGCTGATGCTGCGCACGGCGGGACGACCGATTCCGTCCGGTCGCATCAGTCGCGGGGGAGCGCTCGCAATCGCGGTGTCGCTCATTCTTCTGGGTTGCGCGTTTCTGTCTTTGAATATGACCGGGCTGTTGCTCGGCGTGTCGACGGTGATCTGGTACAACGCGATCTACACGCCGCTCAAGCGCGTGTCCGCGTTCGCGGCGATTCCCGGCGGGGTCGTGGGCGCGCTCCCGCCCGTGATCGGATGGGTGGCCGGCGGCGGTTCGGCGACCGACCCGCGCATCATCGCGGTCGCGTTCTTCTTCTTCGTGTGGCAGATACCGCACTTCTGGCTGTTGCTCATGCGCATCGGAGACGACTACGCGCGCGCGGGGCTGCCCACGCTGACGCAGGTGTTCACGAAACCGCAGTTGTCGCGCATCATCTTCATGTGGATGCTCGCCACCGCCGCGGCGTGCGTGTCGATGCCGTTGTTCGGCGTTTCGTCGGCGGTGTGGGCGCAGATCGGACTGGCGGCGGCGTCGGTCTGGCTCGGCTGGCACGCGACGGCCATGGTGCGCTCGAACGGCGAAGTGCTCGCGTTCCACCAAATCAATCTCTACGCGTTGTTCGTGATCTCGTTGCTCTCGTTGAGCGCGTTCGTCGGCTAACGCAAGGACGGGAAGGCGATTCATGGATTTCTTGAGTCAGCACGTCATACCGCCATCCGCGATTCACATGAAGCTGCTGGAGTTTCTGGCGGTGCTGGTGTACACGGTGCACCTGCCGTACGTCGGACTCGTGGTCGGGTCGACCGCCGTCGCCATGTGGCTCACGTTTTCCGACCATGAAATTCCGAACTCGCACTTCGCGCGCCTCGCGGCCGATCTGGTCCAGACCTTCATCGGGCGCACGTCCACGATCCTGGTCCTCGGGATCCTGCCCCTGTTCGCGCTGCCGTTCATCTACTGGCAATGGTTCAACGGCGATGCCACCGTGCCTCTGGGCTACGTGTTGCTCGGGATCCCCGGAATCTTCGTCGGCTTCGCGCTGCTGGTGATGTACCGGCGCACGTTTGCCGAACGCGCCACGCGATTCTATCTGAACATGGGGCTGGGAACGCTCGCGCTGGCCGTTCTCACCGCGTCCTATTTCGTGCTGCTGAGCGCGGTGACGCGGCTCCAGGACCCCGAGAAATGGTTTCGGTTCAAGAATCTCGCCGTCGTCCTGCTCAACTGGAACGTGATCTGGAGATTCCTGTTCTTCATGCACCTCGCGTTTGCGATCACCGGCGCGGGAATTCTGTTCTTCCTGTTCCGCTGGCCCGGGAACGACGGGAGCAGCGATCCCGAGTACGCCGCCTTCGCCCGGAAGTTCGGCGCCGGGCTGGGTTTCGCGTTCTGCATGGCGCTGCCGGTTTTCTATCTGTTCTACGTGTTCACGTCAGCGGACGTCGTCTTCGACAACACGGTTTACCTGCTCGCCGTCGCCGTGGTCTTCGTGACCATGGTGATCGCGTACGCGTTCCTCGGGACGCTGCGCAGTCACCGGATCAAGTCCGCCGCGACCATATTCACGCTGTTCATCGTGGTCTTCGTGCTGTCGGGGTCGTTCGATCTTCGCGCGATGGCGAATGCCAACCGCGAACACGCCGTGCTCGTCGAAAAGAAAGTCGAGCAGGAGAAGGCGGAGCGCGAGGCGCTGGTCGAAGAGGCGATGGCCGCGGCGCAGGGCCAGGACCTGGGCGAACAGACCTTCAAGAACGTGTGCATGCAGTGCCACCGGATGGACACCAAGCTGGTGGGTCCGCCGCTCAACGAGCGGCTTCCGAAGTACGCGGGGAATCCCGACGCCCTCAAGAAATTCGTCCTGAATCCCGTCAAGGTGAGTCCGGACTATCCGCCGATGCCCAACCCGGGTCTGACCCCGGCGCAGGCCGGCGCGGTCGCCAAGTACCTGCTCGACCAGATCAGCAGCGGCGCGGCCGGCGACAGCACCAGCGGTGGATCGACGCCGACACAGACAGAGGTACAAAGTGGTCAGACGAATCATTAACGCCGCGATCTTCGGTTACTTCGGGCTGTTCATGGTGCTGATCCTCCTGTTGGGGTTCCGCTGGAACACGCAGCGCAAGCCGCCGGAGCAGCCGATCAACTACAGCCACGAGATCCACGTCGGAAAGCTGAACATCCAGTGTCTGTTCTGTCACGAGACGGCGGACAAGTCGATGATCGCGGGAATCCCGCGGTCGTCGAAGTGCATGGAGTGTCACAAGGCGGTGCGGACGGATCGGCCGGAGATTCAGAAGCTGACCAAGTACTACAACGACAAAGAGCCGATTCCGTGGAATCGTGTCTATCGTATCCGCATTCGCAATCACGTCTATTTCACGCACAAGCGGCACATCGCGGCCGGTATTGCGTGTGAACAGTGTCACGGGCAGCTCGCGGCGATGCCGCAGGTGCGCCAGGTGCATTCGCTGCGCATGGGATGGTGCGTCTCGTGCCACCAGGCGAACGGCGCGCCCACCGACTGCGTCGTCTGCCACAAGTAACGAGGAAAGAACGGAGGCCGTCACACGATGGACAGGCGAGAGTTTCTGAAATGGGTAGGGATCACGACCGGTGCCTCCGTGCTGGCCGGATGCGATCTCTCGCGCAAGTCGGAATCGCTGATTCCATACCTGGTTCCCGCCGAGGACGGTATCATCCCCGGCGAAGCCACGTTCGCGGCCACGTCGTGTACCGAGTGCCCGGCCAACTGCGGCGCGATGGCACGGGTACGCGAGTCGCGCCCGGTCAAGCTCGAGGGCCTCGCCGGCCATCCCGTGAGCGACGGCGCGCTGTGTATCCGCGGTCAGGCCTCGCTCAGCCGCCTGTATAATGTGAACCGGATCCGCCAGCCGCTGATGCGCGACGGCGCCGGCACGCTGTCGGCCGCCAAATGGGAAGACGCGATGCCGCGCATCGCCGATGCGCTCAAGCGCAGCAACGCCGAGCACGCGATCCTCACCGGGCGGACCTCGGGATCGCTGTCGGTTCTGCTCGACGAGTTCAGCACGCGCCTCGGCGTCAAACGACTCCCCGAATTCGAACTGTTCTCGTACGCGGCCATTCGCGAAGCGAACCGGGCGCTCTTCGGGCAGGCGGTCGTTCCCGTGGCGCATCCCGAAAACGCCGACGTGATCGTCACCGTCGGCGCCGACGTGCTGGAGACGTTCGAGAACCCGGTGGCGTTCTCGCGCTCGCTGTCGCATCGCCGAGACAAGAAGAGCGAGCTCGTCTGGTACCACGTCGAGCCGCACGTCTCCATGACCGGATTCAAGGCCGATCATCGCGTGGTGGCGAAGGCGGGGACCGAGGCGTACGTGCTGGCGTATCTCCTCCACGACCTCGCCGACCGGCGCTCGGCGGACGCGCGCACGATGGCGCACGTGAGAACGGTTCCGGTGGTGACCGCCGACCGCGCCGCCGAAGTGACCGGCATTTCCGCGGAGACGTTGCACGCGATGGCCGACGCGCTGGCGAGCGCGCATGCGCCGCTCGTCGTCGCCGGTGGCGTCTCGACGGCCGGCGACTCGGGCCTGGATGTCGCACACCTCGCGGCCCTGATCCAGGCGCTGTGCGGCATGCACGGACGCACCATCGACATCGCCGCCGTGCCCGACTATTCGCGCGTGGGGTCGATGGCCGACATGGACCGGCTGGTTCAGCGCCTGGGCGCGGGACAGATCGGAACACTCATCCTGTTCGACGTGGACCCGGTGGGGCGGATGGAGGGCGACGACCGTTTCAAAAAAGCGATCGACAAGGCGGCGTTCACGGTGGGCGTGGGCGACACGATGACGCCCACCCTCGAACAGTGCGACGTCGTGCTTCCATTGTCGCACGCGCTCGAATCGTGGGGCGACGCATCGCCGCGCGCGGGTGTCTTGAACGTGATCCAGCCCACGATCTCGCCCCTGTTCGACACGATGTCCAACGGCGACATCCTGCTGCGCATCATGGCGGAGACGGGCGGCGTCACCGCGCCGACGTACCAGGAATTCGTCGCCGACCGCTGGGCGAAAGACTACGGCGTCGCGGCGGCCGACCTGATCAAGAACGGTTATGTGCACAAGGACGTCACCACGGCGAATGCGACCCTGCGCGACCCGGATCACAAGTACACGTTCGACGGGTCGAGCGGACTCACGGGTGGCGTCCTGATCGTGTCGCCGTCGACGCGCTGGTACGACGGACGCAGCGAAGCGCTCGACCTGCTTCGCGAAATTCCGGACCCGCTCTCGTCGGTCACGTGGGACGCGTGGGTGTCGGTCGGTGTCGAGACCGCGCGATCGCTCGGCGTGTCCGACGAGGACGAAGTCGAGATCCGCACCGCGTCGTGGTCGACGCGCCTGCCGGTTCGGCGGCAGCCGGGCCTGGCGTCCAACGTGTTCATGGTGCAGCGCGGAATCGCCGACGTGCCTGCCGGCTGGTCACGCAGCGCGGGCGAGGCCGGCGTTGCGCTCGAGGATGTGACCGTGGCGGCGACCGGCAATCGGGTTCGGGTGGCGTACCTCTCCGGGTCGCTGACCCAGGAGGGGCGTGGAATCGTCCCCGGGACGGAGCCCGAACATTTCGGGATCCTCGGCAAGATCGAAAAGGAACGCGAGGCGGGCCACGATCTGATCCCCCGCGAGGACAAGACGTTCTACGCCCCGCCCGATTATCCGCAGTACCGCTGGGCGATGGCGATCGACATGGAGAAGTGCGTGGGGTGCTCGGCGTGTGAGGCGGCGTGCTACATCGAGAACAACGTCCCGATGACCGGCCGCGAGGAACACCTGAAGGGCCGCGAAATGGCGTGGATCCGTCTCGAGCAGTACTACACCGAGGACGGTTCGCGCGCGGACTTCGTGCCGACGATGTGTCAGCAGTGCGACTACGCGCCGTGCGAACCGGTCTGCCCGGTTTACGCGAGCTATCACAACAACGAAGGCCTGAATGCGCAGGTCTACAACCGGTGCGTGGGAACGCGGTACTGCTCCAACAACTGCCCGTACAAGCAGCGCCGGTTCAACTGGTTCTCGCACGAAAATCGCCCGCACCCGCTGAACCTCATGGTCAACCCGGACGTGTCGCTCCGCGGCAAGGGCATCATGGAGAAGTGCACGTTCTGCATCCAGCGTATCCGCAAGGCGCGCGACGTCGCCAAGGACGAGAATCGCGGCATCCGCGACGGCGACCTGACAACCGCGTGCGCGCAGTCGTGCCCGGGTAACGCCATCGTGTTCGGGAATCTGCTGGATCAGAATTCGCAGGTCTATCAGTGGGCGCACGACGAACGGTCGACCACGATCCTTTCCGAACTGGGTACCGGCCCGGCGGTCTTCTACCTGAAGAAGGGAAACGGCCATGACGCATAAGACCGCGCCGGCGCCACCGGGATCCGGGCATCCGTCATCGGAGGCCCGCCTGCAGATCGAGCGCGACGTCATCTCCGGGATGCAGAAGCCCGGCTTCGGGTACTGGGCGCTTGTCGGCTTCTTCGGCAGCGTCTTCGGCGTGTGTTTGCTGGGCGCGTGGGGCTATCAAATTTACAAGGGGATGGGCGTCGCCGGCATCCGGCACCCGGGCGGCTGGGGCGTCTACATCGTCAACTTCGTCTTCTGGGTCGGTATTGCGCACTCCGGAACGCTGATCTCGGCGGTGCTGTTCCTGTTCCGCTCCAAGTTCCGCGCGAGCTTCAACCGGGCGGCGGAAGCGATGACCGTTATCGCCGTGATGTGCGCGGGCATGTACCCGCTGATCCATCTCGGGCGCATGTGGTACTTCTTCTGGCTGCTCCCGTATCCCAACCAGCGACTCCTGTGGACCAACTTCAAGTCGCCACTGGAATGGGATGTGTTCGCGGTCAGTACCTACCTGATTATCAGCGTCGTGTTCTTCTACGTCGGCCTGATCCCCGACTTCGCCATCGTCAAGCGTTACACGCGCGGCGTGCGGCGACACATCTACAGCGCACTGTCGCTGGGTTGGATGGGGACCAAGCGCCAGTGGCGGAACTACAACATGCTCTACGCGCTGCTGGCGGGCTTCGCCACCCCGCTGGTGCTGTCAGTACACTCGGTCGTCTCGTGGGACTTCGCGATGGGGATCGTACCCGGCTGGCACACGACGATCTTCGCGCCCTACTTCGTGGCCGGCGCCATTTTCTCCGGCTGCGGCATGGTGCTGACGCTGTGCATTCCGATGCGCAAGATCCAGCACCTCGAGCGCGTCATGCCGATCGATCACTTCGAGAAACTCGCCATGACGATGCTGTTCACCTCGATGATCGTCGGCTACGCATACACGATCGAGTTCCTGCTGGCCCACTACAGCGGCAATGTCTACGAGTTCGGGATCTTCAAGGACCGGGCCACGGGGTATTACAAGTACCAGTACTGGATGATGGTGTTCTGCAATGCCTTTTCGTGCCTGCCGTTGTTCATCAAGAAGTTGCGCCGCAACCTGGTGTGGCTGTTCATTACGTCCATCTTCGTGAACATCGGCATGTGGCTCGAGCGGTTCGTGATCATCGTCAGCTCGCTGGCCCACGAGTTCGATCCCTATTCGTGGGGACCGTACCGTCCGTCGATCATCGAGATCAGCATCACCATCGGGACCTTCGGGTTCTTCTTCATGATGTTCCTGCTCTTTGCCAAGTTCCTGCCCGTGGTGGCGATAACCGAGAAGAAGGAGGAAGTGCAGTGACGGAGCGCTTTGTCTTCGACAGCGAGCACGACTTCTTGCACAAGCTCGAGGAGCTCGTGAAGAGCGGAGTCAGTCCGAAGGATATCGAGACGCGCGCGCCGCATCCGGTCCACCACGCCGAGGAGATCCTCGACATGCGGCCGAGTATCGTGCGGACGTTCGCGCTCATCGGCGGTCTCACCGGCGCCGCGACCGGATATCTGTTCACGTCGTTGACCGCGATCGACTGGCGGCTTCCGGTGGGGAACAAGCCGATCGTCGGCATTCCGGCGTTCACGGTGATCGCATTCGAACTCATGGTACTGTTCGGCGGGTTGTCGTCGTTCCTCGGTTTCCTGATTTCGTCGCGCATGCCGGCCGTGCGGAACGTGATCTCGAGCGACGAGTTCCGGGACAGCTTCGAGATCTACGTGAGGAAGGGCTGATCATGGGTATTCGTTTGAACCTCGCGCGCTGGCTGGTCGCGTCGGTGATCGTTACCGCACTCGCGTTCGCGCTCGAGCGCATTTTCGAGCCGGCGGGCGGCGGCGCGCTCGCGATCACGATGACCGTCTTCCTCGGCCTGGCCGAGGGTGCCATCGCCCTGATGGCGGGTGCGGAGATTTCCGACGGCCACTGGCATCGCCCCTTGCTCGCTCGCGCGGGCGCCCTGTGCTACGTGATCCCGGTGGGTGGGCTCTTGTTTCTGGCCAACATCCCGCAACTGTCGGTCTACCCGTGGATCGACACGCCCGGCGTCTGGTTCAACAAGTCGTTTTTCATTGCGCGCCACCTGGTGGTCATCGCCGCGGTATTCCTGATTGCGCGGAAGTTCGTCTCCGAAGCGGTTCGGGGCGGCAAGCGGGCCCGGATGTGGGCCGTGCTCTTCGTGATTCTGTTCGTCTGGCACCTGACGATGATCGGGATCGAAGTGTTCATGTCGATCGAGGAGCCGTGGTTCAGCACGCTCTTCGGCGCGTTTGTGATGGTGAGTGCGTTCCTGTCGGGAATCTGTGCACTGGCGCTCGTGATCTTCCCGTGGCGCACGCGCACCGACGCACCCTCGAAGCTCGTGCAGAAGTCGATCGGCGGGCTGATCTTCGGGTTCGCCACGTTCTGGGCGTATTTCTACTTCTCCCAGCTGATCGTGATCTGGTACGGGAATCTCCCCGACGAGACCATGTATCTCGCCAAGCGAATCGGGTACCACACGCCCTACTGGTTCGTCGCCCGGTTGATTTTCACCATGATCTGGGTGACCCCCTTTGCGGTGCTTCTGCGCCGGAAGAACAAGACCATTCCGGCGGTGACCTCCGGCCTGGCGCTGGTGGTGATCGGCGGTGTCAT
This sequence comes from Candidatus Latescibacterota bacterium, assembly GCA_963761125.1. GTDB lineage: Bacteria > Krumholzibacteriota > Krumholzibacteriia > WVZY01 > JAKEHA01 > JAKEHA01. The sequence goes on from CAVXFV010000005.1 coordinate 423,103, forward strand.
CCTCCAGTACTGGCTGATGCTGGTCCCGGACTGCCGGGTCAGCATCCCGGCGCTGCTGGTCGAACTGGGCCTGATGACCTTCCTGACGGCCGCCATCGTGAATTCGTTCGAGGCCCTGCTGGGGGCCCCGGCGGCCGTTCCCATGGACGGGCACGCGCTGGCGTCCGAGAGCCACTGAACCGCCGGACCCGGCCGATCCGGGGCAGGGAGGCCGCAGCGCGGGATTGGGCCTTGACGCCACCCCCGGGGGTTGGTATATGTTAACGACTTTCTCCCCAACGGGATTGGAGTGGGTGCGCCTGGACGCACGGTGATCAAGATATGTTCATGAAGACGCATACGGTAAAAGGCGCCGACATCAAGGAACGCTGGTATGTGGTGGACGCCACCAGCCGGCCGCTCGGTCGTCTCGCGAGTGAAATCGCGGGCGTGCTGCGCGGAAAACACCGGCCGGAGTTTTCGCCGCATCTGTCCCTCGGCGATCACGTGATCGTCGTCAACGCGGACAAGGTCTACATCAGCGGAGACAAGCGCGAAGACAAACTCTATTACCGGTTCTCGGGCTATCCGGGTGGACTCAAGGTGCAGACCATGCGCGACATGATCGATCAGGATCCGACGCTGGTGGTGCGCCACGCGGTGCGCCGCATGCTTCCTCGCACGCGTCTCGGACGGCGTATGATGAAGAAGCTTCGGATCTACACCGGGCCGGATCATCCCCATACCGCGCAGACGCCGGGCGGCATGCCGCCGACCGGTTACTGATTCCACGGGGACGTCGACGACTCCCGGTTTTGTCATGGACATGACGCGGGGTCAACGTGAGCGCGCCGCGAGGGCGCGCCGCGGTGTATTTGGGCACTAGCAAAACGGACGCTGATAATGGTGGCAAAGAAACAGGATGCGGCGAAAACCGAATTGATCGGCGCCGTTGGTCGACGCAAAGAGGCCGTGGCGCGCGTGTTCATGCGGCCCGGCGAAGGCAAGATCACGGTCAACGGACGCGAGCTCGCGGAGTATTTCGGCCGCGAGACACTGGTCCTGACGGTGAAAGAGCCTCTCGAGGCGACGGAGTCGACCGGCAAGTTCGACGTCGAGGCGACGGCGGACGGAGGCGGCATCACCGGTCAGGCAGGCGCCGTACGCCTGGGGATCGCACGTGCGCTCACCCGGATCGACGAGCGTTTTCACTCGATGCTCAAGTCCCGCGGGCTCCTCACACGCGATCCGCGTATGAAAGAGCGCAAGAAGTACGGTCTCGCCGGCCGTCGCAAGCGGTTCCAGTTCTCGAAGCGTTAGTCGCTCCGCGATCGCGCCGATTCCTGGCGCACGGAATTTCGTTTCAACAAACCGGCAGTTTCTAATCGGTCGCGAGCGGCGCCCGGCGGCGCGTGCTGGCGATCAGAAAATTCACACACCGCGCCCCGAGCGGGTCGTCACGGTGCCCCGGCTTGTCCGGGGTTGGCGGTCCGGCGCGGTGGAGGCTAAACCGAGATCCAAGGGGGTCCTACAATGGGTGAGCTCACCCTGCAAGAGCTTCTCGAAGCGGGCGTTCATTTCGGCCACCAGACCAAGCGGTGGAATCCCAAGATGAAGCCCTTTATTTTTGCCTCAAAGAACGGCATCCACATCATCGACCTGGAAAAAACGCTCGCGTGCATCAACACCGCGCGCGATGCCATTCGCGAGGTCGCGTCGCAGGGGCGGTCGGTGCTGATGGTCGGTACCAAGCCGCAGGCGAAGCACGCCATCCGCGAAGAGGCGGAGCGTTGCGGCATGCCGTACGTGACCGAGCGGTGGCTGGGTGGAACGTTGACGAATTTCAATACGGTTCGCAGGAGTCTCGGTCGCCTCGACTACCTCGAAAAGATGGAGCTCGACGGCAGCATCAGCCAGTTCTCCAAACGCGAGGCGTCGCGCTTCGGCAAGGAGAAAGAGCGGATACTGAAAACGCTCGGCGGCATTCGTAAGATGACCGAGCTGCCGGGATTGGTGTTCATCGTCGACACCAAGAAGGAGATCAACGCGGTCGCCGAGTCCCGGCGCTTGAAGATTCCGATCGTCGGCGTGGTCGATAGTAATGCGGACCCCGACGAAGTCGACTATCCGGTTCCCGGCAACGACGACGCGATGCGCGCGATCGGTCTGTTTGCGCGTGTCGTCGCCGACGCGTGTATCGAGGGACGGTCGCGCTACACGGAAGGACGCGACATGTCGGACGGCGAAACGCCCGAAGCCGAGGCCGCGGGCCGGGAATCCGTCGCGTAGCGACGTGGTGCACCCAGTGGAGGGAACGATGGAAATCAGTGCGGGTATGGTCAAGGAACTGCGCGAACGAACCGGCGCAGGCATGATGGACTGCAAGAAGGCGCTCTCGGAGAGCGCCGGCGACGTCGACAAGGCGATCGAGTTCCTGCGCATTCGCGGGCTTTCCAAGGCGGCGAAAGCCGCGAGCCGCGAGGCCAGCGAGGGGCTGGTGGTTTCGTATATCCACCCGGGCAATCGCATCGGCGTACTCGTCGAAATCAACTGCGAGACCGACTTCGTCGCCCGGACCGACGAGTTCCAGGAACTCGTTCGGAACATCGCGATGCACATCGCCGCCGCGGCCCCGCTGGGCGTCACGCGCGAGGACATCCCGGCCGAGCTCATCGAGAAAGAGCGCGAAGTATTCCGCGCGCAGGCCGTCGAGGAAGGCAAGCCGGCGGCCGTCGCCGAGAAGATCGTTCTCGGGCGAATCGAGAAGTTCTTCGCCGAGGCCGCGCTGATGGATCAGGTCTACGTGCGCGACAACGACAAGAAGGTCCGCGACCTCATCAATGAGGCCATCGCGAAGCTCGGCGAGAACATCAAGGTCGCACGCTTCGCCCGGTTTCAACTCGGTCAGTAACCGCCGGAGGTGCCGTCCTTGGACGGCTTGAAGTTCCAGAGGGTTCTGCTCAAGTTCAGCGGCGAGATTCTCGCGCGCGACGACGGCGGCGGGATCGATTTTGGCAAGCTGGCGGGGTTTTCGCGCCAGATCGCCGAGGTCAAGGAACTCGGGACCGAGATCGGCCTGGTAATCGGCGGCGGCAACATGGTTCGCGGGTCGAACTCGAGCGAGAACGGTATCGACCGGGTGACCGCGGACTACATGGGAATGCTGGCCACGGTCATCAATGCGCTGGCATTCCAGAGCTCGCTCGAGCGTATCGGCGTCGACACGCGCGTGTTGACCGCCATCAAGATGGAGCAGCTCGCCGAGCCCTACATCAAGCGCCGCGCGATCCGCCACCTGGAGAAGGGACGGATAGTGATCTTCGCCGGCGGCACCGGCAATCCTTACTTCACCACCGACACGGCAGCCGCGTTGCGCGCGATCGAAATCGAGGCCGACGTGGTGATGAAGGGGACCAAGGTCGACGGCGTCTACGACGGCGACCCGATGAAAGACCCCGACGCCCGGCGTTTCGAACACCTCAACTATATTGACGTGCTCAATCGCCGGCTCAAGGTGATGGATGCAACCGCGATCTCGCTGTGCATGGAGAACCGGTTGCCCATCGTGGTGTTCAAATTGATCGGCGACAACAACCTGCTGCGCGCAGTCCGCGGCGAACCGGTTGGGACCATCGTCTCTTGATGCGGGAGGTGCACGCGATGTCCGACGAACTCTACAAGAAGGCCGAAGAACACATGACCAAGACGCTGGAGACGCTGCTGCACGAGCTCTCCGGTATCCGGACCGGCAAAGCGAGTCCGGCGATCCTCGACGTGGTCAAGGTCAACTACTACGGGCAGACGGTACCGGTGAAGCAGGTGGCCAGTGTCGCGGTACCCGATCCGCGCACGATCACCATTCAGCCGTGGGACCGCACGCTGATCCACGAGATCGAGAAGGCCATCCAGACTTCGGATCTCGGCCTCAATCCCCAGAACGACGGCACGCTGATCCGCCTGCCGATTCCCACGCTCACCGAGGAGCGCCGCCGCGATCTGGTGAAGGTCGTCAAGCGAGTCGGGGAAGACGCGCGCGTCGCCGTCCGGAACATCCGCCGCGACACCAACGAGCGGGTGAAGAAGGCGGAGAAGGAGCACCAGCTCTCAGAAGACGAGATGCGCAGCCGGCAGGACGCCATTCAGAAACTGACGGATTCGTTCATCAAGAAGGTGGACGAGGCCGTCGCGGCCAAAGAAAAAGAAGTCCTCGAAATCTGACGCGCGGGTCGTCACGACGCCCGGCCCCCGACACCGCGATGAGCAAAGACGTTGACGCCCAGATCGAGGCACTCAAGGCCACCGGCAACAAACCCCGACATATCGCCATCATCATGGACGGTAACGGGCGCTGGGCCAAGAAGCGCCGCCTTCCCCGTCTGGCGGGTCACCGCGCCGGAACCGAACCCGTCCGCACCTGCGTTCGGACCTGCGCCCGCATCGGCATCGAATACCTGACGCTGTATACGTTCTCCGTCGAGAACTGGAATCGCCCGCGCGCAGAAGTGAAAGGGCTGATGGTGTTCCTCCAGGAGGTCCTGCGACGCGAGGAACTCGAACTGGCGGAGAACAACGTGCGGCTCGGCGCGATCGGCCGCCTCGACATGTTGCCGGACGCCACGCGCCGCGCGCTCGACGAGACCATCGAACGGCTCTCGGTCAACACGGGGCTCCACCTCACACTCGCGCTGAGCTACAGCGGTCGCGCCGAGCTCGTCGATGCGGCGCGCCGGCTGGCGGCGCGCGCGGCGTCGGGCGACCTGAAGCCGGCGGACATCGATGAGGCGCACCTCCAGGAGGCGCTCTACGACCCGACCCTCCCCGATCCCGATCTCCTCATTCGAACCAGCGGGGAATTGCGCGTTTCCAACTTCATGTTGTGGCAGATCGCGTATTCGGAGATCTGGGTGACCGATGTCCTCTGGCCCGATTTCGGACCCGCCGAACTGATCGCGGGCATCCACGCCTACCAGGCGCGCGACCGTCGCTACGGGATGCATTCGTGAGTACGCCGATGGCAGTCACCGATCGGAACTCCGCGCCATGGTATCGGCGGGGTACGTTCAAGCGCGTGGCAGCCGGCGTGTTCTTCGTTCCGGCGTTCATCGTCGTCACGCGAATCGGTCGCTACGCGTTTCTCGGATTCGTCGACCTCGTCATCGTCCTCGGGATGCTCGAGTTCTACGGGATGATGCGCAAGAAGGGCATTCAGCCCAATCGCGGCATCGGTGTGCTGTGCGGCGTCACGCTGTCGACGTACGTGTTCTTTCGCAGCGGCCTCTACGCGAACTTCTTTCTCACCTTCGTGGTGATCGCGCTGATGGGGCTCGAACTCGCGCGCAAAGACAGTCGGCTCGCGGTGTATCACGTGTCCACCACGGTGTTCGGCGTGATCTACGTCGCGTTCCTCGCGTCGCACATGCTCCTGTTGCGCGAACTCCCGAACCTCGTTGGACGACCCTACGAGATGGGCGCGTCGTTCGTGTTCTTCGCCTTCGCCGTCACCTGGGCATCCGACACCGGGGCGTTCGCGGTCGGGTCGCTGATCGGCCGAACGCCGCTGCTGCCGCGCGTGTCGCAGAAGAAAACGTGGGAAGGGGCGCTGGGCGGGGTCGCGTTCGCCGCGCTGGCCGGCTGGATCGCGTCGATCACGTTTGCGCCCTATCTGGACGCCACGCGGGCGATCGGCGTGGGGGTGCTGGTCTCGATGGTGGGGCTGCTCGGAGACCTCTTCGAATCGGTCCTCAAGCGGGATGCGGACGTGAAGGATTCCTCGCGGACGATCCCCGGACACGGGGGGGTTCTGGACCGATTTGACAGTTTACTCTTCACGGTACCTCTCATATACTACTTCTTCAAGTTCGTGATTTTTAAGTAACTTACGTCTCAAACAGGCAGGTTTCGGAGTTGAAACGGGTGGTCGTGCTGGGGTCGACGGGCTCCATCGGCCGGAATGTTCTCGACGTCGTGCGTCGGCATCCCGGCGAGTTCGAGGTGGTGGGCCTCGCCGCGCATCGCAACGTCGCGCTCCTGCGGGCCCAGGCCGCGGAGCATCCGGGCGCCCGCGTGGTGCTGACCGACCCGGCCGGCCGCGCGGAGATCGACGCCGACCGCCACGTTCGCGACCGGTGCATCGGATACACCGACGCCGCGCTGGCGGAGCTGGCGCGGTCCGGCGCGGACCTGGTGGTCAACGCGCTGGTGGGATTCGTCGGCCTGGCGCCGACGCTCGCCGCCATCGACGCCGAAATCCCGGTGGCGATCGCGAACAAGGAGTCGATCGTCGCGGGCGGGGAACTGCTGCTTCGCGCCTCGCAGCGATCCGGCGCGCCGCTCATCCCGATCGACAGCGAGCACGTCGCGATCGCCCAGTGTCTCGCCGGTGCGACGATCGATGAGGTCGATCGTGTGATATTGACCGCGTCGGGTGGCTCGCTGCGGGATCGGAACCCGGAAGCGCTCTCCGGCGTATCGGTGGAAGAGGTTCTCGCGCATCCCACCTGGCGCATGGGAGCCAAGATTACGGTCGACAGCGCGACCCTGATGAACAAGGGGCTGGAGATTATCGAGGCGCACTGGCTGTTCGACCTGCCGTACCGAAAGATCGAGGTCGTCATTCATCCCCAATCCATCGTTCATTCCGTCGTGAAGTTCATCGACGGGTCGATGCTGGCGCAGATGTCGAAGCCCGACATGCGGCTGCCGATTCTCTACGCGCTGTCGTATCCGAAGCGCCTGAAGTCCGACCTGGGCTCCGGGCTCCTCGAATTTCCCGCGCTGTCCTTCGCGCCGGTCGACGAGCGCCGCTACCCGTGCTTCCGCCTGGCGCAGAACGCCGCGCAGGCCGGCGGGACGTCGCCGGCGACGCTGAGCGCGGCCAACGAGATGGCGGTCGCCGCGTTTCTCGACGGCCGCCTGCCGTACTCCGGCATCCACGAGGTCATCGCGTCGGCGCTGGACGCGATGCCCGTTCGGCCCACCGAAACGCTCGACGACGTCCTCGCCGCGGACGCGGAGGCGCGCCGGTGGTTCCGCGAACACTACACCGCACCGACGGCCGGAGACGGTCGCTAGAGACCAGAGGAGTTCATGCTGACAACCATCATCTCGGGCCTGTTCGTTCTCGGCGTCGTTGTTCTCGTCCACGAATTCGGCCATTTCATCGTTGCCAAGCTCGGCGGCGTATACGTCAAAGTCTTTTCGATCGGGTTCGGGAAGCGGCTGCTGCAGCATCGCTGGGGCGAGACCCTGTACGCGATCTCGGCGCTTCCGTTCGGCGGCTACGTGAAGTTCGCGGGCGAGTCCGAACTCACCGACGAACCGGAGCCGGTGTCCGACGAACCACGCGGCCGCTACGACGACGTGCCCGACAGCGAGATTCCACGGGCGCGTTACTTCACCACGCAGAATCGGTGGCTGCGCGCCGCGGTGCTCTTCGCGGGCCCGTTCATGAACTACGTGCTGGCCGTGGGGCTGTACGCCGGTGTGTTCTTCGTCGAAGGCGTCAACGTCGTTCCCACCACCCGGGTGGGCGAGGTCGTCGCCAAGAGCCCGGCCGCCGAGTCGGGCTTTGCGGTGGGCGACTCGCTGATCTCGATCGCCGGCAATCCCGTGCACGACTGGTACGACGTCGAGACGGAACTGATCGCGAACGACGGTTCGGCGAAGTCGATCACGTACTGGCGCGACGGTCAGGTGGAGAGCGTGACCCTCACCCCGCGGCGCGAAGACGGCCGCTTGACGGTGGGATTCTATCCGTTCATTTCGTCGCGCGTCGGCCGGGTGCAGAAGGATAACCCTGCGGCGCGCGCGGGCATCCAGCCCGGATCGCTGATCGAGGCCATCAACGACACGCTGGTGACGTCGTACGACGACGTCCGCCGCATTATCAATGCCAATCCGGGGACGCCGGTCTACATTCGCTGGACGCACGACGGGCTGGCGCACGCCGACACCATCATTCCGGAACCGAAGGACGTGTTGAAGCCCGGCTCGACGTCCGAGTTCACGAAGGTCGGAGTGATCGGCATTCTGCCGTATACGGAGCGGCGGCGTGAGGGGCTCGCGACGTCGGTGGGCAGCGGATTCTCGAATGCCCACGGGATGATCGTGCAGATCATCGGCTACCTGGAAAAACTTCTGACCGGAAAGATGGGCGTGCGCACACTCGGCGGGCCGATCCTGATCACGCAGATGGCGGGTGACGTGGCGAACTGGGGCTTCGACTCTCTGCTTCTGTTCCTCGCGTTCTTCAATATCAATCTATGCGTGTTCAATCTCGTTCCGATACTTCCGTTTGACGGCGGTCATCTGGCGATTCTTGCGTACGAAGGTATCGCTCGCCGTCCAATCAATCGCCGCGTGCGCGAATGGCTGACCCAGGGCGGCTTCGTGCTGATCATCCTGCTGATGGTCTTCGTGGTCGTGCTCGACCTGACCCGGTGTGCCGGATCAGTCCCCGGGGGGTTCTGATGTCGTCGTGGAATCGCTCCGACCGGACAGGCGGTCCTCGATGACCTGCAGAACGAACGACCACCGCTCGGGAGTGGCGTTGAGGCTGGCGATCGTTCGGGCGACGCGCACCGTGTCGACGCTTCCGGACAGCATGGTGAGCAGGCTGTCGGCAATGGTGCGTTGATACGGATAGTACGAACCGGCGCGCCGCACGCTAATGTACGCGTCGACGAGATACTGTTCGTCGGGAGACAGGGGTGACGGTTGCGGGTGTTGCCGGGTGCCGCAGGAGAGCAACGTCGCGACGATCGCGGCTACGAACACGCGTCGTCTGCACAGGCGGAGGATGATGGGTCGCACGTCACTCCTAACGATCGAGACCGGTTCGTCCACTCGGGCGCGGGCCGGACGTTGCGCCGCGTGGATGGCATGCGCGCTCCTGTTCGCCGCGGTCCTGGGCGTCCCCGTTGCACGCGCCGATGAACCCCCACCCGACGACACGGTATTCCTTAGCCGGATAATAATCAACGGCAACGATCACGTGCCGACCGACGAATTGCGCGCGCACATGCGCAGCCGCGAGCCCTCGATCTTCTCGATCTTCAGCCGGCCCCGGCTCAACCGCGGTCAGATCGAACGCGACGTCGTCCAGCTGGAGGCGTATTACCATTCGATCGGTTTCCCCGAAGCCACCGTCAAACTGGACCGGATAGAATACGTGGAGAACAACCGCTTCGCCAACGTCTACATCCAGGTCAAGGAGGGGGAACCGATCCGCGTCGGCACGCTGACGTTCGTCGGCGACCTGCTGATGGACCAGAACACCCTGCGTGACGGGCTGTTGCTGGAGCCCGGAGCGCCCTACAACGCGTCGCTTCTGGCGACGGACATCTACAAGATCAAGGGCAAGTACTTCGATCGGGGCTATCTGGGCGTCGCCGTGACCGATTCGGTTCGCATCAACGCGCATACCGCCGACATTCGCTTTCGCGTCGAACCGGGGACCCAGTTGCTGGTGGGCCAGATCACCATCGAAGGCAACCGGCTGGTCAAGCGCAGCGTCATCGAGGCCGAGATCACGGTCAAGCCCGGCGACGTCTGCCGCTTCAACAGGGTTCTCAAAACCCAGCGCAACCTGTTCGAGACCGGGCTGTTCACGGTGGTGGACGTGATTCCGGAGAACATCGACCCCATCGAACGCACGGTCGACCTGCGCATTCGCGTACGGGAGCGCAAGGGGTCGTGGATCGAAGCCGGCTTCGGCGTGGGCAACGTGCTCGGCAGCCGCGTTTTCGCCGAGTGGGGGACGCGCAACTTCGTGGGAACCGGGCGCACGCTTCGCTTCAAGGCGCAGTACGCGTTCGACCTGTTCGAGGGGAACAACGTCGACTTCAACAATATCCACGTGACCAATACGTTCTACCGCTACGACGTCGTCTACCAGCAACGGCGCGTATTCGGGATCAAGCTGGGCATGGGGCTCAACGCCTACCTCGAGCGGGACGCCACCGTCCCCAACCTCGACGTCCGAACGATCGGCTACGCGATCGGATTCCTGCACGACTTCGCCCGGCATTCGCAGGTGCTCGCCGGGCTGACGTTCGAGGAAATCCGGCGCCGGCAGACGGCGCTGCCGGAGGAGAACTCCCGGTCGCACTCGTTCGGCGTGACCGTCAGCCGCGACACCCGGGACTTCCTGCTCGATCCCCATCAGGGCGAGTATCGGGTGCTTACCAGCGAAGTCGCCGGCGGCGTGCTGGGCGGCGACAACGACTTCTACAAGTTCACGGGAAACTACCAGCGTTACCGCGGGCTCGGGGACGGCTCCGTTCTTGCATGGCGCGGACGCGTCGGCTTCAGCGATACCTACGGACGTTCCGAGGCAGTTCCGGTCGAAAGCCGGTATTTCCTGGGAGGCGCGAACTCGGTGCGCGGGTATAAGGAGTCGGGGCTCGGACCGTCGTACATCGACGCCGCGGGCGTCGAGCGCGTGGCCGGCGGTCAGTTTCTGCTGCTGGCCAACCTGGAGACGCGATTCCCGCTGCCGCTTCTGGCGCGCTGGCACTTCGCGGGCGCGGCGTTCTTCGACGCGGGGAATGTGTGGGACAGCGCGGCGGACGTGCATGGGAATGATTTCCGACTGACCAGCGACGCGTCGGAGACGACGGTGAACGACATGCGTTACGGGATCGGTCTGGGCATCCGGTACAACACCCCGGTGGGGCCCATCCGGCTCGACTACGGTTATCCCCTCAAGCCCGATCTGCAAACGGGAAAGAACGGCTCGTGGTATTTCACTCTGGGGCAGATATTCTAAGGGCATGACGGAAGCGAACGGCAATTCCAAGCGTGTCGCGAGCGTTCGCCGGCGGGTCTCGGTGGTGGTCGCTCTGGTCATCACGACGGTTCTGGTCGTGGTCATTCACCACCAGAGCCAGATCCTCCCGCGACGCGTCGCCGACTACGTCAACGAGCACTATCTCGCGGGCACCCCGTTCGAGTTCACGCTGGACGGCATCTCCGGGAGCCTGGTTCACCACATCGTGCTCAAGAACCCGGTGCTCCGCTTTCGGTCTCAGGACGCGTCCTATAACGTGTTTCGCGCCGACGAGGTATCGGTCACCTACGAACTGATGCCGATCTTCGCGTTTCGGCTGATCGTCCACGACGTCGAACTCAAGGACGTCGCCATCCATCTGCGCCAGGACGCCCAGGGGCGGATGGTACTTCCGGTTCCGCAGCACGACGAACCCAACCCGAAGAAGCGCGGCGTCGTGTCGCCCGTGGTCGACGTCCGCCGGTTCAACATTAACGGGCTCGAGATGACGTTCGGCGGCAACCAGCAGCAGCTCGCCGTGCGCGACGTCCACCTGGCGGGCGCGTGCAAGTACCAGGACGGGATCGGCCGGCTCGAGGTCGAGAACGGCAATGCCTACCTGATCGACTCGCAGAAGACGATCCAGTCGGTGCGCCTCGCCGCCCGGACCGACGGGTCGAGCCTGTTCCTCGACGACTTCGCGATCCGTCTGAACGAATCCTTCGTCCTCGCCAACGGCGAATTCCGCCATGGCCGGTTCCAGGGCGTGGACCTCGTGCTCAACCCGATCTCGCTGTCGGAACTGCATGAACTCGGTATCGCGCCCGACCTGGACGGGACCTTCTCCGGCCGGCTTTCGATCGCGGGTACGCCGGACTCGCTCGGTGTTTCCGGTTCGCTGTCGGGCACGGGGCTGGGTGTCGAGCTGTCGGGTCTCGACTTCGAGGGAAAGGCGTCGCCGAAAGGCATCGACCTGCGCCACGTGAAGGGGCGGGTGTTCGGGTCACTTCTCGACGGGTCGTTCAAGGTCGACCTGCCGAGCGAGAACTTCGTCTACGACGGGACCGTCAAGGACCTGGATTTCTCGCGCGGGTTCATCCCCGACTCCGACCTGCCGCCGATGTCGCTGTCCGGACACGTCCGCGTCGAGCACGACAAGAAGGCGAAGACCTACGCGTGGAGTGCGGCGCTGGACCACGGCGTGGTCGACGGCTACGAGAGCTTCGGCGTGGTCGGCGACGGCATCTGGCACGACGGCACCGGTCTGGCCGTGCGGCATATCGCGTTGAGCCGTCCCGGCTATCGCATCGACGGCAACGGCGACGTGACGCCCGAGGGCGTCGCGGACATGGTGTTCCGCGTGGACGGAACCGACCTCGGATATTTCTGGGACCATTTCAAGCTGCCCCACGTCGAGGGTGCGCTCTCCCTGACGGGACGCCTGCAGGGCCCGATCGACGATTTCCAGGTGAACCTCAATGGACGGGCGACCGGCGTCCGCTATGAATTCATGACGGTCGACACCGCGATGGTTCAGGCGGAGGCGCGCGACGTCGGTGCGCCCGCGCCGACGGTGACGGTCTCGCTTAGCGGCAATCACGGTTCGATCTGGGGACAGCGGCTCGACGCGCCCGTCGTTCTGATCGACGTCGATACGGCGATGGTGCGCGTGCACTCGGCGCGCGCCGTTCGCGGCGACACCACCATCGTGGTCGACCTCGACGTCCACCCGCAGGGCAAGCGGTCCCGCATCACCATCCGGCACGCGGAAATCGAGACGCCGGGCGATTCGTGGGAGACCGATGCGCCGTCGGTCATTCTGGCCGACGACGCGGGGGCGGTGATCGACACGGTGCGGTTCTCGTCCGGCCGCGGCGAATTCGGGGCCGCGGGATCGTACCGTGTGCGCGACCGCACACTCGCCATGGATTTCTGGGGCCGCGACGTCGACCTCTCCGTCCTGCACGACGCGGTGCGTTCGTCGATCCCGTTGCACGGCGTCGGCGACTTCCAGTTGCGCGTCGACGGATCGCAGGACAACCCGCGCGTCTCGCTGGGCCTCGACGTGCGTCGGGGCGTGATCGACAGCGTCGCGTTCGACGAACTGAACGCGAAGGCGTCTTTCGACGGCAACGTCTACCGCCTCGACAATCTCCGGCTCGTCGCCGACCACGATTCGGCCACGGCGCGCGGGCAGTGGACCAACGGCGTGTCGCCGGTGCGGCTGCTTCGGGGCGAACACCCGCCGAACACGTGGAATGGCGCGCTGGCGGCCAGTGCGACGCTCCGACATTTCTCGATCGCACGGATCTTCACGGCGATGCACCGGACACCCACGGTATCCGCCGACCTCACCGGGACCATGGTTGTGAGCGGTACGCTCGCCGCACCCGTGATCCGCGCGGCGGGGACGGTGGCGCCGGGCGGCGGCCCCCAGCGGGAACTTCCGCCCGCAACGGTCGACGCCGAGTATCGCGACGGCACGCTGCACGTCGTCGGCGTCCACGTGGAAGACCTCATCAACGCGGACATCTCCGGGCACTTCCCTCTGACCATCTCGTTTCGGGACGGAGTGAAGCTCGAGACCGACAGGCCCATGGACTTCCGCCTCGACGTGTCTCCGCACGGGAGCGATCTGTCCCAGATGGGCCGCTATCTCCCGATCGTCTCGTCGATGCGGGGCGAGATCTCCGGCACGGTCACGGGCAAGGGGACACCGGCGGTTCCTGTGGTCTCGGGCGGGCTGTCGCTGGCGAAGGGACAACTCCGCCTGGTCGGCATGCAGGAGTCGTTTCGCGATCTTTCGGCGCACGTGGATTTCGCCGACGATGTGGTCCGGCTGACGTCGCTGACCGCAAAGAGCGGCGACAAGGGAACGGTCAGCGGCACCGGATGGGCCCGGGTGTCGAACTACAAGGCGGCGGACTACCGCGCGGACTTGACGTTGCACGAGTTCCGGGTGACGTCGATCCCCGACGTCGACGTCGTGCTCGACGGCGTCGTGACCGCGCGCCTCCAGGACTGGCGCGAAGGCCAGAAGCTGCCGTTCGTCACCGGCGCCCTGGACGTCCGGGAAGCGACGATCCAGCTCGAACTCGGGCCCGACAACGGGACGGGCTCGGCGCTCACGCTGCCGACCGACGAGCCCGGGTGGATCTGCAGCGTGGACATCAGCGCGCCGAAGAACGTGTGGGTCAAGAACCCGGATCTCAACGTCGAACTCGCGGGCGACGTGATCCTGAAGCGCGACGAGCGCGGCATGTATTTCCGCGGCGACATGTCGGTGTTGCGCGGATCCTATCGGCTCTACGCCAACAAGTTCACGATCACCAGCGGCAGCATGGATTTTTCCGCCGCCGAGACTCTGCGGCCCGCGATGGTGATCGAGGCGTACACGCCCTACCACACGCCGGGCGAGGCGGACCGGAATATCTACCTGTCGCTCAACTGGCCCTACGACAAAAAGGAGCCGCAGATTTCGCTGACCTTCGACGACCCCGGATATTCCGAGGCAGACATCTGGAGGCTGCTCGGTGGGGCCGGCAACGTCGCCGCCACCACCGCCGGCGTCGCCACCAACGCGCTGGAACGCATCATCAATTCCCAGATGACCGGCGGGTTCACGGTGGACGTCGAGCAGCGGCAGTTCGAGGAGACGACCGGGACGGGGGCGAAGACCGTCGAGCAGGAAACCCTGGTCGGGCTGGGACGATATTTGTGGGAGGACGTCTACCTTCAATACAAGCGGGGACTGTCGCTGGGGGCCGAGCAGGAGGTCAACGTGGAGTACCGGTTGAGCAACAAGTTCCTGCTGCGTTCGCAGTTCATCTACAACTCGCGGCGGAATATCGCGGGAATCGCGGGGCAGAATACGGACGAATTCAACCTCGACCTCAAGTATCGGTTCGAATACTGACCGCGGCGCCGGTGCCGAAGCCGGCCGACCGTCGCATTCTCCGGCGTCGGTCGGAACCGACGGCGCCCGAGCACACCGGGCAAACTCTGCCGGTCGGACCTCCGCACATTCATGTAGTTACCGGTAAAACAGACCCCCGCAGGGTCTTGTTCGGTAAGCGCCGTACCCGTTATACTTATTGGGTCGCCCCACAGTGTTTCGCATCTCCGGCTAAGGGCAGTATTCATGAAGTTGCGCGCGGCAGTATCGGCGATCGCCTTCCTCCTGCGTCGCAGGACCCCTGGTCTCCCCGTCCAGTCGCTCAGTTCTTCGGCCGCAATAAGATCCAGTACGAAGACTACAAGTGGCACGTGCTCAGCACGCCGCACTTCGACATCCATTACTACGAGGGGTCGGAGGCGTTCGCTGCCCGGGCGGGGCTCGTCCTCGAGGACGGCTACGAGAAGTACACCTACACCCTCAAGACCATCCTGCCGTGGCGGGTGCCGGTCATTCTGTATTCGAGCCACGCGGACTTCCTGGAGACCAACGTCTCCGAAGGGACGATGAGCGAAGGCGTGCAGGCCTTCGCCGAACCGTCGCGCCGCCGCATCGTGCTGCCATTCACCAGTTCGTTCAAGGAATTCCAGCACACGGCGACCCACGAACTCGCGCACGTCTTCCAGTTCAGCATCATCTACAACCGGATGCTCGACAACGTCTTCACGCGCAACTACCTGTTCCCGATGCCGCTCTGGGTTATGGAAGGCGGGGCGGAGTACCTGTCGGAAGGCTGGGACGCCGACGCCGACATGTTCGTGCGCGACGCGGTCCTGCACGACTACCTGTACCCGTTCTACCAGTTGAGCGGCTTCTACGTTTATAAGGAGGGCCAGTCGGTCTTCAACTATATCGCGGAGACCTACGGGCACGAGAAGGTGCTGGAGATCTTCGACGCGCTGGCCGGCACGCGGAGCGCCGATGCGGCCATCCAGCGCACGCTGGGTCTGTCGGTGGAGGAGCTGTACAAGAACTGGGCGAAGGCACTGCGCAAACACTACTGGCCCCTCTACCCGGAAAAGCAGGAGGTCGACGACATCGCGCGCCGGCTGACCGACCACGTGAAGAATCACGGCTACTACAACACCAAGCCGGTGTTGTCGCCCGACGGGGAGCGTATCGTTTTCTTCTCGGATCGCGGCGGCATGATCGAGATCTACGTCATCTCCGCGCTCGACGGTCACGAGATCGCCAAGGTGGTCACGGGTGCGAAGTCGAACCGCTACGAATCGCTGCACCTCCTGACCAGCTCGCTCTGCTTCGACCCCGCCGGCACGCGCGTCGCGTTTGTCGCGATGTCGAAAGGGCACGACGCCCTGTTCGTGCGCGACATCAAGAGCGGGAATGAACGGCGCTACGAGATCGAATCCAGCGGATTGACCGCACCGGCGTGGAACCCCGTCAGGGACGAGATCGCGCTGTCCGCCACCTTCGACGGCCAGACGGATCTGATCACAGTGGATCTCGGGACCGGCAAGGTACACCGGTTGACGAACGACGCCGCCGACCAGTTGACGCCCAAGTACTTCCCCGACGGAAAGAAGATCGTGTTCGTGTACTACCCGGAAGTCACGATCCCGGTGCCGCCGGACTTCACCGGCGAGAATCGAAAGCTTCTCAACGAAATGGATTTTACGAATCCGAATAACGTTCGACACGACGCTACCTACGACATCTGGGAGTACGACCTGGCGTCGAATCACCAGCGCCCCCTGGTGTCGTCGCAAGGTGACGACACCGAGCCCCTGGTGCTCTCGGATGGCAAGACGATCATCTACGCGTCGGACGATTCCGGGGTAAACAACCTGCACGCGGCGAACATCGAGACCGGCGAGACCTATCGCTTCACCGACGTCCTCGGGGGCCTGTTCACGCCGAGCGTGAATGAGGACAAGGGACGGATCGCATTCTCGGCGTTCACCAACGGCGGTTGGGACATCTACGTGTCCGACGACCTGCAGACGATGATGAGCAAGCACTACGCGCAGCCGACCCAATCGGTCCTCGCGCACGATCCGGGCGTCGCCCGGCACGACCTGCAACTGGCCGACGAGGCGAAGGCAGAGGAGCACGCGGACTCGACCCGGGCGAAGGCGGATTCGACGGCCGCCGCGACCCTCGTCGCCGCGGCCGCCGACTCCGCGTCGGCGCCCCGCGACACGATCGACATCGCGACGTACGAGCCGGCGATTCGGCCCATGGAGCCCCCGGCGTCGGCGACGTCGGAGAAGCCGACGCCCTCGCTGCTCCCGCGGCCCCGCGTCGAGGGGGTCAACATGCCGGTGGGCAGCGAGGACAACGCGTTCAAGGGCGCGACAGTGCACCCGTATCACACGCGCCTCTCGCCCGACTACATCGGCGCCGGCGGCGGGTTGTACTTCTCGTCGAGCTACGGCTTCGGTATTGCCAACGCCATCTCGCTCTCCGATATGCTCGGCGATCACCACCTGACGTTCGCATTCAGTCTGTATCAGGACATCGCCCGGTCGGACTTCCTGCTGGCGTATTCGTACCTCAAGCGGCGCGCCGACTTCTCGGTCGGCGCGTACCAGTTGAGCAGCTTCCTCGACTCGCGCGTGACCAGCGTGGGCGACTACGCGGGGTCGAACCTGTTCAGCGAGCGTAATCTCGGCATGTTCGCGTCGATGAGCGTGCCCTTCAACAAGTTCTACCGCATGGAGACGAACCTGCAGGCGTATTCGTCCGATCGCCAGTACTATTCGTCGGCCGGGTACTACTACAACCCCATCGGGCGGTCGAAAGTCCGCTTGCTCGAACCGTCTCTGGCGTTCGTCCACGACTCGTCGTTCTTCGGTCCGTTCGGGCCGGTCACGGGATCCCGCTGGCGCATGTCGGTCGCCCGCGGCGTCGCGTTCAGCAATAAGGACATTTCGCGCACCACCGGATACGTCGACTGGCGCCGGTATGCCACGCTGTTCTGGCGTAACTCGATCGCGCTGCGCGTGACGGCGGCGGGCAGCGTCGGAGAAGACCCGCGCGTGTTCTTCCTGGGGGGCGCGACCACGCTGCGCGGATACGGCTGGGAGCAGTTCTACGGAACGCGCATGTGGATGGCGAGCTTCGAGTATCGATTCCCGCTGTTCGACGCGCTGATTTTCGGGTGGCCGGGACGCTGGGGATTCACCAACATCGGCGGCACGGCGTTTTTCGACGTCGGCAACACCTTCAACGGCGACTGGCCGCGGACATTCGACCCGAGCGTCAACGGACTGAAGCTCGACAACGCGCACGCCGACCTCGGAGTCGGCGCGTACATGTACGTCGGCTACTTCCTGATGAGCTTCCAGTTCGCCTGGCCGACGGACCTCTACCGCTTCGACAACGGCATGCACTTCCATTTCTACCTCGGCCCGACGTTCTAGGCGCGAGGGTCCCACGATCGCCGCGGAAATTCTGTTCACGCCGTCCCGCGTGTCTGTGATACCGTCTCCGGGTTACGCCCGCGAACGACGATCATGTCTCCAACCACGCAATTGAACGACCGCCAGCGCGAAGCCGTGCTGGCCACCGAGGGGCCGATACTGGTCATCGCCGGTGCCGGCAGCGGCAAGACCCGCGTGCTCACCGAGCGCATCGCCCACCTGGTGGGCATCAGCACGTCGCGCCGTACGAGATACTCGCCTTCACCTTCACCAACAAGGCCGCCGCGCGAGATGCGCGAACGCGTGGATCGCGCTGCTCGGCGCGCAGTCCGCGCGATGGCTGGGTACCTTTCACGCCCGGGCGCTGCGAATCCTGCGTCGCCACGGCGACGCGGCTCGGGCTGCCGACGCGACTTCGCGATCTACGACGATGCCGACAGACAGCTTGGGCCTCGCGTGGCGGCCGATCTCTGCGGAATCTGAACGACGCACGCTTCGTAAAATCCCCGCGGCGCGCCGCTGCGCGCCGCGATCGGCCGCAAGAAAAACGATCTGATTCGCGCCCGACGATTCGCGGCGGCCGGGCGGTGTCGACACGTGCGAGCGAGCGCGTCGCCTGGCACTATACGCGGCGTACGAACGCGAGCTGCTGGCGGGCCAATGCGGCGCTCGACTTCGAGCGACCTCATCTTGCAGCGTGGTCGGAGCTGTTGCGACACCACGCGCCGACATGCGCGAACGCTATGCACCGGCGTTTCCGCTCATCTGCTGGTGGACGAGTTCCAGGACACCAACCGCATCCAGATGCCGATGATCGACGCGCTGGCCGTCGGTGCACGGACAACCTGTTCGTCGTCGGCGACGACGACCAGTCGATCTACAGCTGGCGCGGCGCGCGACGTCGAGCAACATACTCGAGTTCGAAGCGATCTTCGCCGGCGCGCAGGTCATCCGCCTCGAGCAGAACTACCGCTCGTCGCAGACGATCCTCGATGCCGCCAACGGCGTGATCGCGCACAACCGCGGCCGCAAGGGCAAGAACGCTGTGGACCGAGGCGGCCGCGGCAGACCGTGCGTCCTGTTCGCCGACCGTGGACGAGGAGGCCGAGGCCCGGTCGCTGTGCGTCGAGATCGTCAGACGCGCAGGGCGCCGCGGGGACGCGCCCGAAGTGACATCGCCGTCCTCTATCGCACCAACGCGCAGTCGCGCGCGCTCGAAGACGTCTTCAAGATGGGGTCGATGCCGTACCAGATCATCGGCTCGGTCCGGTTCTACGAACGCGCCGAGGTGCGCGACGTGCTCGCGTACTGCAAGGCGGTCGCGAATCCGTCGGACAGCATCAGCCTCAAACGCATCCTGAACGTCCCGCGGCGCGGGATCGGCAAGACGACCATCGACCGCCTCGAGGAATACGCGGTGGCGCACAACCTCTCGATGATCGAGGCGATGCGCGCGCCGGACATCGATCTGGGGTCGGGCCCGGCGTCGCGCTGCCGCATGTTCATGGACACGTTCGACCATCTGGCGCAGTTCGCCACCACCGAAGTGGCGCCCCACGTGGTCGACGAGATTCTTAAAGCGACGAACTATCTCAAGTACCTCGAAGAGGCGTACCCGGACCCGGACGCGCGCATCGAAAACGTCGAGGAGTTGCTGTCGGCGGCGCATTCCTTCTCCGAGGGCGCCGAGGACAAGTCCCTGCGAGCGTTTCTCGAAGAGATCGCACTCGTGGCCGACGTCGACTCGCTCGACCTCGAGAGCGGGCAGCTGACCCTGATGACGCTCCATAACGCGAAGGGGCTGGAGTACGACACCGTCATCATGGCGGGCCTGGAAGAGGGGTTGTTCCCACATTACAATTCGATCGACGACCCCGACGCCGTCGAGGAGGAGCGCCGTCTGTTCTACGTCGGTATGACGCGCGCGCGGCGCCGTCTGTATCTCTCGTTCGCAAGCATGCGCCGGCGCATGGGAATGATGGAAGGCGGCCTCCCGTCGCGATTCCTCTCCGAAATTCCGGAGACCACGCTGGAGACGCCGCTCGAGTTCGCGTCGACGCCGCGGTCGGGGGCGTACCCGGATCGCGGCGAATCGCTGTGGGAGCGCAGCCGGACCGTGCTGGACGAGTACGCGCAGGCCGCACCCGCCGACGATCACATCTATTCGCAGGAGACGGGGTCGCGTGAAACGCTGGTGCCGCGCTACGAAGTGGGGATGCGCATCCGGCACGAGCGCTTCGGAAAGGGAATCGTCCGCCGCGTGGAAGGGCAGGGCGACCAGACGCGCGTCACCGTGATCTTCGACGCGGGCGGCGAACGGAAGTTCATCGCGCAGTACGCGCCCATGCGTCCCCTTTGACCGAGGAGAACCGATGAGTACGATCGATCGCGACGCCATCCGCCATCTCGAGCGCCTCGCCCGTATCGACCTCGCCCCCGACGAGGTCGGTCCCATCACCGAGCAGTTGAACCGCATCGTCGCCCTCGTGGAGCAGCTCCAGGCGGTCGACGTCGAGGGCGTGGAGCCCACGCGGCGATGTCGCTCGCCGGCGACGAGGCGGCCGACGACGTGCGCGACGACGCGGTCGTTCCGGGGCTCGACCGCGCGACCGTCCTGTCGCAAGCCCCCGACGCCACGCCCGAGTTCTTCCGCGTGCCGCGCGTCATCGGAAAGGCCGACGAGGCGTGAGTCTCGACGGCCTGTCGATACGCGACCTGCGGGACCGCCTGCGTAAAGGCGAGGCGACGCCGCTCGATGCGTGCGATGCGGCCCTCGCCGCCATCGCCGCGCGCGACGGCGACGTCCACGCGTTCCTCGACGTCCACGCCGACACCGCGCGCGATCACGCGAAGCGCCTCACGGATTCCGGCGACGCTCGCACGGGTCGCCTCCCGCTCGGCGGTGTTCCGGTCGCGATCAAGGACAACATGTGCATCGAGGGCACGCCCACCACGTGCGGCTCGCGCATTCTCGGGCACTACCGGCCCCCGTACACCGCCACCGTCGTGGAACGACTGCGCGACGCGGGTGCGATCGTGATCGGAAAGACGAATCTGCGACGAATTCGCGATGGGCTCGTCGACCGAGAACTCCGCGTTCGGCGTGACGCGCAACCCCTGGGACCTGCGCCGCGCCCCGGGCGGGTCGAGCGGCGGGTCGGCCGCGGCCGTCGCCGCGGGCATGGCGGCTGCGTCGCTTGGAAGCGATACCGGCGGCTCCATCCGTCAGCCGGCGAGTTTCTGCGGCGTCGTCGGCATCAAGCCGACCTACGGACGCGTGTCGCGCTACGGTCTGGTGGCGTTCGCAAGTTCGCTCGATCAGATCGGACCGTTCACGCGCACGGTGGAAGACGCGGCCCTCGTTCTCAATGTCATCTGCGGTCGCGACGCGCGCGACGCCACCAGCTCGGGTGCCGCGGTTCCGGATTTCACCGCGCATCTCAATGCCGGACTGCGCGGACTTCGGATCGGCGTGCCCTGGGGGTTTTTGGGCGACTCGCTGGACGCGGCGGTGCGCGCGTCTTTCGAACGACTGGTGGAGGCGGTTCGCAAGGAAGGGGCGGTGGTCGAGGAGATCGCGCTGCCGCACGCAACCTACGGACTCGCCGCGTACTACATCATCGCCAATGCCGAGGCGAGTGCGAACCTCGCGCGCTTCGACGGCGTCAAGTACGGTTACCGATCGCCGAACGCCAAAACGCTGGTGGAGATGTACACCAGGACGCGCGAGGAAGGCTTCGGTCCCGAAGTAAAGCGTCGCGTGCTGCTGGGCACGTACGTGCTGAGCGCGGGTTACTACGATGCCTACTACCGGCGCGCGCAGCAGGTGCGCTCGCTGATCATCGACGATTTCGCCAAAGCGTTCGCGCGCTGCGACGCCATTCTCCTGCCGACCGCGCCGACACCCGCGTTCGAGCTGGGCGAGAAAATGGACGACCCGATCCTGATGTACATGAACGACGTGTTCACGATCCCGGTCAATCTGGCGGGGCTCCCGGGCGTGTCGGTGCCGTGCGGCATGGCCGCGGGCAACCTGCCCGTCGGCGCGCAGCTGATCGGTCGCGCGTTCGACGAGGCCACGCTGTTCGCGCCGCCGCCGGCGTCGAGCGGCTGGCCGATTTTCCGGCCGGGGCGGTTGCGCCCGCGGGGAAGAGGTAAGGCCGTGCCGCGCTACGAATCCGTCGTCGGACTGGAAGTGCACGCGCAGCTGCTCACTGAGAGCAAGATGTTCTGCGGGTGTTCGGCCGCGTTCGGCGGAGAACCCAACACGCACGTGTGCCCGGTGTGCCTGGGACTGCCCGGTGCGCTTCCGGTCGTCAACCGCCGCGCCGTCGAGTTCGCGGTGAAGCTGGGACTCGCCACCGAGTGCACGATCGCGCGCTCCAGCATCTTCGCGCGCAAGAATTACTTCTACCCGGATTGTCCCAAGGACTACCAGATCTCGCAATTCGACACGCCGCTGTGCAGCGACGGCAATCTCACCATCGAAGACGGTGGACAGGCGCATCCGCATTCGCCGCATTCACCTCGAAGAGGACGCGGGCAAGCTGGTGCACGTCGACGGCGCGGATCACAGCCTGGTCGACATGAACCGCAGCGGCGTTCCGCTGGTCGAAATCGTCAGCGAGCCGGACATGCGCACACCCGCCGAGGCGTCGGAATATCTGCAGAAGCTGCGGTCGCTGGTGCGCTACCTGGGCATCTGCGACGGCAACATGGAAGAGGGAAGCCTCCGCTGTGACGTAAACATCTCGTTACGCGAAGTCGGGACGACGGAATCGGGGTCAAGACCGAGGTCAAGAACCTCAACTCGTTCAAGCAGGTGGAGCAGGCGATCGGCTACGAGTTCGAGCGCCAGTCGAAGATCCTCCAGTCGGGCGGCCGCGTCGCGCAGGATACGTTGCTCTGGGATCCCGACGCCGGGAAGGCATCGGTCATGCGGAGCAAGGAAGAGGCGCACGACTATCGCTACTTCCCGGAACCGGACCTTCGCGTGTTGCAGGTGACCGAGGAAACGATCGACCGCGCGCGCGAGGCGCTTCCCGAATTGCCCGACGCACGACGCACGCGCTTCGTCGCCGACTACAAGCTCCCCGCTTACGATGCGGGCGTGCTCACGTCGTCGCGCGAGATGGCCGACTACGTCGAAGACGTGATCCGGGCGGGCGCCGACGCCAAGGCGGCGAGCAACTGGATCATGGGCGAGGTCTCGCGCTGGTTGAACGAGAACAAGTTCGGTATCGACGCGCTTCGGTCTCGCATCGCTCCATCCGAGCTGTCGGATGTGGTCCGCATGCAATCGGTTGGCGCCATCAACTCGAGCGCGGCCAAGGCGGTGTTCGAGGCGATGCTCGCGCGCGCGGTTTCGCGACGGGCGCGCCACCCGAGACGGCGGCCGACATCGTCAAACGACTTGGCCTGGAACAGGTGAGCGACGATGCCGCCATCCAGGCCGAGGCCGTGGCCGTCCTCGACGAGAATCCCGACGAAGTCGCCCGCTACCTCGCGGGCAAGGAGCAGTTGCTCCAGTTCTTCGTCGGACAGTTGATGAAGCGCACGCGGGGCAAGGCCAACCCCAAACTCGCCACCGACATCCTCAAGTCCCTCCTCGACCAGCGCCGTTAGTCCGCCCCGGCCCTTGCGCGCGCCCGGGCCGCGTGCTATAGTGGCGGCCGTTCGATCCTACCCCGGCAGCGGAAGGGACGAAGGGAGGAGGATGTGAGGATGAAGTACGTTGCCTTTTTCATGTCATGTCTGTTGATCGTGGCCGTGCTGGCACCGTCCGGCGTGGCGCAGGTCCGCTTGAACGAGATTCTGGGAGACCCCTCGACCGATTGGAACGGTGACGGGGGCGTCGACTCGAAACTCGACGAGTGGGTCGAAGTGATCAACGCCGGATCGGCTCCCGTCGATCTGTCGACGTATCGTATCTCGGACGCATCCGCGGGAACGGACTTCCGGTTCGCTCTCTCGGGAACGCTCGCCGCGGGCGAGGTGCGGGTCTACTACGGCTCGGACGTCGTCACCTGGCAAGCCGCCAACGGCGTCGGGCAGTTCGGGTTCAGTCTCAACAATTCGGGCGACACGGTGACGCTGTACGAAGTCAACGGGTCGAACGTGACGGTCGCGGACGCGCACACGTACGCGAGTGCCGAGATTGCGAACGATCGCTCCACCGGCGGGTTCCCAACGGCACCGGCGACTGGGTGATCTTCGACGCGCTGAACCCGTACACGGGCGCGCAGCCCCGGTCCCGACCGGGTGCGAGCCCTCTCCCGGACACGAGGCGTCGTGTCCACTCCCCGTGCAATCCTCCACATGGGGTGCCGTGAAAGCGCTCTACCGCGGCTAGCTCGCGGTGGATGTGTCGGTTGAAGTCGTAGCGTAATCAACAACTCGCCCCCGACGCTGCCGGCGGTGGGATCGGCGTTGACAGACGCCGGCGAGTGAAGTAACTTCTGTCCACATAAGGAGTTTTGGCTCCGGCCTGCCTCGCGGCTTTGCGCGGTGGGACCTCGCCGAGATCCATGTCCGATTTTCGTAATCTCCTCCCACGCTTCGAGACGGGAGACGCGCTGGCCGCGTCGCGGCTTTTGTCCGTGGTCGAGAACGGCGGCCCCGAGGCCGTGGCGGTGCTCGATGCACTGTTCTCCCGAACGGGACACGCGCGTCGCATCGCGATCACCGGCCCGGGCGGGGCGGGAAAGAGCACGCTGGTCGATGCGCTGACCCCGCGCTTCCGCGCGGCCGGACGCACGGTGGGAATCGTTGCCGAGGATCCGTCGAGTCCGTTTTCCGGGGGCGCGGTGCTCGGCGATCGGGTGCGGATGGTGCGCGCGGCGGGCGACGCCGGGGTTTTCGTCCGGTCGCTCGCAAGCCGTGGCAGCGAGTCGGGGCTGAGTCCCGCTCGCGTGCGAACTCGCCGACGTGCTCGACGCCTTCGGGCGCGACGTCGTGATGCTCGAGACCATGGGCGTCGGCCAGGTGGAGACGCGAATTCGGTTTGCCGCCGACACCGTCGTCGTCGTGTTGACGCCCGAAGCGGGCGACGAGGTGCAGAGCCTGAAGGCCGGTTTGCTCGAGGTCGCGGATATTTTCGTGGTGAACAAGGCCGACCGCGCGGGAGCCGACGCGCTCGTCGCCGATCTCACCGCACTCGCCGGGATGCGGTCCCGGAGCGACGGCTGGTCGACACCGGTGCTGGCGACCTCCGCGAACCGCGACGATGGCATCGCGGCCGTGGAATCGGCGCTGGTCGCCCACGAGACGCATCTGGCCGCAAACGGGCGCCGGGAGGCGCGGAGGCGCCAGGGCCTCGCCGAGCGCGTGCGTGCCCTGGTGGACGACGCCTTGCGCCGGGCGTGGTGGCAGGACCCTACCGCGCGCACGCAGTTTGATGCTATGGTGGAGCGCGTCTCGGGGGGTGCGGTGTCGCCGCATCGCGCCGCACGGGACATCGCCGCAGCGCTTCGTGTCGCCGCACCGACATCGCAATGAAACGACCGATCAAGATTCTCATCGCCAAGCCGGGGCTCGACGGCCACGACCGGGGTGCCAAGGTAATCGCCAACGCGCTCCGCGACGCCGGCATGGAGGTCGTCTACACCGGGTTGCACCAGACGCCGGAGATGATCGTCGAAGCCGCGCTCCAGGAGGACGTCGACGTGGTGTCGGTGAGTATCCTCTCGGGCGCGCACATGACGCTCGTGCCCCGGGTCCGCGACCTGATGAACGCACAGGGGCTCGAGGAAGTCCCGCTCATCGTCGGCGGAATCGTGCCCGACGCGGACGCGGCCGAGTTGCTGCGCATCACCGGCGTCGCCGGTGTCTTCGGGCCCGGCACCGGGACCGCCGACGTCGTGGCGTTCATCCATGGCCTGTTTCCGGATCGTCGCGCGCGCGCCTGACGATCGCAACCCATCCAGATCACGTTCGGAGAAACACACTCATGAGTTCCACAATGATCCTGACCGATGAACAGCAGATGATCCTGGAAACCGCCCGGCGCTACGCCGATGCGGAACTGGCGCCGCAGGCCGCCGAGATCGATCACACCGGCGAGTTCCCGGTGGAGCGATTCCGCAAGATGGGCGAACTCGGCTTCATGGGGCTGGTGGTGCCCGCCGAGTACGGCGGCACCGGAACCGACACCGTGTCCTACGCGATCGTGATCGAAGAACTCGCGCGTGGGTGCGGATCGACCGCGCTCGGCGTCGCCGCGCACAACTCGCTCGCGTGCGGCCCGATCACGCTGATGGGGAACGAGGCGCAGAAGAAGCGCTACCTGCCCGAGCTGGCCAGCGGCGAGGCGATCGGGGCGTTCTGTCTGACCGAACCGCAGGCGGGGAGCGACGCGTCCAACACCAGGACGACGGCGGTGCGCAAGGGCGACAAGTACATCTTGAACGGGACGAAGATCTACGTTACCAACGGCGGCTGGGCGCGCTATCTGGTCGCGACGGCGGTCACCGACCCCACGCAGGGTGCGAAGGGAATCAGCGCATTTATCATCGAGAACGACTTTCCGGGGTTCGTCATCGGCACGCGCGAGAAGAAGCTCGGGTTGCGGGCGTCGGGGACGTTCGAGATCGTGTTCGACAACTGTGAGGTGCCGAAAGAGAACCTCCTCGGCACCGAGGGCGGCGGGTTCCGCACCTTCATGAAGACGCTCGAAGGCGGGCGCATTTCGATCGGCGCGTTTGCGATCGGGCTCGCGCAGGCGGGGCTGGAGGCCGCGATCAAGTTCGGCAAGGATCGCAAGCAGTTCGACACGCCCATCGTCGATTTTCAGGCGACGCAGATGAAGCTCGCCGACATGGCGACGGAGATCCACGCGGCGCGCCTGCTCGTCCACGACGCCGCGCGCCGCAAGGACGACGGGGAAGACTTGGCCGCTACGCGTCGATGTGCAAGCTGTTCGCCTCCGAAATGGCGATGCGGGTCACCGATCACGCCATCCAGATCCACGGCGGCTACGGTTTCTGTCAGCGAATACAACGTCGAGCGCTACTACCGCGACGTGAAGCTCGCCGAGATCGGCGAGGGAACGAGCGAGATCCAGCGTCTCGATCATCGCTCGCAGCGTCCTCGGCGAAGTCTAGCGCAGGAGAGGAGATCCATCATGGAACGCATTGTCATCGTGTCGGCGCTTCGTACGCCGATCGGCCGATTCATGGGCGGACTGTCGACGACGCCCGCGCCGAGACTTGCCGCCGGCGTGATCAAGGAGACGATCGCTCGCACGAAACTCGACACCGAGACCGGTCGACGAGGTGATCATGGGCAACGTGCTGCAGGCCGGGATCGGCCAGAACCCCGCCCGCCAGGCGATGATTTTCGGCGGCATCCCGCCGTCGGTCCCCGCGGTCACCATGAACAAGGTGTGCGGGTCGGGGCTCAAGGCGGTCATGCTCGCCGCGCAGGCCATCAAGGCCGGCGACGCGGAGATCGTCGTCGCGGGCGGCATGGAGAACATGAGTCATCGCGCCGTACCTGTTGCCCGATGCGCGCGCGGGCCAGCGTCTGGGGCACGGCACGCCTGTCGACGCGATGGTCCACGACGGGCTGTGGGACGTGCTACAACGACTTCCACATGGGCATGACCGCGGAGCTGGTCGCGAAGAAGTACAACGTCTCGCGCGAAGCGCAGGACGAATTCGCGATCGACAGCCAGAAGAAGGCGGTCGCCGCGATCGGGCGCGGGGACTTCAAGGACGAGATCGTCCCGGTCGCCGTGCCGCAGCGCAAGGGCGACCCGGTGATGGTCAGCGCCGACGAGGGACCGCGCGCCGACGCCACGATCGAGAAGCTCGCCAAGCTCAGGCCGGCCTTCAACAAGGCGGCACCGTCACCGCGGGGAACGCGCGCGACGATCAACGACGGCGCCGCCAGCGCTGCTGGTCATGAGCGAGCGCAGGCGAAGGAGCTGGGCCTGACCGGTCGCTGGCGCGTCGTCGACGCCTACGCGACCGGCGGCATCGAGCCGGAGTGGGTCATGATGGCGCCGGTGGTGGCGGTCCGCAAGTCTGATGAAGAAGATGGGCGTCGCATCACCGACTGGGATCTCATCGAAGCTCAACGAGGCGTTCGCGCGCAGGCGCGTGGCACGGTGCGCGAGCTCGAGCTGGGACTGGGACGGGTGAACGTCAACGGCGGCGCGGTGGCGCTGGGCCACCCGATCGGTGCGTCGGGCGCGCGGCTGCTCGTCACGCTGCTCCACGCGATGAAGGAGCGCGGCGCGAAGCGCGGAATGGCCACCCTCTGTCTCGGCGGCGGCAACGCGGTCGCGCTGGCGTCGTCGTGCGCCTGTGACGACGGAGGAATCATGCCTGGAATCGAACGAGTGTGCGGTGATCGGGGCGGGTACGATGGGAACGGTATCGCCCACGTGTTCGCCCAGGCGGGCTACGAGGTAAGCTGGTGGACATCAGGAAGCGTTCGTCAACCGGGCATGACCACCATCGAGAAGAACCTGGATCGCATGGTCCGCAAGGAAACGATGCACGAGCTGACGAAGAAGGAAATCATGGGACGCATGCGTCCCGACGTCGGTCTCGATGGAACGGGCGGCGAGCCAGATCGGTGATCGAGGCGATCAACGAGGACGCCGATCTCAAGAAGACCGTCTGGAAAGAAGTCGCGACGCACGTCGCCGAGGATGCGATCCTCGCCAGCAACACCTCGTCGATTTCCATCACCGATATCGCCGCCTCGGTGCCAAGCGGCCGGACCGCGTCGATCGGGATGCACTTCATGAATCCGGTGCCGGTCATGAAGCTGGTGGAGATCATCCGCGGGCTCGGCCACCGACGACGCCACGACGGCCGCCACGCGGCGGAGACGTGCCGCGCGGTGGGGAAGACCCCGGTCGAAGTGAACGACTACCCCGGGTTCGTCTCCAACCGGATGCTGATGCCGATGATCAACGAGGCGGTCTACTGCGTGATGGAAGGGGTCGCGACGCAAGAAGCGATCGACGAGGTCATGAAGCTCGGCATGGCGCACCCGATGGGCCCCTGGCACTCGCCGATCTCATCGGACTCGACATGTGCCTCGACATCATGGAGGTCCTGCACCGAGGGCCTCGGCGACTCCAAGTACCGCCCCTGTCCGCTGCTCAAGAAGATGGTCGCCGGCCGGCGACTGGGCCGCAAGACGGGCCGCGGCTTCTACGATTACGCGAAGGCGTAGCGCACTCAGCGCGGGTTCTCGACCAGTTCACAGAGGACGCGGCCGGTGGAGCGGGGGTGGATGAAGGCCACGCGCGAGCCCTGCTTGCCGGGGCGCGGGGTGGCATCGATCAGTTCGACGCCCTTCGCCTTCAGTGCCGCAAGTGCGGCGTCGATGTCGTCCACCTCGAACGCGATGTGATGCATGCCGGCACCCCGGGAGGCAATGAACTTCGTAATCGGCGAGTCGGGCGTCATTCCCTGGACGAGTTCGATATCGGTTCCGCCGGTGGCGAGCGTGGCCACGTGAATCGCGTAGCGCGCGATATCTTCGCGGTGGGTCAGTTTCATTCCCAGCACCGTCGTGAACAGCGAGATCGCCGCGTCGATGTCTTCGACCGCGATCGCGATGTGATCGATGCCGCGGATCATCGCATGCCGCCTTCCCGGTGGCGCCCGAAGGTCTTCGCCAGCGTGTCGCAGATCTCGCCGATCGTCCCGCGCGCGGCGACCGCTTCGACGATCGCGGGCATCAGGTTGGTCCCGGAGCGTGCGGCCGCGTCGAGCGCGGCGAGTGCGGCGGTAACGCGTTTGGCGTCGCGTTGCTTCCGGCGCGCAACGAGTGCCGCGATCTGCTGCCGCTCCAGCGCCGGGTCGACCCGAAACACCGCGGGCTCCGCGCCGCCGTCGTCGGTGTAGGCGTTGACGCCGACCACGCGTTCGTCGCCGCGCTCCAGCGCCTTCTGGAATTCGTAACTCGACCGCTCGATCTCGCGCTGCGGAAATCCCTCTTCGATGGCCTTGATCATCCCGCCGCGGCGCGCGACGTCGTCCATGATGGCCGTGGCTCGCGCTTCCAGCGCGTCGGTCAAGGACTCCACGAACGGGCTTCCTCCGAGCGGATCGATGGTATCGGTGACACCGGATTCTTCCAGGATCACCTGTTGCGTGCGCAGTGCCAGGTGCGACGCGTGCTCCGACGGCAGGCCGAGCGCCTCGTCCAGGCTGTTGGTATGCAGCGACTGCGTGCCGCCCAGCACGGCGGCGAGCGCCTGCAGTGCCGTCCGCACCACGTTGTTCTCGGGTTGCTGTGCGGTCAGCGTGCTGCCCGCGGTCTGCGAATGGAAGCGAAGGCGCATGCTGTCGTCGTGGGTCGCGCCGAATCGTTCGCGCATCAGGTACGCCCACATGCGCCGCACCGCGCGGAACTTGGCGACTTCTTCGAAGAAATTGTTGTGCACGTTGAAGAAGAACGAGAGCCGCGGCGCGAAGTCGTCGACTTTGAGGCCCGCGTCGACGCCCGCCCGCACATACGCGAGGCCGTCGGCCAGCGTGAAGGCGATTTCCTGCGCGGCGGTCGCACCGGCCTCGCGGATGTGATAGCCGCTGATGCTGATCGGATTCCAGTTGGGCATCTCGCGCGCGCACCAGGCGAACATGTCGGTGATGATGCGCATCGATGGCGCCGGCGGGAACACATACGTCCCGCGCGCGATGTATTCCTTGAGGATGTCGTTTTGCACGGTGCCGGCGAGATCGCGGCGGGCGAGCCCGCGTTCCTCCGCGAGCACGACGACCATCGCCAGCAGGATCGACGCGGTGGCGTTGATCGTCATTGAGGTGCTGACCGTCTCCAGCGGAATCCCGTCGAAGACGGCGGCGAGGTCGTCGACGGTATCGATGGCGACACCGACGCGCCCCACTTCGCCGGCGGCCAGCGGGTGGTCGGAATCGAGCCCCATCTGCGTGGGTAGATCGAAGGCGACCGAGAGTCCTTTCTGGCCGTGTTCGAGGAGTGAGCGGAAGCGCGCATTGGTTTCCGCGGCGGTGCCAAAACCGGCGTACTGCCGGATCGTCCACGGACGCCCGCGGTACATCGTGGGATAGACGCCGCGCGTGAACGGGAATTCGCCGGGGAAGCCGAGGCGTTCGTTTGCGGCCGCGCCGTCGCCGGTGTACACGGGCTCTACCTCGATGTCCGACGACGTGCGAAAGCGCTTCTTGCGCTCGGGGTGCTTGGCGACGAACGGGTCGTAGGTGCGCGCCCGCCATTCTTTCTTGTCTCGCGACATGCGTTAGTCCCTCTCGATCACGACCAGCGGCGCCTGCGAATCCACCTTGGCGCCCGCGGCCGACGCGACCTCGGCGACCGTGCCGCCGACCTCGGTGACCAGCTCGTTACGCATCTTCATCGCTTCCATGAGGACAACGGGGTCGCCGGCCGCGACGCGGTCGCCGACGGCGACCTTCACCTGGACGACCAGGCCCGGCATCGGCGCTCTCACCGTGTAGTTGCCCGTGTGCTCGTGCACGAGTTCGGCGTCGCGCACGGCGAGCAACAGTTCGTCGAGCACGTCGACGTCGTAGTGGCGCCCCATGACGCGCGCGAAGTAGCGCCCCTGGTCGGGCTGAACCGGCGCGCTCTCGATCAGATACGACTTGCGGTCGATCAGAAACGACAGGGTCCCCGCGTCTCCGAAGGTGCGGCAGTCGACGGACAGCACGCGATCGCCGATCTCCACGCGGTAGACGCCGTTGTCGCGCGCGACGCGGACCGTCCGCTCCTCTCCATCCACGCGCACGACGAACTTCATTGGCCGAACCGCCGGGTCGCTTCCGTACGCGCCGCGCGGCGCCACGCGTCGCCCGTGTCGTCGGTGGTGGAATAGCGCACCGATGACCGGTAGTTGAACGCGGCGATGCTCGCCGCGATGCACGCCAGCTCGATTTCTTCGTCGCGGCGATGCAGGTGCGACGGGTCGAAATGCGTTTCGATCGTCCGCGTATCGTAGGTGCCGTCGATGAACGCGGGCTCGGACAGGGCCCACAGGAGAAAATCCACGTTGGTGCGGACGGGCTCGCAGCGGTACTCGCGAAGCGCGCGTCGCGCTCGCCGAATCGCCTGATCGCGCGAGTCGGCCCAGACCACCATCTTGCCGATCATGGGGTCGTAGAAGATCGGGATCTCGTAGCCCTCGTAGACGCCGTTATCGTTGCGCACGCCGGGCCCCTGCGGAAGCACCAACCGGTTGATGACGCCGATCGACGGCATGAAGTGATGCGACGGATCTTCGGCGTAGATGCGCATTTCGATGGCGTGTCCGTTGGGAACGATGTCTTCCTGGCGAACGTCGAGCGTTGCGCCCGCGGCGATCTCGATCTGCTGTTTGACCAGATCGACGCCGTAGATCATTTCGGTCACCGGGTGCTCGACCTGCAGACGCGTGTTCATCTCGAGGAAGTAGAACTTGCGATCCGCGTCGACGATGAACTCGACCGTTCCCGCGCCGCGATACCTGACGGTTTCGGCGGCTTTGCGCGCGGCGTCGCACATGGCCTCGCGCACCGCCGGCGTGATGCTGGGCGACGGCGCTCTCCTCGATGACCTTCTGATAGCGGCGCTGCATCGAACACTCGCGTTCGCCCGTAGGTGATCGCGCGCCCCGACGCATCGGCCATGACCTGGATCTCGACGTGCTTCGGGTGCTCGATGAACTTCTCGACGAAGACGGACGCGTCGCCGAAGGCGCTGCCCGCCTCGCCGGTGGTGAGTGCGCAGCGCTTCGGCGAATTCCTCGGGCTCCTGATTGACGACGCGCATGCCCTTGCCACCGCCGCCCGCCGCGGCCTTGAGCAGCACCGGGTACCCGATCGCCTCCGCCATTTTTGCCGCGGCGCGTGCGTCCGCCACCGGACCGTCGTGCCGGGGACCGTGGGCACGCCGCTTTCTTCATCGGCGGCGCGGGCGAGGAGCTTGTTGCCCATCGCACGGATCGTCGCCGGCGGGGGCCGATGAAGACGAGACCCGCGTCCGCGCACGCCTGCGCGAACTCCGCGTTCTCCGCGAGAAATCCATACCCGGGATGGATCGCGTGGGCGCCGACCGATCGCGCCGCGTCGATAACGGCCGTTGCGTTCAGGTAACTGTCGCGGCTTTCGGGGCCGCGCCGATGCGCACGGCCTCGTATGCCTGCGACACGTGCAGCGCCGTACGATCGACGTCGGAATAGACGGCGACCGGCGTGATGCCCATCTCCTTGCAGGCGCGTGCGACACGAACGGCGATTTCCCCGCGGTTGGCGATCAGGATCTTCTTGAACATGGCGGTGTCGTCACAGCGGAATGTTTCCGTGCTTCCTGGGCGGAAGCGTCTGCCGCTTGTTGACCAGACTTTCCAGCGCCGCGATGATCTTCGGCCGCGTCTCCGATGGCTCGATGATGTCGTCGATGTATCCGAGCGACGCGGCGATGTACGGATTCGCGAACTTCTCGTTGTATTCCGCCACGCGGCGCGCGCGCTCGGCGGCGGGATCCTTCGCGGTCTGGATTTCCTTCTTGTTGAGGATGTTGACCGCGCCTTCCGCCCCCATGACGGCGAGCTCCGCGGTCGGCCACGCGACATTATAGTCGGCGCGAATATGCTTGCGAACTCATGACGTCGTACGCGCCGCCGTACGCCTTGCGCGTAATGACGGTGATCTTGGGAACCGTGGCCTCGCAGTACGCATACAGCAACTTGGCGCCGTGCTTGATGATGCCGCCGTACTCCTGCTCGGTGCCCGGCAGGAAGCCGGGGACGTCTTCGAACGTCACCAGTGGAATGTTGAACGAATCGCAGAAGCGCACGAAGCGCGCCGCCTTCAAGGACGACTTGATGTCGAGCACGCCGGCGAGCGATTTGGGCTGGTTGGCGACGATACCGACGCTGCGCCCGTTGAGGTGCGCGAAGCCTACGACGATGTTCGTCGCGTACAGCGGCTGGATTTCGAAGAAATCGCCGTCGTCGACGATGCGCGTGATCACGTCGATCATGTCGTAGGGAACCATGGCATTCTCGGGGACGATGGTGTCGAGCGCCGTCGTCGCGGCGGTCGACGGGATCGGAGGTCATCCGCCGCGGCGTTTCCGAAAGATTGTTCTGCGGCATGAACGAGAGCAGCTTGCGCAGCACCAGGATGCAGTCCTGATCGTTGCGTGCCATCAAATGCGCGACGCCGCTACGGGTCGAGTGGGTCTGCGCGCCGCCGAGATCTTCGAACGACACTTCCTCGTTGGTGACCATCTTGATCACGTTGGGCCCGGTGACGAACATGTGGCTGGTCTGGTCGACCATCACGATGAAATCGGTGATCGCCGGTGAGTACACGGCGCCCCCCGCGCACGGACCCATGATCGCGGAGATCTGGGGAATCACGCCGGAGGCGAGCGTGTTGCGCAGGAAGATCTCCGCGTATCCGCCGAGACTCGCCACGCCCTCCTGGATGCGCGCGCCGCCGCTGTCGTTGAGTCCGACGACGGGCGCGCCGTTCTCGATGGCGAGGTCCATCAGCCGGCAGATCTTGGCCGGCGTTCGATTCGCTCAGCGTTCCGCCGAACACGGTGAAGTCCTGCGCGAACGCGTAGGTCAGGCGGCCCGCCACCGACCCGTAACCGCAGACCACGCCGTCGCCGGGCACCTTGCGGTCGGCCATGTCGAAGTCGGTATTGCGATGGCTGACGAACACGCCGAGTTCCTGGAACGTCGCCGGATCGAACAGGAGATTGATCCGTTCGCGGGCCGTCAACCGGCCGGACTCGTGGATCTTCGCGACGCGGTCCTCGCCGCCGCCCGCGTGGGCCTGGGTGCGAAGTTTGCGCAATTTCTCGATCTTGTCGTTGGGTTGTGACATCCGTGGGTCGTCGGGTTGGAGTGGTCGTGGGCCCGCACCGAACGCGCCGGCGAACGGACGAGTAACCCACAGTGTGACAAGAGATTAGTAAGCCGGATTCTAGGCGTTGCGGTGCGTTCCCGTCAATGTTTTCGGTTGCTCCAGCCTCGTAATTGCTGATATCATAGTAAGGTATCAGCGTGGCCCGTGGTGGGTTGCGCCGTGGAGCGGCCGGGTGGTCGCATTCAAGCAGGAGGAGAAAGTGCGCCCACTGCTTTTCTTTTTATGGGCCGTGATGTTTGTTGGATTCATGGGGTGTGGGAAGAAGGGGGAGGTTGGAGAGGCAGCGACACAGGGTGGAAGCGACAAGACCTCGGTTGCCAGTGAGTTGCCGCCGGCCGACGTGGTCGCCAAACAGGGCGCCCCGCTGGTGGCGGACGCACCGCCGACCCCGCCGGTCGAAGGGCTCTATATTAAGCCGTACCTCGATGAGAAGGGTTCAGTGACCGAGCTCGCGGTCGCGCCGGGTCAGGAGTTCGATATCTACGTGTTCGGCGAGACGATTGACCCCTACAAGACCAGCGGCGTGCAGTACCGCATGCAGATTCCCGACGGCATTCGGGTTCTCGGGACGAAAGAGATCGATACCAAGAGCCTGTCGATGGGGGACTACAAGGAAAACTACATGCTGGCCTATTCGTGCCAGCCAACCGGACATTTCCGGATCGCCACCTACCGGTGTGTTGCGGAGCCCGATTTTCGCGGCGGCGAAATCTCGGTGTACGATGGAATCGGTGGAGGCGGGGTTGGATTTCTCGGATTTTCGACGTGTGACTACGTCGACGTTCCGGCCAACGGCGGCACCGCCAAATTGGATCGCAAGTAAGTAGTACCGTTTCTTACAGCGCCTGATCGCCCCACGCGGCTCTGGCACCAAGAGGTTTGCAGCATGATTCGCCGTGTGTTTTCTCGCGATGCGGCCGTTGCGGTCGCATTGCTGTTTGTGGCCTCGACGGCATTCGCCGTCGTCCCTCCGCGCGACGGGGGTCCGCTCCCCGATTCGTACTTCAAGGTCAAAGGCAAGGACCCGTCCGCCTTCACCGTCAAGCGCGGCTGGGTACAGAAGGCCGAGCGCCTGCGCGAAGCGCGAGAGGCGTACCAGGCCGCGGCGACGCCCGGCACCCTGACGCCGTCCGCGCTCAGGCAATTCGCGGTCACGGGCACGCTGCGCGTCCCGGTGATTCCCGGGTATTTTTCGGACGCGTTGAACGTGCCGGTCACCGCAGCGAACCTGCAGAACCAGTTGTTCGACAGCAACGCGACGGGAACCGTCGGTGACTACTACAGCGAGGTCTCCTACGGGCAGTTCACGGTCGTCGGCGACGTGTACACGTGGGTCCACCTGACGCACCTGAATTCCTACTATGCGGGAAACTCCAACGGCACCGATCCCAGCGATCCCGCGACGCACTTTGGCGAGTTCATCAAGGCGCTTCTCGACGCTCGCGACGCCACGATCAATTTTGCCCAGTATGACAACGACGGGCCGGACGGCATTCCGAATTCCGGCGACGACGACGGCTACGTCGACGCCCTCGTCGTGGTGCAGAGTCTGCCCGGATACGAGTGCGACCCATCGACCTATCCGAATAACATCCAATCGCACGAATGGCGCTACTCGGTGTGGCCGGTCGCGAATGGACTTCCGTACCAGACCAACGACCCGGCCGCGGGCGGCGGGTTCATCAAGATCGACGACTACGTCGTTGGACCCGCGCTGAATTGCTCGCCGGGAACGCCCGACGCGAACGGCAAGTACCCGGCCTCCGGCTGGACCGAAATCGGCGTCTACTGCCACGAACTCGGGCACACCTTCGGGCTTCCGGACCTCTACGATATCGATGGCGGGGGCTACGGCATCGGCGACTGGGGCATCATGGGAACCGGCGTCTGGAACACGCCGGAAAAGCCCGCGCACGAAGACGCGTGGTGCCGCATGCAACTGGGCTGGCTCACGCCCACGGAAATCGGCTGGCAGCAGACGCCCGTTTCGATTCCGGACATCGAAGAGAACGCGGTCGCCTACAAGTTGCCGTTTACCGACGAGCGGTTCCGCCGCTCGAACGCGTGCGTGATCGCCGGCGCGTATTCGCTCTACTGCGGCCTGCCCGTCGCGGACGGCGCCGCGCGCGGCTATCTCTCCCCCGGCCCCGGCGGCGGGTACGGGAGCAACTGGTACCAGACCGTTCAGCACGACTTCCATTACAGCGGCGCGGGCTCGGTGACGTTCCAGTACAAATACCGGTACGACACGGAGCCGCTCTACGATTACTGTCACACGTTGATCGAAGTAAACGGCGTCGAATCGGAGATCGCGACTTACAACGGCCTGGGGACGGGCACCGCGAGCCACGACATTACGTCGTATCTGGCGCCACTGGCCGGCGCCGGCGGCGACTACATGCTGAAGTTCCGCTTCACCAGCGACTATTCGTTCGACGACGCCGACGGCCAGGACCCGTCCGATTGCGGCGCGTGGTCGGTGGACGACGTCTCCGTCAACGGTGGCGGCGAGTCGTATGCGACCGGGTTCGAGACCTACGCCGACGGCTGGTATCAGGACCCGGCGGAGAATCCGGTGTCCGAGTACTGGCTGGTCGAGAATCGCCGCGCGGTCGGCTTCGACCAGAATCTGCATGGACAGGGATTGTTGATCTGGCACGTCGACGACGAAGTGTTGCGCGCCCCGTTCCTCGTCAACAGTGGTTTCGGAAATAACGTGCGCGGCCTGGTGCTCGACGAGGCGGACGGGATGTTCAATTTGAATCACGCGCCCCTCGACAAGGGAAGCGCCGGTGACCCGTACCCGGGAACGACGAACAACACGACCTTCAACAGCCTGTCTTCACCGTCGAGTCTCGACAACACGCAGCGGGTGACGCAGATCGCGGTCCTCGGGATCAGCGCGGCCGGACCTTCGATGACGGCGACGATGCGCGCGGGCGATCGGGGTCCCACCGCGACCGCGGCGTCACCGAACGCGATCGACAACGATCAGGTGGCCGCCATCGTCGACGTCGGGGGCACGCGCCTGAAGAGCGGCGCGACGTTCCGGCTGGTGAAATCGGCGGGCGTCGTCGAAGCACCGTCGTCGACCACCGATGCCGCGGATATCGTCGCGACGTCGCTCGAGTGGATCGATCCCACGCTCTTGCGCGGCACGGTGAACGTCTATTCGAAAACGGGCGGGCCCTGGGACCTCATCGTCACCAATCCCGACGGCCAGGTGGACACGCTCTCGTCGGCGGTGACCATCAATCAGATCGTCGCGACGCAGTTGCGGTCGGCGTCGATCCGGATCGCACCGAACGGTGTGCAACTGCAGTACGAACTCGCGGGCCGCGAGTCGGGCGAGACATTGCGTCTCTCGCGCTCGGAACACGAGAACGGCACGTGGACAAAGATTGCCGACGATCTAAAACCCGACCACGGCGATATCTATCTGTTCACCGACACGCGCGTCGAGGCGGGAAAGACGTATTTCTATCTGCTGGAATCAGTCATGCCCAACGGCGATGTGCGTGAGATCAATCGCGGGACGGCGTCGGTGCCGGCGCGGGACCTGGTCCTCGACCAGAACTACCCGAATCCGTTCAACCCGCGGACGTCGATTCGATTCTATCTTCCGGCGCGGGTTCCTCTCTCCGTGGACGTGTTCGACGTGCGGGGCGCGCTCGTCCGCCGTCTCGCGGAGGGGACCTTCGACGCCGGAACGCACGTGGTGACCTGGGACGGAACCGACGCCGGCGGACGACCCGTCGCATCGGGCATGTACGTCTACCGGCTCACCGCCGACCGGCGGTCCCTGACGCGCAAGATGATGTTGCTGAAGTAGCGGCTAGCGGCTGACGATCAATACGGAGTTCTTGCCGCCGAAGCCGTCCGGCTCGGTCAGTGGCGTGGACGGGTCCAGCACCTGCTTCTTCGAATCGACGAGGAAGCGGTACGCATAGCGGCCCGGAGTCAGCGACAGCGTGATCTCCCAGGTCTTCGCGCCCCGTTTCTGCAGCTTGTGATTCTCCGGCGACCAGCCGTTGAAACTCCCGATCACCGCGACCGAGGCGGCGCTCGCGTCTTCGAAGCGGAACGTGACCAGACGGTGAGTTTCGCGCGGCTGATCCGTCTGCGTCTGCGCCAGCAGTTCCTGGTACCCGCCTGCCAGCTCCTTGAGGTCGTTGTTGAATTCGTCCGTCGCGAGGTTGTCCTTGTTGCCGAGCGAGAACGACACCACCGACGACGCATCGCCGACGACCTTCAACAGGATGTTGTTCTTGTCCGCCTCCAGATGCACCGTTCCCGGCGGGGCGTCGCCCGTGGATTTCACCGACATCAGCAACCGTCCGTTGACGAACAACGCCGCGGGGCAGTTGGCCGAGAGGCGGGCTTCGAGGTCGGTCTCGTTGGCGCACCCGACCACGGTGTAGAGGTACGAGATGCCGGGTTCGGGGACGAGATCGTGCAGGGCGATCTCGCCGTTGGGTCCGCAGGCGCGCGCGGGCACCGGCTTCCAGCCGATCGTGCCGCGGATTCCCGCGTACGTCTGCAGGAGACCGACGCCGACTTCCGGCGGAAGCTTGCGCGAGAGCCCGCCGTCTTTCGGGAACGGCCCGACGACGGTCCACTGGTAGGGCTTGAACAGACTCGATTCGATCGTCCCGGCGTCGCGGTCGTCGGCGTAGAACTTCAGCGTGAACGGGAACACACCCGGACGGCACGGCGACGGAATTTCGACGTGGAGCGTCACGTTGGTCGAGTCCGTGGTGGAGAGCGATATCTGCCCCTTGTTTCCCTCGGCAAGACTCAGCCCGCTCGGGCTGAACCAGAAGTATTTCGCCATGCCGGCGTTGCGCCCGTGGCGTTTCATCGAGATCTCGATGGGAACGTTCTCGGTGTCGAACGAACGCCCGCGCGGAAAGCGTGCGATGATTCCGACGGGCGGGCGGACGAACACCGACCGGTCGAAGAACATGCGTCCATGCGCGCCCGCCAGCGTCGGCGACGTCGAGCATGAATGTGACGGGGCGCAGCGAGCCGACGGCCCCCTTCGCGCGCAGGCGCGTCGAGAACCGAATCGGCGCCGTGCCGGGGTTGATCTGGACCGGCAGCGAGAGGCCCACGGGGCCGAGCGCGTCACCGAACACACCGGCCTGCACGGCCGAGAACTGGATCGGTTGCGTCCCCGGGGCCAGCTCCCAGCGCATGGCCACGTCCTCGCCCTCGACGATATCGTTGCTTGCCAGGCCGGTGCGCACGCGCACGCCCGCGCCGAAGCGCATCTCGAAGACGCGATTCTCAGCCTGCTGCACGACGTCGATGACGTCGTCGGTCAATCGTTGCGCGGCGAGCGTGGCGTCCGCTCCCGGGAATGCGCGACGGTCGTCCGGACGCCAGAACGCACTCGCGCGCAACTTGTCACGCAACTGCGACACCATGGTGTAGATCGCCCGCGTCGCGCGGTCGGCGGCATCCAGCGACGGAGGCGTTCCGACCCGGAACGCGAGCGCCTTGACGTCGGCGATGCTGGTTTCGAGTCGGACGATATCGCCGTCCGGAAACGCGCCCGATCCCCGGACGATCGCGAAGAACAGATCCAGAGAGAGGTCGCGATCGAGCAGCGGTGCGTCGATCATCGCGCGTTCGGTGGTGTAGAGCGACAGGGGGTCGGGCGTCGATGTCCCGAGTACGTCCATGGCGCGCAACGCCGCAATCGCGTCGTCGCGATGCGCCGCGCGCAACACCTCGATCGCCACGAGCCGCTCCACCGAGCGCGCGTCGACATTCGCGCTGTCTGCCGGTGTCTGCGTCGTTTCCTGCACCCATGGCGCCACGTGGCGGCCGACGATCGCCTCGAGGTGATTCTGGCCGACGAACGGCGAAAACGATGCCGGTAACGCCGACACGATGCTCATCTGGCGGATCGGCAGCCCGGTGGTCGGGTCGGTGGGAAAGAAGTAGAGCGCGTCGGGGTCGAACGTCGTGCTGACAACCGACCGCGCGACCGCGTGGGAACCGTCGTACCAGAACAGTGCGGGCATCGTGCGCCTTAGTTCGAGATTGGCGCGCGCGAGACTCATCGCGTCGACCGCGAGCAGCGCGTTGAAGCCCGGGTCCTCGACGATCGCGTCGCCGCCCCACGGCGCGGGGCGTTCGACCAGGTTGTCGCCGTCGCGATCGGATTCTTTGGTGAGATAGCCGTAGTACCGGCCGATGGAATACACGGCCTGGCTCAAGGCCGCCGTGTTGTGCGTCGTCCGGTATGCGTCGAGCGACATCGATGCGAGCAACGGATTCGATGCGTACACCGCGTGCGTGCCGTCGAGCGCGTAGGCGCCGGACGGCGCCTGCGTCCGAATCATCGTCGCGATCTCGCCCTCGATGACCTGCGCGGCGGGGGAACTGAGCGTGCCCGGGCCGGCGGGACCGGCGGCCGACAGCGTGTTCGGATAGACCAGCACCGCAACCGCCACGCGCACGGCCACCAGCGGCCGAATCAGCGCCCGGAGGCGGCTGAAATGGCGTCGGTGCGCGACCCGACAGAATTCTCCAACTTGCGTGAAAATCATGGGATACGGAACTGCCGGTCCGGTGCATGCAAAGAGCGAACCGATCGGGTTCGGCGGGGAGTTTTTCTTGACCTGCGGGCGCCCGTCAGATAGGCTTCCATCGAAGCAACCCGTTGAGATTTCAGCCGTT
Organism: Candidatus Latescibacterota bacterium; assembly: GCA_963761125.1. Taxonomy (GTDB): domain Bacteria; phylum Krumholzibacteriota; class Krumholzibacteriia; order WVZY01; family JAKEHA01; genus JAKEHA01. Next base: position 464,757 of record CAVXFV010000005.1, read on the forward strand.
AATCTAACGATCCCGCGCGCGACCCGGTGCGCGTCGCGGCGGTACCAAGAGGGAATCGTGTCCTCGCGCGTCGCCATTCTCGAGGCCAGACGAACTCCCATCGGCAAATTCCTCGGTGCATTTCGAAGTTATCCGGCGGTGAATCTGGGCGCGGACGTGTCGCGTTACGCCCTCGGATCGTCCGGAGTGTCGCCGAGCGACGTCGATGAGGTGATCTTCGGTCACGCCCGCCAGGCCGGAAACGGTCCCAATCCCGCGCGCCAGGTGGCGGTGGGCGCCGGCGTTCCCGTCGAGGTGCCCGCGACCACGATCAACGCGGCGTGCGGATCGGGGTTGAAGTCGATCGCGCTCGCCGCGGACTCCATTCGTCTGGGACGCGCGTCGATCGTGCTCGCCGGCGGAATGGAAAACATGACGCGCGTTCCGTTCATGCTCGACCGCGAGCGTGAAGGCTATCGTCTCGGTCACGCGACGGTGATCGACGGGATGTATCGCGACGGCTTCCTGTGTCCGCTGTGCGACATGGTAATGGGCGAGACGGCGGAGATCCTCGCCGAGGAATTTCGCATCACGCGCACCGAACAGGATGAGTGGGCGGCGATGAGTCAGAATCGCGCCGAGCGCGCCATCGCGAACGGCGTGTTCGCCGACGAGATCGTTCCGGTGACCACCGTGGGTCCGCGCGGCGAAAGCGTCATCATCGATCGCGACGAGCACCCGCGGGCCGGCGTGACCGCGCCGGGTCTCGCGAAGCTCGCCCCGGTCTTCAAGAAGGGCGGGTCGGTGACCGCGGCAAACGCGTCGGGCATCACCGATGGAGCGGCGGCGCTCGTACTCGCGTCGGAGCCGGCCGCACGCGCGTCCGGGCGGACCCCGCTGGCGTGGATCAGGGATTTCGTCGCGACGGGCGTCGAGCCGCGTCGCATGGGGATCGGGCCGGTTCCCGCCGTCCGGCAGTTGCTCGAGCGCAACGATATCGCGCTGGCCGACGTCGACGTCATCGAACTCAACGAAGCGTTTGCGGCGCAGGTGATCGCGTGCGAGCGCGAACTGCACTTCGACCGCGAGCGCGTCAATCCGAACGGCGGCGCGATCAGTCTGGGGCACCCGATCGGTTGCACGGGCGCGCGTATCGTCGTGACGCTCGTGCACGAGATGCGCCGCCGCAGCGCGCGTTTGGGCATCGCCACGCTTTGCGTGAGCGGCGGAATGGGAATGGCTCTGCTCGTCGAGCGGGAGTAATCATATTGAAAGGAGACGTCATGAAGAAGGTTGGTGTTGTCGGGTGCGGGTTGATGGGGTCCGGGATTGCTCAGGTGAGCGCGTTGAGCGGATACACGACCACCGTCGTCGAGATCAACGACGATATCCTCAAGAAGGGTCTGGCGCGCATCGACGACTGGCTCGAACGCGGCAAGAAGCGCGGCAAGATCACCGATGAGCAGTACGCGGCGACGAAGAAGAATCTCTCGTCGGCCACGGCCCTCACGGCGCTCAAGGACTGCGACATCGTGATCGAGGCCGTCACCGAGAACACGGATCTCAAGAAGAAACTCTTCAAGGATCTGGCCGACATCGTGCGCGCGGATACGATCCTCGCCACCAATACCTCGTCGATCTCGATTACCGAGATCGCTTCGGTGGTCAAGAACCCGGAGCGCGTCGTCGGCATGCACTTCTTCAACCCGGTGCCGGTGATGAGGCTGGTCGAGATCATCAAGGGCTATCTCACGACCGACGCGGTGATGGCCGCGTGCCGCGAGTTCGCCCTCGCGGTCGGCAAGGAGCCGATCACGTGCCCGGACACGCCGGCCTTCGTGGTGAACAAGCTCCTGATCCCGTATCTGCTCGACGCGGTCCGCATGGTACAGGACGGTGTGGCGACGCCTGAAGATGTCGACAAGGCGATGGTGCACGGGTGCGGGTATCCCATGGGTCCGATCACGCTGCTCGACTACGTGGGACTCGATACCACGCTGCACGCCGCCGACGTGATGTACGCGGAGTTCCGCGAGTCCAAGTACGCCGCGCCGGTGTTGCTGCGCCGGATGGTGCAGGCGGGTCACTGGGGACGCAAGACGGGCCGCGGGTTCTATTCGTACGAAGGAAAGTAGGTGGCGCGTTGGACCTCGAACACATCCTGTATGACGTTGCGGACGGAATCGCCACGGTCACGATCAATCGGGCTCCCGTGCTCAACGCGCTGTCGGCGCAGACGGTAAGAGAACTCGATCGCGTGTTCGCCGCGGCCGAAGCAGACGTCGACGCGCGCGTGCTGATTCTCACCGGCGCGGGAGAAAAGTCTTTCGTATCCGGCGCCGACATTGCCGAACTCTCCACGCTCGACCCGCCCGCGGGGACGCGCACGGCCGAATTCGGTCAGCGGACCTTCCGCCGCCTCGAGACCATGGGCAAGCCGTCGATCGCCGCGGTCAACGGATACGCGCTGGGTGGCGGCTGCGAACTGGCGATGGCGTGCACGATTCGCATTGCGTCGGAGAACGCCAAGCTGGGACTGCCCGAAGTGACCCTGGGCGTCATTCCGGGCTACGGCGGCACGCAACGCCTGCCGCGAATTGTCGGGCGGGGCGCCGCGATGGAGCTCATCCTGACCGGTCGCGCGATCGACGCGGCCGAGGCGATGCGCATCGGGCTCGTGAGCCAGGTCGTTCCGCAGGCCGATCTGATGGAGACCGCGCGCAAGCTCGCGCTGCGGATTCTCCGCAATGGCCCGCTGGCCGTGGGAGCCGCGATGCGCGCCATCGATCACGGCCTGGACGTCGGGATCGAACAGGGAATCCACATGGAGGCGTCGCTGTTCGGCCTCCTGTGCGCGACGGACGACATGCGTGAGGGGCTCAAGGCGTTTCTGGAAAAGCGCAAGCCCGACTTCAAGGGCCGCTGACGGCGCCGCAAAAGGACAACAACGATGAAACGGTTCGATGGATTCGACTACATGATGGTGGACGCGCGTCTCTCCGACGACGAGAAGATGGTGCGCGACACGGTGCGCACATTCGTAGAAGAGATGGCGTTGCCCAAGTTCACGGAGCACTACGAAAACGGAACGTTCCCGCACGAGCTCGTCAAACCGATGGCGGAGCTGGGCGTGTTCGGCGCGACGATCCAGGGCTACGAGTGCGCCGGACTCAACAACGTGGCTTACGGTCTGATGATGCAGGAACTGGAGCGTTGCGACTCGGGGCTCCGGAGCTTCGCGTCGGTTCAGTCCGCGCTGGTGATGTACCCCGTGCACGCGTTCGGAAGCGAGGAACAGAAACAGTTCTGGCTTCCCAAACTCGCGCGCGGCGAGGTGATCGGTTGCTTCGGTCTCACCGAGGCCGACTTCGGCAGCAATCCGGGCGGCATGCTGACGACCGCCGTCGAAGACGGCGACGAATACGTGCTGAACGGTTCCAAAATGTGGATCACCAACGGGGTGTCGTCGGGGATGGCGATCGTCTGGGCGAAGCTCGACGGCGAGGTGACGGGATTCATCGTGGAGCGCGAACGCAAGGGCTTCCAGGCGTTACCGGTGAAATACAAATTGTCGATGCGCGCCAGCGATACGGCGGAACTGATTCTCGACGAAGTGCGGATTCCGAAATCCAATCGTCTTCCGGAGGCCAACGGTCTCAAGTGCGCGCTGATGTGCCTGAACCAGGCGCGATACGGAATCGCGTTCGGCGTCATCGGCGCCGCGATGGCGTGCTTCCACGAGGCGCTCGAGTACAGCAAGGACCGGATCATGTTCTCGCGGCCGATCGCGGGCTTCCAGCTGACGCAGAAGAAGCTCGCGGACATGGCCACCGAGATCTCGCTGGCGCAACTGTTGATGATCCAGCTCGGCCGCCTCAAGGACGAAGGCAAACTCAAGTTCCCGCACGTGTCAATGGCCAAGCGCAACAACGTGCGCAAGGCGCTGGAGATCGCGCGCACCGCGCGGTCCATCCTGGGAGCCAACGGGATTTCCGGCGAGTACCAGTCGATGCGGCACATGTGTAATCTGGAGACGGTGGATACCTACGAAGGCACGTATGAAATCCACACGCTGATCGTCGGTCACGAGTTGACCGGCATTGCGGCGTACGACTCCTAGGGAAAGGCTGTTGATATGAAGAACGAACGAGTGGTGATTCTCGGTGGCGCGCGCACGCCGATGGCGGAATGGGTGGGCGGCAAGCGCGGCGACGGCCAGCCGGGCGGGGCGTTCAAGGACGTTTCGGCCATCGACCTGGGCGTGGTGGCGGCCAGGGGCGCGCTCGAGAAGACGGGTGTGCCGGCGGACCGAATCGATCACGTCGTCATGGGCAACGCGCTTCAGACCAGCGGCGACGC
>CAVXFV010000006.1:0-348027 GCA_963761125.1 Candidatus Latescibacterota bacterium
TACAAGTTAGGCGTACCGAAGACCACGGAGGACGCTGTTCATAAGACTCATCAGAAGACAGGTGCAGATATGCCCCCGGAGGTCGCCTTCTACTATCCGAATCCCATGTGGTATTCGGGCGACTGGGTTAAGAGTCTCATCCTGTTCTTTGACGGATTGGACTGCTTGTGCCCACTTACATGAAGGACCGTCCTGAGATGGCGGACCCGTCCATGGTCGCGGGCCTTCGAGAGCATGGGCTGCTCCACGCTATCGAACCTGAAACGGTCGTCGACGTGGCCGCCACTGCGAGCTGAACCGCGATTACGGACATCATTACGTCAGGCGCGCTCGACCGGCTCGCAAGGGAAGGCTCGGAGCTCGCCGAACGGTCGTACTCGCGTCCGGCGGTGACGGGGATCGCGGTCTCGCCGACATATCCACGAAGAACTCAAGCGCCGGGGGCTCGCCACTGACACTCGGGATGGAGTGTCCATTCCTATGCATCCGATGGTCCGATCTCTGGCTCTGGTGCTACTCGCCCAGATTCTCAGGCCGCACGGAGAACAGCTTGGCATCGAACGTTGCCTGCCACCGACGGCCGGAGATCGTAGCTGCACTCAAGGAGCTCCTGTCGCTTCCGGAAGCGCCTTCTGCCGGTCATGTCGTTGCCGCAGACCTAAAGTTCGTCGGGGTCGATCTGGGGCCAGTCCCGATCGATGAGGTTCTCAGCTTCAGGCAAGAGCATCTCGATCAACACAAAGCATACGCGCGCTCGGTTCGACGGTTCGTCCGGGACCTCAGCCTGCTCGGAGACAAGGACCGTGTCGCCGCCTTGGCGGAGCGCCAGCAAGAGCTGACGGAGATGGCCAACACTCTTGCCAGCGCCGCCTCAAAGGCTTGGAAGCAGCCGGCGTCGTTTGCGTTGAGCCTTGCCGGAGCGGCATGGACTGTCACCACAGGCGATCCCCTGGGTGCCATTCTCGCCGCAGGTGCTGCGTTGACTGGCTACACCTCCGGTTCGTCACCCGAGGTTGGTGCGTACTCATACCTTTTCCAGGCGCGGAGGCGGTACGCCTAACAACAGCATGCAGCGGACGGCGCTGCGCGCCGCCGCTGATGCTGAGCGTTAGCTGGATCGAGAAGACCGATGCGCGTATCTGAAAAGACACTGGAACTCACTCTCTGTTGCCAGCTGGGATGCGTCCTTCACCGCCAGGGGGCCCATGCCTCTGGGGCACGATCGGCAGCAAGCGCGTCAATGGCAACCGCTCGTTCGCCAGCATCGAGTGCATCCGTGCGTGCGGGGGGCTCTCCTGCGTTCCCCGGCACACCCCAGCCTCTCTGGTTTGGCCTAACTCAGCGGCAAGAGGCTCGCGCTGGCTTCGACGCTGCAACGCGACTCGGTAATGGTCGCATCCTCCTTCTCCAGTTTAAGAGAGGCGAGCGCCTAAATGACGGTCGCATTCGGTTTTATGCCCCACACAAGCAGTTGACCGCCCTAAGCAGCCACCTTGCTGGAACGAAGCGTCGGGTCTTTTATGTACTTCCCGAAGTGACCCGGACAAGTGACCTGTTGCAAGACGGCAACTGGGTTCTTGAACAACCTGGCTCCTAGACGTCGCCATGATACCGAAGCTTGCAGCTCCGACACGCCGGCGTGCACGAGGTAACGCTTGATGCAGGCGGTACGATCGTCACGCATACGGTCCTTACCCGTCGAGGTAGATGTGGACCGCGCGGCCGATCTCGTCAATACAACCGACGGGTCGTCTTTGGGGGCAAAGTATGAGAATCTTCGATTAGCTCCTGGTCGTACGCTTCGCTGCTTGGGCGCGGCGCAGTCGCGGGCGCCGGCAATTCCCGGGAGTACCGCCAAACCGTTAGCCCGACGACGAACCGCCCAGGACTCCGAACGAAAACGCCGACCAGAACATCAACCCAGCGAGTTGTCGCCCCGGCCCGCGTGCGCTACATCAAGCTTGGAGGTGGCGGCAGTTGGGAGAAAGAGTGTCTCAAGGAGGGAATCATTCGCATCGGTTTCGGCACAGCACGGCCCGCCATGTTTCGATTGTGTCAATCGAGCAGGTGGCCGAAGGTGTAACAGCTTTTCGCCGCCGAAGGCAAGGACAAGGGTACTGCAACGCGATTTACCAAGGAAAACTGCGGCCGTTTTTGCGAAGACGTCTGGACAACCCTGTGGTATCGAAACACATTCATGAAACGAACGCCTGTACTGGGGTTTCGTGGACAATGCACCGGCTGTTCTGCACGCCGATGGTCATGGCGTGTGGCGGACGATTCTGAGAACGGCTGGCGCGGTACCGACGTTCAAGGACATCCGTTGACGAAGGATCGGCTGTCTGGTGCCTTGACAAAGCTCGCTGCCTATCGTGGCACCTCGTGCGACGTCGATGTGGCACAGTATGTCATTCGCCGGATCAATGGCCAGAAGAGTCCCGACGTGATCGCCTATCGCGGGTCGAAGGAGATGCGAGCCGCGGTCCTTGCGCTCACTCGGCTGTTGACGCCTAAGGATTTCGAGCTTCTGATCGATCTCGTGTTTACGACCAGCGGCTGGCGTCGTGTTGGCGCTGTGGGTAAGGCCCAAGACACGCTTGACATCGATCTTCTTCTCCCGAGCACGGGCGAGCGGGCGTTTGTGCAGGTCAAGTCCAAAACGACATCGAAGGAGCTTGGGGAATACATTGCCAAGCTTGGCGACCGCGCCGATCTGTACAGTCGCATGTTCTTTGTTTATCATTCGGGTGAGCCTTCAACGCCGGACAATCCGCGCGTCACTGTTATCGGTCCGGAACAATTGTCGGCGCTGGTGGTCGACGCCGGTCTCGCGGGCTGGCTTATCGAAAAGACTTCGTAATGGATGGGTCGTCGCGGTGATCTCAGCAATTGCTTCTGTTTTCAGTGCCGCCACAGCAATCATTGTTGTTTTGCGATGACTGCCGGAAGGAGATCGCCTAACCAGCGGCTGCACGCGACGGCGCCGCCGAGAGCGCGTATGGCCCGATGTGGATCGACCCATGAGCCAGATTCAAGTCAAAACAACGCGTCGCCGACCACGGGGAGGTGTTCACCCCGGCGTGGATGGTCGAGGCGATGCTCGACCTGGTGAAGGGCGAGACCGAGCGCATTGACTCCCGCTTCCTGGAGCCGGCGTGCGGGAGCGGGAACTTCCTCGTCCGCAGTCCTGCAGCGCAAGCTCGCCGCCGTCGAACTCAAGTTCGGGAAGTCCGACTTTGAAAAGCGGCACTACGCCCTGCTCGCGCTGATGTGCACCTACGGGATTGAGCTGTTGGCGGACAACATCGCCGAGTGCCGCGCGAACATGCTGGAGATCCTCGCCGACTACCTGAATCTCGAAGGAGTCGGACGACCTCTATCGGGCCGCGTCCTACGTGCTGTCGCAGAACCTCGTCCACGGCGACGCCCTGACGATGCGCACCAGCGACGGCCAGCCGATCACCTTTGCGGAGTGGGGCTACCTCGGCAAGGGCAAGTTCCAGCGGCGCGACTTCCGCCTCGACGATCCTCACCATGTCGTCGGCCTTCAGCGCGGAGGGCTCGCTCTTCGCCCACCTTGGGCAAGCACGAGATCTTCACGCCGACCAAGACCTACCCGCCGATGACGGTGAGCGAGCTGGCCGCCGCCGCGCTCGGCGACGCCGCGAAGGAGAGCCGTATGAGCGCCCAGGCTAGCTTTGCGCTCCGCGGCCGCAACCCGGATGTGCTGACGTGCATCGCGAACCTCTCGAACGACGAGGTGTTCACGCCGCCCGAGTTCGCGAACCGGATGCTGGACACGCTGGCCGAGGCGTGGGCGGCCGACCAACGGCGGCGCGAACCTCTGGGCGGACAGGACGGTGAGGTTCCTCGACCCGTGCACGAAGTCGGGCGTGTTCCTGCGCGAGATCACCAGCCGCCTCACCAAGGGCCTGGCGGACGAGATCCCGGACCTCGAAGAGCGCGTCGATCACATCCTGACCAAGCAGGTGTTCGGCATCGGCATCACGTATCTCACGAGCCTGCTGGCGCGGCGGAGCGTGTATTGCTCGAAGCACGCCAAAGGCAAGCACTCCGATCGCCAAGGGCTTCGCCAGCGACGACGGGCAACATCTGGTTCGAGCGCATGGAGCACACGTGGGCGGATGGCAAGTGCGCGTACTGCGGTGCAAGCCAGAAGACGCTTCGACCGCGGCGAAGGGCTTGAGACCCACGCCTATGCGTTCATCCACACTGACGACATCAAGACTCGGGTGGCCGAGTTGTTTGGAGGCGACATGCAGTTCGACGTGATCATCGGCAACCCGCCGTACCAGTTGGACGACGGCGGCTACGGCACGAGCGCGGCGCCGATCTATCAGTTGTTCGTGGAGAAGGCGCTCGACCTTGATCCGCGCTACGCCGTGTTCGTGACGCCGTCGCGCTGGATGGCCGGGGGCAAGGGGCTCGACAAGTACCGGGAGCGAATGCTCTCCGACAAGCGGCATGCGGAGCATCGTGGACTACCCGAAGCTCTACGAGGGCTTTCCGGGCGTGAAGATTCGCGGTGGCATTTCCTACTTCCTGTGGGACCGCGACCACAACGGCCCGTGCGAGGTGCAGACGATCTGGGATGGCCAGCCAGCCGGGCCAGCGGTGGCCGCGCACCTCGATGCCTACGACATCCTCGTGCGGCGCAACGAGGCGGTGCCGATCCTGGAGAAGGTCAGGGCGCAAGGTGAGCCGACGCTCGATGCTCGCGTCTCCAGTCAGAAAGCCGTTCGGCCTGCGCACGAACTTCCAGGGCAAGCCGACTCGAAGGCGGCTTGAAGAAGCCGGTGAAGCTCTTCGAGAACCAGCGGACTCGGCTGGGTCGAGCGCGAAGACAATCACCGACAACGCCCGAGTGGATCGACGAGTGGAAGGTGCTGATGACAGCCGTCCAGGGCACGAGCGCGGCGGTCGAGACCAAGTTCCTCAGCAAGCCGATCATTGCCGAGCCGGGCACCGCTTGTACCGAGACCTACCTCGTTGCTGGCCACTTCGACACTGAGAGATGAGGCGACGCAACTACGCGACGTATCTGCGCACACGTTTCGTTCGATTCCTTGTCTCGCTTCGCAAGTCCACGCAGGACGCCACGCGCGATGTCTACGCCTTCGTGCCCGACCTGCCGCTGGATCAGGAATGGACCGACGCCAAGCTCTACAAGCGCTATGGGCTGACCAAGGACGAGATCGCCTTCATCGAGTCGCAGGTCGCCGAGCACGACAGCGAGTTGTTCGACGAAGCCGACTCCGACGACGGCGACGATGAGTAGACCGACCATCGAGGAAATCCTCGCGCCGAAGCCGGAGGCCCGGCCGCGCATCTACGCCTACTCATCGACGACAAGGCGCACACGGGTCTCCTCAAGGTCGGGCAGACCACGCGCGACGTGAAGCAGCGCGTCGCCGAGCAGCTCAAGACCGCCGCCATCAAGAACTACACGATCGAGCTGGACGAGTCCGCCGAGCGCGACGACGGCACCATCTTCACCGACCACGAGGTGCGCGCGGCGCTTGTCAGGAAGGGCTTCGAGAACACCGAACTGGAGTGGATGCGCTGCTCGGTCAAGGACGTGAAGACCGTGCTCACCGAGCTGCGCACGGGCCAGCGGTTCACCGGCACGCATCACGAGACCTTCGCGATGCGCCGGGAGCAGGCCGAGGCCGTGGACAAGACGCACGCCTACTTCCACTCCATCTGGGAGGAGGACATGCACGCCGTCCCGCGCTTCCTCTGGAACGCGAAGATGCGCTTCGGCAAGACCTTCACCACCTACCAGCTCGCCAAGAAGCTCGGCGCCAAGCGCGTGCTCGTGGTCGACCTTCAAGCCCGCCGTCGAGGATGCGTGGCAGACGGACCTCGAGAATCCACGTGGACTTCGACGGGTGGCAGTACCTCTCCCGCAACTCCGACAGCGATCCGACGAAGATCAGCTCGCGAGAAGCCGGTCGTCTATTTCGGCTCCTTCCAGGACCTGCTCGGCCGCGATGCGGCGGGGAACATCAAGCCCAAGAACGAATGGCTCCACACGGTGAAGTGGGACCTCGTGGTCTTCGACGAGTACCACTTCGGCGCGTGGCGAGAGACCGCCAAGGAGCTGTTCGAGGGCGAGGAGGAGGCGGTCGCCGAAGAAGGAGGCCAAGCTCGAATACGCCGCCGGCCTGGAGGAGGTGAACGAAGACCTCAGCGTGCTCTCGGAGAAGGAGACCGAGTTCCTGCCCATCACCACCAAGGCCTACCTCTACCTCTCCGGCACGCCGTTCAGGGCGCTGGCCACGGGCGAGTTCATCGAGGAGCAGATCTTCAACTGGACGTACACCGACGAGCAGCGCGCCAAGGAGGAGTTCGCGGCCAAGAACCCGGGCAAGTGGAACCCCTACGGCGCGCTGCCGCAGATGCGCCTGCTGACCTACCAGATGCCGGACGAGCTGCTGGCGATCGCGAGCGCCGGGGAGTTCGACGAGTTCGATCTCAACGCGTTCTTCGAGGCATCGGGCACGGGCGCCAAGGCGCAGTTCAAGCACAAGAGCGACGTGCAGAAGTGGCTGGACATCATCCGTGGCGGGTACGCGCCCAAGACGGTCGAGCATCTGAAGACCGGCACGCGGCCGCCGTTTCCGTATTCGGACGTGCGCCTGCTGCCGTACCTGCAGCACTCGTTCTGGTTTCTGCCCAACGTCGCGGCCTGCCACGCGATGGCGAACCTGCTGGCCGAGAAGCACAACACCTTCTGGCACGACTACAAGGTCGTCGTCGCCGCCGGCGCGTCGGCGGGCATCGGGCTGGACGCGTTGCCGCCCGTGCGCAAGGCCATCGGGAGCGGATTCGAGACCAAGACCATCACGCTCTCGTGCGGCAAGCTCACCACCGGCGTCACCGTGCCGCAGTGGTCGTCCATCCTGATGCTGCGCAACCTCAAGTCGCCGGAGACCTACTTTCAGGCCGCGTTCCGCGTGCAGTCGCCGTGGTCCATCAAGAACCCCAACGGCGACAACCCGAACGAGGAGGAGATCCTCAAGCCCGTCTGCTTCGTGTTCGACTTCGCGCCCACGCGCGCGCTGCGGCAACTCTCCGAGTACGGGATCGGGCTCTCGCCCAACGAGCCGAACCCGGAGAACGCGGTCAAGGATCTGGTGTCGTTCCTGCCCGTGCTGGCCTACGACGGCGCGAACATGACGCAGATCGACGCGGGCGGCATTCTCGACATCGCGATGGCGGGCACCTCGGCCACGCTGCTGGCGCGCAAGTGGGAGAGCGCGCTGCTGGTGAACGTGGACAACGACACCCTGCGCCGCATCCTGGACAACCCCGAGGCGATGGCCGCCGTGGAGCGCATCGAAGGCTGGCGCTCGCTGGGCGACAACATCATCGAGACCATCATCAACAAGAGCGAGAAGGTCAAGGAACTCAAGAACAAGGCCAAGGACGAGGAACTGACGGCGAAGGAGAAGAAGGAGCTCACCGACGAGGAGAAGGAATACAAGTCCAAGCGCAAGCTCGTGCAGGAGAAGCTGATCAAGTTCGCGACGCGCATCCCCGCGTTCATGTACCTGACCGACTTCCGCGAGAACACGCTGCAGGACGTGATCACCAAGCTGGAGCCGGACTTGTTTCTCGCCGTCACCGGCCTGACGGTGAAGGACTTCCACCTGCTCGTGCGGCTGAAGGTGTTCAACACCGAGCAGATGAACCAGGCCGTCTTCGCCTTCCGCCGGTACGAAGACGCGTCGCTCCGCTACACGGGCATCGAAAGCCACGAGGGACTGACCCACTACGGGCTATACGACACCGTGGTGGCGAGGGAGGATTCCCCGCCATACGAGACTGCAGGCTAACATCCGGTTGCAGCGGACGGTCTGCTGTGCGGCCCACCGCTAGACCGGGACGCTTGGCGTACTGAGAGAGAGGTCGTGCCTTGCCCCATTCGCACGGCCATCTGGAAGGTTGCGGCTCAACCCAAACCGCTCGCCGAGTCATTGCTGGCGAAGAAGCAGATGACGGGGTGGAGCGGGTCAGGGGCGCGGATTCGAGGGAGGTAATCTATGGAAGCGGCATTGGAAGGGAAAGTCGGGTTGGTCACGGGAGCGGGGTCGGGCATCGGCCGCGCGTGTGCGGTCGCGATGGCGCGCGCGGGTGCCCGAGTCGTCGTGTCGGACGTCGCTCCGAAAGGGGGGGAAGAAACCGTCGCCGAGATCAAGAAGACTCGGCGGCGAGGCGATCTTCACGACGTGCGACGTTCTCGAAGTCGTCGGACGTCGAGGCGCTGGTGAATTCCGCGATGAAGACGTTCGGGCGTCTGGACTGCGCGTGCAACAACGCCGGTATCGGCGGGGCCAGCGCGCTGACCGGCGACTACCCGGAGGACTCGTGGAACCAGGTGATCGGGATCAATCTCACCGGCGTGTGGCTGTGCACGAAGCACGAGATCGTCGCGATGCTCGAACACGGCGGCGGGTCGATCATCAATATGGCGTCGATCCTGGGGAAGGTCGGGTTCGCGGGCGCGGTGGCGTATGTATCGGCGAAGCACGGCGTCATCGGACTCACCGAGACCGCGGCCATCGAGTACGCGACCCAGGGCGTGCGCGTCAACGCGGTGTGTCCCGGATTCATCGAGACGCCGTTGCTGGACAAGGCCGGGATCAAGAAGGGAACGGACACCTACGCCGGGATCGCCGCGCTGCACCCGATGAAGCGACTGGGTACGCCCGAAGAAGTGGCGAATGCCGTCGTATGGTTGAGCTCGGATGCCTCCTCGTTCGTGACCGGGACGTCGCTCCTGGTCGACGGCGGCTACACCGCGCCTTGACCGGGCGCCCCAAAAATCCATTTGACCGGTCGATCGCCGGGGCATATAGTTGCTACTGACAACTAAAGGAGCCCGGCATGACCCCGACCACCAAAGCACCCCCGCGAGCCGACGCGGCGCTCGAGCGCGACGCGCGGTCCTTGTACGAAGCGCTCGACGACCTCGTGCGGCTCTACCAGTTCCGCGACCGGAACGTGATCTGCTGCAACGACGTGTCGGTGACGCAGTGCTACGCGATGCGCGAGCTGGCGCGGGGCGGGGCGATGACGCTGGGCGCGCTCGCCAAAGACCTGTTCCTCGACAAGAGCACGACCAGTCGCGTGGTGGAGACGCTAGAGCGCAAAGGGTACGTCGCGCGGTCGACGCACCCCGACGACGCGCGGTCGATCGAGATCGCGCTGACCGTGCGCGGGCGCAACCTCCACCGGAAGATCGAAGCGACCCTGATCGACGAAGAGAAGCGCTTGATCGCCGGGCTCGCGCCCGACGTGCGTCGCGCCGCGACTGATCTCATTCGCGGGCTTGCCGTCGCGGCGGCCGACCGCATGGGCGTCGGCGCCGGCAGTTGCTGCGCCGTATCGTGCGACACGAATGAAACCCCGTAGCTTCGATTACCAACCCTGGCCGAGACAAGGAGTGTCCAATCCGATGAATCCTGACGTGACCCCGAGCCGCGAGAAAGACAGCGAGTGCTGCGGCGGAAACTGCGCCTGTAACGACGAGTCGACGTCCGCGAGCACGAGCGAGGTGAGCACCGCCGAGGGCATTCGCGGCGTCGTGCGCGAACGTTACGCCGAGGCGGCGCGCATGGCGTCCAGCCAGGTGGCCGGTTGTTGCGCCGACGCGGCGTGCGCCGGGCCGATCACCGAGAATCTCTATTCGGCCGAAGAGATCGCCGGGCTGCCGGACGGCGCGGTCATCGCGTCGCTGGGCTGTGGCAATCCGACGCTTCTCGCCGAACTGCGCGAAGGCGAAGTCGTCCTCGACCTCGGCTCGGGCGGCGGCATCGACGTGCTGCTGTCGGCCAAGCGCGTCGGCCCGACCGGATTCGCGTACGGGATCGACATGACCGACGAGATGCTGTCACTCGCGCGCGAGAACCAGAGCAAAGCCGGCGTCGCGAACGTCGAGTTTCGCAAGGGCGAGATCGAAGCGATGCCGCTGCCGGACGCGTCGGTCGACGTGATCATTTCCAACTGCGTCATCAATCTCTCGGCCGACAAGCCGCGCGTGCTGGCGCGAGGCGTTTCGCGTGCTCAAGCCCGGCGGCCGGTTCGCGGTGAGCGACGTCGTCGTGCGACGCGAGATTCCCGCGGCGATCCGTCGCAACGCCGAGCTGTGGGCCGGGTGCGTCGCGGGTGCGCTGGAAGAGTGGACCTACCGCGATCTTCTGGCCGAGGCCGGCTTCGCGGACATCGAGATCGTGCCGACGCGCATCTACTCGCGCGAGGACGCGAAGGCGATCGCGATCGACGAGTCGGTCGGCGACGGCGTGCTCGACGAAGTGGACGGCGCCTTCATGAGCGCGTTCGTGCGCGCGACGAAGCCGTCGAAGTAATTGTTTTGAACGAGAAGAGGAGGTGTCCCATGACGACGATGCATTGCGGATGTGGCTGCGGCGGCGCATGCGGCTGCGGCGACTGACGTGTAACAATGGCCTGCGGGTGGCGGCCAACGGGCGCCCACAAGGGGCTCGCCTTCTAGTGCGGAGGCGCGGAAGGCGAGCCCGCAGTGGGCTGGTGGCCGACAGGACCCGCGGGGAAGCCCTCACTCCACCTCGCCCTGGATGAACCAGCCCATGCGGCGGCGGTCGTAGAACATCCAGAGTGCGCGACCGTTCGCGGTGCGCACGAAGTAGTATTCGCGCTGCACCTCGCGCGTCCACCATCCCCCCGACACGATATACGGCCCGAATGTCTCGCGCACCGTGCCGTCGTCGATGTGACGGATCAATTCCGCCTCCGCGCTGCGGTTGCCACCCGAGAATGCCACCGGCCTCGCGTAGATGCGTCGCACGAGCGGTGGCGACTTGACCGCGCGCGGTTTCGCCTCCGGAATCGAGGTCACCGGTTCCCATTCGAAGCGTGCCTCCGGCAGGTGACCGTCGCGGAGCACGGCGCGGACGATTGCGCCGTCGCCCAGTTCGGCGCGCACGCGCGCCATCGCGCGGGCGGCGGCGGCGGTGTCGCGCGGCGGTCGCGTTTCGAACAACTCCGCCTGCGTGTGCGTCGTCGCCGCGCTGTCGACGCCGATCCGGATCGTCGTGACGCCGCGGGCGCTGGCGTGGGCCGCGAGCGTTCCGGCCAGTCGCAGGCGCACGAGGTCCACGATCTGCGCGAGGTCGAGTGTCGGGGACGCGGGCTGCAGGCGCTCGGTCGTCTTCGTGCCGTCGTCGAATTCGATCAACAGCGCGATCCCGGTCAGCACGTCGCCGTGGTCGTCGACGCGTCGCGCGAGCGACTGGATCTCGCGGTCGATCACTGTCATCAATCGCTCGAGGTCGCCTTCCGGATAATCGAGGTGCAGCGTCGCTGTCACCGGTTCGCGGGAAGCGGTGGCCTGCACGGGCGAATCGAGTTCGCCGCGCGCCAGCCGGTACAGGCGATGCGCGTCCTCGCCGAAGCGGGTGCGGATGCCGTTGCCGGGGAGTTCGAGAAACCGCCCGAGCGTGTGGATGCCGAGTTTGGCGAGCGTGTCGCGGACGCCGGGGTCGAGGCGCAGGCGCGACAGCGGCACCCGCTCGGCCTGCGCGCGCTCGTCGGTGTCATTCTCGACGACGACGAGCCGCGGTTCCGGCGACGCCTTCGCGAGCGCGTACGTGCCGAAGCGCGAGAAGCCCACGACGACCGACGCGGCGAATCCGGCGCGCGCGACCTCGTCGCGAACCAGCCCCGCCCAGCGCTGGATCGACGGATGTAATAGAGAAAGTCCCGACGCACCCAGCCAGAACACGCCCGGCTCGCTGTCCGATCGTTCGACGTCCGGCGTGTAGAACCGAAGCGCCTCTGCGAGCGCGTCGAGTGCGGTGGCGATGTCGGTCGCGGGGACGTCGCCGGCGCGGAGATCGGGGACGAGCGAGAGTGCCGCGGCGTAGCGGAGCCCCGGGAGGACGCGACTCGTGCGGGCGCGTTCGTTGGACCAGAGAACCACGCCCTGCGCGGTGTCGCGGTCGACGACGGCGACCGGGCGCTCGCGCCAGTCGGGATGACGCGCGAGCAGGATCTGCAGCGGGAACTCGGGAAGATTCAGACACGCGATTCGTGATATCATCGCACGCACACCCGTACAGGAGACCGTCCATGAAGCACTGCATCCGAGCCCTGGGATCCATCATCACACTGTGCGTACTCGTGGCCGCGACGTCGTCGATGGCCGTCGTTCAACCCGGAGCACTGGCCGCGATGCCGATGCGCCCGCAGGTCGACCGCGCCGAGGTGCCGACGGGCATCCTCTACGACCTCGCCCTTCCCATCGCGCACGCCGAACGCTACGACGGATCGACGACCGCGCCGGCCGCCAACGCCGCGACGTTGCGGCAGGTGGTCTTCGAGCTGACGCACGCGTCGCTCGACGCTCCCGCGTGGCCGGATGCGCAGACGTTCCGCGACGACGGCAACCCGATGCGGGTGCGCATCGGCCTGGTCGACGTGCGCTACGACCGCATTCGCGATGGCGCGACCGACACCGGCGCCGCGCGCGTCGAAGGCGACCGGCTGGTTCTGGCAGCGGGTGCCACCGAGACACGCCACGCGTTCGTCGCCGCACCGCTTCGCGGGTACACGTACCGCGGCAGCGACCTCTCGTTCGTGCTCGACCCGCGCCTGTTCGTTTCCACTCCCGGCGCCGGGAGTGGCGGCACGGTGACGCGGCCCGCGCGCGTCGAGGCCGACTTCGGCGATGGCGCCGGCTGGCGCGAGATCCGCTGGAACACGCCCGTTGCCGTGCACTACCCGCGGACGGGGAACACCACCGTCCATCTGCGCGCGACCGACGCATCGGATGTCGTGCGCAACGCCGCGTTTAACTTCGAAGTGCGCGCGCTCACGACCCCCGCGCCCAACGACACCATTCCGCTTGCCGGCACGATGTCGTACAACGGCGGCACCGCGACCGGGCGCGCCTTCGTTTATCTGTCGAGCATCCATTCGACGCTCACCCGTCCCGCCGTCGTGATCGAAGGCTTCGACCTCGACAACACAATGAACTGGGACGAACTCTACGCGCTCCTGAACGAGCAGGGCCTGGTGGAGGAACTACGCACGCGCGGCTACGACACCGTCGTGCTGGACTTCACCGACGCCACCGAGTACATCGAGCGCAACGCCTTCGTGCTGGTCGACCTGTTGCACCAGGTGCAGTCGGCGATCGACCCCGGCCAGGACTTCCCGCTGGTCGGCGCCAGCATGGGCGGACTCGTCGCGCGCTACGCGCTCTGCTGGATGGAGCAGAACGCCGACCCGTATCGCGTGCGCAACTTCATCTCGTTCGACGTGCCGCACGCCGGCGCGAACATTCCGCTCGGCATCCAGTACTGGCTCGACTTCTTCTCCGGCCAGTCGACCGACGCGGCGTTTCTGCTGTCGCGACTCGACACGCCGGCCGCGCGCCAGATGCTCCTTTATCATCACACGACACCGGCCGGTGCCACCGGCGTGCCCGACCCGCTACGCGGCACGTTTACGAGCGAACTGTCCGGGCTCGGCGATTTTCCGACGCAACCGCGCCTCGTTGCCCTCTCCAACGGCAGCGGGGTGGGCGCGACCCAGGGCTTCAACCCCGGCGACCAGATTATTCTCTATCAGTACAGCAACATCCTCGTGAATATCCGCGGCAACGTGTGGGCGGTGCCCGACAACGTGTCGACCAAGATCTTCGACGGCTACATCAAGCCGCTCTTTCTGCCCGCGCAGTCGCTGGTGGTCACGGTGTCGGGAACACTCCCGTGGGACGGTGCTCCCGGCGGGTCGCGCAACTCGATGGCGCAGATGGATTCGGTGGTGGCACCCTACGGCGACATCATCGCGCTCCACGACTCGCATTGCTTCATCCCGACCATCAGCGCGCTCGACATTTCGACCACCGATCCGTTCTATGATATCGCCGGTGACCCCGACCTGGTGTCGCACACGCCGTTCGCCAATGTCTACGTACCGCCCGACAACCAGCCGCACATCACCGTGACGCCGGAGAACGCCGGTGTGGCTGCTCGATGAAATCGACCCGCCCGCGACCGCTGTTCGCGATCATTCGCCGACGCCCGCGTTCGCGTTGCTCGCGGCGACGCCCAACCCGTTCGGCGAACAGACCACCGTGCGCTGGCAACTTTCGCGCGGCTCGCACGTGCACGTGGACGTGTACGACGTCGCCGGCCGCCGCATCGCCACCCTCCTCGACGACGCCCGCCCCGCCGGACCGGGGGAGGTCCGATGGACCGGTCGCGACGGGGCGGGGCATGCGGTTGCGGCAGGCGTGTATTTCGTTCGTGTCGAAGCGGCGGGTGAAGCGCTTTCGCGCCGCGTTGTCCGCGTGCGGTAAGTCAGTCGCTCCGATCTGCCTCGAAAGGAGACATCCGTGGTCCTCAAGACGCAGCCCAACGACGGGGATGTGCTCGCGTTTCTCGGTCGCGTTCCCGACGAACGCAAGCGCGCCGATTGCCAGATCATCCTGGACCTCATGAAGAAAGTGACCCGACAGAAGCCCGTGATGTGGGGTACGAGCATCGTCGGGTTCGGGAATCGTCACTACCGCTACGAGAGCGGCCGCGAAGGCGACTGGTTCGTCGTCGGGTTCTCGCCACGAAAACAGAACATCGTTCTCTACCTCATGCCGGGTCTGATGCAACACAAGGCCCTGATCGCCAAACTCGGCAAGGTCAAGGCCGGTGGCGGATGTCTGTACATCAAGCGCCTCGAAGACGTCGACCTTCCCATGCTTCGTACCCTGGTGAAGCAGTCGATCGACCACGCCGCCAAGAAGAAGTAACTCCAGTCGCGTGCGCGCCGCGGGTCTCTCCCGCTCATGCACTTCGCGCGCAAACGTTGAAAGCGCGCCTCGTGAAATCGCGTCAGAGATCCCGCGGCGCGCCTGGTTATCGTGCTATTTCGGCGGTAGCCGTTTCACGAACTCCACGCCGCGATCGATCCACGCGCGTAGTGCCGACGGCGACTCGAACCCTCCGCGATCCACGTAAACAAAACCCTCGAGCGGGCGGCCGGTGAAGTCCATCGGTCGCGCGTGCGGCTCGCGCAGCACGGTTTCGTAGGCGTCCGGACCCACGCGCACCACGAGGTTGTCCTCGATGACGCCGCAGCACATGTTGCCCCCGAGCATGAAGGCGACGCCACCGAACATGAGGCGTTCGGAGAGCCCCGGTGTCTGGTCCAGGGCCGAGCGGATTCTGGCTGGCGATGTGTTCGTTGAAGGTCATGCCACGTCCTTTCTGCAAGTTGTCGGGCACCCAGCGGGTCGCCCCGCTGAGTGCCCGTCCCTGCGGCAGCTGCAGGGCTGGCCAGGCTAATGCAATCCTTCCGGTCCGCGGCACCGGCCGGTGTGACTCCAGCCGGGACCGCGGCGTTTGTCTTTGAGCACGTGGATTCCCACGCGAACGAATCGAATTCCAGTCGCTCGGCGGTGGTCTCGCCGCGGATCGAGACGAGCGAGCCGATGGACGGCGTGTCGCTCTTCTTGCGCGTGAGACACACGACGGCACTCCTGTGCGCATTGGCGAGTCCCGAGAGTCGGCTCTGCACCGACATGCGCAGGCTCGCGTCCTGCGCGATATCCATGACGACCAGCGCGAAGCCGCCCGAGCGCAGCAGGTGATCGGCCGCGCGCGCGGCGCGCATGGTCGTATCCGCGCGGACGACGACCAGCGCGTTCAGGTCGACCCCCGACGCCGCGACGTCCGGGGGATAGAAGCTCGAGGTACCGGTGGCGATCCACGCCGCCGGCTCGCCGCGTTGCTGCGACTCCAGCACCAGGTGCGTCGCTGCCGTGAGCGACGCGCTCGTCTCCGCACTCGACATCTCCACCAGCCGGCCCGCGAGTGCCTCGAGGGTCCACTCACGAGAGGTGGGGGTCCCGGCCGGGCCCTGTCGGATACCCAGCCGGGACAGTACGTGGGTCAGTGGTGCTGAGGAGAATGCGAGGGTCATGGTGCAATCGCCGCGAGCGGGGTTTCTTCGGTGGTGCAGTCCGCCGCGCGACGACTCACTAAGTAAACAGACAATTGTCTAGTTTGACAAGGGCCCTTATCTTGGGGTGTCGGACGGGGAGAGACACGAGGGATGGGGAAGCCGGGTGACCGATTCGTTTACATACCCATGGGGTCTTCATCATCGACGCGGAATTTCCAACGGCCGTCGAGACCTCGACGTGGGGAAAGATCAAAGCGCTGTACCGGAATCCGTAAGTGCTCGCGATTGTGAAACCGCGCGTCCGCGGCGTCCCTCGCCCAGGTGGTGCAGAAGAAGCGGCGAGGGACGCGCGGTGCACGTCGCGCGGAGGGAACCTTAGTCGAGCTTTCGCCTTACCTCGATTACCTTGCCCAGAATCCCAACGTCGTCGGGCGCGAGGACAATCGGCTCGAACGCCGGATTCTCCGGTTGGAGGACGACCTTCCCGCGCTGCAATCGGAGCGTCTTCACGGTGGCCTCGTCGCCCACCAGGGCGACCACGATGTCGCCGACCTCGGCGGTGGGTTGAGCCCGGGCGATGACGAGGTCGCCGGGGAGGATCCCCACACCGGTCATGCTTTCGCCGCGCACCCACAGCGCGAAGAGCGCCTCGCTGCCACGGCGCGTGCCGCGCTCGACCGGGACCATGCCTTCGCGGTCTTCGATGGCGGCCTGCAGGTCACCCGCCTGAATGTGTCCGACGAGCGGCGCGAACGACGTGGGCGTGTGGTCCACGCTGCCCCGGGGGAGCGCGTAACCGCGCGCGCGGCCCCGATACTCGCCGTACTCCTTGACGAGACGTCCTTCCGCGACCAGCTGCTCGAGGTGCGCCTGGGCCGATTGCACGGCTTTGAATCCGAACCTCGCCTGCACTTCACGGACCGTCGGCGGCTTTCCGTCGAGCAGCCGGTCGCGCATAAACTCGTAGATTTGTCCCGGGTCTCGCCAGGAGGCGTCTTGGGTGACATGTCGGTCTCCTCGTGTACTTTCCGCCCGGGGCGGGTCCGCCGGGTGTATGCTCCTTCGACCCGGCCCGCTCCGATCTGACGCAAGGTAGTAAACAGACAATTGTCTTTTCTGTCAAGAGGGAATATTTCGGTGGTCAGACGGGTCAGAAAGTTGAAATTGAAGGCAGAATCCCTCCAGCGCTCAGAATGAACTTCACGGCTCCTCGAGGGCTAGGGAATCGACCAAGACGCTTTGAGCTCGCGCAACAAGATCCTGCCGTGGCTCGCAGCCGAAAGCCCATTCTTCAATGCCTACCAGCGAGCCGGAACGACAGTTGTATCCCACGTTCAATACTCTAGGTGAATACTAGGCGGGAATGGTCACGTCAGAAGAACAGGGATGAGACAGATTCCCGGGAGACTCTGCTGGATGGCCAACGACAATTGTGGCGTCGGGTGGTGCACACCATGCGGCTCCTGCGAGGTACATTGTGAAGATCCGGATTCGCATGAACTTGATTGGGACGGGCAGTTTCATCTGCCGTCAAAAGACGTGGAACAATCAAAGCGCGCGAAGCGTGGTTTGGCCCTTGAGCGGCGTTTTCGGCGAAAATGTGTCGAGCTTCGATGGACAGTGGTTCGCGGGGAGGCTCTGGCTGACCTACCTCATCGATCCGCGCTGGATCAAGAATAAGCCGGGAGAGGGCCGTGCTCAAGAGGATAAGATCTGATCTGCCAAAGGGCGGTAACGCGCGATTTGAAACAGTTGTTCCAAGAGGACTACGATGTGAACGAATTTGGACCGTATTTTCGGGTTGTTGGCGCGCCTGATTTCGTAGTTGTCCGAAGGGGGAAACAATACTGTGCCTCACTGGGTTGAAGTGAAGTATAAGAAGACGAAGTTGTCGAAGGCGCAGCGCGCGCTGTTTGAAGAGGATGAGCCAATCTGGGTTCGAGAGTCATTGTTTGGCGGGGGGGACCGCTGCCGAATATGCGTGGCATCGCGAAGCAGAAAGGCTGAGAGCCGACCGTGGGGTAGGAAGGGGGTGCCTGAGTGTGGGCACACCGATGAACTATGGCGACATCGCTTGCACGTACGCGGAGAGGCGCTGGGCGCTTCCGTGGAAGGTGCGGCCGTTACGAGAGCCGGCCGATCAACTCGACCGGGGAGCGGTTCCTCGACATGGGATGCGGGACCGCAGACTACCTGGCCGCCGTGCATGACGTGCGACCGGATTGCCAGTTCGTCGGGATCGATGTCTCTTCTGAAATGATCACGAGCACTCGGTTGCGCTGTCCCTGGGAACGTCTCGACGTGACAGACGCGAATGTAGCGCTTTCCCCTAGACGACGACAGCGTCGATCTTGCCTTTTGCGTCGATGTTCTCCACCATCTGACGGATTACGAGCGCTTCTTTTGCGAATCGTTCGCGGGTGTTGCGCGCGAGACGGAAGCTTGCCGTTATTACAGATTCTGAAACGACGTCCGCGCGCGTTCGCTCGCCGCGTGCTTTCCAGAGACGGTCTCCATCAATCTGGAACGATATCCCGGGGCAGAGCGCCTGGTCGCGTGCGCGCGACAGGTCGGTGGGACTCGAACTGGAGTCGCGGGAAACTGTCCAGGGATACGTCGATCTCGACGATCGATTCATGGGCGCACTGGAAGCAAAAGCGTTGTCGGAGTTGCGACTGATCTCCGGGGGCTGCGCAGGAGGAAGGCTTGGCACGCGCGCATACGATGAGGATGCGTGATGAGAAGTGGCTGTCGCAGACGACCGTATTCGTGTGGGGCTCGTCATCGTTTCTGTGATCGTCGTGGTGGTTGTCGCATTAGGAAGAATCGAAGATGAGTAGCGAAGCTGATTCGCACGCAGTTCGCTCATCCCGCCCGACCTACTGGCTCACCCGCTTCGTCATCCTGCGCCTGCTGGGCGTGCGATCTACGCCGTCGCCTTCCTGGCGGCGGTCGCTGCAGATCGTGCCCTCTGATCGGTGCGCACGGGCTGCTGCCGCTGGGCGCTTATCTCTCGCGCGTCGGCGAGGCCCTCGGATCGAGCGCGGCGCCGGCTTCTGCGCGCCTGCCCTCGCTGTTCTGGTTCGTCCACTCCGATGCCGCTCTGCGTGATGGTGGCCTGGATCGGGTTCGCCCTGTCGCTGCGTGGTCGTCGCGGGCTACGCCAACGCGATCCTGATGGCGCGTGCTCTGGGCGCTCTACATGTCGTTCGTCCACGTCGGGCAGGACTGGTACGGCTACGGCTGGGAGATCCAGCTCCTCGAAACCGGCTTCCTCGCGATCTTCCTGTGTCCGCTGCTGGACTGCGCGGCCGTTTCCCGGACGCGCGCCGCCCCGATGCTGATCATCTGGCTGTTCCGCTGGCTGATCTTCCGCATCATGCTCGGGGCGGCGCTGATCAAGCTCCGCGGCGACCGTGCTGGCGCGACCTCACCGCGCTCTATCTACCACTTCGAGACCCAGCCGATCCCCGGGCCGCTCAGCCGCTGGTTCCATTTTCTGCCGCACGCGGTGCTGAAGGCCGGCGTCGGTGTTCAATTATCTGGCCGAACTGGTCGCGCCGTGGTTCGTGTTCTGGTCCGCGCCTCGCCCGGCACGTCGCGGGGTCGGTGATCGTGCTCTTCCAGATGGCGCCTCATCCTGAGCGGCAACCTCTCGTTCCTCAACTGGCTGACCATCGTCCCGGCGCTCGCCTGCTTCGACGACGGCTTCTGGCGCGAAGCTCCTGCCGCGCGCGCTGTCGCGCGCGCCGGGCCGCAGCCGCCGCGGTGCGCGCCAGCCGTGCCCGGCCCGATGGCGACGCGCTCGCCTGGTGCGTCACCGCCGTCGTGGCGCTCCTGAGCATCCAGCCCGGTGCTCGAACCTGTTCTCCCCGCAGCAGATCATGAACACGTCGTTCGATCCGCTCGACCTGGTCAACACCTACGGCGCGTTCGGCACCGTGGGCCGCGAGCGGTTGAACGTCGTCTTCGAGGGCACCGACGACGACGACGCCCGACGACCGCGCCGACTGGAAGGCGTATCCCTACCGCGCGCCTGCCGGTGGCGCTCGACCAGACGCCCGCCGCAGATCGCGCCCTACCAGCCGCGGCTCGACTGGCAGATGTGGTTCGCCGCGATGGCGCACGCCCGAGCAATACCCGTGGACGCTGCACCTCGTCTGGAAACTCCTCCACAACGACCCCGGCGCGCTCGGTCTGTTTGCCAACAATCCGTTTCCCCGACCATCCGCCGCGCTACATCCGCGCGGTGCTCTACCGCTACCATTTCGCGCCGCCGGGGAATCCCGAGGGGCGCTGGTGGAATCGCACGCGGGTGGGGGATGTGCGGGTTGCCCGCTCTGGTCTCGCCGACGATCCGCGCCTGCTTGACTTCCTGGAGCGCGCCGGGTGGCTTCCTTGAGTTGACGGTGTGCAATATCATTCCGGCGCCCGACGAACGAACCGCCGTTTCGGGAGCAATATCGCAAGTCCACGTTCTTCGAACCGCAAATAGAAAGGTGCATGGATCATGTCGACAGGAACGGTTCGACTTCACCGCGTGCTTCGTGCGAAGCCCGAGCGCATCTATCGGGCGTTCGTGGACGCGGACGCGCTGGCCAAGTGGCTTCCACCGTACGGGTTCACCTGCAAGGTTCATCACCTGGACGCGAAAGTGGGCGGCACCTACACGATGTCGTTCACGAACTTCACGACGGGTAACGCGCACTCGTTCGGCGGCGAATACCGTGAACTGGTGCCATCCGAGAAAATTCGCTATTCCGACAAGTTCGACGACCCGAACCTGCCGGGCGAGATGCAGACGACGATCACCCTCAAGCGGGTGTCGTGCGGGACCGAGGTGAGTATCGTGCAGGAAGGACTGCCTGAAGCGATTCCGGTGGAGATGTGCTATCTCGGCTGGCAGGAGTCGCTCGCGCAACTCGCGACGCTCGTCGAGCCGGAGATTCCGGACTGACGATTGCCAGCGGTGGGGAGTCGAAAGGGGACCCGTTAAATCTTTGTCGCGCCACACCTTCCTGTGTTTGCCTTGTTAGGCGACAGGTTACGCGGGTATCATCCCTGAGATCCTGGCGGGCTGCCCCCTCATGCGGTCCACCCGCGAACGTGCACAGGGAGGTACGAAATGAAACGCGTGACCATCGTTCTGGCGCTTCTTGTCCTTCTGGGGTCCTGCTCCGGCGATATCGTTACCGGCGAACAATCCGCGTCCGCATCCGGCGTGGTGATCGACGAAGTGACTGGCGATCCGGTGCCCGATGCGTTCGTCGCGATCGATGCGGCTCCGTGCCCATTTCTTGCGCCCCCCTCGTTCGATAAAGCGGCCGGTGTCCACGTGAATTCAGACGGGAGCTTCTCGCTGGATCGATCCGGCAAGGTATGTTATTTCAGGCTCCGCGTCTGGGGAGACCCCAACGTGCCGGCCGCCGAACGACTGTACTATCAGTCGAACATGGATCTGCCGCAGGGGAACAACAGCTCCCTCAAGGTCGGACTGGCCCCCCTTTCGAGACTGAGCGTCACATTTGCGGCCCAGACACCGCTCGATGCCGGTGATTCGGTTGTGGTCCTGGTGCGAAGCTATGTCGCGAGCAAGACCATTCAATTTGATGACACCGCCTCGCCACCATCGGAGGTTGTCATTCCCAGCCTGACCAGCGCGGAGGTCGACTGGACGGTCACTCGAGGCGGGCAGTCGTTGTTTCACACGGAGACAATCGCCACACCGTCTCACGAAACGACGGGCTTTGTCGTCCAGTACTGATCGCCGGGCCATGCGCGACGTCGGCAATTGAATCGGCGAGGAAGCGGGAACGCATGAACACCGTATCGACCTTCCGACTCTATCTGTTGAGAGGCATGTATCTGCTCATCGCCGTGGGGATGGGCGTCCAGATCTGGCCGGGGATCATCCGTCACCCGACGGATCTCGAGTTGATGCGCAGTGTCGTTCGCAGCTTCTTCGGCGCGCTGACACTTCTGTGCCTGCTCGGGATTCGTTATCCGATCAAGATGCTGCCGCTGCTTTTCTTCGAATTTGTCTGGAAGACCATCTGGGTTCTCTCGTTCGGGCTTCCGCTCTGGCTCGGGCACCAACTGGATGCCGATTCGCGCGAGACCCTGAAGGCAACGCTGATGGGCGTCGTTCTGGTTCCGCTCGTGCTCCCCTGGGGTATGTGTTCGCCCACTACGTGAAGGCGCCCGCCGACCGATGGCGCGGGCGGGCCGAGGGAACAAACTAACATGAAGCAAATGGGACTCCTGCCGCTCGTTCTCCTGCTGACCGTTCTCGTCATCGCGGCGACGCCGCCCACCGACCCGGCCGGAAGTCGCATCGTGGGCGAATGGCGGGGCACGTCGCTCTGCACCAATCTCGAAATCGCACCCGCCTGCAAGGACGAGAGCGTGCGCTATTTCTTCACCGGTCCGGCGGCCGGCACGAACACGTATCACCTGGTGGCCGACAAGATGGTGTCCGGGGAGTACGCCACCATGGGCGAGTTCGACCTCGAGTACGCGTCCGCGGACAGTACGTGGTCGCGCGAGCTCGAAGATCGCCGGGGCATGCACTTCACATGGTGGTACCGTATCGACCATTCGATACTTCGCGGTGGCGCCGTGACCGCGTCGGGCGATTCGCTTCGACGGGTCTCGGCGAAGCGGGTGACCGAGTGAGCGACGCACTCCGCGCGGGTGCTTTCCGGTTATTCAAATTCGAGAGCAGATCGGCTACTATCCCGCGTTACCGGCAGGCGGCGCGGGTGTCGCCGCGTGTTCGTCAACCATCCATCCCGGGAGAGGCCGCTCCATGAATCGTCTACGCGTCTGCTTGATGGCGATGCTCGTCGTCGCCGGCACGATTGTCTCCGCGTCCGCCGACACCGACCCCGACCACGCACGCCTCACCGCGATGTGCGGCACGTGGGACGTCGCGATGACACTCTGGGTTCGTCCCGGCGGCGACGGACTCACGACCACGGCGACCTCGACCATCCAACCGCTGTTCGACGGCATGTTCATCGAAGAGAAGATCGAGGGCGCACTCGCCGGCACGCCGTTCACCACTCTCGCGTGGACCGGCTTCAACCCCGAGACCCATCAGTACGAAGCCACGCGCATCGCGAGCACCAACCCCGGTCGCATCGCCGAGACCGGCACCTACGACGAAAAGACGAATCAGTTCGAACTCAAGGCCGACTTCCCGATGGCGGGGCAGGTGTGGCACCAGCGCACCGTCATCCAGCCGACCTCGGCCGACGCGATGATCGCGACGAGCTACCTGAGTTTCGGCTCGGTGCCGGAGTGGAAAGCCGTCGAGATCAAATACACGCGCAAGACGAAGTGAACGTTCGCGCCGTGATGGGCGAGCACCATTAGCGCGTATCCGCGAGCGTGATCCCTTGCGTGCCAATCGACCCAGTCGTACCGCCTTCGGCGTCGCGCTTCATCGCGCGGCGCACCAGTTGCTCGATCGCCCGGTCGTCTTTCCCGATCCGATGGCGCTCGAGATCATCGGGCGGGACGCGCGGGCTGCGCTCGAAGCCAACCCGCGCCGGTTTGAGCGCCGGCTTCTTCGGCGCCAGCCTGCGCGCGCATCTGGTCGCGCGCAGTCGCGTGGCCGAAGACGCGCTCGCGGTTGCCATGGCGGGGGGTGTTCGTCAATACGTCGTGTTGGGCGCGGGACTCGACACGTTCGCACTTCGGAACACGGATCCCGCGCTCCGCGTGTTCGAAGTCGATCACCCCAGCACGCAGGCCTGGAAGCGTGAGCGATTGAGGATGGCGAGACTTGCGGAACCACCGAGCGTCGTCTTCGTGCCCGTCGATTTCGAGCGGCAGAGCCTCGGTACCGAGCTGGCGTCGGCCGGATTCGCGACGAACCGTTCGTCTTTCTTCTCGTGGCTCGGCGTCACCCCGTATCTCGACGAACCCGCGATCTGGGAAACGCTCCGATGGATCGGAAAAACCGTGGGGGACGGCGGCGGAATCGTGTTCGACTACGGCGCGCCGCCGTCGCGCTGGAATCTGTCAATGCGGATCGGATTGTGGGCGTTGTCCGCACGGGTCGCGTCCGCCGGGGAACCGTTCCGCACGTTTTTACGGCCCGACGCCGTCGCCGCCGGGTTGCGGGCCTGCGGCTTCACGTCCGTCGACGACCGGGACCGCGACGCACTCAACCGGCGTTACTTCTCCGACCGCGCTGACCACCTGAAGATCCGCGGCACCGCGCACGTCGTGGTTGCGCACGGCACGTCCGTGCGTAACGCCGGGTAATTGCGCGCGCCGAACGTCCGGCCGCTCGGTCGCGATTGCTATTCGCTCGCGCGGGATGCGTTCGTCTTCTCTCCGTTCTGCGTCCACACCAGGCCGCCATCCTGAAAGTGAATCGTGCCGAACGACGAGCGGTCCAGGAAGTCGGCGTCGCCGAGTGGCGTCAGCGCCACGACAGACGCCGAGTCCGCCCACCGCAAGGTCAGCGTCTTCCCGTTCCACGCGATGTGCATGGGAATCTTGTAGTCGCCCCACTCGTAGAGTCCGGCGAACGACGCGAGCGTTTCGGGCGCGACCGTCGCCGGAGCACCGCGCCGCGCCGGCGGGGTGATCGACTGTCCCTCGAAGACACCGAGCAGGGACTTGCCTTCGTCGCCGGTGAAGCCCGACTGGACGTTCATCAGCACGACGATGTGCAGTGCGTCTTCGGGTACGGTGAGGATGACCGAGCAATAGCCGTTCGCGATGCCCGACTGCACCAGCACGGCTTTGTCGAACCACGTTCGCTTGCCCCACCCGAAGGGGTACGGCTGCTTCGTGATGTCGAAGAGCGTGTGCGTATCGACGGCGGTCAGCCAGCGGTCGAGGTCGCCCGCGGTGCTGTAGACGTTGCCGCTTCCGAAAAGCGACGACGGATCGCGCGGTTCCGGCCGGACGATCGTCGTTCCGACGCCGGGAATGGTTCCTTCCGCCAGCGCCGGGACGATTTCGCCGGACTCGAGCGTGCCGGTATTCGTCATCCCCAGTGGTTTGAAGATGCGCGCGGTCAGAAAATCGCCGAACGGCTGACCGCCGAGTTTCTCGATGACACGCGCCAGCACGATGTACCCCGCGTTGCTGTAACGGGTCTGGCTTCCGGGTTCGAAGAGAAGCGGTTTGGCGGCAATCATGGCCAGCAGGTCGTCCGGCGAGACCGCGCGCGCCGCGATCGCATCGTAGTCGGGATCGGCGAGCCCGGACTGGTGGCCGAGCAGGTGCCAGATCCGGATCTTGTCGGCCGGCGCGAAGTCCGGCAGGGTGAGGTTGAGCGGGTCTTCGATCTTCAGTTTTCCATCTTTCTCCAGCAGCGCGATGCCGGCCGCCGTGAACGTCTTGGTGACCGACGCCACGAGAAAGCGCGTGTCGGGGCGGTTGGGCTGATTGAAGGACGCGGACGCGAGTCCCACGGCCTTTTCGAAGACCTTCTTGCCGTGCCGGGTGACGAGCACGACGCCCGAGAAGTCCCCGTTGGCGGCGTTGGCGTCGATGGCGGCGTCCAGCGCTTTCGCGGCGCGTGCGTCCGAAGCGGGTGCGGCGAACGCCTCGGGTGCGACGAGCGGCGCGCAAAGGCAAAAAAGAAGGGCGAGACGTCGCATGGCTACCTCCGGTGAGTGACGTCCATGGGTGACAGAAGGTCACCCTTTAGACGCGAGATCGTTACCGCCGGTTGCATTGATTCGGCGCCATCCACAAGCGGCAGCGGCTCGGACGATTTCAGATAGGCGACTCTGCAATTTTTGCGACCGGCTGCGCTGAACTCCGGTCGCACGTCCGTCGCGAATGGTGGGAACTCCGGGGGCACTCGCATGTAGCAGATCTACAGATTCGTGTTACCGGCGGCGCGCGGGGTTGAGTCCCCGGGCGCCGTTCGCACAGGGATTGGCGACCGAGCGTCGCCTTTCAAGGAGGTTTCACCATGAAACGGAAACAACTTCTCAAGGTTCTTTGTGGCGCAGGCATTGCCGCGCTGATGTCTGTTCCGGCGGTTGCGCAGAAGGCGCCCGAGCAGCCGAAGACGGCTCCGCAGAATCAGACCGCGACGACGCCGACAACGTCGTCGACCGCGTCGCACAGCGAGCATGCGCAGAAGTCGCAGATGAAGTACGACGCCAAGACCGAGGTCACGCTCAGCGGGACGATCGAGGACGTCCAGTCGGTGCCCGCCAAGAACGGTGCGCCGGCGAGCGAGTACCTGATGCTCAAGACCGACAGCGGTCACGTCAGAGTCGGGCTCGCTCCGTCCGACTATTGGTCGAAGAACGGGTTCGCGCTCGCCAAGGGCGCGTCGATCGAAGTGATCGGCTCGAAGATGCAGAGCAACGGCTCCGAGGTCGTGCTCGCCCGCGTCGTCAAGGAAGGCGAGAAGTCGGTGACCCTGCGCAACGCCGAAGGTGCTCCGGCCTGGTCGCACCACCAGCACGCCAAGTAGGCAGCCAGAGATAGACCGACCAACGGGCTCGGCGGGAGCGCTTGCGCACCGCCGAGCCCGTTTGCTTTACTCTGCGTGCGTACCGACTTCACGCCGCTGATCCGGATTGACCTCCGAATCGCGGCGGGAGAAGATGCGCGCAACCGTTCCGCCACGACGTGAACCCGAACCAGGGAGAGGTCATGACGAAGTATGGTGCAGAGTTCATCGGGACATTCTGGCTCGTTCTGGGTGGATGCGGCGCCGCGGTTCTGGACGCGGCGTTTCCCGGGCTGGGTATAGGCTTTCTCGGCGTCGCGCTCGCCTTCGGGCTGACCGTTCTGACGATGGCCTTCGCGATCGGTCATATCTCCGGCTGTCACCTCAACCCGGCGGTCTCGGTCGGCCTCTGGGCGGGCGGCCGGTTCCCCGCGAATCAACTGGTGCCGTACATCATCTCGCAGGTCCTCGGCGCGATCGCTGCGGGCGGCGTTCTCTACCTGATCGCCAGCGGCAAGGCCGGCTTCGACGTATCCGCCGGGTTTGCCTCCAACGGATACGGCGACCATTCCCCCGGTGGTTACTCCCTGATGGCCGCAATGGTCTGCGAGATCGTCATGACCATGATGTTTCTCGTGATCATTCTCGGCTCGACCGACAAGCGCGCGCCGCAGGGCCTCGCGCCGATCGCGATCGGTCTGGGCCTGACCCTGATTCACCTGATCAGCATTCCGGTGACCAACACATCGGTGAATCCGGCGCGGAGCACGGGCGTTGCGATCTTCGCCGGCGGCTGGGCGATCGCGCAGCTGTGGCTGTTCTGGGTCGCGCCGATCATCGGCGGTCTGCTGGGCGCGGGCGCATATCGAATAATCGGGAGCGAAGCAGACTGATCGCGGTGAGCGGCGGAGGCGACCATGACGATGTCGGGTGGCGAAACGTCGTACAGCATCCGAACAGCCCGCCCGTCGGATTTCCCGGCCGTGCTCACGCTGGTTGAGGCGCTGCTCGCGGAACTGGGCGAGGAGGGAGACGAGGCCGGTGCACTGGACCGCGATCGACTCGTGAAAGCGTGGGGCGAACTCGGCGAAGCGCACGTCGCTCTCCTCGCCGAGGCGTCCGATGGAATCATCGTAGGCATAATGACTTTGGCGGAAAGCTTCGCGCTTTACGCGAATGGGCCCTACGGCGTCATCAACGAGATGATCGTTGCCCCGGACCATCGCTCGTCCGGGGTTGGCGCGGCGCTCATCGCGGCGGCTATTCGGCACGGCCGCTCGCGCTCGTGGCGCCGCATCGACGTGACCGCACCCGAGTCGCCGCGCTGGGCGAGGACCCGGCGCTTCTACGAGAAGCAGGGCTTCCATTTTACCGGGCCGAAGCTCAAGCTCCTGCTCACGGATCCGCCGGACGCCGGGCATGGTGCCGGGTGAGCCGAAGTCGCCGGCGCGCGCCTGGACGGGACTCGGTGGGGGCGGGACCACGGGAGGTCCAATAATGCGCGGACATTCAGAACGACACTACGCGGAAAGAATCGGCTGGCTGCGCGCGGCAGTTCTGGGCGCGAACGACGGAATCGTGTCGACGGCCAGTCTGGTCGTGGGCGTCGCCGCCGCAAGCGCGGCACGCGGCAATATCCTCGTTGCGGGCGTCGCCGGACTCGTTGCCGGGGCGATGTCGATGGCGGCCGGCGAATTCGTTTCCGTGAGTTCGCAGGCGGACACCGAGAAGGCCGACCTCGAACGCGAACGTCATGAACTCGCGACCGACAATGAATTCGAGCATCGCGAGCTGACCGACATCTACGTGAAACGGGGACTCGACCCGTCGCTGGCGCAGCAGGTGGCGGATCAACTGATGGCGCACGATGCGCTCGCGGCCCACGCTCAGGATGAACTCGGGCTTTCCATCATGCACCGCGCGCGCCCGATTCAGGCGGCGCTGGCCTCCGCCAGTACCTTCGCCGCGGGCGCGGCGCTCCCGCTGATCTTCGCCTGGTTCGGTCCCGCCGCGTTACTCATCCCGGCAGTTGCCGGCGGGTCGTTGGTGATTCTGGCCGTTCTCGGTGGGTTGGCCGCGCGCGTGGGCGGCGCGAACGTCGCGATCGGCGCGGGCCGCGTGACGTTCTGGGGTGCGGTGGCGATGGCCGTGACCGCGGGCATCGGGAAGCTCTTCGGAACCGTTGTGTGAGTGGACCCCGAACGAGAGGACACAGGCATGAGTCACATTGGCCACAGGCTGAAGCACCTGATTGTGGAACTGCTTCCACCGGCGACGTTCTTCTTTATTTCATTTCAACTGCTCGCCATCAGCGGGGCGCTCATGTCGAAGCGCTACGGCATTGAAACCGCGACGTTCCTGACGGCCACCATTGCCGCGCTGGTGGTGGCAAAGGTTGTTCTGCTGACGAACCTGTTGCCCATCATCAACCGGTTTCCCGGCAAGCCAATCATCTACAACATCGTGTGGAAGACCACGCTCTATTTCGCGGCGGCCTGCGTGCTCCGGTATGCCGAGAAGCTCTTCCATGCGTATCGCGACCAGCACAGTTTCGCCGCGGCCAATCATCAGCTTATCAGCGAGGTAATCTGGCCGCGGTTCTGGCTGATCCAATTGTGGCTGACCGTGCTCCTCCTGATCTACGTCACCATGACCGAAATCGCGCGCGTGCTGGGTCCGGCGCGCGTGCGGGCGATGTTCTTCGGTGCGCCTCAATCCGGCAGCACACCGGCGGCGTAACCGCCTGGTGCACCTGCAAGATTGAAGATCCTTGGCAGCCGGCGTTCGGAAGCGTAGTGTAATACGGGTGTTTGTAACCAAGGAGGCCGCAAAGTGAGAAAAGTCCTTACGTTGATGATCATCGCGATGGTGGCGATTATCGGCGTCGCCATCGCCGAGGATGCGATGGCTCCGGCGCACGTCATCGTGACGCCGGCAGAACTCAAGTGGGGCGACCCGCCGCCGGTGTTCGAGAAGGGCGCGAGTTTCACCGTCGTATCCGGAGATCCGAGCAAGCCCGGTCTTTATGTGGTTCGCTTGAAGATGCCCGCCGGATACAAGATCATGCCGCACTGGCATCCCACCGACGAGCACGTCACCGTGATCTCGGGCACGTTCGCGCTGGGAATGGGAGACAACTTCGACGAAGCGTCGATGAAGACACTGCCGGCCGGCGGCTACGGTCTCATGCCCGCGCAGATGCATCACTACGCGATGGCGAAGACCGAGGCGATCGTCCAGGTGCACGGAATGGGGCCGTTCCAGTTGACCTACGTCAACCCCAAGGACGACCCGATGAAACGGATGGCGGGGAAGTAGTTCCGCACCCCCGCTGATCCTTCGGCGCGCGACCCGGGCGGGCTCCAGGGCCCGCCCGGTGTTCGCGGGCTTTCGGTCGATCCGCCCGCAAATTGGCCCGGACCATGCAATATCTCACGCACGACGTGGGAAAAATCTTCGCATTCATCGGCGCCAGCGTGGGTGGGGCCATCGGGTGGTGGCTCGGGTACCACGTCGGCATCATGACCGGCTTCTTCGTCAGCATGGTCGGCACGGCCGCCGGCGTTTACGCCGCGCACCGGCTGGCGAAGGCGTACCTTCCATAGCGCACGAAGCGCCGTCGACGAATGAGCACGCGCTACGGCTGCACCTGCACGTTGAAAACTCCGCCCGTGATCTCGAGTGCCGCGGCTGTTGCTCCCAAGGGCGGCAACGTTCCCGCAAAGTATCCCAGGATGTGCGTCGCGCTGACGGCAACGAACGCGACGTAGCCGACCGAGTCCTCCGATGTGACCGCCCACGCGTCCGAGGTGCCCGCATGCGTGACCTGGCAACCGAACTCCGAACCGATCTTGTAGGCGGCGCCGGCCGCGATGGGGAGCTTGCCGGTCAGGTTCAGTGTGTAGTCGGTCGTCGTCCCGCCGAAGGAAATGCCGCCTCCAACCGCAACGACGGTGGCCGCGTTCCATGGCGCGCCGTCGAATGTTGCCGAAATCGAACTCGGGTCGCCCGTCGGAAGCGGGGGCAGACCCGCGCTGACGGTGACGTCGAATTTTCCTTCCGTGACGACCGCGTTCGCACCGCCGCCGACGATGGGTGCGGCGGTGAACTCGAACGTTCCCGCAATCCGTGTGGCCGTGCGCGTCGTGATCACGACGGTTCCGGCCCCTCCGTTGAGCGGGGTATTCCAGAAATTCGGGGACTCGGTCACCGTGGCGACCCCGCCGGCGTTGGTGCCGATGTTGACGCCGAGCGGGTAGGTTCCGGCGGCGGAAACATAGGAGAGCGAAATTGTGAGGCCGAAGCCGGTACTGGTGTTCACACCGCTGATGGTGATGGTGCCCTGCGCGGTGGGCGTCGCGTTGCCGGACACCTGAACGGCACTCTTCGATGCCGTCCACTTGACGCCGTCGATCGTGGCACTCATCGGTGACGTCCCGCCGCCACCACCACCATTGCCCGTCCCGGTGGGACTCCCGTCTCCGCCCCCGCAGCCAACGACCAGCAAACCAAAGACGACCAGCGCCCGACCGAGCACCTGTTTCATTGCGGCCCTCCGTGTGTGTTTTCCGTCGCCAGGGATTCCTTCCGGCCGGCGCCGGAAGGCGGAAGATGTGCGTGGCGGCAGTTCGGGGAGGATAGCAGAACTCGATGCTCGTCCGCCACGGGGGTGGTGGGGTGTTTGACACCGCCGCCCGTGTGGGGATACAGTTAAGTATCCGCAGCCGGAAGGAGCCCGGGAATGCGCAAGACGACGAGAGCCCTGTGCGCGATGGTCTTTGTTGCGGTGGTGGCGCCGGCACACGCCGACGAGTTTGTCTACCTCGCCCAGCAGCCCGGCACCTGCGTGTTGAACGGGAGCAACACCTACTCCGTTTACGTCTACTCCGGGGACTACACGGACGTCACCGGTATGAGCTTTCGCCTCGATTGCGATCTATTCCAGCAACAGGACATTACCTCGCTTACGCTGTCGCCCGGCGTGACGATCGTGAGCGGGTCGCTCTTCAACGGGATCGTGCTCGCGTTCAGCGCGCGCGCGCTGAATCATGACCCCGTCCTGACCGTCCAGGCCTCGAACCAACAGGTCTACGGCAATGCATGGATGCGCGACGTGTGGCTGGTGCGCGGGGCTGCGGTGGTTCCGCTCGCAGACTTCGAGAGCGTCGGCGATCCCATCGACTGCTTCGGCGATTTCCCGATCTGGTATCCACCCGACACCGTGCAGGTGGCGGTGGACCACGCCGACGAATTCTCGTTCAAGGCGATCCTGACGACGGGCAATTATCCGCCGGCCGCGTCGGTCACGATCGACGATCCCGCGGGATGGGTGGTGTCGCCGTTCTACGCCGAGGTCAACGGCGGATGCGGATGGTGCCCGTGGAACGTGACCACCGTTACCGTTCCGACCTACGTTCCCTCCGGCGTGACGCAGGGCACGATCCACGAGGTCACGGCAGTATTCCGGACCTACGGCACGCCGAGGGAGCAGCGGACGGTGGTGCTGCGCGCCGTGGGGCCGCTCGCGGTCGAGCGCCGGACATGGGGGAGCGTCAAGGCGCTCTACCGCTAACGCCGACCGAAAGCCATCCCATGAGAAAACGATCACCGGCCGTTGGATTCATGATGGCGATCGTCTCGCTCACGATCGCCGTGGTCACCGGGCTCGAATACATCGGAAAGCCCCTGCGGCTGGTTCATCTCCTCGCGATCATCGGACTCGCCATGACCGCCGGCGTGTCGTTCGGCCAGGCGGTGGTGCGCTCGCGCGAAAACCGGGCGTCGAAAATCCCGCCCGCCTGACGTCCGCCGCGATCTTTGCCCGGGTCCTAGCGGGCGTGGCCGCCGATTGCGTCAAATGTCTGATCGCCGGAGACAACACGAAGCACGGGCTGGCCGGCCACCGTTTCGAAACGAAACGGCCGGCTGTCGCCGGAACGCGGATCCCACGACGCAAACCCGCCGCCGGCCACCGGAACGCACCGAACCACCGGAGCGAGACCGCGTATGGAGACGCCGAGCAGATGGTGCTCCGCGTCCTTGTCCCACACGTACGCCCGATCTTCGTCGGCCTTTTCGAAGTGGAACCGGACGAGTGTCATCTCGCGCTCGCGCAACATCGCCGTACCGACGACGTCGTACCCGGTGAGTTTTCCGTGATCGGGTTCGACCTCGCGCAGGTGGTCGTTCCAGTGCTTCGCCAGGAGTTCTGCCGTCACGCGATGGTCGTACGCCTCGACCATCGGCGCGTAGTCGCCTTTGACGAGCGCGGCGACCAGCGTATTGATGCGCGCCGAGAGATCGTCGCAGCGGGCAAGGTCGACCACCCGCGTGGATTGAACCAACGCGAACGCCTTTTGTCCCTGTGGCGTGAGCTCGAGCCCGTGGGTCGCGCTGGCCACCGTGATCGCGTTGGCATCGTCGAAGCGATACGTGCCGGCAAGCGCCGACATCCGCGACTCCGGCATGTCGGCGACGTCGGGGATCGGAGGGTAAGGCGTGCCGTCCAGAAGACGGGCGTCGACGAGCGTCAGGAGTCCTTCGACGAGCGGAAGCTCGCTACTGACATTGGTCATGAGAAACGCAACCAGGTGTTGCTTCGGGACGATGGCCATGTCGGCCGCGAAGATGCCGTTGCCGCCATTGTGGGTGATGACCGTGTCGCCGTTCTCCATCGTCCGAATCGACCACCCGTACCCGTACGATGACCCGCCGCCTTCGCCGACGTACGGCGTCCAGTAACTCTTCATCGACGTTTTGGAAAGGACGGAGCCCGCGAGCAGCGCGTTTCCCCAGCGGAGCATGTCGTTCGCCGTGCTGTGGATGCCGCCGTTGGCGCGCAGAACCCAGTACGGACCGTCGGCGGCCATCGGTTTCTCCAGGATGGTGCCCCACGGACCGTCGGCGGCGTATCCGTGCGCGACGCGCTTGGTGTCCCACTTCGGCAGGATGTATCCGGTCTCGTTCATGTGATTGGGCAGGAACAGATTGTCGCGCACGAACTGTTCGTACGGCGCGCCGGTGATTTTCTCGATGATCGCGCCGAGGACGCTGTAGCCGGCGTTCGAGTATTCGTACTCCTCGCCGGGTTTCGCATCGAGCGGCTGGGCGAAGATGCGGCGGATGAAATCGTCGCGCTCGATCGGATCGAAGTCGCCCGCGTCCTCCAGGTCGGCGATGCCCGACGTGTGCGTCAGGAGCTGGTGCACGGTGATTGCGCGCTTGTCGTCGGGGACGTTGTCGAAATAAGTCGGGAGCGAATCGGTGACATGGAGTTTGCCGCGCTCCTGGAGCAGGAGAATCGCGGCGCCGGTGAACTGCTTGGTGATCGAGCCGATCGTAGAAATCGTCGTCGGACTCCACGCCACCCGGTGTTCGCGGTCGGCCATGCCATAGCCTTTCGTGAAGGCCGGTTTGCCATCCCGGGTGACGACGACCACGCCCGCGAATCCGAGTTTCTCCAGGCGATCGAACGTCGTCCTGGTATCGTCGGTGAACGATCGGTCGGGCGATGTCCCGGCGCGGCACGGCGAAATCGCGGTCGCGCACACCAGAACGAAGGCGCCGAGCGTGAATGCGCGCAGTGCGCGTCCGCCGGGACGGAAGAACGAGACGTTTGTGGGAGAGAACACGGCGAACTCCTTTATGACGGGTGGCTTCCGTCGGGAGAATAGCAGAGTCGTGCGGGCGCGCCGCCACGGTTCGACAGCCCGGTGCTATTCATGCGTATGGCGCGCAACCGGTGTCCGGAGTTGTGCGTATGATGAAACTCCGGTCCCGTAACGACCCAACCCGATTCCCGGAGGTACGGCATCCATGCGTGCATTGTTCGTGATTTTATTCGGTATCGTCGGCATCGTGGCCCCCGCACTCGCGCACGACCCGGTCCACATGCAGATGCCCGCAGTCGCGTTCGACATGGACGCGGATTCGGTCTCCGTCCCGTTCGAACTCACCGACGGTCACGTGGTGATCGAGGTGCAGATCGACGGCAAGGGTCCGTTTCGGTTTCTCTTCGACACCGGCGCGCATGGCAGCGTGATCGATCGCGCATTCGCGCGCGAGCAGGGACTGGCGATGGGCCCGGAAATCACGGTGAGCAGCCCGGGCGGGAAGGGCCGGCCGGGGAATCTGGCGACGATCGGAACGCTGGAGATCGGCGGGCTGACGCTGAAGTCGATGATGACGGTCGCGTTCGACGGATTGCCGTTCGCCCGCAGCGCGACGTCGCCGCAGGGGGTGCTCAGTCCGTACGGAATGTCGGGCCTCCTGGTGACGCTCGACTATCCGGCCGGACACATCGTGTTCCGCCGCGGCGCGCTTCCCAAGCCCGACGGACGCGAGATCTTCGGCTGGGATCTGTCGAAGGGACTGCCGGAGTTCCCGGCGACGGTGGCGGGCGAGTCCGTTATGTTGCATCTCGATTCGGGTGCGCCCGACGGGTTGAGTCTGCCTACGTCGTTTCAGAAGAAACTCCCCCTGGATGGACCGATCGTCGACATGGGTTACGCGAAGCTTGTCGACGCCGTGATGCCCGCGTCCGGCGCACGTATCCGCGGCGCGTTCGTGATCGGACGGTATTCGGTGGATGGACCGCTGGTCCAGTTCGTGGATATCGACAAGACCATCGGCAGCGTGGGCGCACGCGTGCTTTACCGGTTCGCGGTGACCATCGACCCGGCGAACAGGCGGACTCGACTGGCGGGTCCGGCGGACGGTCACGTCGCCGAGGCAAAGCCGACGCGCCGGTACTACGGCGTACAATTCGCGGCCCTCGGGGACGATCCGATGGCGGTGCGCGTGGTGGATGCCGGGTCGCCGGCGGAGAAGGCCGGGCTTCGCGCGGGCGATCGCATCGTAAGCATCAACGGTCATTCCGTCGCGGAACTCGACCTGGTCGCGCGTGTCGATGCGCTCCGGAATTCGCCGCTACGCGTGTCCGTCAAACGGGGCCGCGACACGATGGACGTCTCCATGACGCTCGATTGATAGTGCCGCCCGACGACGGACGATCGTTTTCCTTGCCCGCCCCGGATTGCGAGGAGTACGATCCCGCGCCGGGGGATGAACTCATGCGGTGTCGATCGTGACGTGGCTATGGTGGACGCCGCTCGGTGCAGCGGCCCTTCACCTGGTAGAGGAGTTTTTCTATCCGGGTGGATTCGCCGAGTGGGACCGCGCGTATCGACCCGCGGTCCGGACCAGCATCACCCGTCGGCTTCATGTCATCCTCAATGGCGCGCTGCTGCTTGCCTGTATCCAGATTGGGCTGCTGGGGACGAGCTCGGACGCCGAGGCCCGCGCCGTCGGTGTCGCCGGGTGGCTCACGATCGCGGCGCTGTTCTTTTCGAACGCCGTGTTCCACGTCGTCGGTTCCTTTCGAACGAGAACACGTTCGCCGGGTGTTGTAACTGGTGTGGTGCTGTACATGCCGCTCGCAGGGGTCGGTTACACGAATTTCCTGCGCAGCGGACGGGCTTCGCCGGCAACGGCGGTGGTGGCGGCGGCGATCGGCGGATCGTACCACGGGTGGGCGGCGCTGATGCACCGGAAGCGAGCGCGTCGTCATG
Organism: Candidatus Latescibacterota bacterium; assembly: GCA_963761125.1. GTDB lineage: Bacteria > Krumholzibacteriota > Krumholzibacteriia > WVZY01 > JAKEHA01 > JAKEHA01. The sequence continues at coordinate 35,980 of CAVXFV010000006.1, forward strand.
AAAAATGATAACGGACCCGAATCGCAGGGGTGATAATCGATGATTTCGGCGCAAGAAGCACTCCAACGATTGCAGGCGGGTAATCGGCGTTTCGTGAGCGAGCGCCGCGAACACAGCGCGGTCGCCGACGCGGCGCGCCGCGACGAAGTCGCGGGAGGACAAGAACCGTTCGCGATCATCCTGGGGTGTTCCGATTCGCGCGTGCCGGTGGAGATCGTGTTCGATCAGGGACTGGGCGATCTGTTCGTCATTCGCGTGGCCGGCAATGTCGTGGCGCCGTCCCAGATCGGCAGCGTCGAATTCGCAGCGGAACGCTTCGGGACGCGCCTCGTCGTCGTCCTGGGACATTCGAGTTGCGGCGCGATCCAGGCAACGCTGGAACAGCTCACGCGTCCGACCGAGGGACAGTCGCCGAGCCTGCGCTCGATCGTCGATCGCGTGCGACCGTCGGTCGAAGCACTGCTCAAGACGGAACTCCGCCATGACCCCGCCGCGCTCGCGACCGAAGCCGTCCGCGCCAATATCCGCGCCTCGGCGAGTCACCTGCGACACGGATCGCAGAATCCTCGAACAGCTCATTCAGACCGACGGCCTCGTCGTCGTGGGCGCGGAGTACTCGCTCGAGTCCGGCGTCGTCGACTTCTTCGACGGCGTGCCGGGGCCCGCGTAGCGGTCCGGACGTCGGCGGGCGCCGCGTGCGCGCGCGAAACCATCAGTGACATGAGGGGTTCCGGCGGAATCCGTTGGCCCGGAAATTGAACCGTCCGGTATACGGTGGTGGCCGCGGACCTTCCGAAATGGCGAATTGCGGCTGACCGTCGGGGCGTCTGGGGAGCGCCGACTATGAGACCGGTTGCCATTCGCAAGTTGTTGCTTGCTATTCGCAATGCGTGCACGCGCGTTCCGCGGCCCGTGGCCCCGTCCATTCTGGTGATCGTGGCGGCGGCGGTGATCATCGACCGCGTGTATCATCTCCACGCGGCCAGCGTGGCTCTGGGCGCGTCGATCTCCCTCATCGCGCTTTCCTACTCCCTGATCGCGATCGACCGCGAGGTTCGCGTTCGGCGCGAAGCCGAAGGCGCCCTGAAGAAGCTCAACGACGAACTCGACGACCGCGTCGAAGAGAGAACTGCGGCGCTGGCGCGGGTCAGCATGCGCTACATGTCCACCCTGGACACGATGCTCGCCGGCTGCCAGCTCATCGGCCACGACTTCCGCTACATCTACGTGAATGACGCCGTACTGCGCCACGGTCGCCGCGGACGCGATGAACTGATCGGGCGCACGATGATGGAATGCTATCCGGGGATCGAGAATACACCGATGTTCGGGGTTCTTCGACGGTGCATGGAGGAACGCATCCCCAGCAATATTGAAAACGAATTCGCGCACGCCGACGGAACGACGAGCTTCTTCGAGCTCAGCATGCAGCCGGTGCCGGAGGGCGTATTCATCGTGTCGATTGACGTCACCGAGCGCAAGAGCGCCGAGTTGAATGCTCAGCGCCAGCTCGCACGGCTGCAGTCCTTGCGTGCAATCGACATGAGCATCCTCAGCAGCACCGATCTGCGTCTTACTCTCAAAACGGTGCTCGACGAGGCGCTGGTACGCCTGCAGGCGTGTGGCGCCTACGTGCAGTTGTTCGACGAGGACACGCTGATGCTGGAAGCGGTGGCGTCGATCGGGGACTGCGACGCGGCGCGGCCGCAGTTTCTCGTTCGGATCGGCGACGGTGTTTCGGGGCGGGCCGGAATGGAACGGCGCACGGTCGTGCCGGGAACCGGCGAGGCCGGTGCCGGCGTCCGGAACGAGGCCGGGGAGTCCGGCGATACCACCGTGCTGTGCGCGACGCCGCTCATCTCGAAGGCGCGCTTGATCGGCGTGCTCAACGTCAGCGTGCGCGGGCCCTTCGTGCCGGATCCGGACTGGATCGAATTTCTCGAGACGATTGCAGGGCAGGCGGCCATGGCGATCGACAGCGGGAAGCTCTTCGAGGAGTTGCAGCGCAAGAACATGGATTTGCACCTCGCGTACGACACGACCATCGAGGGGTGGTCGCGTGCGCTCGACCTGCGCGACAAGGAAACGGAAGGACATACGCGTCGCGTCACGGAATTGACAGTGCGACTGGCGCGGCTGGCGGGCGTGTCGGAATCCGACGTGGTCAATATCAGGCGCGGGGCCCTTCTCCATGACATCGGCAAGATGGGCGTGCCCGATCCGATTCTGCTCAAACCCGGCCCGCTCACCGACGATGAGTGGGTCGTCATGCGCAAGCATCCTACCTTCGCGCGCGATCTGCTCAAAGACATCGACTATCTCCGGCCCGCCCTCGACATTCCCTACTGCCACCACGAGAAGTGGGATGGGACCGGATATCCGCGCGGGCTACACGGCGACGACATCCCGCTGGCGGCCCGGCTGTTCGCCGTTGTCGACGTCTGGGACGCGCTCCGATCGGACCGTCCCTATCGCAAGGGCTGGTGTGAGAACGATGTCCTGGCGCACATACGGAAGTCCTCGGGCACGCATTTCGATCCCCGGGTCGTCGACCTGTTCCTGCGGATGATGACCGCTTCTCCGGGAGATTCCGGCGCGGGTACCGGACCGGAAGCCGAATCCGCCCTCGTTTCCACCGACTCCTAGCGGAGGCGGCTGCATCGTCGCCGGGTGAGCGATCCGCCTGTGCTACACTCCTGATCGTCCACCGGAAGCACGAGCTTTCCGACACCACCGAAGAGAAGCGATGGACGGCTCCACAGAAGTCCAATGTCCCTATTGCGGCGAGATCGTCGACATCGACGTCGACGAAGGCGGCTCGCGACGTCAGACGTATGTCGAAGACTGTCCGGTGTGCTGCCGTCCGTGGCGCGTGGATGCGCGCCGCGACCGGGACGGCGGCTGGATCGTCGATCTGCACACGGAAAACGATTAGCATCTTCGGTGAGAAATCCCTCGCGTGACTCCCACCCCCGTTAGCGGTTACCATCCCCGGGCCAGGGCCGACAGAAGGAGCCATATGAAGACAGGTGTCGTCAGCATGTTGTTTTGTCTCATGATTGCCGGGCTGATGAGCCCGAAACCGGCGGCCGCGGAGGACAATCCGTTTTTCGCACCGTACGGAACGCCGTTCGACGTTCCGCCCTTCGATCGCATCAAGATCGAACACTTCATGCCCGCGTTCGATCGCGGGATCGCCGAACAGAAGACGGAAGTGGCGGCCATCCGCGACGCCAAGGCGGCGCCGACGTTCGCCAACACCGTCGAGGCGCTGGAAATGAGCGGGCAACTGCTCGGCCGCGTCGGCGACGTGTTCTTCAACCTGAACTCGGCGGAAACCAACGACCGGATGCAGGCCATCGCGCGCGACATCGCGCCCAACCTCTCCGCGCTGAACGACGACATCTACCTCGATCCGAAGCTGTTCGCGCGCGTGAAGGCGGTCTACGACAAACGCGACGACCTCACGCTCTCCAGCGAGCAGCGCCGTTTGCTGGAAGAGACCTACAAGAGTTTCGTGCGCGGCGGGTGCAACCTGTCCGAGGCGGACAAGAAGACGTTTCGCGAGATCAACGAGCGGCTCTCCGTGCTCTCGCTGAAGTTCGGCGAGAACGTCCTCGCGGAGGAAAACACCTACGAGCTGGTGCTCGACAAGCAGTCGGACCTCGCGGGGCTTCCCGCGAACGACGTGGCGACGGCCGCCGAAGTCGCGGCCAAGCACGGACACGAGGGCAAATGGGTATTCACGTTGCAGAAGCCCAGCATGATTCCGTTCCTCACGTACAGCGATCGCCGCGATCTGCGCGAGAAGATCTACCGTGCGTACTGCGAACGGTGTAACCACAACGACGAGCACGACAACAAGGACGTGCTCAAGGAAGAGGCGACGTTGCGCGGCAAGCGCGCGCGGCTTCTGGGGTACAAGACGCACGCGGATTACGTGCTGGACGACAACATGGCCAAGACGCCCGCACACGTCTACGACCTCCTCGACAAGCTGTGGAAACCGGCGCTCGCGCGTTCGGTGGTCGAGCGCGACGACATGCAGGCGATGGTCGATGCCGACGGCGGGAAGTTCAAGATCCAGTCGTGGGACTGGTGGTACTACGCGGAGAAGGTCAAGAAGGCGCGCTACGATTTCGACGACTCGGTGCTGCGTCCGTACTTCGTGCTCGATAACGTGCGCCAGGGCGCGTTCGATACCGCCACGAAGTTGTGGGGGATCACCTTCGTCGAACGCTTCGATCTGCCCAAATACAACGACGAGGTCCGGACGTTCGAGGTCAAGGACCGCGACGGTTCGCACCTGGCCGTCTACTACGTCGACTATCACCCGCGTGCGGGCAAGCGCAACGGCGCGTGGATGAGCGAGTACCGCAAGCAGTCGCGCGAGGGCGGCGTCGAGGAGACGCCGGTCATCGTCAACGTGGCCAATCTCTCGCGCGCGAGCGCGACCGAACCCGCGCTCCTGTCGCTGGACGAGGTCAGCACGCTGTTCCACGAGTTCGGTCACGCGCTCCACGGCATGCTCTCGAACGTGACCTACCGGAGTCTCTCGGGGACCGCCGTGGCGAACGACTTCGTCGAGATGCCGTCCCAGGTGTTCGAGAACTGGGCGACGGAACCGGAAGTGCTGAAGAGCTACGCCCGCAATTACAAGACGGGCGAGACCATTCCGGACGACCTGATCGCGAAGATGAACAACGCGAAATTGTTCAACCAGGGCTTCGCGACCGTGGAGTATCTGGCGGCGTCGTACCTGGACATGGACTGGCACACGCTCAAGGGCGACGCGCCGGCCGACGCCATGGCCTTCGAGACCCAGCGCATGAACGCGATCGGGTTGATTCCGGAAATCGTGCCGCGCTACCGCAGCCCGTATTTCCGTCACATCTTTTCCGGCCAGTATTCGTCGGGCTACTACGCGTATATCTGGGCCGAGGTGATCGACGCCGACATCTTCCAGGCGTTCAAGGAGAACGGTCTGTTCGACCCGGCCACCGCCGATAAGTTCCGCAAGTACATTCTCTCAGCGGGGAACACCGAGGACCCGATGGTGCTCTTCAAGAAGTTCCGCGGGCGCGAGCCGGACATCGAGCCCTTGCTCGAGCGTCGCGGTCTGAACACGCAGTCGTAGCGCCGCGCCGGGGCCCCTGCGGGGGCCCCGGCGAATACTCGTTCTTGACACCGTTTTCGGGGACTGCCTAGAGTGGGCTTCAGAGGGCTGACAACGAACACCAGACACACCATGCGCTGAACATTGATCGCCCGCTCCGGATCTTTTCTCTCCGGCTGCCACGTCCGGTGGAGCGTGGCCATGCTGATGCTCGCTCCGGTGTGCGCGGGCGCCCAGGATCTCGCGGCCGTCCCTGGATCCGACCCCGTCCAATTGTCCGGATCGATCGGCGTATCGCTCTTCTCATACCATTCGCAAGGACGGCCGGGCGCGTACTCGCCGACGTCCTGGCTTCTCCGCGGAAGTCCCACGCTGACCATCTACGGCGTCGTCCTGCCCTTCAGCTTCACCGTCACCGAACAGAATCGCGAATTTCGCCAGCCGCTGAACCGCCTCGGAGTCAGTCCGTACTATCGCTGGCTGACGGTTCATGCGGGGTACCGCAACCTCAACTGGTCGCCGTACTCGCTCGGCGGACACACGTTCCTCGGGTTGGGCGCCGAAGCGACGCCCGGCCACTGGCACGTGGGCTACATCGACGGGCGATTTCGCCGCGCGATTGCTCCGGGCGACACGGCGGGCGGTGCCTCGGTGTCGCCGGTCTTCAAGCGCACTGGATATGCCTTTCGCGTCGGAGGGGGGACGACGACGCGCACGGCGGACCTGATCGTCCTGCGCGGCGAAGACGACGAGCATTCGCTTCCGTCGACGGGACTCCCGGGCGGACTGTTTCCCGCCGAAAACCTGGTCGTGAGCGCGGGCACGCGACTCGGGCTGACCCCGCGGCTGCAACTCGATTTCGAACTCGCCCAGAGCGCGTATACGGCGAACAAACAAACTGCAAAGAGCGGCGATTTCGACAAGTTCCTGCTCAAGATGTTCGGTTCCCTTATGGATCGGCGCGAATCCACGGTGGAAGCGCAGGCCATCGAGACCGCGCTCGCCTGGAAGGATCACTGGGGATCGATGGCGGTTCATTACAAGCGCATCGACCCCGGGTACCGGAGCATGGGCGCGTATTTCTTCAACGACGATGTCGATAACATTACGTTCGAGCCGACCGTGAAACTCATGGAGGAGCGCCTGCGCGTCGCCGCGAGCCTGGGATTCCAGCACGACAATCTCAAGGGCACCCGCGACCTGCAAACCGACCGAACGATCGGTTCGGTGCGCGTGGATTTCTCGCCCGGCTCCCGGTACGCGATCAATGCGGTCTACTCGAATTACAATATGGACCAGAAGGCGGGCCGAAGTCAGATCGACAGCTCGACGACCGTCGTCGCGCAATCCGCCAATCAGATCGGCGTGACGCAATCGCTGACGCTGATGGGCGATCGCATCGGCCACTCGGCGATCCTCGTCTGGAACCGTCAGGACATGAACGACAAGAGCACGACCACCGGTGTCGTCGACGCGAGCTATACGTCGAACATGCTGACCGGGAGTTACGTGCTGACGTACATTCCGCTCGGGTTGAGCGGGAACGTCGGCTACAGCCTGACCCGGTTTGAACTCTCGGATGGCGATACCCGCGTTCGGGGGCCGCAATTCGGGGCGAGCGTGTCGTTTCTCCAGAACCAGGGAACGATCGGAGTGACCGAGGCCATCAGCACCACATCGATCGACGGCAAGGATCAGATCGGCACGAACACGCTGCAGGTAACGGCCGCCTATCGACTGCAACGCCGGCACCGGTTCAGCGCACGCTTCTACGTGCACGACAACTCGGCGAAGGCGCCGGGTGTCACGTCATCCACCGAGACGAAGGGTGAGATCAGCTATGCGTACTCGCTGTAGGATCGCGCGAACCGTCGTGGCGCTGGCGGCGGTGTGCGTCGCCGGGATGGGATCGGTGCGCCCGGTTCATGCGCAAAACTCGCTGGTCGTCGTCACGCAGGTCATCGGACCGGTCAGCAACGACATCTTCGCTTTCCCCTATGCGATCCGGGTCACGGTAATGAACCCGGGACGCACGACGATAAACGACGTGACCCTGCGCATGCGCCTGATTGGCGACAACGGGGTCGAGGTGCGCACGCCCGACGCGTTCGACCCCGGGCCGCCGTTTCCGCTGATCGTCCCGGGCGGGGCGACCATCCAGCTGACGGGCGCAGACCTGGCGCCGTTCTTCGACGCCAATCTGCTCGAGTTCTCGGGGATGACTCAGGCGGACTACTTCGAGTCCGCCCTCCCGCCCGGTAGCTACCGGGCGTGCTTCCAGGCACGGTGCCCACCGGCGATGTGCGTGAGTCCGGTGGAATATTCGCCGCCGCCCCCGTCCGGCTGCAGCAACATCATCCAGATTCAGGCGGTCGACCCGCCGCAACTGATCTCTCCGCCGTGCGGGCAGACGATCGCGGTGTCGGGGCCGCAGGCGATGGTGTTCGCGTGGGCGCCGCCGTCGCGCACCAACCCGACAACGACGATCTACACGCTGAAGATCGTCGAAATGATCGATCCCGACGCGGACCCGCAGGACGCAATGGAAAGCGCCACCACACCGGCGTTCTTCGAACAGGAGATCGTCGGAACCACGAGCTTCTTCTACGGGCCCGGCCAGCCGCTGCTCGAAGCGGGGAAGCAGTATGCGTGGCGCGTGACCGCAACCGACAACGAACTGCATATCCCCTTCGCGAACGGCGGCGCCAGCGCCGTGTGTTCGTTCACCTACGGCAGTGCGCCGACCGGAGTGGTCGTGCTGGCGCAACCCACGCCACCACCTCCTCCGCCTCCGCCATCGTCCGGCGGGTGGAAGACCGTGTTCCCGAAGGCACCGTGGGCCAGTGTGAAGGGCAAGCTCACGTACAAGTTCAAGGACGCGGAGAGCCAGGCACGCAAGAGCACCGGCACGAACACCGGAAAGAGCACGGGCACGAGCACCGGCGGCGGCAATCTTCAGGTAATCAATCCCAATCCGACCTACTACAACAAAGGTGCCGTGGATGCGTCGGGCGCAAAGCCACTCGGTGGGATTCACGTCAGTCTGGTGGTCACCTACCGATTGCTCGACGGAGCGGTTTCGATTGCCGGATCGAGTTCGGAAAAGGAAGTCGTTCTCAGCAAAGACCGGCTCGTCGCTGAAGGGTTTGAGACGAGTCAACTCGATGCGCTGCTTCCGGATATCGACAAGGTACTCGCCACCGGCGTGACGGCGTCCGACGGGACGTTCAACCTGAACTATGTCCAGACCGAAGACATGGGCGTTTTTGCGGAAAACATCGACGTGGTGTTGCAGAACCCGCAGTACGCCGCCGACTACCAGAAGAAGTACGGGTTCAACCCGATGGCGTATACGCTCCAGGCGAAGAAGGTGACGCGGACGTTACGACTGATCGTGCAGAGTCCGTACTACTGCAGTCCGGACACCGATATCCTCGTGCAGCCCTGGGGAGCCGCCGACGTCGGCACGCTGGTCTCCTTCGTCAAAGGCTATCAGTACAAGATCCACGTCGAAGCCACCACGTTCGCGAAGAATCAGGCAGCGGTGGGGGCGATGGTGGGGGTGAAGGTTTTCTTGATGCGCCGTTACGCGAAACAGGCCGAGATCCCCGCGGACGAGGGCGATCCCGCCACATACGGAACCAAGCCCGTCGGCACGGAGACCTATCACGTGGTCTCGATGGTCGAAACCGATCCGGGCGGCGATGCGCTCTTCAAGCATCTGGTGGCACCGAACGATCTGTCGGATCTGTACTACGGGTGGATCGAGACGTCCGCGACCAAGGGTAACTATGTTTACAAGCCCACGCTCGTCTGGGATTCGAATCCGATGTACGACATCCGGAACCGGCACATCGTGTACAACAGCCAGCTCGAACTGGCGCCGCCCTTCGAGAAGAAGGAATACCTGTCGCCGGACCAGCCGCGCATCTTCGGCCGCGTGATGGACAAGTCGAACCCCAACACGCCGATCGCATCCGCGCAGATCCTGCTGAAGAGCAACTACAAGGATCTGGGCGGCGCATGGTTTTCGCCGAACGCTGCCCCCACGTTCCCGTACTCATTCCGCGCGAGCGACGCCCAGGGGTACTTCGCCTTCGACCATCTCGATGTCCAGGAAGACGGTGCCGGCGCGCTCGTCGGGCCGGATCGTTCGCTGTACGCGTCCAAGACCGGATACGAGTCGTGGACGAAGCATCTCGGGATCCTCGCCCGGGGGCGCCAGATGGACCTCTCGGCCGAAGTCAAACTGGAACCCGAAGGCATGGTCGTGGGCGCGGTGAACGACGCCGAGACCAAGGCACCGGTCGCGGCCGATGTCCACTTCGACGCCGGCATCACCGTTGCGACCAAGACGTGGCTGTCCGGCCCGCAGGTGTTCCTGCTCCGAGCGCCGACGGGGAAGGGGCAGAAACTCACGGTGGTTCCCCACGACCCCGACTATTCACCGAAGACGTTTACGGTCGACATCACCAAGAAGAACGAGCTGGTCAACCTCGGGACGTTCGGCGTGATGCGCAAGCGGCACCGGATGGATATCAAGGTGGTTCGCAGTCCGCCGCCGAACTCCATCATGAGCCAGATGCCGGTGCCGGGCGCGAGCGTCAAGATACTGGGCATGGAAGTGAAGACCAACGCGAAGGGGCTGGCGTCGTTCGTGTTCGACAACGCCTCCGCGGTGTTCCAGGCCAGTGTTTCGTCGCCGGACAACATCGACTGCGTTCCGCGCAAGAAGGGGCTTCTCAATTTCCCCACGACCAGCCCCGTGCCCTACACGATCGCGCTCGATCCGGCGACCCGCGTGTCCGGCCGGGTGACCGTGGGCGATTCGCTCGCCGTCGAAGGCGCACGCGTATTCATCGATATGGGTTCGGGGCCCGGCGTCATGAGCGTCGAGACGTTCAGCAAGTCGGACGGTACCTACACGCTCCGCGGAATTCCGTTAGAGCCCGCCGGCGTTACCGTCTATGCGACCAAATCCTCGCAGACCACAACGTTCGTGGGGGCGAGCAAGAGCATCACCGTGCCCACGAAGAGTGCGGTGAATCTCAACCTGACCGTTTATGGCGACATGGATATCACGCGGCTCCTGGGCCTGCCCATTGCCATCACCTCGCTGGTGGAATCGTCGGGCGGCGTAACCATCGACGGCGCGTTCGTCGATCTTCCCGCCGGCCCCAATTTCAAGGTCGAGTCCGGGACCACACTGCCGTTCTACTCGGTGACCCTGAAGGCGGGCAGCAAGAAAAACGCGAAGGGTGTGCCGTACGCCGTGCCCGCGAAAATTCCGGTCCCGACGACGGCGACGTCGCTTGCCCTCACGCTCAACGGCGCGTTTATGGTCACGGCGAGTCCCGTCGGCGGCGGCACGCTGAACGTCGTGGATGCGGGAGCCGGCGTGGGCGCGTTGCGCGCGCGCGTCGGCGTGGATGCCGGCAGCTTCGCGTTCTCGGCCAACGACCTTGCCTTCGGCGGCAAGGTGTTGACGGCGCCGGGCGGTGGCGACAAGACGATCACGGTGCTGCAGGCCGATCCGCAGTCGTCCGCGCCCGCAATGTTCGGACTCGCCGATCCCAACGCGGCCGGTCTCTCGTTCTCGCTCTACGGTTTTCCGGCGACGGCGGCGTCGGGTCAGGCGATCGTCAGCGCCGATACGATTCGTGTGCGCACGACGCTCCACGCCGATATCGGCAAGGGCACGCCGCTGCCGCTCGATGTCGCGGCCGGATGGGTGCGCGTGCGGCCGTCGCAGATTCTCCCGGTCGCCGCGACCGGGGCGATTGCGTTCAAACTGGAAAAATGGAACGTATCCGGCAGCGGTTGGGAACTCGGGAAGTCGACCAACGGCATTCACGTGGCGACCGCCGACATCCACACCGGTGTGCTCGTGGTTCCGGCCAAGGACCTGCGTATTCAGCCCAAGAACCTCACCGTCGATCAGGTCGATCTGAAGAACGTCACGCTGGGGGGCGTCGCGCCACTGGTGGTGCAGTCCACCAACGTGGGATTCGGCTACGACGCGAAAGTCGGCCAGGACCAGAAAGGACACTGGAAGCTATCGATGCTTCCCATGGGCACGACGCCGGCGGCGACGCTGGGGAATCTCCCCGGGATGAAGTCGGGTGCGACGTTCAGAATCGAGTCCATCGACCTGTTGAGCGACGGCGAGCAGCTCGTCGGATTCGGCGCGAATGCGCCGGCGGTGACGTTCTACGACGTGTTCCAGTTCACGCCGGGGAACCTCACCAGCTACGACACGTTCTTCCAGATCGCGGGAACCGTGAACCTGGGCATTCCGCGCCTCTCGACCAGTTATCAGGCGATCATGACCTTCACGAAGAAGGCGGGCGCCATCGACCTCGCTCTCACTCCGATTCCGTTTCAGTTCCAGGGACCCGGCAACGTCCAGTTCATCGCGCAGCAGACCGCGGGATCGCAGACGCTCGACGCGACCGGCTTCCACGCGGCGGGTACGCTCCAGTCGAGCGAGGGACTCAAGGTGGTCACGCGCTTGCATCGCACCGTCCCGAAGACGTGGCTCGAGGTCGACCCGCTTCATCAGACCATTCCGATCGGAAAATCGAAGACGTACCTGTCGGAAATCGAAGGGAGCATGAGCGTCGTAGCCGCGCAGAACGACTGGAACAAGTTTACGTTCAGCGGGCTGATGAACGGCGTCAAAGGAATGGAGGGTGACACGCGCAAGGCGTTCACCATCCATGGCGCGATCACCGCCGACAATCAGAAGGCCTCGATCAAGAACATCCCGTCGTCATTTGGCAGCATCGCGATCACGTATGACTACGCGAACGCTCGCATGATCGGGACCCTCGACTTCTCGCAGCCGATGGGTGCCATCCAGGTGCAGGGCGTCGCCAACCTGCTGGTCGACGCGAGCGGCTGGTATTTTCTCTCCGGAGGCAGCATGACGGTGCCCGGTTTCGGCAATCTCAAAGCGGGGATGCTGATCGGCGACTACGACCACATGCCCTCCGACGTGATTTCCACGCTCATGCAGTTCGCCTACGACAAGAGCGTCCCGTCGGGATTCCAGAACGGCATCTCGGGGTTCTTCTTCGTGGGCCGCAAGACGATCCCGCAACTCGACATCCCCGACGTCGGATTCAAGCTCGGGCCGATCGGCGCGTATTTCGGCGGCGAGACCGGTCTCGACGGGCGGGTGTGGATGTCCTTCGACGGCCCCGGTACCGAATTCGGAATCGGCGGGATGGCGTACGTGAACGCATACTTCATCATGAGCAGCATCACGTGCACGAAGGTGTCGGGCGAAGCGAGTGCGGAGATGGGTGCGAAAGGCGTGATCAACGTGGGGACCGGCCAGTACGATCTGCAGGGCTGCGGCAGCCTGACCGTAGGCGGCAGTGTCGAGCAGTGCATCCCCACACCGTGCCTGGACGGCATCTGTTGTGAGCTGTGCGGCGGTATCGACGTGTCGAAGTCGCTGAAGGTGACGATGTCGCTCGGAACCAGCGGCGTCAACGCCAGTGTCGGACTGGGCTCGTGCTCGGGGAACGAGCCACCCTTGACCTCGGGATGGTGACCAGCGTGAACCGAATGCGTCGTTGGATCGGATGGACTCTGCTTGCCGTGGGTGTGTGCGCGACCGGCGCCCGCGCGCAGAGCGATCGCGGTGTGGGGCAGCCGATGGCGGCGGCATCGCCGCGGGGGGTGTGGGTGTTCCTCGGCCCCGATCTCGCGACCCGGCGCGCCTACACCGTCTCGCGAATTTCGGCCGGCGCCGGTGCGTCCGCGGTGAAGGTCGGCGAGGTGTCGGCGCCGGCTTCGCGCGAGGAACTCGCGCGGCGCGTGAAACGCTTTGCGTCCTGTTTCGACGGGCTGGCCGCCATCGATAGCGCGAACGTGGATCGGATGTGGCAGCAGGTGCAGTCGGGCAAGTCGGTCGAGAAATTCATCCCGGTGAATCTTCCGGTCGCGCACCTGGCGTTCGGAACCGCATTCCTGGATACCACCGTCACACCGGGAACCTACCGCTACCGGATCGAGGGCGGCCCCCGGGGCGCGGCCGTCGACACGCGCGATGTTCGCTATCCCGTGGCGAACGCGCTTCCGGCCGTCGCGCAGCCGACGGCGAGCTTCGATGGCCGCCGGGTCAATGTGAAATGGGCGCTGCCCGGCGGGGCCGCCGCTTCCGGTGTCGTGGTGACGAGGCGCGAGGGGCTTCGCGGCGACTTCGTCCGCTATCGCGGGCCGGCGGGGTTCAACGCGGGTAAGGACGGAACGTTCGTCGTGGTGAGCGATGCCGGCGTGGAGCCGGGCACGGCGTACGAGTATGTCGCGGTGCTGGTCGACGCCTTCGGCAACCGCGGGGCGGCGTCGAGCGCGGCGCGTGTCGAGACGTTTCCCGCCAACTCCGTACCGACGGTGGTCGATCTGCATGCGGAGGACGCCGGCGCCACCCACCGGGTTCGCCTGATCTGGAAACTTGCCGGCGACGCGTACGTGCGGAGCATCGCGCTGGAGCGATGCGCCACATTCGACGGCCCCTACGCGGTTGTCGCGACGTTGCCACCGGGGACCGGCGAATACGTCGACGTGGTTCCCGACGCCAACGAAGCGATGTTCTATCGTCTGGTCATCACCGGGGTCAACGGCGACTCGGCTCCCAGCGCCGCGGTACCGGCGCTGACCACGCACGGCGAAACGCCGCTTGCGCCCGTCGACGTCCGAGTGCGGGCGACGGACGCGGGTGTCCGCGTGTCGTGGCGGGGGATCGGGCCGCACATCATCGGCTACTACCTCTATCGGTCCGACGGGCCGCACGGAACATGGGAGCAGATTTCAAACCTGGTCCCGGCGATGACTCCGGCGGATACGGCGCGCGTGAGCGCGGTCGACACGACGCGCGATCGCGGCACGAAGCTCTACTACGCCGTGCGCGCGGTGGGCGACACCGATGCCCTCAGCCCGCTTTCCGACTTCGATGTTGCGCCGTGGGTCGCGTCGCACGCCCCGCCGATTCCTGCCAATCTGCGCTCGGTGATCGACGACGGACGGGTGATGCTGTTCTGGGATGACGTTTCCGAACGCGAGCCGATGCTCGCCGGTTACGACGTGTTTCGACGCGCGGGCGGCGGCGACACGTGGACGCGCGTTCACCGCGGCGGTTTCGCGCCGCGCGCGAACTACTGGACGGACAGCACGGCGGTCGCGGGCGCGGAGTACGAATACGGAGTCCAGTCGGTCGACGTCGCCGGAGACACGAGTGCCACCAGCGTTCCGCTCGCCGTGCACGTGCCGGACACCGCGCCCCTGCCCGTACCCGACGGTGTGCGCGCCTCGCGCGTGCAGACCGGTATCTACATCGGCTGGTCGACGCCGGACGACACCCGGGTCACCGGCTATCGGCTGTACCGCGCCGAGTCGGGCGGGACGCCGGCATTAATCGCGTCCCCCAAAGCGGCGGAGCATTCCTTCGTGGACACCGATGCGCGGGCCGGGCACGTCTATGTCTACACGCTGACCGCCGTGGCGGCCGGCGCAACGGAAGGACCGTCGAGTGCCCCGGTCACGATCCGGCGCTGACGCGCTTACGCGACCCGAGCCGGTTCCTCGCCGCCGTCGGCGCTCACGGCATCCTCGGCCGGATCGACGTTCTTCATCCGCACCGACAGCGATATCACGGCAACCGTGAGACCGAACAGGCACACGATGGTCGCGCCCATCGGCCAGTCCCGCGAATACGACAGCACGGCGCCCAGAATCGACACGACAAGTGCGATCACCCAGGCCCAGGTACAGCCGCTTTGCGCCGTGGCGTCCGAGCAGCGTCGAACACACCAGCGGAACGATCAGGTACGAGAACACCGCGAGCACGCCCGCGACCTTGACCGAACTCGTGACGACCAGCCCGAAAGAGGCGTAGAAGAGGAAGTCCCACTTCTTGACCGACAGCCCGGCTTCGCGCGCGCGCTTCGGGTCCTCCGAACACGAGGAGCAGCTTCTTCCGGTTGAAAAAGAGAAACGCACCAACCGATCACGTCGAGGACGGCCATGATCACGATGTCCTTCCACGTCACCCAGCCGAGCGCTTCTCCGCTCAGGGCCCGCGCACGTGCTCGGCGCCGTGCGGGCGCGTTCGACAACAGCAGCAGCGTCGCCGCGGTCGCCAGCGCGAACGAGATCCCGATGAACGCCTCCTGCAGCACCGAGTGGTTGCGGTCCCACAGGAAACTGAACAGCGCCGCGCCGAGCAGCGTGAATCCGAACGACCAGCAGATACATGCTGGGATCGTGCGGTTCGGCGCCCAGGAGAAAGGCGACGCTCTGGCCGAGTGCGGCGATCTGCGCCAGCGCCAGATCGACGAAGATGACGCCGCGGGCCAGCACGTGCTGGCCCAGGGAGGGGTAATCAGGACGAGCAGAAGGCACGCCAGCATCGGCAGCGCCATGACGGTGAGGAAATTCCATGATCCGCTACCTCACTTCTCGGAAAGAGCGTTGGCGATGGACGAAACGAGCACGTCGAATTTTGAAAAGACATCCTGGCGCCGGGCAGACCACCGACCTCGGTGGCGATCTCCACGGCGATCTCCGCCCGCTTTGCTGGCCAGCTCGTTGCTGGCATCGGCGTTGTAGTAGGGCTGGTACACGACGACCTTGACCCCCGCCTGCTTCATCGCCTCGGCCAGATCGGACAGGTGTCTGGGCTGGGCGGGATGCCCGGCTTGGGTTCGACGTTGCCGAAGATCTTCAGGCCGAAGCGATCGGCGAAGTAGATGAAGTTCTTGTGGTACGTCACGATCGGACGCGCCCTGATAGGGCGCCATCTGCTTCATCCCATCTCGCGAGCGACGTCTCCATTCGTTCATCGAACGCCTTCGCGTTGGCTGCGTAGTCCGCGGCGTTCGCCGGATCCAGATTCGAGAAAACACTCGGCCAGATGATCGGCCACGATCTCGAGGTTCTTGGGGTCTAGTAGTAGTGCGGGATTACCGAGCGGATGGATGTCTCCCTCGGCGCGGCTCACCGTGCCCGATGGGCTTCTCGAGCACGTTGATGCCTTCGGAAGCGTCCACGAAGCCCGGCTGGCCCGGCTGGATCTTGGGGTTGCGGCTCCCCGGCAGCACCAGCGGCAACCAGCCGCTGTCCAGTTCCAGGCCCGATCGAGATGTACACGTCCGCGTGCTGGATGGCCTTCATCAGGCTGGGCTTGGCCGGGACGAAGTGCGGGTCCTCGTAGCCCTTGCAGAGACTCTGCGCCTCGACGTGCTTGCCGCCGACGAACTGGGCGACCGAGGCGAGATCGGTCAGCGAGGTGGCGACCTTGAGAGTTGCGAATGCGGGCGGACGCCGCGAGCGCAAGACAGAGTACGAAACTCTATCGAATGAGCGATTTCATGAATTCCTCCATATGGCTTGTGTTCTGCAGTCCATTGAACTCAACGTTCAGTGTCTCTAGTACGCGTGCGCCGGGTGATAGCCGACCGTATAGCTCATCTGCAGCATGATGCGCTGGTCGGTCGGTTTGAATCCGTTGTTGTCGTCGGCCTGCGCGTAGCTGTACTCGAGGCGGATGTAGGAGAACTCCGACGGCATCCACGCGAGGTTGACGGATCCACGGTTGACGTCGCCGAGAACCGGGTCGCCGACGTTGTCGACCAGAACATCCGTGTAACAGTCCTTTGCCTGCTCGCCGCGAATGCCGGCCCACCATACCTGCGCGAGTCGATACTGGAACGAGGCGTACCAGCCGCGGGACTCTTTGTCGAAGGTGCCATCCGACGTCGCTGCTTTTTCGATGTATTCACCCTGCAAGATCCAGCCGCGGCTATTGGACGCACGCAGCCGGGATATTCCGGAACGTCAGGTCGGCCCCAAACGCGCCGTGATGGTGTCCGTCGGCGCCCTTTCCCGTCAGGCCGGAAAACCCCAGCTCCATGGTGGTGTCGTCGTTGAGATCGAACTGGTTCTTCAGGTGGCCGCCAGTACGGAATGTTGGTGTGGTCGGCGGAGCCGAAATCCAGCGGGTTCTCGTCGCTGGCGTCCATCGCACCGTAGATTCCCCCGGTCAACTCCATGAACCAGGGGAGCGGCGTGAGCCACGGCGGCCTCCACGCCCGCGTCCTTGAATCCCTCCTCGCCGATGGTATTGGCCATGATGACCGGGGCCTGGATGAACGGGAACGCGTGCGTGTGCAGCAGCCCGTGCTTTCCGAACGTCCCGCGAATCTTCCCGAGTTTCAGCTGGATACTGGGAATGCTCGTCGATCGCGCCCAGACTTCCTCGGGGTCGACCTCACCGGTGCTGGAGAAACTGATGTTGGACACGAACGTCCAGTACGGGTCGACGACGGAGATCAGGCTGATCTCCGCCGAGTCGAATGCGAAGCCGTAGGGCTGGTTCGAGGTCGGGAGCGACCTGTCCCGAGGAACAGCGCGTTAGCCCGATCGACGGGTTGGCCAGATTCGAATAGATCGAGCGAGTCTGTGCGTGCGACAGTGTCGGCGCGGCGGCGAGCGCCGCGCAAACGAGCGCAAATGTGTGGAGTCTCATGGGCTATGGACCTCCAGAAAGCAGCCTGTGAACAACGCGGCGGAAGAGATCCGACCGCAACCAGTCATGGGTCGTTCAGGCTGCTGGAGGCGCGCGTTCGTTGCGGGTGTGCGTTCGCGGACCCGACGTCAGTGTTTCGTCGGGGGTCCGCGCGAGACGGATCGAGGTGAGTTCCAGCGCGACGTCGATCGTCGCCGGTGCGGGCGTGATGTGCGCCGAGGCGAGCAGGCAGACGGCGCACTGGGTGTTCTCGACCAGGTCGGAATGGTGATGGTGCTCGAGCAGGAACGGCGTGGCCACGAAGACCGCGACCGCGACGAACGCCAGGACGGCGGCCACCCGCCGGGCCGTGCGTGAATGTCGACTTGCTGAGATAAGTCTCATAGTAAACGGCGATTGCAGCCTGCTCGCCGTGACATTGCCACCAACCGCATCAACTATAGTCGAAACGGCGTCGCCTGCAAGGACAGAATTCGGCGCTCCGCTTTGTAAGCTATACGCATTCCAGGGCCGCCGGTTCCGGCCATTGAGTTGGGGGTCGGAAAGGACCATACTGGGGCATGACATCATTCTCGCGTTGGCGCCCGCATCCCTGGCACGGGCTGAGCCCCGGTCCGTCGCCGCCGTCACTCGTCTATGCGTTCGTGGAGATCACGCCGTTCGACATCGTGAAATACGAAGTCGACAAGACGAGCGGGTATCTGCGCGTGGACCGCGCGCAACGGACGTCGTCACTCCCGCCGGCACTGTACGGATTCATCCCGCGCACATATTCCAACGTTCGTGTGGCGGCGCTCATGCCGAACGCGCGCGAGGGCGACCACGATCCGCTCGACATCTGCGTGCTGAGCGAGCGTCCGATTTCGCGGGCGGAAGTGATCGTTCAGGCGCGCGTGGTCGGAGGTGTGCCCATGATCGATGGCGGACAGGCTGACGACAAGATCGTTGGCATTCTGCTCGACGATCCGATGTTCGGCGCGATCCGCGACCTCGAAGACGTTCCCGGCGTGCTCGTCGAACGCCTGGTGCACTACTTTTCCACCTACAAGCTGCGCCGGCCGTCGGCCGGCGACGTGTCGGTGGGGGAGCCGTATGGACGCGCCCATGCCGAAGCCGTTGTCGCCGCCGCGCTCGACGACTATCGCGAGGAATTCCCGGGCGCTCCATCGGACGACGCATAAGTGCACATGATCGGCCAGACGATTTCGCACTATCGCATCCTCGACCGGCTCGGCGCCGGCGGAATGGGCGAGGTCTTTCTTTCGGAGGACGTGCGGCTCCACCGGCCGGTCGCGCTGAAGCTCCTGCGTCAGCGACCCGGCTGCGAGGACGAAGAGCGCGCGCGGCTGATGCGCGAAGCGCGCGCGGCCTCGTCGCTCAATCACCCGAACATCGCCGTGATCTACGACGTCGAGGAGGCGGCGACGCCGGACGGGCGCGTGTTCCTGCTGGCGATGGAATACGTGCCGGGTAAGACGCTTTCGGAGTTCGCCGCGGCGAAGCCGCTTTCGCTGGACACGATTCTGGACATCGTCGATCAGGCGGCCGATGCGCTCGCTGAGGCGCACGCGCGCGGCGTCGTACACCGCGACGTCAAGCCGTCGAACCTGATGGTCGCGCAGGGACGGGTAAAGGTGCTCGACTTCGGTCTCGCGCAGATGCAGCCGCGGATGTCGGCCGATGCACCGACCGTGAGCAATGACGGCGCGCCGCCGCCCGGCACCTTCGCCGGGACGCCGCACTACATGTCGCCCGAACAGGTGCTCGGCCGGTCGCTCGACGCGCGGTCGGACATTTTCTCACTGGGCATCGTCTTCTACGAACTCGTCGCCGGGCGCCGGCCGTTCGAAGGCGACACCGTCATCGAGGTGGTCGACGCCGTGCTCCATCGCGACCCACCGCCGATTCCGCCGCGATTCGCGGATCCCCGCATGCCCGATATCGAACGGATCGTGGGCCGCATGCTGGCCAAAGAACCTGCGTCGCGCCCGGCGAGTCTGCGCGAGGTGCGCGCGGACCTCGCGCGGTTGCGCACGCAGCAGGTGCAAGCCGTGGTCGCGCCGGGCGCGCTGGCCGTCGCCGTTGCCGGGTTCGCGAATCTGACCGGACACGGTGAGGACGAATGGCTGGGGACGGGACTGTCGGAAGCGGTCGTCGCCGCGCTCCAGCAGACCGGTGGGATCGAGGTGTGGGGACGCGAGCGCCTGCGCGAGAGTCTGCGCCGGCTGGGAGTCGACGCCGGCGAAATGGTGACCGACGACGCCGTTCAACTGGGGCGCATGACCGGCGCGCGCTGGGTGGTCGCGGGCACATTTCAGCGCCAGGGCGACCAGGTGCGCGCGACCGCGCGCGTGGTGGAAGTCGAAACCGGGCGCGTCGCGCACGCGTCGAAACACGACGGTCACCTGGACGCGATCTTCGATCTTCAGGATCGCATCGTCGCCGACATTGCCGCGGGTCTGAAGACCGACGTCGCCGCGGTTCACGAGGGGGAGGAGACGCACGTCGTCGCCGCGTACGAAGCCCTGTCGCGCGGCCTCCTGAACCTGCGCGCCGAGACCTACGAGTCGCTCGACCGCGCGATCCTGCTCTTCGAACGCGCGGTCGCGCTGGACCCGAACTATGTCCGCGCGCAGGTCGAACTCGGCGCCGCCTACCGGCAGAAGGCCGACTATCTCACTTTTCCGGAACTACAGGAGCGCGCCGTCGTGGTGCTGCGTCGCGTGCTGGAGTTGCGCCCGCGTCTGGCGCTCGCGTGGCGCGAACTCGGCCTCGCGCTCGTATCGCAGGGTCGGGCCGACGAAGGCGTCCAGCACCTGATGCGCGCACTATCGCTGGCGCCGGACGACGCGGCGATTCTCGGGGGCGTCGCGCGCGGGCTCTTCATCGGCAAGGCTGAGTTTCGTCGCGCCGCCGAACTGTGGGAGCGTGCGATGGAACGCAATCCCGAAGCGGGCTGGTACTTGCTCCAACTTGCGCACTGCTACGCGCTGCTGCGCGACTTCGTGCGCGGCGAGCCGGCCGCGCGACGATCGATCGAACTACAGGAAGCGGCCGCGTCCGGTCAGGCGGGTGTTCGCCTGGTGGGTGCATACATGCGTCTCGGTCATTTACTTGCGTTGCAGGGACGACCACGCGAGGCGTACGATGCTTTCGCGAGCGAACTCGCATTCGTGGAACGTCTCGATCACGCGTTGCGTTCGCGCATCCGCATCGAACTGCACATGCGCCTCGGTTCCGCGCTTCTTGCAGCGGGCGAACGCGATCGCGCCGCGTCGGCATTCGACACCGGGCTGCAAGCGTTCACCGAGCGCGAAGCACTCGGCGCGGACGAACCGTTCACGCGTTACTACGCGGCGGGAATTCATGCACTGCGCGGCGATGCGGACAAAGCGATCGCGCTGTTGCGCCGCTCTGTGTCCGAGATGCCGGCATTCATGCGGACGCGCGCCGCTATCGAACCGGAGTGGGACACGCTTCGCGCTGACGCGCGCTTCAACGCTCTGGTCGAGTCAGGAGGCTGATGATGTTCGAGTCGCATTATCCCGCCATGGTCACGGCGTATTTCGTGGCCCTGGGCGGATGGCTGGTTGCCAGTCGTGTGTGGCCCGGCCTGTGGCCGCGGCGCGAGCCGATCACCTTCGACCATCGCTGGCGCGAGCTCGGCGTGGCGGTGCTCGGGGTGCTGGCGGTGCTCGGCATCGGACAACTGTGGAGCAGTGGAATCCGGCTTCCGGAACATGGCCCGGCCGGTCCGCTCCTCGCGGCGATCAACCAGGCGTTGATTTTCCTGCCCATGGTCGTCGTATTGTCGCTTCGGCGCCAGCCGTGGTCCACCGCGTGGTTACCGCGAAATCGACTGGTGTGGAGACTGCTGGTCGGCCTCGCGCTTTCGTTTGTCGCGGTCGCCGTGTATTCGTTCGTGCGACACGGCGCGCCCGCGCCGTGGGTGATGGTCGGTCGGATCTGGCGCTACGAACATCTGGACGAACTCACGCAGGTCTTTTTCGAGGACATGACCATCGCGATTCTCTTTGTTCGCGTCGCCGCGGCGATCGGGACGCGGTGGTCGGCGGTGATCGTTGCGGTTCTGTTCGCGGCGGGACATATCCCCGCGTTGCTCGCGTCCGGCACGTCGGGCGGGGAACTGCTGTCGCTGGTGCGGGACGCCGCGCTGGGCACGACGATCATTCTCGTCCTCAACCGCTCCCGGGATATCGTGTGGTTCTGGCTGATCCATTTTTCGCTCGACCTCCTGCAGTTCGCGCGCGTGACCGGGCTGGGGTAGGGCGCCGGCGCGCCGGCGAGGATGGGGTATAATAGAGCGGTCGCAGATACCGGGCGTGTCCACAATCAGGAGACTTGCAGATGGTTCACCCGCGCTCTTCATCGATTCCATTTTCCCTCATTCGCCGTTCCTTCGCGCTGGCCGCCGTCACGTTCGCCGTGGCGTTGCCGGGCGCGACCGGCGCCTTCGGCGCCTCCCTGGAAGTCTTCGTCCTGACGGCCGGCGGTCAGTCGAGCGGGACCGGGTGCTCGACGTACGGCCCGCCGGCGCCGGTCTATGCGTTCTTCGGGTCCGCCGGAATATCGCCCCCGGCGCCGGGGCTCGCGCCGTGCGGCGTGGCCGGCGAAATCGCGGACACCGTGTCGCCTACCGGTCCGATCTACGACGCCCGATCGTTGTCGGCTCAATGGAATACAAACTCGTTCGCGGGCAACTGCGGCGGGTGGACGACGTACGGGCGCGTGTCCGCTGCCGGGCACGGGTCATATTCGGGATCGACGAGTTCGAGCAACGTCGTCGGTACCGAAGGGATGGGGATCTGTCACGACACCTTCACGATCACCAGTCCGAGCGTCGCGAACGGACAGACGGGCGGGATCGTTTTCTATGTCACCGTGACGGGCGGATTGTCGACGACCGGGACGGGTACGGCGGACGTGGAAATTCGATCGGAAGTCAATGCCGGCGCAACGTCGCTCGTGCTCCGTTCGCAGGTCAACAATCCGACGACGGTGCCGTTCATCACCAGCGTCGGTGGAACCGGATTGTCGGGATTCACCGGCGTCCCGGGTTCGATAAGCGGAAGCGGTCAGGTGAAACTCGCGTCCATCCCGATCACGTTCGGCACGTCCTTCGACTTCGCGCTCGGTGAACTCGCGTACGCGCAGCCGATTCTGACATCCAACGTGGACAGCGACTTCAGCGCGGTGATCACGCGCATCGACGTCACCGGACCCACGAATCAGCCCGTTCCGGACGCGGTCATCACGACCGGATCGGGTGCGTCGTATGGTCCGAATGGCGTTACCGCCGTGTCACGGGCGCCTCGTGCATCGGGCGAGTTACTCGCATTTCCGAACCCGTCGGCCACCGGCGTGACCTTCCGCCTCAACGGCGGAGTTCCCTCGGACGCACGCATGGAGATTTTCGACGCGGCGGGGCGCCGCGTGCGCGACGCGTTGCAAGTGCGTGGCGGCGAAGCGGCGGTGTGGTGGGATGGGCGCGACGACCGCGGTGCGCCGGTAGCCAGCGGTCCGTACTTCGCGCGGCTCACCTGGTTCGGCGGGACCGTGACCGCGCGCGTCACGCTGCTTCACTAGATTTCGTTCGCCAGACGACAGTCGAGGCCATGACGAGCGCCGTGTGCGCCGGGGAGAAGGAATGACCAAGAGTCGTGTCGAGGCATTCAGCGACGGCGTCCTCGCCATCGTGATCACCATCATGGTGCTCGAGATGAAGACGCCGCACGGAACCGACCTCGCGGCGCTGAAGGGTCTGCTTCCGGTGTTTTTCAGCTATGCGCTGAGCTTCGTGTTCATCGGCATCTACTGGAACAACCATCACCACCTCCTGCAGGTTGTTCGCCACGTCAACGGACGCGTTCTCTGGGCCAATCTCCATCTCCTGTTCTGGCTGTCGCTGGTCCCGTTCGCGAATCGCTGGATGGGGGAGACGCACTTTGCGTCGCTGCCGGTGGCGCTGTACGGCGTCATCCTGCTCCTCGCGGCCGTCGGATATTTCATCCTCGTGCACACGTTGCTTCGTTGCGACGAGGGGAACGACGTGCTCGCGGCGGCGATCGGAAACGACTTCAAGGGAAAGGTGTCAATTCTGTTCTACGTCGCCGCCGTCCCCCTGGCATTCGTACGACCGGCCTTCGCGTGGCTGTTCTATATCGCCGTCGCGCTCATGTGGCTCGTCCCCGACCGCCGGATCGAGGATCGTCTCAAGGGATAGCGCCGCCGGGCGGCGTCCAACCGGCCCGGAAAATCGTGGATCGGGGCCTCAGGCCGGCCTATACTGGTGGAGTCACGTAACCGCGGCCGCGGAAACCGGAGACACGATGACGTTCGATCCCGCGACCGAAATCCAGGAATTTCTGGCGTTCGGCGAATTCGGGGATGTGAACCCGTCGATCTGCGATTCCTCCACGTACACGTTCATGAGCGTGGAAAAGATGGAGGAACTCTTCCAGCACGAGATCGAAGGGTGCTTTCTCTACTCCCGCCACTGGAATCCCAGCACCAAGTATCTCTCCCGGGCGCTCGCGCGCATGGAAGGCGCCGAGGCCGCCCAGGTCACGGCATCGGGCATGGCGGCCATCAGCGCCACGTTGCTGCAACTGTGTTCCGCCGGCGACGAGATCGTTTCCGGTCGGACGATCTATGGTGGTACGTACGCGCTGCTCAAGAATCTCCTGCCGCGTTTCGGCATCTACACGCGGTTCGTCGACACCAATGATATGGATGCGGTTCGTGCGGCGTTCAACGCAAAGACGCGCGTTCTTTACTGCGAGTCCATCAGCAACCCGCTGCTCGAGGTGGCGGACATCCCGGCGCTCGCTCGGGTGGCCCACGAGCACGGCGCGTGGCTGGTGGTGGACAACACCTTCAGCCCGTTGATTCTCTCGCCGCTTCGGCACGGCGCCGACGTCGTGGTCCACAGCATGACCAAGTTCATCAACGGGACGAGCGACTGCGTGGCCGGGTGCGTGGTGTCCAACGACGCGTTCATCGCCACGCTCACGGACATCAACGGTGGGACCAGCATGCTCCTCGGGCCGGTTCTGGACAGCATTCGCGCGGCCGGAATCCTGAAGAACCTGCACAGCCTCCATATTCGCATGGTGAAGCACGGACAGAACGCGCTTCATCTCGCCGAGCACTTCCAGTCCTCCGGGCTTGGGGTGCACTATCCCGGGTTGGCGAGTCACCCGCAGCATGAACGCATCCGGGCGCTGATGAATCCGGGCTACGGCTTCGGCGGCATCCTCACGCTGGATGTCGGTTCGGCGGACAAGGCCAAGCGGTTTATGATGACGATGCAGGAGAAGAAGGTCGGCTATCTGGCGGTGAGTCTTGGCTATTTCAAGACGCTGTTCAGCGCGCCGGGACACAGTACGTCGTCCGAGATCCCCGAGGACGACCGGCGCGCGATGGGGTTGAGCGACGGGTTGGTGCGTTTTTCCATCGGCCTCGACAACGACATCGCGCACACGACGGCGCTGATCGCAACCTGCCTCGACGAAATCGGGCTGTCCCGGGTGCCCGCGCTCTGAAATTGAAAACGGTCCGGCGCCTTCGGTGCGCCGGGCCGTCGACGTCTCGTTGCACTCCGGCGCGACCTGGCCTACAATCCCCGAATCCCGTACGTCGACTCCAGTTCACTCACCAAGGAGCCGTTCATGTTCTCCAGAATCTGCGCTGTGTTGTGCGTGCTGTTCATCGGCTCGCCGCTCCTGGCGGCCGATGGCGTGAAGAAAGCCGACGCCCCCAAATGGGACGTCGAAAAGCCGTGGGGTCCGACGCACGAAGTCGACTTCACCACCGATGAGGGGACGTGGATGAACCTCGACGTCAGCCCTGACGGCAAAGAGATCGCCTTCGACCTGCTCGGCGACATCTTTGTCATGCCGATCACGGGCGGACCGGCCACGCTTCTCCGTGGCGGACCGGCGTTCGAGGTGCAGCCGCGATTCTCGCCCGACGGCACGCGCATCAGCTACACGTCGGACAAAGACGGCGCCGACAACATCTGGGTGATGAACCGGGACGGCTCGGACCCCAAACAGATCACGAAGGAAGACTTCCGCCTGGTGAACAACGCGGTGTGGACGCCGGACGGAGACTATATCGTGGCGAAGAAGCACTTCACCAGCACGCGGTCGCTGGGCGCGGGAGAGATGTGGCTCTACCACGTGTCCGGCGGCGAGGGCCTGCAGATCACCAAGCGCAAGAACGACCAGCAGGACGTCGGGGAACCGTGGGTGTCGCCGGACGGCCGCTACGTCTACTTCAGCGAAGACATGAGCCCGGGTCCGTACTTCCAGTACAACAAGGATCCCAACGGCATCATCTACTTCATTCGGCGGGCCGACCGTGAGACCGGCGAAGTGAAGAACATCGTCACCGGGCCCGGCGGCGCGGTGCGTCCGCAGGTCTCTCCGGACGGCAAGCGCATCGCGTACGTCCACCGCGTGCGCGCCGAGACCGTGCTGTACGTGCAGGATCTCGACACGGGCGCGCAGCATCCCATCTGGGACGGCCTCTCCCGCGACCAGATGGAAACGTGGGCGACGTTCGGTGTGTATCCGAATTTCCAGTGGATGCCCGACGGCAAGTCGGTCGTCCTCTGGGCAAAGGGGAAGATCTGGAAGGTGGACATCGCGTCGCGCAACGCGACCAATATTCCGTTCGAGGCGCATTCCCACCACGTGATCAACGACGCCGTGCGCTTCCCGCAGGAAGTGAGCCCGAAATCGTTCGAGGCCAAACTCGTCCGCCAGGGCGTGACGTCGCCCGACGAGAAGTGGTTCGTGTTCAGCGCGGTCGGTCACATCTGGAAGAAGAAGCTCCCGGATGGCGTGCCCGCCCGGATCACCAAAGACGACGTCTGGGAGTACTGGCCGTCGTTCACTCCCGACGGAAAAACGATCGTCTACACCACCTGGAACGACGACCACGCGGGGACGATCTGCAAGGTCCGCCTCGACGGCGGCGGGAAGAAGCAACTCACCACGCGCCCGGGCTTCTATTATTCGCCGTCGGTTTCGCCCGACGGCAGCAAGATCGTGTTCCGGCGCGGGACGGGCAACGCGATCCTTGGATTCACCTACGGAACCGACCCCGGGCTCTACTGGATGCCGGCCGAAGGCGGCGACGCCACGTTGATCCGCGAGGACGGGGAACTCCCGCGCTTTTCCCGCGACGGCAAACGCGTGTACTTCGTTGAGGAAGTCGACGACCTCAAGAAGGAATTCCGGAGCGTACGACTGGACGGCGGCGATGAGCGCACGATCTTCACCTCGAAATATGCGAACCAGTTCGTACCCAGCCCCGACGAGCGCTGGCTGGCGTTCACGGAACTGTTCCAGGGCTACATCATTCCGTTCCCGGAGACGGGGCGTGAAGTCGACCTGAGTGCGAAGGAGAAGGCGGTCCCGATCAAGCAGGTCACACGCGACGCGGGCACGTATCTGCACTGGTCCGCCGACAGCCAGAAGCTCCACTGGACGATTGGGCCGCAGTACTTCACGCGGTCCATCAAGGAGAGCTTCGATTTCGTTCCCGGGGCGCCCGATTCGATCGCCCCGCCCGACACCAGCGGCATCGACATCGGTCTCACGCTTGATACCGACGTGCCGACGGGGATGATCGCGCTCACCAACGCGCGCATCATCACCATGAAAGGCGACGAGGTGATCGAGAACGGGACCGTCGTGGTCGACCGCAACCGCATCACGGCGGTGGGACCGGCGAGCGGCGTGACCGTACCGAAGGGTGCGACGGTGATCGACTGCTCGGGGACGACGATCATGCCCGGGCTGGTGGACGTCCACTGCCACATGACGCACCCGGACATCACGCCGACGCAGAGCTGGATCTACCTCGCGAATCTCGCGTTCGGCGTCACCACCACGCACGACCCGTCCAACCCCACCGAGAGCGTGTTCACGAACTCGGAGATGGTCAAAGCCGGGTACCTGGTCGGCCCGCGCGTGTTTTCGACGGGTACGATCCTCTACGGCGCGGACGGCGACTTCAAAGCCGTGGTGAATTCGCTCGACGACGCGCGCTCACACCTGCGCCGCATGAAGGCGGTGGGCGCGTTCTCGGTCAAGAGTTACAACCAGCCGCGGCGAAATCAGCGCCAGGAGATCATCGCGGCCGCCCGCGAGATGCACATGATGGTCGTGCCCGAGGGCGGATCGTTCTTCTATCACAACATGACGATGATCCTGGACGGGCACACCGGCGTCGAGCACACGATACCGATCGCGCCCATCTATAAGGATGTCACGACGCTCTGGGGCGCCAGCCAGACGGGCTCGACGCCGACGCTTATCGTCGGGTATGGCGGGTTGTGGGGCGAAAACTACTGGTACCAGAAGAGCAACGTGTGGGAGAACAAGCGTCTTTTGACGTTTACGCCGCGACCGATCATCGACGCGCGCTCGCGCCGTCGCATCATGGCGCCGGAGGACGAGTTCAACCACATGGCACTCGCGAAGAACTGCAAAGATCTGCTCGACGCCGGTGTCAGCATTCAACTGGGCGCGCACGGTCAGCTCCACGGCCTGGGCGCGCACTGGGAACTGTGGATGTTCACCCAGGGCGGGATGACCAACATGGAGGCGTTACACGCCGCCACACTCGCGGGCGCGTGGTACATCGGGATGGACCACGACATCGGGTCGCTGGAGACGGGGAAGCTCGCCGACCTGATCGTGCTCGACAAGAACCCGCTCGAGGACATTCACAACAGCGAGACCGTGCGCTATACGATGGTGAACGGACGCATCTACGATGCGCACACCATGAACGAAGTGGGGAATCATCCGAAGCCGCGCCGGCCGCTCTACTGGGAGATGCCGGGGGCCAGCGACGCGTTTGTCTGGCAGGGACCGGCGACGGGCTTCCTCCCGGGCGACTGCGGCTGTTTCGCGCGGTAGGCGCGTGAAGACGGCCGCGCGGTCGGTTGTCGAAACGGTGACGAGGAGGAACGATGGCACAGGGCAAGTACGTCATCGATAGCTTTGTTGTAACGCCCCCCAAGGGGTACCTCGTGAAGAAGACGGACACGGTGCGGGTGTACGCCGAGATCGTGTGCAAAGGGGGCAAGGGGGAGACCTGTCGCATCGTGTTCCTGCGGCCCGACGGTCTCCGGCCGTTTCAGACCGCGGTGGTGACCGATCATGTCGATTTGCCGGC
The DNA here is from genome assembly GCA_963761125.1 of Candidatus Latescibacterota bacterium. Lineage (GTDB taxonomy): Bacteria > Krumholzibacteriota > Krumholzibacteriia > WVZY01 > JAKEHA01 > JAKEHA01. The sequence continues at coordinate 64,848 of CAVXFV010000006.1, forward strand.
CAAGCTGGCGACGTTGTACCGACCCGCTTACGAGTATGCGTGGATGTTGGAGATGTTGACCGGCGGCGATCCCGTGACGGTCTTCCTCGACGGGATCAATCCGGCGAACAACCGAGTCGTCGCGTCTCCCTCGGTCGCTTCGGTGACGCCGCCCCCGGTGCCCGACGTCAACCTGTGGCTCGCCGCGAACCCGGCCGTGGCGTCGAGCGTCTCGTGGACGGACGCCACGGGCAATCATCCCTACGCCGCCTGGCCGGCCAAGTGGAAAGCAGCGCTGGCCGCGGCGTTCGCCGAGGCATGGAACCAGACTCCACAGACCTTGCCCGATCCACCCGTCAATCTGGCCGCGTCGGCCTTTCCGGGCACGACCACGATGCTATCGGGTTCGGATGCGTTCGATCTGTACGTGGCGATTGTGGCGCAGAGTCTCGCCGTGGAGGTCGACGGCCGGGTATCGTGGTCGTTGAATGATTACGGAAGTCTCGACCTCATGCGTATTCTGGGAATGAACTATATGTTCTGGTGGACGAGCGCGTCTCAGGCACACGCAGTAGATGGCGACGTGATCCCGGCCTCTCCGGTCAAAGTGTACCGGTTCATCCTGGCGAACGGGATCATTCGTGCAACGCGCCTCGAGACCATCGCCGCGCTGCTGGAGTGGTGCCGGCGCAACCTGTTGCATGCCTACGTGGATCCCTCGTGGACCGATCCGATTCTGGACGAATACCTCGCGTTCTGGGGTTATGCCGGGGCGGTGCCGGTATCACGCATGATCGACGGAACGTCGGCCAACGTGCCCGGGGGGCTGGACTGGCACCACTGGACGACGGGTTGCCCGGGGACCTCCTATTTTCTGCGCGCGGTTTTGCGTGCCATCAACATTCCCGTCGAGGTCACGTTCCTGAAGGGCGGACACACCACGGTCGAGTTCCCATCGGAAGGGAAGTTTCTCAGCCATGGTGACGATCCCTACTCCCTGGCCTGCAAGGCGACACCCTCGTTTTCCGCCCAGGAATTGTTCATCTCAACCGCGACATTCGACGCATGGTTCGGCGCGTCGACCACGAACCTCGAGTCGCTGGCGAATACCGGACGGCGTGCGCTTGAGTTGGGAATCCAGTATTTGCCCGACACGCTTCTGAACGATCGGTACATCGATGCGCAATCGGGCACGTCGAAGGCGGCGAGTATGGTGTACCAGTTTTTCAATAACGTCTACACCGTCGCGGATCTCGACGCGCTGAGTCTCTGGACCCGCCTCGACCAGAAGCTCGCGGGCTTCAAGGGGCTGCCACCCTTCCGGCGCCGGCTGCGCAAACCGAAGCAGAAGAAGAAGCCGGGCCCGCCCTTCCCTCGGAAGAAGAAGGCCAAGACAAAGCACAAGGTGAAAAGCAAGGCGAAGCGCAAGACCAAGAGCAAGGCGAAGCGCAAGACACACAGGACGCGTCCGGGACGCGGCGCCCGTCGCGCGGGCAAGTCGCGGCCGTGACGTCGGTCTGGTTTGTGTACATGGTCCGGTGTTCGGACCGGACGCTGTACACCGGCGTCACCACCGACGCGGACCGGCGAATCGCCGATCACAACCGCGGACGCGGCGCGAAATATACGCGCAACCGGTTGCCGGTCGAGCTCGTATTCCTCGAGCCGGCCGGCGACCGGGGAGCGGCGTTGCGCCGCGAGCACGAGATCAAGCGCATGCGCGCATCGGAGAAGCAGACCTTGATCGAGAAGTCATGAGTACACTGGGCAACATACTCTGGATCTTCCTGGGCGGGGGAATCGTCCTGTTCCTCGAATATCTCCTTGGCGGCCTGCTGTTGTGTGTCACCATCATCGGGATTCCGTTCGGCGTGCAGTGCATCAAGCTCTCGATGCTGGCGCTGGTCCCGTTCGGCAAGCGCGTCGAAGACACGGCCGCCGCCTCCGGATGCCTGTCGGTCGCGATGAACGTGCTGTGGATTCCTCTCCGGCGGCATCGCGATCGTTGCCACCCATCTCCTCTTCGGCCTGCTGTGCGCGATCACAATCGTCGGCATTCCGTTCGCGAAGCAGCACCTCAAGCTGGCCGCCCTCGCACTGACGCCGTTCGGGCACACATTTCGCTAGTCCGGTCGGGCGGGACGCATGTCCCGACGACCCTATGAGCTACGTCGAGGAATCCATCGTTCGAATGATCGCGCGCGCCGGCCGGAGCGCGTGGCTGAACGTCGGCGCCCGCATCACGCTGGCGTCGATGGCCCTCGGCGTGCTGTGCTCGTTGCCCATTCTCCTCTATATCCGGTTCGGCCCGGCCGACGGGAACCCGATCGGTCTGGGGCTGATCTCGGTCGCCGGCAACGCGCTGGCAGCCGTGGGGATCGCAATCGGGGTCGTGTGGATGGCGATCGACGTCGTCCGTCGGAGCGTTCGCTCGTGATGTTCAAGCTGCTGGGGATCGCAGTGGCCGTGTACACCATCGACGCGGCGCGCCGCGGGCGGGTGTTCGCGCGCGCGGGTATCTGGGGGCGGACCGTCACACGGGAAGCGTCACCGGAGTACTTCTGGGTGATCATCGCGGTCTATGCGCTCCTGGCCCTCGCCCTGCTCCTCGTCTTCTGAACGCCTTCGATCCGTCACCCCCCCTCCGGTCCGGTGTGGTAGTATCGCCGCGCTTCTCATCATCGATTCATCTGCGAAGAAAGGCGGGCAACGTGCCCTTCAGTGGTTTCAATCTCCATCCCAGTCTCCTCAGCGCCCTCAAAGAGCTCGGCTTCCCGCGTCCGACACCCATTCAGTCGGACGCCATTCCGCCCGCCATGGAGGGGCGCGACGTCGTCGCATGCGCGATGACTGGAAGCGGCAAGACGGTCGCGTTTCTACTCCCGATCCTTCACCAGCTCATCGGCAAGCCGCGACGCGTGACCCGCGCGCTGGTGCTCACGCCGACGCGCGAACTCGCCGCGCAGATTCTCGAAGACCTGAACGAACTCGCGGTGCACACGCCTCTGACCGGGGCGGCGGTGTACGGTGGCGTGGGAATGGGACCGCAGGAGCACGCGTTTCGCACCGGCGTCGATGTGCTGATCGCGACACCCGGGCGCCTTCTCGATCATTTCAATTATCCGTACGCCAAGCTCCGCGACCTGGAGTTCCTCGTGCTGGACGAAGCCGACCGCATGCTCGACATGGGTTTTCTGCCCGACATCCGGCGCGTGCTCAAACACATCCCGTCGCGACGGCAGACGTTGTTGTTCAGCGCGACCATGCCGGCGCCGATCGCGGAACTCGCCGACCAGTTGCTCAAGAATCCGGCGGCGATCAACCTGGCACGCCAGATCGCACCGGCCGTGGGCATCACGCAGGCGGTGTACCCGGTGGCGCAGGAACTCAAGGCGACGCTGTTGGCCACGTTGCTCGAGCGCGGCGACCTCGACGACGCCCTGGTGTTCACGCGGACCAAGCACCGCGCCGACCGTGTCGCGACGTTTCTGGTCAAGCGCGGCATCGCCGCCGAGCGCATCCACGGCAACCGCTCGCAGAACCAGCGCACGCTGGCGCTGGCGGGGTTCAAGAGCGGACGGCATCGCGTACTCGTGGCCACCGATATCGCTGCGCGCGGCATCGACGTGGAAGAACTGGGACACGTGATCAACTTCGACGTGCCGAAGATGCCCGAGGACTACATCCACCGCGTGGGCCGCACGGCGCGCGCGGAGATGACGGGCGATGCGTTCACGTTCGTGTCGCCGGCGGAAGAATCCGATATGAAGCGCATCGAACGCGCCATCGGCAAACGTTTGCCGCGGGTCACCGTGCCCGACTTCGACTACCGTGCCCGGCCGGATGCTCGACTGGAACTGTCGAGTTCCGAGCGCAGAGCCGTGCGGACGGCCGCCGGCGCGCGGAGCGGCTCGCGCGGCGGATCGAGCCGCGGCGGCGGCAGTCGCGGCCCGCGTAAGGGCCCGGCCACGCCCCGCCGGTCGCGGTCGTCGGGAAGCGGATCGGGCAAGTCGACGCCCGCCCCGTCGCGTTCGGGCGGGTCGGCCCCGTCGCGAAGTTCGCGTCGCACGCGCCGCAAGGGACGCTCCTGGTAGTCGCGTCGCGCCAACGGGAAGGACACACGCATGAATCGGGATCAGCGACCCGTCCACGATCTGCCGGCGGACGTCGTCGAGGCGTTGTCGCAGGGCAGGAAGATCGAAGCGATCAAGCGCCTGCGCGCGGTGCGTAGCATGGGACTCAAGGACGCGAAGGACACGGTCGAGGCCTACGTCTCGAACGACCCCATCGCGCAGGCACGCCTCGAACGGGTCGACGCGGAGTCGAAGCGAACGCTGATGACCTACGTGGGTCTGTTCTTCGGGCTGCTGATCGGCATTCTGATATTCATGCGCGCGCGGCACTAGCCGTCCCGCCCGAATTCCGCGTCCAGTTTTCGGTGGTGCGCGATCCCCGGGCGCTTCATTATTTGTCCCCATGAGCGACACACACGAATACGTTCTCGGAACACACGGCGCCGAACTGGCGCGTCTCGGCCTTCAGCACCGGCTGTGGAGCGCGCAGGCGTTCGAGTGCTGGGAACGCGCGGGCGTCAAACCTGGTGTCACCGTGCTCGACGTCGGCTGCGGCCCGGGCTACGGAACCTTCGACCTGGCGCAACTGGTCGCCCCCGGCGGTCGCATCATTGCGATCGACGAATCCGAGCGCTTCATCCAGCACCTGGAAGCGCAGGCGCGCGTGCGCGGCGTCTCCAACGTCGAGACGCGTATCCAGGACGTGCAGGCCCTCGATCTTCCGGAGGCGGGTGCCGACGTTGCGTACTCGCGGTGGGTGATGTGTTTCACGCCGCGCCCGCAGGACGTGGTCGCGGGTGTCGCGCGCGCTCTCAAACCGGGCGGCGTATTCGCGGTGCAGGACTACGTGCACTGGCAGGCGATGTCCCTGTCGCCGCCGAGCGACGCGTTCAACGCGGTGCTCAGGGCCACCGACCGGAGCTGGCGCGAGTCGGGCGGCGATTCCGAGGTGGGCAAGCGCCTGCCGTCCATGATGGCCGCCAGCGGCCTGCAGGTGGAATCGATCCGGCCGCTCCAGCGAATCGCCCGTCCGCATGACCCCCTGTGGCAGTGGCCGAACTCGTTTTTCGCCAACTGGGTGCCGCTCCTGGTCGAGCGGGGCTACCTGTCCGACGCCGACCAGCGCGCCTTCGAAGCCGACTGGGTCGCCCGGAGCCGCGATGCGACCGCCTTCCTCTGGACGCCGTCGATGGTGGAAATCATCGCCCGGCGGGGTTGATCCGTCTCCCCGTCGGTTTGACAGCGTCAGATTTCCGGTATAGGTTACAGGAGCCCACCGGAAGCCGCGCGTCTGGCGACGTCACCGAAGCCGAATCAGCAAAGCCGGCATCCATCTCCGCCCCGAACAGGGGGTTCGATTGTGATCAACACAAGACGTTTTGATATTGGCTCGGCGCTGGCCGCGCTCGTCTTGACGGGCGCGTTCGTTTCGGCGTGGGCGACGGATCCGCCACCGGAACCTACACGTCGGTCGATTATGGTTCCGGCTCGCAGAACGTCCTGATGGGTCGGGGTTCGAACGCCCGTCCGGTCGTCGACTCCGGCGTCAACAACGTGTTCAACTCCGCCTCGTGGGACGGAGCCGCCCTCGCGGCGCAGTGGGTATTCTCGTGCGGCGTGAGCACCAGCCAGACCAGCCAGGACAATCGCGTGAACGGGATCGGTACCGTGGTGTACACGACAAACTACTCGGGCGGAACGTTCTGGCTGTCGAAGGACGGGCCGTGGGGCGACGGGAGCGTTGACTTTACCGGGACCATCAACTCGCTGATCCGGATCACGACGCTCCAGTACGCGGCCGACTACACGGTGACCGTGACGGAGAACATCAATACATCGGGCAACTTCGATGGGTCGAACTGCCTCATGACGTGTCGGGATCACCAACGCCATCGTTGGCGACACGAACTTCTCGCCAATCAACTCGGGCTATCCCCCCTTGCTGGACACAGGGTGCACGCCCAACGGCATCAGCGGTAGCTGGGGTGACCTTGGGGACATCGTGATGGAGATCGACTGCCAGGAACTTCCCGTGAAGTCGGCGAGCTGGGGAAAGGTCAAGTCGCTGTACCGTTAGCCGTTCTGCGGATCGGTTGCGCCTGGGGAGGCCGTGGCTCGTCTGCTGCCCCATGGCCACCCTCGGCGGTGGAGATCATCGCCCGGCGGGGTTGAGTAATCTTCTCCGTTTCTTCTTTTTCTTGTGATTTGACGGCGTCCGGGCGGCGATGTACACTTCCGGTACCTTACCTGTCACGAATCCGTGACTTGGCAAATTTTGGCGACGAAGGCAGGGCTGAATTAGCAAGGGCAGCCGTGTTACCTCCACCCCGAACGGGGGATTAAGTATGATCAATAGAAAACATTTTGGTATTGGCTCGGCAGTGGCCGCGCTCGTTTTGATGGGCGTGCTCGTTTCTGCCGCGTGGGCGACGGATCCCGCATCCGGGACCTACACATCGGTCGATTTTGGATATGGCTCTCAGGACGTTCTGATGGGCCGGGGTACCAACGCCCGTCCGCCGGTCGACACCGGCGTCAACAACGTGTTCAACTCCGCCTCGTGGGATGGCAGCACCCTCGGGACGCAGTGGATATTCTCGTGCGGCGTGAGCACCAGCCAGACCCGTCAGGACAATCGTGTCAGCGGGACGGGCACCATGGTGTTCACGACGAATTACGCGGGCGGCACGTTCTGGCTCTCGAAGAACGGACCGTGGGGCGACGGGAGCGTCGACTTTACCGGAACCATCAATGCGCTGGTCCGGATCACGACGCTACAGTACGTCTCGGGCAATGTGGTTTCCGCGAGAGAGAACATCAATACGTCGGGTAATTTCGACGGATCGAACTGCTTTCTGACGTTCGTCATCACCAACGCCGTCGGCGTCGGCGACACGGACATCTCGGCTTTCGATTCCAGCTACCCGGCGCTGCTCGACACCGGTTGCGCGGCGAACGGCACCAGCGGAAGCTGGGGCGACGTTCGCGACATCACCATGCAGATCGATTGCCTTCCGAATCCGGCCAAGTCGGCCAGCTGGGGCAAGGTCAAGTCGCTGTATCGGTAGCGAATCATTTCTCGTCGTTTCGTAAAGGAACTCCCGTCGCATTCGTGCGGCGGGAGTTCTCTTTTTCGCGACGCAGAATTTCCGATATAATCGAGGTCCCGATTGAGCGTCCCAGCGACTCTCCAACCCAAAAACGGGACCCCGTGGACAAACTCACCACCTTCATCATCGTCGGGTTCCTGGCGCAGTTGATCGACGGAACCCTGGGAATGGCCTATGGCGTGAGCGCCACGACATTCCTCCTGACACTCGGCGTTCCCCCGGTGGTCGGCCAGCGCGAGCGTGCACGCCGCGAAGATGGCGACCACCGGGATCTCCGGGATCGCGCACTACAAATTCGGCAACGTACGGACGTTTCTCGTGAAGCGACTGGTCGTCTCGGGTGTGCTGGGGGCGGTTCTGGGCGCATTCATCCTGGGACACACCGAGGGCCACCTGATCAAGGGAATCGTCGCGTCGTACCTTCTGCTGATGGGCGTCTTCATTCTGGCCAAGTCGCGCGGGCACGTTCCCGGCGAAGAAGACGTGCGCACGCACATCATTCCGCTCGGATTCGGCGGTGGCTTTCTGGATGCGATCGGCGGGGGAGGATGGGGGCCGATCGTCACGTCGACGCTGCTCGTTCGCGGCAGTCATCCGCGCTTCACGATCGGTTCGGTCAATCTGGCGGAGTTCTTCGTCTCGGTGGCGGCATCGACCACGTTCGTGCTGACGATCGGTCTCTCGTACTGGACGGCGATCGTGGGACTCGCCATCGGCGGCGTCGCCGCGGCGCCGCTCGCCGCGTATCTTTGCAAGCACGTCCCGACGCGCGCACTCATGACCGTGGTGGGCGCGCTGATCATCGCGCTCAGCCTGCGAACACTCTGGCTCGTGTTCGGGTGACGCGGCGCCCGTGAACCCTAGTGCTCACCCAGTCGGATGCGCAGCGACGGTTCGGGCTCGTAACGCACGCCGCCGGCGACGGCTCCGGCCGCGGCCAGCGACCCGGTGAGGAGCCACGTCGTCTGTTCATCGAAGAGACCCAGCGTGTTGCCGATCGCGCCCAGGAACATTCCGACCGTCGCGGCGGTTCCGGCGCCCTGCGCGATCGCATCGAGCCGCGTCGGCGGGGTGTACCACTGCAACGCGTGCGGGTCGAGCGAGAGCGTCAGGTATCCGGTCGTCGGCGTTTCGAAGCGGTCGCGGAGGAAATGTCCGGGGATCATCAGGTCGGGGTCGCGCAGGCTGCTCTCCAGCGGGCCCGGCGGCGAGGGGGTGGCGGTCGAATCGGCCGCCGTGCCGGCGCGGCTCACGGAACCGGGAGCGGTCGCAAGGATCGCCAGCGCACATGCGATTGCGATTGCCTTCATCGAGAGACCTTCCTTCCGAAAGGGAAGTATACCACGCACGCGCGACCGCGTCATCGACGCGGCGCCGGATGGGCGCGGGAAGCACTGGCGTATCCGCCGGGGATTGGGTACCGTGGCCTCGAGACGGGTCCCGAGTGTTCGGTCAACGTTCCTGGCGGGTGGTGTCATGAAAAAGAAAGCAACTCGATCGAAGGCGGGGAAACGCGCGGCCTTCCGGCTGGTTCCGGTGACGCGCCGCGATTTCGAGGCCTGGAAGCGCATGCGCGAAGACCTGTACTCCGGCGTGGACCCGGCATACAACCGTCGGGAGATGGAATGGATGCTCGAGTCGGGGGAGAAGAAGGGGTTGTTCATCAAGGCCCCCAACGATGAAACCGTGGGGTTCCTCGAAGTCTCCTTGCGCAACGTGGTGGACGGGTGCATCGGCAGCCCGGTGGGCTATATTGAAGGCATCTACCTGACGCCGGAATTTCGCGGCCTCGGCCTCGGTCCGCTGTTGCTGGAAGCGGCCGCGGCGTGGTTCAAGGAGAAAGGCTGCCGCGACATGGCCACCGACACGGAGATCGACAACGACGCGGCACAGGCGTTCTGGGCCGAGCTCGGGTTCGAGGAGACGTGGCGGATCGTCCAGTATCGCAAACCGATTCGGCCCGCGCGCGCGAGCCGGCGGCGTTGAGAGGTGGAGACGAAGCATGCCCGAAGGTCGTCTGCGAAAATCGAATGACCGCGTCATCGCCGGCGTGTGCGGCGGCATCGCGGAATGGCTGGGATGGCCGGCAAATCGAACGCGGCTCGCCTACGTCGTGCTGTCGGTTCTGAGCGCGGCCTTTCCGGGAATTCTCGTCTACGTGGTGCTCTGGATCGCGATGCCGGGACCCGACGACGGGCGCTGATCGGGCGGCGTTCCCGGCACGGCCCGGTGGCACGTGTGTTGCGAGATACCCATGACCAAACGACTCCAGGTCTACCCCACGCGGGACATTACGGTGACATTCGATCCCGCCGTGTGTCGTCATTCCGGCGTGTGTCTGCGGACGCTCCCGCACGTGTTCGACGTGCGGCGCGCACACTGGGTCCGGCCGGAGGAGGCGCCGGCCCAGGCGGTGGCCGACGCGGTGGCGAAATGTCCGTCGGGAGCGCTCCAGTACTACTGGAATGAAGAGCGCGACCCGCAAGCAAAAGAATCACTTGCCAAGGCAGTGCTATTGAATCGACTGGCCATCCTGACCGCCGGCGACGTGCCGCGGGAAGCACGCGCGCGGGAGATCGCGGCGGCGATCCGCGACGCCCGGGGCTACCGGTGGGTGGGTGTCTACGGTGTCGGCGACGACGAAACCTCTCCCCTCGGATGGATGGGCGACGACGCGCCGGTGGACCGGGGCGATCTGGCGGCGTTCGACGACGCGACAGTAGAACGGGTCGTGCCGGTGACCGGGGCTTCCGGGGACCGCGTTGGACTGATCGCCGTGGCATCCGATGCCACCCGAGCGCTCGATGATTCGGATCGGGTTCTCGTCGAGGCGTGCGCCCTGGCAATCGCGAGGTTGTGGAGCTGATGGACGAATCGACCCGGGAACAGGACGCGGACGCGTTCCGCATCGCCGCGGGCACGAAGATCGGCTACGTGCACCTGCGCGTGCGCGATCTCGATCGCTCGCTGGCGTTCTATCTCGATGTGCTGGGTCTGCGCCTGGTGAGCGGCGGCGCACACACGGCCACGCTTTCGGCGAACGGGCTGGGCCCCGGACTCGTCGTGTTGACGGAAAAGAAAGACGCGTCTCCCAGGCCCCCGCGCGCGACGGGTCTCTACCACCTTGCGATCCGGGTTCCGTCGCGACACGCGCTGGCGCTTGCGATTCAGCACCTGAGCGACACGAGCTGGACGATCGAAGGCTTCGCCGATCACGACGTCAGCGAGTCGGTGTACCTCTCCGATCCGGATGGAACCGGCATCGAGATCTACTCGGACCGGCCGGCCGACGTATGGCCGTTTCGAAACGGCGAGGTCGAAATGGTCACCGTGCCGCTCGACCTCGACTCGCTGATGCAGGAATTGAGCGACTGGCCCGGCGCGTGGGAGGGAATGGACCCCGGTGCCGTGATCGGCCACGTCCACCTGCGGGTGTCGGCTCTCTCTCTCTCCGAATCGTTCTACCAAGCGGTGCTCGGCTTCGATGTCACGCAACGCACGCTGCCCGGCGCGCTGTTCATGTCGGCGGGCGGATACCATCACCACATCGGCGCCAACATCTGGTCCAGCGAGAACGGGCCGCGACCGCCCGCGGACGCGGTTGGGCTGATTTCCTACAGCCTGGTCCTTCCCGATGCGGCGACCCTGGCCGCGCTGGACGCGCGTCTTGCGGACGCGGGTTCGCCGGCTCGCACCGACGACGAGGGCCGCGTGCGAACCGCGGATCCCGACGGCAACTTCGTCGAACTCGTCACGCAGTAACCCCCCCGCGCTTGAACGCACCCCGCGCACGGTGCTAGCATGATGCGCTTTCCAGTGAACACCACGCACCTCGGGACCCACCGCGGCCCCGCGGACGGAGAGGAGACGGTCCTGTGAATCGCCGACGTTCGTTTTCGCTCGCCCTCGCACTCGTCACAGCGTTGCTGCCGGTTCGCGACGCCGCCGCCGGCCCACCGACGGCGCCGCGTCATCCCCACTTCACCGTGACCAATGGCGACACGCTGCGCGATAGCTATTTCTGGCTTCGCCAGAAAGATGCGCCGGAGGTCCTGAACTATCTGAAGAGCGAAGATGCCTTCACCGATTCGGTGATGGCGCCGACACGTCCGCTGCAGGAGAAGCTCTACAACGAGATGCTCGCTCGGATCCAGGAGACCGACGTCGACGTTCCCTATCAGGACGGGGGCTACTTCTACTACACGCGCACCGAGGAAGGGAAGCAGTACCCGATCCACTGCCGCCGGAAGGGCAACATGAACGCGCCCGAGGAGATCCTGCTCGACGTGAACGCCCTCGCCGAAGGGCAGGCGTTCATGCGCGTCGGCGATTTCGAAGTGAGCGACGACGGCAATCTGCTGGCCTACACCACCGACGACACCGGGTTTCGCCAGTACCGCCTCAATATCAAGGACCTGCGCACGGGCGAAGTGATTCCGGACGTTGCCGAGCGCGTTACCGGCGTCGCGTGGGCGGCGGACAATTCGACCGTGTTCTATTCGCAGGAGGACGCGGTGACCAAACGGTGGTATCGGATCTACCGCCACACCGTCGGCACCGATCGCCACCAACTGGTCTACGAGGAGAAAGACGAGAAGTACGACGTGTGGATGTACCGCTCGCGCAGCAAAGCCTACGTCTTCGTGGTCGCGTCGAGTTCGACGACGAGCGAGGCCTGGTTCATCCCCGCGGGCGATCCGACCAAAGAAATGACGTCGATCGACGGACGCCGCGAGGGCCACGAGTACTACGTCGATCATTCCGGGAATACGTTCTACATCCGCACCAACGACAAGGGGCGGAATTTCCGCCTGGTGACCGCCCCGGTCGACTCGCCGGGCGAGAAGAAGTGGCAGCAGTTGTTCGGGCACCGCGACGCCGTGATGCTCGAGGACGTGGAGTGCTTCGCGCGCTACACCGTGCTGCACGAGCGCGAGAACGGCGTACCCCAGATCCGGGTGATCGATACCCGGAGCGGCCGCAACTACCGGATCGACTTCCCCGAGCCCGTGTACGTGGTCGAGGGCACGGACAACCACGAATTCGACACGCCGCGCTACCGCTTCACCTACGAGTCGCTGGTCACGCCATCCTCGGTGTTCGACTACGACATGAAGACCCACGAGCGCACGTTACTGAAAGAGGAGCCGGTCCTCGGCGGCTACGACCGCAAGCACTACACCTCCGAGCGGATCTACGCCACCGCCTCCGACGGGACCCGCGTTCCCATCTCGATTGTGTACCGCAACGACAAGAAGGCGAAAAAACGTCCGCTGCTGCTTCTCGGTTACGGGTCGTACGGATACCCCTACGACGTCTTCTTCTCGTCGGACCGGCTGAGTCTCCTCGACCGGGGCGTGATCTTCGGAATTGCCCACATCCGCGGCGGCGGGGACCTGGGCCGCGCTGGTACGAAGACGGCAAGCTGATGAAGAAGAAGAACACCTTCACCGACTTCATCGCGTGCGCCGACTATCTGGTCGAGAAGGGCTACACGACCCGCGACCAGCTGGCGATCACCGGCCGCAGCGCCGGCGGCCTCTTGATGGGTGCGGTGCTCAACATGCGCCCCGATCTGTGCAAACTCGCGATCGTCGGGATGCCGTTCGTCGACGTGATGAACACGATGCTCGACGCGTCGCTTCCGCTAACGACGGGCGAGTATCTCGAATGGGGCGACCCCACGAGAAGGCCGCCTATGACTACATGCGCAGCTACTCGCCCTACGACAACATGGGCAAGCCCGGGCTACCCCACGATGCTGGTGCGAGTTCGTACAATGACAGCCAGGTGATGTACTGGGAGCCCGCGAAGTGGGTGGCGAAGCTGCGCGCGATGCGCACCGACGACAACTTGATGCTGTTCAAGATCAAGATGAAGCCGGGCGGACACGGCGGCGCGTCGGGGCGCTACGATCGGCTACACGACACCGCGTTCGACTACGCGTTCCTTCTGACGCCAACTCGGGATCGAGAAATAGACACGCCGTGAACGACACCCTCCGCATCGATGCCACGCGCTGGCTTCCGCTCCTCGAGGAGATCGCATCGCGCGCCGATACCATCGCCCTGCGCTGGTTCGGCGAACCGCGACTGCGCGTGAGCGACAAGGACGATGGATCTCCCGTCAGCGAGGCCGACCAGGCGATCGAGTCGATGGCACGCTCGATCGTTGCCGAGCGCTTTCCGGAACTCGGTGTACTGGGCGAAGAGGAAGGCGATTCGCGACCCCCGCGTGGAACAGCACGCCTGATCGTCGACCCCATCGACGGCACACGGAACTTCGTCCGCGGCATTCCCATTTTTGCGGCGCTGCTCGCGATCGAAGTCGACGGCGCCGTGATTGCCGGCGTCGTGTCCGCACCGGCGCTCCGCGCCCGCTGGTCGGCCGCGCGCGGCGTTCGGGGCGTTCCGCGACGGGAAACCGATTCGCGTCTCGTCGATCGACGACCTGTCGCACGCTCATCTGTTTCACGCGGATCTAAGCGGGCGTTCGGAGACGGCGCCCCCGAGCGACTGCGCGCGCTGTTCCACCGCGTCGAACGCACGCGCGGCTTCGGCGATTTCTATCAGCACATGCTGGTCGCCGAAGGGGCGGGGGAGATCGCGATCGACCCGAAGATGAAGCCGTGGGACATCGCTGCCGTGAAGATCGTGGTGGAAGAAGCAGGCGGGCGATCGACATCCTTCGCCGGTGAGGACACGATCGAGGGTGGAACGTTGATTTCCAGCAACGGGCTCCTGCACGCGGCGCTCGTTGCCGCCCTCGCCGACTGACCCAACCGCGCCGGCGACGGCGCATCGCACAGGGGGACTGCCGTGGCCTGGATGTATCTCATGATCGCCGGCGTGATGGAGTGGGGATGGCCGATGGGGCTCAAGTTCGGCGCCGACCCGGCCAAACGCGTGTGGGCGATCCCGCTCGCCATCGTGTCGATCATCCTGAGCGGTTGGTTCCTCTTGCTCGCGCAACGGTCGCTGCCGATCGGCACCGCCTACGCGGTGTGGACCGGAATCGGCGCGGTCGGAACCTTCGCGCTGGGAATTCTCATCCTCGGCGAACCGGCGGAGCCCCTCCGGTTCCTCTTCGTCGGCCTCATCATCGCGGGAATTCTCGGGCTGAAGATGGCGTCGTAACGCGGCACTCGCTCGCGGCGACCTACACCGTCGCGGGTCGCTTGGACGCGACCTTGCGTTTCTGGTCGTCGAGGATCTTCTTGCGGAGCCGAATCGCCTTGGGCGTGATCTCCACCAGTTCGTCGTCCTCGATGAACTCGAGCGCGAGTTCGAGCGTCATCTCGCGCGGCGGGGTGAGCTGGATGGCCTCATCGGCGCCCGACGCACGCATGTTGCTGAGCTTCTTTTCCTTGATCGCGTTGACCACCAGGTCGACGCCCTTGTTGTTGACGCCGATGATCATGCCTTCGTAGACCGGGTCGCCGGGGTGAATGAAGATCTCGCCGCGTGACTCGAGACTCCAGAGCGCGAACGCGACGGCGTTGCCCGGGTGCAGGGCGATCTGGACGCCGTTGTTGCGCCGCGGCAGCTCGCCTTTGTAGGCCTGGTACTCGTAGAAGTTCTGGTACATCACGCCGGTTCCGCGTGTCATCGTCAAGAATTCGTTCCGGAATCCGATGAGCGCGCGCGTCGCAATAATGAACTCCATGCGGATCGTGCCGACCGCACTGGTCGTCATCGACCGCATTTCGCCTTTGCGCTTGCCGAGCGCGTCGATCACCGCACCCTCGTAGCCCGGGTCCACCTCGACCACGACTTCCTCGACCGGCTCCAGCAGTTCGCCTTCGACTTCCTTCAGGATCACGCGCGGGCGCGAGACTTCCATCTCGTAGCCTTCGCGGCGCATGGTCTCGATCAGGATCGCCAGGTGCAGTTCGCCGCGGCCGCTGACCTTGAAGCGCTCGCCCTTGTCGGCGTCTTCCACACGGATCCCGACATTGATCATGGCCTCGTGTTCGAGACGCTCGCGGATGTGGCGCGACGTAAGAAAACGTCCGCCGTCCTTGCCGGACAGGGGACTGGTGTTGTGGCTGAAGAACATCGAGATCGTCGGTTCGTCGATCTTGATCAGCGGCAGCGCCTCGGGACGATCCGGCGAGGCCAGCGTCTCGCCGACGTGGACGTCGTCGAGTCCGGCGATCGAGACGATGTCGCCCGCGAGCGCTTCCTGGACTTCGACACGGCGGAGTCCCTGGTAGCGCAGAATCCGCGTCACTTTGGATTTCACCATCGACCCGTCGCGCTTGATCAGAATGATCGGCGCACCCATCTTGATCATGCCGTGATAGATGCGTCCGCTGGCGATGCGCCCCACGTACGAGTCGTAGTCGAGCATCGTCACCAGCATCTGGAACGGCTGGTCGAAGTCGGCGATCGGCGGGAGTACGCGGTGCACGATGGTCTCGAGCAGCGGCTTCATGTCGGTACGGGGTTCCTCGAGGTCGAGCGTCGCCCAGCCCTGCTTGCCCGACGCATAGACGATGGGGAAGTCGAGCTGCTCGTCGGTCGCGTTGAGTTCGCAGAACAGATCGAAGGTGAGGCTCGCCACTTCGTCGGGGCGCGAGTGCGGTCGGTCGATCTTGTTGATCACGACGATGGGCTTGAGGTGCAGTTCGAGCGATTTCTTGAGCACGAACTTCGTCTGCGGCATGGGCCCTTCGAAGGCGTCGACCAGCAGCAGCACCCCGTCGACCATGCGCAGGATGCGCTCGACTTCGCTGCCGAAATCCGCGTGGCCGGGCGTGTCCACGATGTTGATCGTGAGGTCCTTGTACTTGAAGGACGCGTTTTTGGAAAAGATCGTGATCCCGCGCTCTTTCTCGAGCGGGTTGGAATCGAGGATCGTCACCTCGCCGTCCTTGAACAGGTGGGCGCCGGTCTGCTTGAGCAGGGCGTCGACCAGTGTGGTCTTGCCGTGGTCGACATGGGCGATGATGGCGATATTCCGCGCGTCCTTGCGACGCTTCTGATTCGGCATGACCATGATTCCGTTCCGGCCCCCTCACGGGCCTCAAAAAGCCGCTTCCGGCCAACATGACGGAGGGCCGTCTAGCGGCCCTCATTGCACCCCGGCTGGCAAGAACGCTAATATAGGGCAAAGCCGTCCGATTGGCAACGGGCGAATGGCGCGGAAACGCGCGCGAGGAGTGCGAGTGATCGGCTACGTGACACGCAAGCTCGACCGGTATCGGGCGCGGCGGACGTTCCGCGAGTACGGCTTCGAGGTCCGGCGCTTCGAGCTGGAACGCGAGGGTACGGTCGAGTACGCCCAGTGGCTTCACCCGTTCGAGACCCCGAAGACCTTCTCGCAGGCCGACGTCGATGGACTGCGGACGTTCATCCGCGAGGGCGATATGGCGATCGACGTCGGTGCGCACACGGGGGACACCACGGTGCCGATGGCGCTGGCGTGCGGCGCTGCGGGACTGGTGGTGGCACTCGAACCCAACCCCTACGTGTTCAAGGTGCTGGAAGCCAACGCCCGGCTCAACGCCGGACGGACCTCCATTCACCCGGTCAACGTCGCGGCCACGGCGACGGACGGGAGCTATGTGTTTCACTACTGGGATGCGTCGTTCGGCAATGGCGGCAACCTGTCGACGCTGCACAACCAGCGCCACGGACATCGCTATCCGCTGCGCGTCACGGGCCGGAACCTGGAGGCCTATGTGCGTGAGCATTTCGCCGATCGCCTCGCGCGCCTGTCGTACATCAAGACCGATGCCGAGGGGTACGACAAGGACGTATTGCGGTCGATCGCGGGGCTGTTGCGCGACGCCCGTCCGGCGGTCGTGAGCGAAGTGCACCGCAAACTGGATCGGAGTGAGCGCGATCAGCTTCTCGACGTGTTCGACGGCGTCGGATATCGCGTCCACCGCTTCAACGGCGGCGACACACCCGTCGGCGAACCGATGACGCGCGAGGACGTGTACCGCGCGGACCGTCTGGATGTCGTGGCGCTTCCGAATGAGTGGTCCGGGGCCTGAAGCGCGGCCGGGGGCGTGGATGTGGAGTGATTGGAATCGGCAGTCGCCGCGCGCACGTCGCGCACGACGGTGGGGTGTGCGGGTCCTCGCGTGGGCGCTGGTCGCCGCGGCTCTTGCCACGGTGGTGCCGGTCGTCGCGCTCCGATGGATCGATCCGCCCGTGTCCGCGTTCATGATGGAGCGGCGCGTCGAAGGTCTGCTGTGGCCGTCGCGTCGCGTTCCGATCGAATACCACTGGACGCCGCTCGACCGGATCTCGGAGGACATGCGACTGGCGGTTATCGCATCCGAGGACCAGCGCTTTCTCGAGCACGGCGGGTTCGACCTCGACGCGATTCGGCGGGCGATCGACGAGCGCGAGCGCGGGCGGCGGCTTCGCGGCGCGAGTACGATCTCGCAGCAGGTGGCGAAGAATCTGTTCCTGTGGTCGGGACGAAGCTTCTTTCGCAAGGCACTGGAAGCGGGTTTCACCGTGCTGATCGAAAGCTTCTGGTCCAAGCGGCGCATCCTCGAGGTGTATCTCAACGTGGCCGAGTTCGGCGACGGCGTGTATGGCGCCGGGGCGGCGTCGCGACATTTCTACGGAGTCGCGCCGGCGCGATTGACGCGACACGAGTCGGCCATCCTCGCCGCCGTGCTGCCGAGCCCGCGACGCATGCACGTGGACCATCCGTCGGTGTACGTGCAACGCCGTGCCTGGTGGATCGAACGACAGATGGCGCGGCTCGGGCCCGACTATCTGACGTCGTTGTGACACCGGTGCGTCGAATCTCCCGCGTGCTTGCCTACGCGTGGGCATTCCCCGCGACGGCGGCCGGTGCGTTGCTCGTCCTGGCGGCGCGCGCCAGTGGCGGTGGCGCCCGCGTGGTCGACGGAGTACTGGAAGCGCATGGTGGCGTGGTCACGCCTTTTCTCCGTCACGCGATCCCGATTCGAGGGGGTGCCAGTGCGATGACGCTGGGACACGTCGTGGTCGGCCGCGACCCCGGCTGCCTGGAGCGCACACGCGCGCACGAGCGGGAACACGTCCGGCAGTTCGAATGCTGGGGGCCGGCGTTCATTCCGGCCTACGTGATCGCCTCGCTGGTTGCCGCTGCGCGCGGGGGGCACTATTACCGGGATAACGCGTTCGAGCACCGCGCCGTTGCGGTGGCGCTGCACGAGGCAGAGCGGTCGGGTCCGCCGTCGGCCGCGGGGAATTGACCTTTGACCCCGGGCCGCCATCTGACGTAGAATCAACGTGTTTATCGGTTAGTTTCGCCCTCGGGCTCAACGCTGGTGGTCCGGTGCGCAATGGGGCACCGCGGCTCCCCGGGACATCATGCAGCACGGCACCGCATTCCTCACCCGAGCGCTCGTTTGGCTGCTCCTCGCGACGGCGCTTCCGGCGGTCGCGCAGAGCCCCGACGATATCCTCTACCGTTCACGGCACCCTCGGCTGCTGTTCGGTACGGGCGACCTTCCGGCCCTGCGAGCGCGCGTGCACGATGGCGGTCCCGACGACGACGCCTACGCATTCATTCGCTCCCAGTTCGAGTCCGTGTACGTCACCGCACCGTTCGACTCGCTCATCGGCAACGACTTCGCGCAGGAACAGATCGTCAACCTCGGGCTCGCCGCACACCTGGAAGCGTCGGTGGATTCGGTGGCGCTGGACCTGGGCAAGCGTCTGACGTTGTATATCGCGCGCACGTGGGACGTCGATACCGATCCATACGGGTCGGCGCTCCGATTGCGCGCGCTCTCGCTGGGATACGACATGTTCTTCGGCGCGGCGACGTCCGAAGAGCGTGCCGAGGTCCTGACGGAAGCCGAGAGCTACGTCTCCTACATGACCACCAATCTCAACTACGACATCTGGCTTCATTCGCCGTACACGAGCAACAAGACCGCGATGGTGGCCGCGGCGCTCGGCCTCGCCGCGATCTCGTTCCACGACGAAATGGGCGACGCCATGGCGGCGCCGGTGCTCGCGAAAGCGCACGAATTCTACACCGCCTGGCACGACGTTCAGCTCGGAGACGATGGGTGTTACCGCGAGGGTTCGCTATATGGATGCTGGAGTCTGCGCAACCTGGTCTACTATTTCGAAGCGAGAAAGCGTTTCGACGGGTTCGACTATTCGCTCGATCCGGCGTTGCGCAACATCGAGCACTGGCTGCCGTACGAATTGGACCCGCGCGGTGATGCGCGCATGAACAACATTCAGGACCAGACCGATTACTTCCGTCCGCTCGCGCGCCACGCCACGTACTTCGATTGGGCGCTTGCGGAATGGTCGAGCCCCTTGTCCGCGTATCTCTGGGACCACGCCGAGGGCGCGTACGGTCGCGACATGGGCGACGAGGCCGACAAAGCCGCCACCGTGCTCTGGCATCGCGAGGTGACGCCGGTCAATCCGGCGACCGTCCTTACGAAGAGCTGGCTGTCGACGTCGCGGGGACTGTACTACTACCGAAGCGGTTGGCCGGACGGCGCGTCGTCCGACGACGTCGTGTTCAGTTTCTATTCGGGCGAGTTTCACGGCGGACACGCGCAGGAGGATCAGAATCAGTTCACGCTGGCCGCGTTCGGCGAGAAACTCGTGCTCGATCACGGGTCGAGTTCGATCGCGCGCCAGACCGAGGCCCACAACCTGGTCCTGATCGACGGGGCCGGTGAACACAACGCGGGCTCGTCGATCGGCACCGACGGCCACATTGTGGAGTACATCTCCAGCGATTTCGCCGACTACGTGTGCGGAGATGCAGCGGAGGCGTACGCGACGCATTCGCCGTACAACAATCCGGGTGTGCCGTATCCGTGGAGCGACTGGAGCTGGGGCGACAAGGGCTCGAATCCGGTAGAGCGCGCGTTCCGGCGGGTGCTGGTCGTTCACGGATTCAGCGAGCCGACGTACTTCTTCATTCAGGACGACATCCGCAAGGACGACAGCGTCCACCATTACGACTGGTGTCTGCATGTGCCGGCCGCGGCGACGGTCGACACCAACAGCGACCCCATCCTGGTGACGACAGCGAACGCCGACCTGGCGATCCACCGCGTCAACCCGCCGACGTCGCTGGTGACGACGACGGCCACGCCGTTCGACAACGGCTCGGAAGATCCCAACTCGACGCGCCTGGACGTCGCCGTCGACGCGATCAACCCGGTATTCGGATTCATCCTGGTGCCGCGCCGGTCGAACATCGTGCCGGAATTCGTCTCGACGGTTCCGGTTCCGTGGGGGACGGTCAGCGCAATCACGTGGCCCGGCGGTGTCCTCGATGTCCTGTACGCGCGTACCAACTGGAGTTCACCCCAGCCGCTGGTCCACATCGACGAATCGGAGACCGCGGCGGGTCCGATCTCGACGGACGCGGGCATCGGCCTGATCCGCACCGTGAGCGGGGAGGTATCGCGCTACATCGCCGTCGATGCAACGAGCCTCGTCAGCGGCACCGTGGAACTCGTCCGTGTGAACGACGGGCCGCTGACGGTTGCCTACGACGGCAATCTCGTCATCATCGACCGCGCCGACGCGGATTTTCGGATCTACGCCGGAACCGCCACCGACGTGTACGCCAACGGCGAGCGGGTTCCCACCGATCGAGACGGCGATTACTTCACCAGCACGACGATCACCACGACCGCCGCCGCACCGGTGATCGCGCCGCTCCGCGTCCGTGCGTACCCGAACCCGTTCAATCCGGCGGTTCGGATCTCGTTCACGCTCGCGGTGCGTTCGCGCGTGTCGGTGGAACTGTACGACGTGTCCGGCCGACGAGTGACCACACTCCTATCGGGCGTCGAGCCCGCGGGACAGCAGGTGTACGAATGGAACGGGAAGGATGACGCGGGGCGTAGCGTTTCGAGCGGCGTGTATTTCGTTCGCGTTCGCGCCGGCGGCGCCACCGAAACCGTCAAGCTGGTGTTGCTCCGTTGAGGTCGCCGAGGACGGGTTCCAGACGCGACACGGCCGTGCGCAGTGCGTCCTCTACGGCCTCCGGCGAATCGCCCCGCGCAAACACGAATCCCACGTAGAGAAATCCTTCCGGTAGCGGCGTGATGGACTGTCCGGGCCGCGCGCTCACCATGATCTCGTCGACGCCGTCGACCTCGGCGGCGTAGTTCACACCGCGGAGCATCTCGAAGCGCCCGCGCCGGGGCGCCTGGATCATCCAGACGCCGGCGGCGTGCGGGTCGATCGCCGGCACCGGACCAAGCAGCCCGAGGGCGTGCTGGAGGATCACGTCTTCGAGCGACCGCCCGTCTTCGAAGCGCACCACGCGCGAACACATCCCGCCGATCGACCGCGCGTGCACTTCGATCGGAAATACGCCGCCCGCGTTGCCTCGCAGTTCGACGTGGACCGGCCCGTGTCGCAGACCGACCGCCGCTACCGCGCGCCCGGTCACACGCCGAATCTCCGCCTGGACATCCGGCGCGTGTCGCGACGGCGTGACGTAGAGCGTTTCCGGGAAAATACGGACCCTCGAGCGGGTCGGGTTTGTCGAAGATCGTAATCGTGTGCAGGACACCGCCGGTGACGAGGCCTTCCACCGCGACTTCCCAGCCGGGGATGTATGTTTCCACGAGAAGGTTTTCTCGCGCGAGAGCATCGTACCCGGGGGACTCGTCGCGAACGAACGCACCGATTCGGTGACACGCATCCATGAACGCACGGCGGTCGTCGACGCGGATCACGCCGCGGCTCGCGGCCATCGCGAGCGGCTTGACGACCGCGGGGAAGACCACGTCCGCGGCGGCGCGCTCGGAGGCGTCGAGCGCGACCAGCCGATAGTCGGGCGTCGCGACCCCGGCGGCGCGCATTCGCTCCCGCGCGAGGTATTTGTTGAGTGCCGCGCGCACGGCATCCGGCGCGTTGTGGGAAAGGTCGAGCGCTTCGGCAATCGCGGCGGCGGTCAGCGTGGCGCGGTCGTCGACGGCGACCACCGCATCGACGGGGTGCGCGGCCGCGAACGTGCGAGCGGCAGCGGCGGCTTCGTCCGGACGAGAGAAATCGAACGTGGGAAGACCGATCGGGTCCATCTCCGAGAGCGAACTGGGGGTCTCGGATGCGATACTCAATTCGACCGGCAGACGGCGCGCGGCGCGGACGAAGGCGTCGGCGCGGTAGGTCGACGTGGGAACGAGCAGGAGGAGCCGCGGCTTCATCGAACCGGGGGCGACATGATGGACGACCGGCTACTTGGACGACGGCGCGTAGTAGGGATTGCGGCCCGAGGCGTGGTCGGTGGTGTCGAGTATCTCGCCGACTTCGGGCACTTCGTCGCGGATGGTGCGTTCGACGCCGTATTTCAAGGTGACGCTCACCATTCCGCAGCCCTGACATCCGCCACCGAACTCGAGAAACACCGTGTTGTTGGCGACATCGAGGAGATTGACGACACCGCCGTGCGCCGCGACGGCCGGATTGATGACCGTGTCGAGCACCTGCTGGACGCGGCGTCGCATTTCGGCCGGTTCGATCTGGCTTTCGACGACCGCCTCCGAGATCAGCGGCCGACCGCTCGCGAGCGCGTCACGGATCAGCGCGCCCACGCGCGGGATCTTGCTCTCCCAGTCGGCGTCGCCGGCCAGCGAGATACGCACGGTGTCGTTGTTGACGAGCACCTCGGAGACGCCCTCGATTGCGAACAAACTGTCGATGAGCGGCGACCCCTGCGACTGCGCGGGATCGGCGAAATACGCCGACGTGTTCGGATAGAGCGGCACGCTCGTGACGAACGTGCACTGCTCGGGGTGCATCATCGACTGCGTTGCGGTGATGTGGAGGGCGCGTCCCTCGGGAAGTTCGAAGTTGAGACTGATTTCGTCCATGGCTCTCGGCTTCCATGATACGGCCCTTGCCGCGGCGGGGCAAGCGCGGCGTTGCGGTCAGAACGGAAGGGAGTCCAACTGACTCCCGGTGGGCTCCGCTCAGCAGAACCAGTCTTCGGTGAGTCGGGGCGGCGGCCCCGCGGGTGACGGCCGCGTTGGACCCGCTCGGCCAGGTGTCACGGCGTCGCGCACCCGGTCAAACGCCCGAGCCGCCGGTGTGGCGGTGCGCGCGGTATCCTCGGCGATCCCGGCGAGCCGGATCTGGAGCGCGTCCATCGCGGGGTCCGGGTGCGCCCACTGGTAGGTGAACCGCTCCGGATCGAACGGCCCCAGGCGGGCGCGCATCGACGCGTCCTCCAGGAGCAGCGATCCCTCGGGAACCAGCAACCGGATCGAGTACTGCACGGCGTCGATCGACTCGGCGAGCCCCTCGGACGCGACGACGTCGAGCAGCATCGCGAGACTTTCGCGTGTCTCCCACGGGGTGAAGGGTACCAGCGATGGACGCAGCCCGAGCCCGATGGTGCGCAGGTCACGAATGACACCGACGGCGTCGTCGCGGGTGTGGCCCTTGCGCAGGTGTGCGAGCACGGTGTCGTTCATGGATTCGACCGCGGAGACCACGAATACGGCGCCGAGATCGCGCAACTCTTTCAGTTCGCGCGCGTGTCTCTTGAGGTGCTCGATCTTCGCCGTGAAGTCGAATGTCACGGCGGGATGTCGTGCGTGCAGATCGCGCGCGACGCGCAGCGCGTGCCCGGGTCCGTTCAGGAAATCGGGGTCGGCGAACGTAATGTGACGCGCACCGCGCGAGACCACCCGGTCGAGGTCCGCGCCGACGCGTTCCCGCGGTATGGCGTAGAAGCGCCCGGCGTACGCCGGCGGAAGCGGGCAGTGGGTGCACAGGTGTTTGCATCCGCGCGTCGTCGCCACATATCCAACTTCGCGGCGCTCGTCGCCGATCGCCAGGCGCGCGTAGTGATCGCGGTGCACGATGGCGTCGCGCGCGGGGGAGAGATCGAGCGCGCGTCCGGGGGAGCGCACGCGAGTCACCTCCGGGGGCGTGACCGAGCGGGGATCGGCGTCGCGGGTCCCGAGAATCCGGGTGACGAGGTCGAGCAACGGCGCTTCGTATTCGGCGCCGAGACATGTGTCGGCCAGCCGCGGCACCAGATGAACGGCGTTCAGTCCGGCGTAGAGACCGTAGAACACAACGTGGGCGCGCGGGTTCACCACGCGGATGCGTGCGGCGAGGCGTGCCCCCAGCCGGAGCGCGGTGTGCATGGGCGTCGATATGGCGACGACGTCGGCGTCGCGGAGCGCCCCGTCGTCGGCGGCTTCGACTGCGAGGTCGAGCAGGCGCGGATGGATTCCGGCGCGCGCGAACACGCCGGCCGGTCCGACGAGTCCGAGGGGCTCGGCGCCCGAGTTCGTAGCACGAAACCAGAAGAACGGCGTCGCGGCGTTGATCCAGAGACAGGTTCGGTGCGGCCGGCATGTGTCGGAGTATAATGACATACGGCGACGGACTCAATGACGCCGCGCCGTCCATTCCACAGGAGGACTCCATGCAGCGACCGTTCGAATCGTTTCATCTTGACGCGCGGAAATCGCGCGCGCGTGTGCCCGGCCCGGGCGGCGTCCCGTTCGCCGAACTCCTGCGTCACGGGACGATGCGCGTCGAATTCTTCGCGCCGCGCGGAACCGATACGCAGACGCCGCACCGGCAGGACGAGCTTTACGTCGTTGTCACCGGACACGGCGAGTTCGTCAACGGGCCGCGACGGCACGCGTTCGGTCCGGGCGATGTGATGTTCGTGCCCGCGGGTGTGGTGCACCGGTTCGAGAACTTCTCCGACGACTTTTCCGTCTGGGTGGTGTTCTACGGCGCCGACGGCGGCGAGATTCCCGATTCGGATTGACCTGCGCGGCGCGAATCGATCGTGTATACTGCGGGTGTCGCAACGCAGGAGGATAGATGACCTCACAGGAAATACACCGGATCCGGCCCGCGCGGCTGAAACCCGGAATCACGCTGGACACGATCTCCGCCGCCGCGCCCGCGGCCGCCGGCGCCGGCGCCGGCGACAACGCCATCCGCGGCAAGGCGCTCATCTTCTGGGACCCGAAGCGGCCCGGCCACAAGCTCGATGCGATCGATACCGATCAGATCACCCCCGCCAAAGATTGCGTCTCAGAAAACCTCGACGAACTCGACAAGAAATGGAAGGAAGGCGCGTTTCGCTTCCTGATGCCGGATTTCCGCGCCCGCGTACATCGGGGCGAAACCTTTCTGGTCGCCGGCGACCGCTTTGCCATCGGATCGTCGCGTGAAATGAGCCCGGCGGGACTGCGCGCGATCGCCGAGGAAGCCGGGTTGCGCATGGTGATCGTGTGTGGCGGAAACATGGGCGACATCTTTCGACGCAATGCCCTCAACCTGGGGCTCGACGTCGTACAGGCGCCCGACGCCGTCGCCGACGCGCAGGATGGCGACACGTTCTCGTACGACACGCGCACGCGCGTTCTCACCAACGAAACCAGAAAGAAAACGTACACGCCGGTTCCGCTGACGCCCAAAGAAGACGAGATTCGTCGGACCGGCGGGATATTCGGCGCCGGACGGCGCGAGTTTGTCGACTCCGTGCGACGCGCACCGTCGATCGAGTGGCCGGATCCGGAGACGGCGCGTTCGATGACGACCACCGAACAGATCGTCTGGGCGCACCGCGTGGACAGGGACGCGCGTGTGGAGCCTGGAAAGACGCTTCGCGTGTTCGCCGATCTTCTGCCGGCCTCCGACGGAACCGCGCCCTTCGCGATTCACACGTTCAATCAGATCACGGGCGGCGACATGATCTTCCCGCGTCAGGCCGCCATCGCCAACGACCACTTCGTGTTCACCGGCGTCGACGCCGACGAAAAGCAGACCGCCATCGGGCGCGCCTTCGCAAAGAAGCACGGCATCGAGAAGCCGTACTACGCGACACCCGGAGACGGCATCTTCCATTTCTATTTTCCGGAACAGGGCCTCGTCTATCCCGGGCAGTTCATCCCGGGCGCCGATTCGCACAGCCGTGCCTACGGTGCGTACGGCGCCGTCGGCATGGGCGTGGGCTCGACGACGCTCGGGTTCGGATGGTCCACCGGATATGTGTACTTCACGCCGGCGAAGGCGCGCCGCGTGGTGTTCACGGGCGCGCTGCAGCCGTGGGTCACCGGCAAAGACGTCGTGCTGCAACTGCTCGGGCGCTGGGGCGCGCGCCAGTCGCAGGGCATGTCGGTCGAACTGGTGGACGCGAATCACCAGCTCCCCATCGCCTATCGCAACACAATCGCCAACATGATGGCGGAGGGGGAGGCGCTCAACGGTATTTTCGCGGCGGACGAGATCACCGAGGCATGGTACGCATCGAAGGGGTTCGGTGCACTGCCGTATCCGCGCATCGCGCCCGGCGAGAACGCACGCTACGAAATCGACGAGTCGCTGGATTTGAGCGGCGTCGTTCCGATGGTGGCGCGACCGTTCAGCCCGGGCAACGCGTTTCCGGCGACGGAAATCGCCCGCGAGCGTCTGACATTCGACAAGGCGTTTATCGGGTCGTGCACCAACGGAAGCTACGACGATCTCCTGCAGGCGGCGCTGGTGGTTCGTCAGGCGCGCGAAGCCGGCTTCAAGAAGGCCACCGTTGCGCTGGTGGTGTTCCCGGGCTCGGGCGGGGTGAAGCGCCAGATCGAACTCCCGGACCCGCGGCTGGGCGGGGAGTCGGTCGCCGACGTGCTGCGCTCGGTCGGCGGACAGATCCGCGACTCGTGGTGCGGTCCGTGCTTCGGGCAGGGCCCGGACGCGCTGCGTCGCGGTGAACGCGCAATCACGTCGTTCAACCGCAACTGGCAGAACCGCATGGGTGTCGGAGGCGAGGGGTACCTCGCGAGTCCCTCGGTGGTGGCCGCGTCCGCCCTCCTCGGTTACATGGCGCCGCCCGGCGAACTCGGCATCGAATGGAGCGCCGAACTCTTTACTGTTTGAGCCTGCCGGCGATGTCGACGAGCGAACGTACGACGGCGCGAACCGCCTCGAGTTCCTTCTCATCGACGAGTCGGCCGTCGGCGTCGAAGGCGGTCGCCGCCCTCGACAGCGCCTTCTGCTGCGGAAGCACGAGCGCGCCGATCGTCTGCAACACCCAGCGCGCATGATACAGCCCGCGAAGCCCGCCCAGTGCTCCGTTGGACGCCGACAACAGCGCGACCGGTTTGTTGCGGGCCCACGCGAGTCCAGGCGTTCCGCCGACCGCACGCGATGCCCAGTCGATCGTGTTTTTGAACAGCGGAGTCACGCTGCCGTTGTATTCGGGACAGACCATGACGATTGCGTCGTGCGCGGCGAACACGTCCTTCAGCCGCAGGGCATTTTCCGGCACGCCGTCCCACTTTTCGACGTCCGCATCGTACAGCGGGAGCGGATACTCGCGCAGATCGAGTTCGGTAACGGCGGCGCCGGCCGCGGATAGTTCGCCGACAGCGACGCGGCACAGGCGCCGATTGAACGAGCCTTCACGCAGGCTCGCGGCGAAAGCGATGACTTTGGGCTGCATGACACCTCCTGCCACACGGGCGGGGAACGCCGAGATTTCGTATAGTGCTTGCAAACCGTGTCCGCGTCAAATGGTCAACGCGAAAGGACATCGATCGCGATGGAATACAGACATCTGGGGAAATCCGGAATTCGCCTCTCGGTGCTGTCTCTGGGCGCCTGGGTGACGTACGGGTCGCAGGTGGGCGAGGACGTCGCCCGGGAGTGCATGACCGCCGCCTACGACGCCGGCGTGAACTTTTTCGACAACGCGGAAGCGTACGCCTCGGGCAAGGCCGAGACGGTCATGGGCAACGTGATTCGAAAAGCCGGATGGAAGCGCAGCGACATCGTCGTCTCGACCAAGATCTTCTGGGGCGGCACCGGGCCCAATGACCGCGGCCTTTCGCGCAAGCACATCCAGGAAGGCGTCGACGCGTCGCTCCGGCGCCTGCAGATGGACTACGTCGACCTGCTCTTCTGCCATCGGCCTGACCCCGAAACGCCAATCGAGGAGACGGTGCGCGCGATGAATCACGCGATCGATCAGGGCAAGGCGTTCTACTGGGGAACGAGCGAGTGGAGCGCCGACCAGATCATGGAAGCCGCACTCGTCGCGAAGCGGGAGCATTTGATCGCGCCGTCGATGGAGCAGCCGCAGTACCACATGCTGCACCGCGATCGCGTCGAACGCGAGTACGCCCGGCTCTACGATGAACTGGGCATCGGGACGACAATCTGGAGTCCGCTGGCCAGCGGGTTGCTCACCGGAAAGTACGACGACGGGATGCCGACGGGAACGCGCGCGAGTCTACCGGGAATGGAATGGCTTCGCGACGAACTGGCGGGAGACGCCGCGCAACCGAAGATCAGGAAAGTGAAACAGCTCAAGGCGATCGCGTCGGATCTCGGCTGCTCGCGCGCACAGCTTGCAATTGCGTGGTGCATCCGGAACCCGCGAGTGAGCAGCGCGATCACCGGTGCTACGCGCCCCGAACACGTCCGGGAGAACATGGGCGCGATCGACGTCGTCGCCAAACTCACGCCGGACGTGATGCGCGCGATCGACGAGATTCTCGACAACGTTCCCGAGCCGACGCGGCGCTACCGGTAAGCAAAAAAAGATCCCGAGCGAAGCCCGGGATCTCTTTCAAGCGCTCAAGAATTGAACGCCATAGTGCAGGGATCGTTACAATAGCATGGCGGGTATCGGCGATCAATATGGATTTTGGATTGAGTTGCTATCCCGTTGTGCTAAAATCAGTTCGCGATTTCTTCGCCGATCCATCGCGACGACGGTGGCTCGCCGGCAGCCCGGAAGCGCCGTTTGACACTCCAGAAAGAGCTGTGTTAATTGTAACCGGCAAAGCGGTTACGGCTGCTGTTGAGAGGCTGCCCGCGTCGTTTCCGGCGTCGGCATGCCGATTTTTTGTGTCCGGTGGTTATGCGGACGGCGTCAAAGCGGCGCCGCGACCGGGCGCTTGGTCGCAACACAGGTGTCGTTTTCATGAGCAACTCTCGATCCTCCCATGCGGTCGGCGCTCCCGTCGCCGCGTCCGCGGCTGATCCCCTGGCCGACGCATTCCGTCGCTGGGGTTACCTCCTCTCGAACCTGGATCCGCTGGGCCGCCTGGAAGCGGTCGAACACCCGGATCTCGCCGACGCGATCGCGGTGGCGAACGCGGACGACGCGGCGCGCTGGCGTTCGATCTACTGCGGTCCAATCGGGTTCGAATTCATGCACATGGTCGAGCGCGACCGCGTCGACTGGCTGCGTGAGGCGATCGAGGCGGGCCCGCCGAAGGTCGACGAGCGGTGGATTCTCTCGCGTCTGATGGAAACGGAACTGTTCGAGAAGTTCCTCCACTTGAAGTACGTCGGGAGCAAACGGTTCTCGATCGAAGGCGTCGCGGGCCTGATTCCGCTGCTCGACAGTATCCTCGACCAGTCGGGGGCACTGGGCGCGGAATACATGTACATCGCGATGAGCCACCGCGGCCGACTCAACGTGATGAAGAGCATCATCAATATCCCGACCGAGGACATCTTCGCGGGAATCGAGGACGTGGACCCGCGCAGCGTCCTGGGAAGCGGCGACGTCAAGTATCACATTGGCGCGACCGGCATCCACCAGACGCGCTCGGGGCAGAAGATCGAAATTCATCTGTCGACGAATCCCAGTCACCTGGAAGCCGTCGACCCCGTGATCATGGGGCGCACACGCGCGCGTCAGGAGCGGTGGGGCGCATCGGGAACGGACAAGCTGCTTCCGGTCACGCTGCACGGCGACGCGGCGTTCGCGGGGCAGGGCATCACATCGGAGACGCTGAACTTCGCCGACCTGAATCACTACACCGTCGGCGGAACGGTCCACGTGATCGTCAACAACTTCGTCGGATTCACGGCGACGCCGCCGGTGTTGCACAGTTCGCGCTTCTCGTCGGACACGGCGAAGCGGCTTTCAATCCCGATCATCCACGTCAACGCGGAGGAACCGGAGGCGGTCTGGTGGGCGGGCAAACTTGCCGCGGAATATCGCTACCGGTTCAAGAGCGACGTGCTCGTCGACATCATCGGTTTTCGCCGCTACGGGCATAGCGAAATCGAGGACCCGACGATCACACAGCCGCGCCTCTACGCCAAAATCGCGGAGCATCCGCTGGCATGGGAGGTCTACGCCGCCCGCCTGGGCGTCGACGAGGCGACCATCGACGAGATGAAGGGACGCGCCACGGCGGGACTCAGCGAGGGACAGGAAAAGGGACGGGCATACCAGAAGCGACCGGTGTTCTGGAAGCTCCCCGAATTCTGGGGACGCTATCAGGGCGGACTCTACGACGCGCGTTACGAGGTTGACACGTCGGTCCCCATGGAGCGACTCGTGGAGATCGGTACGAGCATCACGCGCGTTCCCGAGGGGTTCACGCCGCATCCGAAAATCGCCAAGCTCCTCGGACAGCGCGTGGAGATGTTCGAGGGCAAGCGCAAGGTCGACTGGGGAATGGCGGAAGCGCTTGCGTTCGGGTCGCTGGTGACCGAGGGCATCCGGGTACGACTGACCGGCCAGGATTCGCGCCGCGGTACCTTCAACCACCGTCATGCGGCGCTGATCGACTTCGAGACGGGCGCCGACTATGTGCCCATCGCGCACATCGCCGCCGGTCAGGCGCCGTTCGTCGCGGTCGACACGCCGCTGAGCGAAGCGGCGGCCATGGGTTTCGAGTACGGGTACAGTCGCGAATTTCCCGACGCACTCGTTCTGTGGGAAGCGCAGTTCGGCGACTTCGCCAACGGAGCGCAGATCATCATCGACCAGTTTGTCAGCGCCGGCGAGGACAAGTGGAACCTGCTGTCCGGACTCGTCCTCCTGCTCCCGCACGGACACGAGGGGCAGGGACCGGAACATTCCAGCGCCCGGATCGAACGGTTCCTGCAACTCGCCGCGCAGGACAACATGCAGATCTGCCAGCCATCGACGTCGGGGCAGTACTTCCATCTGCTGCGCCGCCAGGTGCTGCGAACCTGGCGAAAGCCGTTGATATCGTTCATGCCGAAGAGCGTGCTGCGCGTGGAATCGGCGTGCTCGGACGTCCACGAGCTCGCGAGCGGCGCGTTTCAGCCGGTGCTGGGCGACCACGAAGCGAAAGACGTCCGCGTGGTGTTGCTCTGCTCGGGGAAGATCGCCCACGAACTGCGCGCCGAACGCGCGAACCGGGGGGCGATGGATCGCGCCATCGTGACGGTCGAACAGTTCTATCCGTTCCCGGAGAAAGAACTGGCGGCCGAGCTGAAGCGGTATCCCGACACCGCCAAGGTCGTCTGGGTCCAGGAGGAACCGGCGAACATGGGCGCGTTGCGCTACATGCGCCCGCTCCTGAAGTCGCTGGTGGGCGAGCGCCACATCACCAGCATCAAGCGCTACGAGAGTTCGAGCCCGGCGACCGGTTCCGCGAAGGCGCACTCACTGGAGCAAAAAGCCCTCATCCGTCTCGCCTTTGCCTGAGTCCGGTTTGTCCGGGGACGTTCCGCGGAATCGCGGGGATGCCTCATGCGTCCCCGCGATTTCTTTACGTTCCCAGTCGTAACGTCGCCGGGAAATTCCCGGAACCGATGCGATACCAGCGATTTGTGTACCGTTCTTGCTCACGCCGTCCCGGCACCATCACGTGGGGGAAGGTCTCCGGTACATGCTTCGCATCGTCGGCAAAATTCAGAAGAGTTTTTCGGCCAAGATCACACTGCTCGTGGCCTGCAGCGTGATTGTGACGTCTTTCGTGGTGGGTCTCGCCACCACGCACAGTACGGGCGTGTTTCTCACCGAACGCATGAAGGACAAGTTCCCGTCGACCCTGACGACGACGATGACTCGCCTTCGCCTGTTCCACAGTCAGCAGCTAAGCGAACTCCAGCGTCTCGCGCAGGCGCAGACGCTTCGCGATAACGTCAATCGTGCGGCTCTGGATCAGAACCACGGCGAGACGGCCGCGGCGAGTGCGCAGGTCGGCTACTTCCTGCGCCTTGTCAAACCCAGCTATCCCATCTACGAGGAACTGATCGTTCTGGGAGCGGGAGGGCAACTCGTCGCGTCCACCGCCGAGTCTCACGCGGAGGCGTCGCAGGCCGCGGCCGAAGCGTGGTCGGAGATCGGCGAGACCGGATTCGAACCGGGCGTGTCGCGCCCGATCGTATCATCGGGTCGTGCGCACCAGTGGTTCTTCGTCGCCGCGCGCGACAGCACCGTCGAACGGACCCGGCAGTCATGGCTCGCCGCTCGCGTTGGCCTGTCCGACCTGGAGGGGATGCTCTCCGAGGTCAAGCTTGGGGCCGGTGGCGACCTCTTCGTGCTCGACGAACAGGGGCGCTTGCTGACACAACCTCGGAGCGCATCCAGCCGCGTCGTGGGCACCGAGGCGATGCAGGTTCCCACGCGCCAGAACGGACCGATCACGGTGGAACGGCGCCAGACCTACGACGGCCGTACCGTGTTCCACAGCCAGGTGCACATCGAGGAACTCGGCTGGTGGCTGGTATACGAAGAAGACTATCGCTACGCGATGACGCCGGTGATCGACGCGCAGCGTCGCATCTGGATGGCCGTCCTCGGTGTCGGCGCCATCGCCATCCTGGCGGCGCTTCGTATCGCACAGTCCATCCTCAAGCCGATCCACGGCCTCTCGATCGGCGCACGGCGTATCAACGAGGGCCTGGTGGGCGTGAAGATCCCCAAGGGCGCCGACGACGAAATTGGAATGATGATCGAGACGTTCAACGAGATGGCGATGAAGATTACGCTGTCCCAGGCCGAACTTCAGTACAAGAACAAGATGCTCAACAGCCAGAACGACCGGCTGCAGGAGATGAACGATCGTCTCGAGAAACTGTCCGTTACGGACGGACTGACCGGGCTGTTCAACCACCGCCACTTCTGGAACCTGTTGAATACGGAATTGACGCGCGTCAACCTCCACAGCGGGAACCTGGCGCTGGTGCTTCTCGACCTCGACGACTTCAAACGCGTCAATGACAAGTTCGGACACTCGGTGGGCGACCTCCTGCTCCAGACCATCGCAACCGTTCTGCGGGACACGATCCGCGACACCGACATCGTGGCCCGGTACGGCGGCGAGGAGTTCGCGGTATTGCTGCCCGATACCGACGAAAGCGGTGTCCAGCAGGTAGCCGAGAAGGTGCGCGCCTCGATCGAAGCCATCCGCTTCAACGTGGCCGACACCGACATCGTCCTCAAGGTGACCGTGAGCATCGGCGTGTCGGTGTTCCGCGGCAACCGTCGTGAGTTCTTCAATGCCGCCGACCGTGCGCTGTACCAGTCGAAAGCCGCCGGCAAGAACTGCGTCCACTACGCTCTCACGTAGTCGGGAACCCTGTTTTCATCCTGTTGAACGAGCGGATCGAGTGCCGCGCCCGCGCGGCGTGGCCGCTTAGTGCAGGAGCGACGTGTGCATCCAGCCGACGGAGCCGGTCGGCGTCTTGACGTGGTACCAGTCGCCGATTTCGTCCATGCAGACGACGACCTGACCCTCGGCCAGCTGTGCGACGACGGGGTAGTACTGGCCCGGACCCTCCCGGAGGTTCGCCCGCGAGACGGCCACCGAACGCGACACCGAGCCGCGATCCAGGTGCTGCCGGCGCTCGAAGCCGATCATGGTGTGATTGGCGCGGTCGGCGAAGAACAGCGCCGCGGGGTAGTTGCCCTTGCGGATCAGATTGTCTGACGTGTCCATCAACTGTTTGAGGTCCTGCTCGGTCGAGTCGGGCAGCGTCGGATATTTGGTGCGCGTCGCATCGAAGCGCATTCGCGCCTCCGCCGCCGCGGCCACGGCCGACGCTTTTCCATAGCCGGACGTCAAACGCTCCTCGAAGGTCACGAACTGCCTTTCGACCAGCCGCAAGTCGTCGTGCGCCCACTCCAGCTCTTCCTGGAGCAGCGTATTCGTTTCGGAAAGGCGATCGCGCTCGATGCGGAGGCGCGCGATCTCGGCATGCATCTGGTCGGTCGTGCGCAGTTCCGCAAAGTCGCTGTCGTCTCCGACGGAAACGTCGGTCGTCGCCGGTTTCCCGGCGTGAGACGACGCGCACGAACTCAGCGCGATGGTGGCGGCCGCGATCAGGGCGGGGCCGGCGAATATGCGGAGGCGATCCATGGCCCCGTATCGGGGCAATATGCATGCCACAACCGACCCCGCGGGAGGCCCGTCGGCTCAGTCGGCAGAACGACGGTAATGTCGTATCAATGCCTGAGATGAGCGGTGGATGGAGACCGCGGCGATGATCTTGAATATGGCCCCGGGCAGGAAGGGAACCAGACCGACGGCCAGTGCCTGGCCGAGGTCGTGCGTGATGAACAGCGTCAGAAACGTCACACCGGACAGGAAGATCACGGCCGTTCCGACGACGAACGCGAAGACCTGCCACGCCGTCGATAACGAACGGCGAAGCAACCACCCGACGACAAGCGGTGCCACGAGAAACGAGAGCAGATAGCCGGCGGTTGGACCTCCGAACACCGCGGTTCCGGCCGCGCCGCTCGCGAACACGGGCACGCCAGCCACACCCAGGCCGAGGTAGATCGCCTGGCTGAGCGAACCCCAGCCAAGACCGATAGAGGCTCCGGCGAGCAGCACAAAGAGCGTTTGCAGGGTGATCGGAACCGGCTGGATTGGGATCACGATGTTGGCCCCGACGACCGTCAGTCCGGCGAACAAGAGCGACAGCGCGATGCCGATCGCGATGCGTCCCGCGCGCGAACCCGAGGCGATCCGGTCGGCGAGGAGTGTTCCGGGAAACAGGGTCAGTTCTCTTTCGATGCCCATGGTCAACGCTCCGGGAAAAGGGTCAGAAGTGCGCCTATGGTCGCGTCGGAACACGCTCAGTGTCAAGGGCTTTCGCGGAATGTCGACAGCGCGTCGAGGTCCGCGGCCGGGTCCAGTCGCGAGAGCGGCGACCCCGACAGCAATCGATCGGCGCGATCGCACACGGCGTCGGCATGGTCATGGATGAGCCGGGCGAACCACGTGGGAGCGCCCCGGTGCGCCAGAGCCGCTCCCCAGCCGTCGAGGTCTTCGTCCCGTTGACTGAGTTCGGAAACCACGTGAACAGTCCGCCACCCGCGCACGCGCGCCGGGCGCGTGTCGGCGCGGGCGTTGTCACCGACGTAGAGGATGCGCTCACGCGCGACGCCCAGCATCGTCTCGATTGCGAGTGCACTGGCCCCCTCGACGATGGTCGCGCGGCCGGCCGACGAAACCACAGGTTGGGTCGAGCGAGAGGGATCCGAGAAGAACGCCGGTTTTCGCGACGAGACCGCCACGACCTCGAACACCTCTCGCCAGTGCGCGCCGAGCGCGTGATCGAGGACGGCGGTGGCGTAGTCGCGCTCGGAATTCGTCGCGATGAACAGCCGCTTGCCGGACCGCCGCCATGCCTCCAGTCGTTCGAGCACGCCGGGGAGACCGGATACCAGCGAGGGAAGCGCCGCGCGCAGGCTCGCCTTGAGCGTGCCGTCGGTGTGGGCGAGGTCCAGCATGCGGCGTACATCGCCGCAGATGCGGGCGGCGTCGTCCGCCCCCGGGGCGCGGCCCACGTCAGCCATCGCTTCGAACAGCCACAGCGTCGGGACGTCGAAGGGGGAGTAGATGTGATGAATGCGATCGGGGGTGTCCGGGATTGCATCCGGATACGTTTGCGTCAGTTCCTCGGCGCCGATCCACTCGCCGTGGCGTTTTCCCAGGCGGACGCGCCGCGCCGCGTCGAGCTTGACCAGGGCGCCATGGCCGAAGTCGATGGCGATGGACCGGGCGCCTGCCGACATGCTCGCGGGCGGGGTCCACTCCGCGAGGGCGCCAGGGTAACCCAGCTTGTCCACCAGATACCGGGACGCGGCGCGCACCGCGAGGGCGTTGACCGCCGGATCGTCGTAGAGGGCGAGCGTGTGGTCGAGATCGAACCCGACGACGTCGATCGTCTCGAGGTCGAGAGGGCGGATCGCAGCGACCTCGCCAGTGGTGGAGCGCCTGGTGTCCATCGAGAGAGGCAGCCTATCAGCCACGATCTTGCCATTCAAGTACTTGGTCGACGGGCTTCGAGAGATGTCTGAAGTTATCAGCGCAACTGATTAAAACGCGTGAAACAATGCACAAAGGAACAACGGGGAATTGCGCTTGATTTTTGGGAACGATACGACTAGGTATTGATCGTACGGGCTCGCCGAGCCCGTCGGTAAGCGCTAAGGGCTAAATTGGTCTTACGATTCACGGGTCGTTCCTGGCAACCAGAGACATGATGTCGCGGTCTCCGTCCCCGGTCGCGTCGAAGGAGTTCGAATGAACCCCAAGTTCTTCACCGTCGAAGAGGCGAACGTCCTCATCGGATTTCTGGAGAACACGCTCGAGAGAATCCGACGGAATCGCCAGAGGTATCTCTGGCTCCTCGAGGAAGTCGCCATCCTGAAGCTCATCGTCGAATGCGGCGCCGACGAGGTCAACCGCGATTCGATGGAGCTCGAAGACAAGACGCACGAGTTGAAGGCGGTCGAAGCCGAGATCGAAAAGGCTCGGTCGTCGGTGCGCGACGCCGGCTGCATCCTCAAGGACGAGGAGCGCGGCATGGTGGACTTCTTCTCGATCCAGAACAATACGGTCGTCTATCTGTCATGGAAGAAGGGCGAGGATACCGTGCGGTTCTGGCGTTCGATCCGCGACGCGGACACCAACGTTCGGCGTCCGCTGGAGGGATCGCCGTCTGCCTGACGTCGCAGTCACAGACAGTCGCGAAAACGCCGCCGGGATCATGTTGACCCGGCGGCGTTTTGCGTTTGTAGCCGAGCGTGTCTAGAGCACCTGGTAGTTCGGACCCTGTCCGCCTTCGGGTGGCGTCCAGCGGATGTTGTCGAGCGGGCACTTGATGTCGCACGTCTGGCAGTGCACACAGTTGGCGAAATTGATCTGCAGCCGCAGCGCACCCGCGTCGCTCGTCACCATTTCGTAGACGTTCGCCGGACAGAAGCGATTGCATGGATAGCGGTAGGTGTCGACGCACGTGTCGTAACACAGCGACGTGTCCGGCACCTTGAGGTGTGACGGCTGATCCTCGCCGTGCATCGTTCCGGACAGATACACGTCGGCGAGTTTATCCAGGAACACGGCACCATCGTACTTGCGCGGCGCGGGCAGTTCGCGGTCGACGCCGTAGTAGCCCGCAACGCTGTTCACGGCGTAGCGGTCCTCTTTGACGGTGTGCGAGAGGACGTCGAACCCGCCGGTGACCTGCTGCAGGCCGAGGTGGAAGAAGGCGCGCGGGAGCCCCAGCGACATCGCGCCATGGAAGTTGCGCGACTTGCGCATCTGTTTGCCGATGTAGCTCTTGTGCACCGCGGCATCGTACGGCGCGAGCGCGCGTTCCGAAAAGTCTCCGGCGACGAGTGCGTTGAAGATCGATTCGGCGGCGAGCATGCCGGACTTCATGCCCAGATGCACCCCCTTCAATCGCGCCATATCCACCAGCGCTCCGGCTTCGCCGATGATCATGGCCCCCTCGGTGACGAGCTTCGGAACCGAGTAGTAGCCGCCGGCGCTGATCACCTTGGCGCCGTACGCGGTCACGCGCCCGCCCTCCAGGAGCTTGCGGATCATCGGGTGTTCCTTGAACTGCTGGTACTGCTCGTGCGGATTGACGAACGGATCGTGGTAGTCGAGCGGCGTCACCAGCCCGATGGAAAGCAGATTGTTTCCCATCGTATAGATAAAGGTTCCTCCAACGCAGTCCGACTTGAACGGAAATCCCATGGTGTGAATGACCCGTCCCACGTCCGCGCGGCCGGCCGGGACCTCGAACACTTCCTTAACGCCGGTTTCGTACGTCTGAATCGGCCTTCCGGCATTGAGATTCCGCTTTGCGATGAGTTGCTTCGAGAGATACCCGCGGGGCCCGTCTCCGAAGACGGTGACTTTGGCGCGCAGGTCGATTCCCAGTTCGAAATTCGGTTTGCGATTTCCGTGCTTGTCGATGCCCTTGTCTCCCGTGCGCACACCCGCCACGCGACCGTCCTCTTCGAGGATCTCGACACCGGCGAACCCGGGGAACACATTGATGCCGGCGGCCTCAACGAGTCCGCCCAGCCAGCGATTGAACCGCGCCAGCGAGATGATGAGGTTCCCGTGATTGCGGAGCGGCGGCGGGGCGATCGGGAAACGGAGCGCGTTGCGAGACGTCAGGTAGTAGACGTCTTCGCGCTCGACGCGCTTCTCGATGGGGCAGCCCTTCTCCTGATAATCGGGGATCAGTTCGGCAAGCGCGATGGGATCGAGGACCGCGCCCGAGAGGGAATGCGCGCCCACTTCGCTGCCTTTTTCGATGATCGCAATCATCGGGCTCAGCGCCGATCCCTGCCCGGTCTGTTCGACACGCGCGTTATGCGCGTCGAGCAGCTGTTGCAGCCGAAGCGCGCCCGCCAGGGACGCGGCCCCGGCGCCTACGAACAGGACGTCGACATCGAGGACTTCACGTTGATCCGTCATGAGACCTCCAGAGGGAAGGCTCGCGTGCCGGCCGGGCCGATTTCCCGGACCGTCGACCGCGGGTCCACACGCGCATCTTACGAGTTGGCGGCGGCGAGGTCAAAGCGTAACGTGGGAAATGCCTTGACATTGCCGGTGATGGGGGTAGATTCTACGCGTACGTGAATATTGGAACGAGCCCCGATCCGACAGGAACTCCATGGCAACCCGTGTCGTCTCCACACCGCTGAACCAGACCCGCTCCATGTGGGAACGTACGTACCTTGGCGAGGTGTTCCGGGGGCTTGGTATCACGATTTCCCACTTCATTCGCAACATCGCCGATCTCAGGAACAACCGGGTCGGGATGACCTATCAGTGGCCCGAGCAGGCGAAGCCGCTGCCCCCGATGTTCCGCGGCGAGCATCGGTTGATGCAGCGCCCGGACGGAACGCCGCGTTGCGTGGCGTGCAACTGTTGCGCGACGGCGTGCCCGGCCCTGTGTATCGACATCGTCGCGGCGGATACGGGCCACGACGGCGTCGAAAAGTACCCGGTCAAGTTCGACATCGACATCCTGCAGTGCGTCTTCTGCGGGCTATGCGTCGAAGCGTGCCCGTGTGACGCGATCCGGATGGACACGGGGAAGATTACGGCGGCGTACTTCGAAGGACCGAAGAAGATCCTGCCGCTCGAGTACCTGCTGCAGAACCATCCCGAGGACAAGAGCCCCGTCAGCGACGCGATCTACTAGCGCGTCCTCGCCGGGCCGGAAGCCTCGCCCGGAAAAATTTTTCCAGGATTGAGAATGCCGTACGGATCGAATGCGTGCTTGATCGCGCGCATCAGGTCGATTTCCGCGGGCGTCAACGCAATCGGCAGGTAGTTCTTCTGGACGAGCCCGATCCCGTGTTCGCCCGATATCTGTCCCCCCAGCGAAACGGTCAGTTCGAAGATCTCGCGGATCGCGGGTTCGAGCGCGCGGTTCCACCGTTCCTCGCTCATGTCCATCTTGAGGATGTTCACATGCAGGTTCCCGTCTCCTGCGTGCCCGTAGCACACGGTGCGGATGTCGTGCCGACGGGCGATCTCCTTCACGCCCAGAAGCAGCGGGACGAGCTGGTTTCGCGGGACCACGGTGTCTTCTTCCTTGTACGTCGACTCGGACTTCACGGCTGCGCCGATTGCCCGGCGCATCGCCCATATCTCGTTCATCTTCGTGTCCGTGTCTGCAACCAGTACGTCAGTGGCGCCGTTCTCGAGAACGATCTCGGCGACGCGCTCCGCGTCGCGCTGGATGACGGCTTCATCGCCGCCGTCGAGTTCAAGCATCAGGTGGGCCGCGGCGCCCGAATTGGGAAATGCGGCGCCCAGGTGGCGTTCGGTGATTTCGATCGCGTCGCGTTCCATGAATTCCAGCACCGAAGGGATGATGCCGGCGTGCATGATCGCGGGGACGGCGCGTGCCGACGATTCGAGGTCGGGAAACGGAACGAGCAGCATCATGCGGTGGCGCGGCAGGGGCAGGAGGCGAAAGAATATCTTCGTGATGACGGCGAGCGTGCCCTCGGAGCCGATGATCAGTTGCGTGAGGTTGTAACCGGTGACGTTCTTGAGCAACTTCCCGCCGTGATGGACGATGTCGCCGCCGGGGAGTACGGCTTCGATTCCGGTCACGAAGTCGCGCGTGACGCCGTACTTGACGGCCCGGGGTCCTCCCGAGCATTCGGCGAGGTTGCCGCCGAGAAAGCAACTCCCGCGGCTCGCCGGGTCCGGGGGATAGAACAGCCCCTTCGCTTCGACCGCTTCCTGGAACACCTGCGTGATCACGCCGGGCTCGACCACGGCCATCAGGTTAGCCGTGTCGATCTCGATGATGCGGTCGAGCGCGCGCGTGGACAGCACGATGCCGCCGTGGACGGGCAGGGCGCCGCCGGAAAGGCCGGTTCCCGCTCCGCGGGGCGTCACCGGAATGCGCTCGCGGGTCGCGAGCTGCATGACGGCTGCCACCGCTTCGGTGGTTCTCGGGGTGACCACGACGTCCGGGCGATACGACAGGTCCTCGGTTTCGTCCGACGCGGCGAGGTCCAGAGAGTCAACGTCCGTATGGACGCAGTCGGCGCCGATCCGGTGACGCAGCTCGTCCAGCACGGCGGGCGACATGCGGTTAAAGGGAAGCGAGGACACGCAACATCTCCAGCGAGTTAGGGTTACGGTGACACTAGCACCGGCGCGAGGAGCGGGCAACGGTTTTACTGTTCAGTAACACCGAACATTTCTGTTGTCGGTGGGCGGGGCGACTCTGCTATAATTACCGGGTCCAAAACGAATGCGTGCGCGTCCACCGTTGGGTGGACGGCACACACCTGCCTCGTTGACGCGCCAGGGTGAGCACAATGGATTTTCGCCGTTGTCTCGCAGTACCCGCCGCGAGTCTGTTACTCGCGCTGCCCGTGGCCACTCTCGCGCAGACCGACCCCGACGACGTCTACTGGACCGACCCGTTTCACACCGGCGGGCCCGACGAATACACCGACGCCATCGTGCCCTACGACGGCAGCCTGATCATGGGCGGCAACTTCTCGTCCGTATGCGCGACCAAGGCGCTGTACATCGCGCGCTGGAGTGACAACGCCTGGCACACGCTGGGAACGGGCGTCGGCACCTACGACATGGGTCTCGTTCACGTGATCCGTCTCGGCGAAGGGTGCCTGTATGCGGGTGGCATGTTCGACCGGCTCGGACTCGCTCCCGCGTCCAACATCGGCCGCTTCGATTTCGCCTCGCAGCAATGGGTGTCTCTCGGCACCGGGATGGACCGCGCGGTGCGGGGCATCGCCGTCGCGCCCAACGGCGACGTGTTTGCGGTCGGCGAGTTCACAACCGCTGGCGGCGTCAAGGCGCAGGCCATCGCGCGTTGGGACGGTCAGGCGTGGCACGACGTGGGCGGAAGCCTGAGTCCGCGCGCGCGCGCACTCGCGCTGGTTGCCACCGACGATGCCGTCTACGTGGGCGGCTACTTCGATCACGCCGGCGACGTCGCGGTCAGTTACATCGCGAAATGGACCGGTGATCAATGGGAAGGTCTCGGGACCGGCGTCAACGATCTGGTGACGAACATCACCGTGCACGACGGAGCACTGCTCGTTGGCGGCGCGTTCACACAGGCCGGCGGAAAGCCCGCGAACCACATCGCCAAATGGGACGGTAAGGCGTGGCACGCATTCGGCACCGGTCTGGGCGGACCCGGCGTGCCCAACGTGCGCGCGATCGAGGTCGACATCGACCAGGTCTACGTCGCGGGCACGTTCACGACCGCCGGCGGCAAGATGGTCAACTACGTGACGACGTGGGACGGAAGCGACTGGCAGCCGCTCGGCAGCGGCGTCGACGACCAGACCAAAGTGGTGGCGCTCCATGACGGCGTGTTATGGGTCGGCGGCAACTTCCTGCACGCGGGCGGGCACGATATCCCGTACGTGGCGACGTGGACCAGGCCGGGTCGCAACACCGTGGTGTTCGACCGGATGGCCGTGCATCGCGACGGCAACGACGTTCGCGTCGACTGGCGCTTTCAGGCATACCGTCCGCTGATGGACGTGCGACTCGAACGCCGCGAGGCCGGCGGGTCGTTCGCCACGGTCGCGAGTGTGGGCACGTCGACGGACGGCACCTACGTCGACACGGGCGTCGTCCCGGGTCGCGAATACGACTACGCGCTGGTGGTCGTGCGCGACAACGGCGTCGAAGCCCGCTCCGCAACGGCGCACGTCAAGGCGGGCCCGACGTCGGTGACGCTCGATCAGAACCGGCCCAATCCGTTCAACCCGACGACGACCATCCGCTTCAGTCTTCCGGCCGCGGCGCCGGTGGTGCTTCGCGTCTACGACACGGCCGGACGGCTGGTTCGAACGCTGGTGAATGAAACGCGTGACGCCGGGATCCAGGATGTCACCTGGGACGGGCGCGACGATCGCGGCATTGGCGTGTCGACGGGCGTGTATTTCTACCGGATGAATGTCGCGGGCAATACGACGCTTACCCGCAAGATGATTCTCGTCAAGTAAGCCCCTGTGTCGACCGGAACTCCGGGCGCAAAAAAAGCGCGCTTCTCTCCGAAGAGGGAAGCGCGCTTCTGTTTCTCGGCGCCCGGTTCGGTCGCAGGCGGATCAGCGATACAGAATCCGGATCACGTGGTTGCCCGTGTCCGAAATCCAGATGTTGTCCTTCGAGTCCACCGACACGCCGTACGGCGCGGTCAGATGGATGTTCGACGCCAGGTATCCGTTTTCCGCGAGCACCGCGTCGCCGGTCAGGGGCGCGATGTCGGGTCCGCCGGCGCGATACTGCCCGGCGACCGTGCTGATGTTACCGCTGGTGTCCACCATGCGGATCACGTGGTTTCCGGTATCCGCGATCAGCAGGTTGCCCTGCGAGTCGAAGCACACGTCGCGCGGCTCGTAGAGCTTCGCGGACAGCGCCGGACCGCCGTCGCCTTCAAATCCGGAACCCAGTCCGTCGCCGGCGAACCGGGTAATGATCCCGCTTGTATCCACACGGCGGATGCAATGGTTCTGGCTGTCGGCGATGTAGAGGTTGCCGACGGCGTCATAGCAGATGCGTCCGCTGGGGTCGGCGACCTGTCCAACCTCGAAGTGCAGATGGGCGTCCAGCGCGTCGCCGCCGTCGCCGTCGAAGCCCGGCTGCTTCTGCCATACGGTGCCGTTGAAGATCGGCGGGGTGCCGGCGATCGTATGAATGATGCCGTTCTCGTCGATCATACGGATCACCTGGTTGGCCTGGTCCGCGAACACCAGGCGACCCTGCGGGTCGAACTTGGCCGACACCGGCAGATCGGTGTACGCCGACGAGGCGGGCTGCTCGTCGCCGTTATAGCCGCGCGAGCCGTCGCCGCATATGCGGTCCATCGTTTGCGTGGCGAGGTGAACGCGGAAGATCTCCGAGTTGTGCCATGCGCACAGAATCATGTCCCCGTTGGCCGGGTCGAACGCGACCTGGGTCGGATGGTTGAGCTTGGCGTTGGTGGCATCGACGCCCTGACAGTCGGTGTAACCGATGCACGGATCGCCGAAGTCGCCGTCGGCCACGCCAACGATCAGCTTGAAGTGACCGGCGGCGTCGAGCGCGATCACGCGGTGGTTGTTCCAGTCGAGCACGTACGGTGTCTCGTCCGGCCCGAACACGACGTTCTGCGGCCAGTACAGTTGCGTCTTGAGCGGCGCCTTACCCAGCGCGCCGTAACCGGGAACGCCCGTCCCGGCCCAGATGTAGGCA
Organism: Candidatus Latescibacterota bacterium; assembly: GCA_963761125.1. GTDB lineage: Bacteria > Krumholzibacteriota > Krumholzibacteriia > WVZY01 > JAKEHA01 > JAKEHA01. Next base: position 108,716 of record CAVXFV010000006.1, read on the forward strand.
TGCCCGGGCTGCGGCGTGGTATTTCCGGTGGGCGGAGGAGCCGTCGGATTGTTCGAGCCGCCGCAACTCAGCAGAGCAAGCGCGGTCAGTGATGCAACGAGTGCGATTGAGCGATTGATCCAGTGCGTTCTCATCGGTGCTCCTTATTCGTGCATCTTCACGCGCCGAATGCGGTGATTGTACGTGTCACAGATGTACAGGTCGCCGCCCGCGTCGAAACTCACGCTGTACGGAAGCGCGAGCTTGGCCTGGGTCGCCGGGCCCCCATCACCCGAGTAACCCTTCACACCCGTTCCCGCGACGGTGGTAATCACGTTGGCGTCGAAGTCGACGGCGCGCACAACGTTGTTGTCGCAGTCGGCGATGTACAGTTTGCCGTCGGGACCGAACGCGATTCCGAGCGGCGTGCGTAGCGTCGCCACTTTCGGGTCGCCGCCGTCGCCGGAGTACCCGGCTACGCCGGTGCCGGCGACGGTCTCGATCAGGTCGCTCTGAAAGTCGACGCGACGAATACAGTTGTTATTGGTATCGGCGATGTACAGGCGTTCCTGCGCATCGAGCGCGAGTCCACCGCCCGGCGGATTGGGATTGGGGCCGGTGGGCTGGCTGATCTGGGCGTCGCTCGGCGCGCCGCCGTCGCCCGTGTAGCCGCCCGGCTTGAAGATGTTCGGATCGTGCGTGGGGTTCGCCGGGTCGCACGCCTGACTCACCACGCTCGAAACGATCCCGCTGGGATCGATTTTGCGAATGCACTGGTTGCGCTGATCGTTGATGTAGAGTGTGCCGTCGGACGCCTCGACCGCCTTGGCTTCCTGGCTCAACAGCGCGGTCGGCGCCGATGCCGGGCCGCCATCGCCGGTGCAGCCTGGTCCACGACCCATGATCACGCGTTCAAGACCGGTGTTCGGATCCCATTCGCGCAATTTGTGGTTGTGCCAGCACACGATCAACAGCATGCCGTTCTTGCGTTCGAGCGTCTGGGTCGGGTGGTTGAGGTCGCACTCGGTGCCGGGCCAGCCGGTGGCCACGTCGCCGCCCTCGTTGGGGTAGGGTGGTCCGTCGCCGATGCTGGGTGTTCCAATGATTGTCTGGATGGTTCCGTCCGCGTTGACGCGGCGGATCCGATGGTTGTTCCAGTCGGAGATGTACACGCCGAGCGTCGGCGTGAACGCGATGTCCTGGGGCCAGTAGAGTTCGGTACTACGGCGGTCCTTGCCGTCGCCGTTGAAACCCGCGTGACCCGTGCCGGCCCAGGTGAAAATGGTGCCGATCGGTGCGGGCTGATTCTCGTCCGGCGGGGGACTGGTTCCGTTATCGGAACAGGAGAGCGCGGCGGACAGGAAACAGGCCGCGATCACATACAAGCTGCGAGACAGTTTCATGATGAGCGCTTTCCGATAATAGATGTGGCGGTCAGCCCGGAGCATACGCGCGGGCTGAGGGCGAGCCCGCGCCGGATTGATAGTCGGCGCTAAGTCTAACAGAATTCAGGTCATGGCGTCAATGATCCATTGGCGCGTGCGTGGCTGGCCCGCGGGGGGCCGGCCGAGGCCGGTCGCCGCGATGATCATGGCGTCTTGACCGTGATCGTTCCCTTCATCCCGATCGAGAAATGAGGCCGGCAAAAGTAGGGAACGTGCCCGCGGTCCGTGAACCGCCAGCCGAATGTGCCCGTGAGTCTTGATCCCCGAATCGAACAGCCGCAACGAATCCTCCGCCGCGTCGGGGGTCGTTCCCTGCGTGACCGAGTGCGCGTGGGTTCCCTCCCATCGCCACGTCACGCTGTCACCCACGGTGATCGTGACTGCGGCGGGGGAGAAGCGATCGTCCTGAACGTGGATGGTGCCGGTGAACGGTGTGGGTTGCTCGGGACTCGTCGAATTGTTGCTTCCGCAGCCGACCCACAGCAGCGTCGCAACGGTCGCGAGACCGGCAGCGGCCACAAGCAAGCGGCGGGCGCCGCGCGTGATCGTGTACATGGACTCAACTCCAGGGAAGAGGACAACGGAGCGTAATCCGAAGTATAGGACCGGGCGGTGCAGGCGACAACGCCGAAAGGGCTGGTCGCCCCGTCGGGGCACCATGTATACTCGCGCCCATCTGGACACCGAGAGAAACGGTGTCGCGGAGACCGCCGGCTCGTCGGAACGCGCGCGCCGGCTCCGGCCGCCACCACCAACCCCCGACTATCGAAGGAGTATATGTCATGGCCCGGCCCAAGATCGCGTTGATTGGCGGAGGACAGATCGGAGGCACGCTCGCCCTGCTGGCGGCGCAAAAGGAACTCGGAGACGTCGTCATCTACGACGTCGTCGAGGGAATGCCCCAGGGAAAAGCGCTCGACCTCATGGAATCTCGCCCGGTCGGCGGTTACGACGTCGACATCACGGGCACCAACGACTACAAGGATCTTGCCGGCGCCGACGTGGTCATCGTGACCGCGGGCTTTCCGCGCAAGCCGGGAATGAGTCGCGACGACCTCCTCAACAAGAACCTCGACATCATGAAGACCGTCGCCACCAACGTGCGCACGCACTGCGCCAAGGCGTTCGTGATCGTGATCTCCAACCCGCTGGACGCGATGGTATTCGCGATGAAGCACATCACCGGATTTCCACGGTCGCATGTGGTCGGAATGGCCGGCGTGCTGGACTCGGCGCGCTTCCGCACGTTCGTCGCGATGGAACTCGGCGTCAGCGTCCGCGACGTCACCGCGTTCGTCCTCGGCGGACATGGCGACGAGATGGTTCCACTGCCGCGCTATTGCACGGTGGCCGGGATTCCGCTTCCGGATCTGATGTCGCAGGACGTCATTGATCGGATCGTCAAGAGAACGCGCTTCGCCGGCGGCGAAATCGTCGAGCTGCTCAAGACGGGAAGTGCATTCTATTCGCCCGCGGCGGCCGCGATCAGCATGGCCGAGTCCTACCTGAGGGATCAGAAACGCGTGCTGGCGTGCGCGGCGTGTCTCGAGGGTGAGTACGGCGTCGACGGGCTCTACGTCGGCGTCCCCGTGGTGGTGGGTTCGGGCGGGGTGGAGCGCGTGATCGAGATCAAGCTCCTGCCGGATGAGCGTCGTCTTCTCGACGCGTCCGTGGAGCACGTGCGGTCGCTCGTGAGCGGCATCGCGCTCTGACGAGCTCGCGTTACGGAATCGCGGAAGGAGCCGATATGAACCGCGTGATCATCGCCGCGTGCCTCGCGGCAGCCTCGCTTGCCTGCAGTGCCGGGAAGGCCGCCACGACGTCGCTCGACATCCAGGCGTTCTCCAACATCGTAAAGAAGTACACGCTGGCCACGGAGACGGGCACGCCGGGGCAGGACGACTACCGGTTCATCTATGCGGACCGGCCCGGCCACGTCCATGTGTATGCGGTGGAAAACGGCGTGCTGAAGCTCCAGTGGGAGACGACGACGCTCGGCTCGCGAGCGACGGCACTGATCGTGTGCGACCTCTACGGCGACGGGCGAAAGAAGCTTCTCATCAGCACGTTCGCCGGACGCATCCTGATCTACGATCTGGCCAAGTACGAACTGGAATGGGAAAACCTGCAGCAGCACTATTCGCGAATCGACCACATGGCCGTTGCGAATCTCGACGGCGACAAGCAACTCGAGGTCGCGATACTGGCGGACGACAAGCTCTACATCTTCGACGGGTACAATCGCAACCTGCAGTGGAGCAGCACGACGAACATGATCGCAACGTTCATGGTGATCGGGAATGTCGACGACGATCCGCAACTGGAGATCGTGCTCAACTCGGGCATTATCGTGGACAGCCGGTTCTTCAACATCCAGTTCCAGACCGACCAGCCGTTCGGCGACCGCCTGTCGCTCGCGGATCTAACCGGCGATGGATATCCCGAAGTGATCGGGGAATTCGCCGATCGAACGCTGCGCGTCTTCGACGTGTGGCGCGGCCGGGAAGTCTGGTAGCCCTCAGCGCTTTTCCTCGAAGTCGATTCGCACCTGAGCCCACAGTGTCGCGGGTTTACCGTCGACCTTGCCGGGAGCGAACTTGATCTTGGCGGCCGCGTCCAGGGCGGAGCGCAGGCAGTCGGGCGGCAGGTCGTTGGCCTGCGGTTCGACTTTCTGGATCTTCCCGTCGCCGCCGACCAGAATTCTCATGTCGACGTGCGCGCCGATACAGTGTTTCAACCGCCGTGTTTCGGGCCACGTGATTTCGACGGGGCGCGGCGGAATCGTCTCCTGTTTCGACGTCCCCCGGGGCGCGGCGTTCCGGCCTGGCCCACGAGTTCCCCCAGATCAATGGATTCCATGGGACCTTCCTGGCCGCTGACCGGCGACGGCGTAGTCTTTGGTCTGGGGACGTCGCGCGGCTGCGACGTGACCTTCTCGGGAACGGGCACGACGTCGTCCGATTCCTGCACGTCCACCTGAATCGCGATGATCGCATCGGGCGAGAAACGTCCGCCGCGGGGCGCATTGGCTCCTGCCGGAACCTCGATGTCGCGGAGCAGGAAGTTGAAAAATCCTGGACGGATGAAGATCAGGAGTGCCAGGTGAACCAGGAGCACCAGCGTGACGAGGATCCACCACTTGCGTTTCGAGTCGTCGGGGCGCCGCGAGGTCATGACAGCCACCGGGCGGTCGTGGTTGCGGCCACGAGTGTGTGGTATCGTTCGGCCCTGTGCGTGACCGAGTGACGATCCCCAACGTCCTGACCGCATCCCGAATGGCGATGGCGGCAAGCGCAGCGTGGCTCGCCCTGCGTGGCGCCGATGTGCCCGCCGTGAGCGTGTGCATTGCGGCAACGTGGCTCGACGTGTTCGACGGGTGGTACGCCCGCCGGTTTTCGCGTATCTCGTCGCTGGGCGCTCATCTTGATCCTCTGGCGGACAAGGTGCTCATGGGCGTCGTGTACGTGTGGATCGGGATCGACACGCAGTCGACCGTCGCATGGTGCATCATCGCGCTGATCGCGGTGCGTGAAATCGGGATCACGTTCCTTCGTGTCTACAGCCTCCGGCGCCGCGGGAGCTTCATTCCGGCAAGCCCGCTCGGCCGGGCCAAAATGCTGGCGCAAAGCGTCGTCGGTCTCACCACGCTCTCGGTGACACATTACCTGGGTGCGCGTATTCCCGCACCGTTCGTCTGCGGCGCGCTGATGGTTATTCTGGGAATCTCGGTCGTCTCCGCGGCGGGGTACGTGCGGGCCTGGAGGGGTGGGGTGGACGAGCCCGGCCTGTCGAATGAGACCGCAGATCCGGGCGTCGAGAGCCGTCGCGTGTCGGTTGGACGCTGACCGAAGGTCGTGTCGCAAAGCAAAGGGGCCTGCCGCCGACCACAAGCAGACCCACTTTGCGCTACACAAGACCATGGTTAGGCTGGTAGCACGATAAAGGTATCCGCCGCGTTCAGCGTTGTCAAGCTCGCCGCCAACCGCTATCTTCCCGACGGTGTTCCTTCGCAATCTGAATCGAATCGTTGCCGGCCTCATGTGCGTCACCGTGGTCGCGGTCGGGATTCCCCGGCCGTCATCGGCCGCGCCCGATGCGCCCGCCGCAACACCGCTGGCTGCGGCGAAGCGAGCGTCAACGCACCTGCTGCGCGACGCCATTCCCATCGCCAGTTTCGTCGCGCCCCCGCCCGACAGTACCGAGGACGACGACTTCTTCCTCCCGCCGGAAACCGACAAGAAGAAACTCTTCCGCGAAATCACCGTGTTCCTCATCGTGTCGGCGTTCGTCGCGTACTTCATCATCAAGGTATTCCTCGAGAAAGACAAGCCGGCGCCCGCGGAACCCACCAACGGGAAGCCGATTCCTCCCCCCGCGTGATTATCTCTCCGCGCCTGCCAGCCGCGTGATGTCACGGGCAAACGGCGCGTGAGCCACCGCCCGGGCCCCCGTTCGCCGATCGACCACATCGACCAGGAGTTCGTACCGGCCGGGTACCAGCGAGTCGATGTTGATGCCGATCTGTTCGTGGTCGCCGTGCGCGTTCCCTTCGCGCTGGAATGTCTGGGAAATGACCGGATCGGACTCGAACAGGCCGACGAGCGACGCGGCCCGCCGTCCCCATTCCTCCCACACGGGTGTGTCCTGGTCGCGCGCAGGATAGATCGCGTAGCGAACGGTGTACTGCGTCGTTCGGGCCACCATCGAGAGATTGTAGATCTCCACATAGATTCGAAGCGGCTCTCCGATGGAGTAGGTGCGGTCGACGCGCGGCCAGATCCGGCTCTCGCCACGAACGACGGCGCACTGAGGCGGGCCATTGTCGCGCACGAGCATGATATCGCTCAGCGACAGGCCGGAGTCGACGAACCGCGAGGCGTCCGCGTCCGCGCGGACGATGGCGCGCGCCGTGCCGGCGGCATCCTGCAGCGCGCACGCGAAGTGATAGCGGTCGAAGGGCAGCGAGACGCGCCGGACGACGTCGAGCACGGCGCGGCCGGAACTGCGGCGTTCCGGCACGTCGCCGGTCCAGACACTGTCGGCGAACGATCCCGCGCGGCGCCAGTCTTGATCAAACCACGATCCCCGAACGGCGAAGCGGTCGACGGTAGACAGGTCGACGGCGTTGCGAAGACTGTCGGCGTCGATACTCATTGCGAGGTAGACGGAACTCTCCATGGTGTTGTCGCGGAACGCCGTCGCGTCGATCACACCTGGAATAGAAATCGCGCGCGGCCGGAAGTTCGTGCGGTTCGACGAGTGACCGATGAAACTCAGTGTCACATCCATGCTGTAGGGAATCCGTGGATTTCCGTTCATGTATTCGTCGACGAACGTGAACTGCTCGAATAGGCCGCCGATCACGTACGACCAGATCTCGATCTTTCCGCTTCGCTCGTCGTCGCCGAGCGTCTGCCTGATGGCCAGCGGCGCGCCGAATTTGATGAAGGCGCGTCCGCGGTCGGTTTCCCATCCGCGCGTGCCGGCGGATTCGCTGGAGTAGAGCGCGTCGGCGAGAAACATGCGCCGTACGTGCTCCAGTTCGCGTTCGTTGATCGGAGTTGTGGGATCGGGGTCGGCGGTCAGCCAGTAAACCCGTTCAGCGCCGTCGCGCCGGTCGACGGAAACCGCTTCCAGCCGATCGCGTTCGTGATAGGACATGATGCGCTCCGGGTCGTCGTAGACCGAGCGGGTGTCCGTGTCCAGCAGAGAAATCCCGCGCGCGTAGTCGGACGCGCACTCATCGAACCGCCGCGCGTCGTAGAGCAGCGTTCCGCGGTAGAGCCAGAATTCCGCGCGATCCGGAAAGCGGCGAAGTAGCCGGGTGCATTGTTCGATCGACGTTTCGCCGATCGCGTAGCGAGTCACCAGGTACTTGAACGCGGCCTCGGCGTTGTTCGAGTCGCAACGCACCGCCGCGCCGAGTTCGCGAGACGCGTCGTTGAGGTCGTCGGTGAACTCGTTCATGCGTTTCCAGTTCTGGTAGTAGTAGAGACCGATCATTGTTCGTGCGTCGCAGCGGCCGGGGTCCGCGGCCAGAACGTCGCGGAAGCACGCGACGGCGTCCGGGAAGAACCGCTGGGCGAAGTACGTTCGGCCGAGTTCCATCCGGACCTCGATGTCGTCGCCGAAGCGTGCGCGGGCGGCTTCGAGGACGCCCTGGGATCGCAGGCGTCCGTTGATCGTCCCGAGGTCGCGGTAGAGGCGCCCGAGCAGGAGGTAGGGCTCCGGGGAATCCGCACGCCGGTAGGTGTGCTCGAGGAGGTGCACCGCGGCGGTCGTGTCGCCCTCGGCCAGCAGCGAACGCACGCGCGTATCCGCCGACTCGCCGCCGGCGCGGGCGGACGCGGCGCCGAGGAGAAGGACCACGAAGACGGTGATGGATCGCGTTGTCATCGTCGATGCGTGGGGAACACCCGAAATATAGGGTGGTGGGTCGACATTGAGAAGCGCTCAGAAACGAAACGGCGCGAGGGCGATCGCTCGCCACCGCGCCGTTCGTTGCGGGGACCCTAACTGCTCTCTCTAGAGATTCAAGGCCTTCCCGATGGCGTCGTCCTTGCCACGGAAGGACACGGTCATGCCCGCGCCGCTGTCCATGGTCATGACCCGGAATGCCAGCGAAGTGCCCCGCTTAACGGGATTCTCGCTGGTCCGGAACACGGCGCTGGAGCCCGACGACACGCCTACCCAGCCCTTCGGGGCCCGGATATCTTCGACCTGGGCGCCCTTGATGACGACGCCATAGATCTCGTCGGTGTCGGACGACACGGTGACGGCCACCGTGGTGACACCGTCTTCGACGCCGGCCACGGCCTTCGCCGCGGTCGGATTACCGCCCCACGCGGGCGCGACAGCGACCACGCCAACCAGGGCAATCAGAATCAGAGACCGCTTCATAACGGATCGACTCCTTTGGATGCAAACCTTCGGATGCGAGTACGGTCAGGTTGATCGATCTAACGGCACGCGGGAAACCACCGGGCGGTGCACCGTTCCCCGGGGGACCCGCGAGCTGCCGAAAATTGAATTGAGGCCCTTATTGTAGCATGTCCGGGCGCATGCTGTCGAGATACGTGGCGTCGGTATGCCAAGAACGCCGTTGAGGCCATTCGACTTGCCGGTCCGGACGCGCGCGCGTATCATGCGCGACAACGCCCTGGTTTCACCATCGGAGGATACGGATTCATGATCAAACGCGTCGGTTTGCTGGCGATCGGACTGTCCATCGTCGCGCTGCTTCCCGCCGTCACGTCGGGCGAAGTGGTCCGCCTGCGGGACGGATCGACCCTGCGCGGGCGCCTCGTTCGCGTGGCCGGCGACAGCCTCACGTTTCGCCTCAACATCGGGACGCCGATTGTGCTCTTGCGTCCTCAGGTGCTGAGCATTGCCTTCGACGATTCCGTCGCGGCCGCCGTGATCGCCGCGCCGGCGGTCCCGGCGGGGACGACGGCCGCCGCCGCGACGGGCAAGGGGCGCATCACCGTGTCGTTCAAAGACCGCGAACTATCGAGCAAGATATCGATCGACAAGAAGAAGCAATGGGACGAGCACGTCCTCTCGAACCATATCGTGGTGGAGTTCCTGGTGGACGGGAAGGCCCTCTACACCGCCGAGGACTCGACGATGGACAAGACGATCTACAAGGGACACATCCAGCAACTGAAGAACGACATCAAGCTCCAGGACTTCACGGTCGAGGCCCCGAGCGGAATGCACCAGGTCGAACTCGTGGTCCGCAACCGCGACTCGGACACGTTCCGCTACGACTTCGATCCCGAGCCGTTAAACGTGGTGCTGGTGCTGGACGATTTCGATGTTCGCGCCGGCGGCGCGGTGAGAATCGATGTCGGGATCAATCGCGGAACGATCAGTCTGGGCCGGCCGAAGTTCTACCGGCTCGAGTAGTCGCGGTCTATTTCACCTGATCCAGGGCGGTGCGGATCCGGGCGCGCAGTCCGCTGTCCGTGCCGACGGCGTCGAGCGCCATCTCGTAGTAGGCGCGCGCCTTGTCGACGTCCTGCTTTTCGGCGTAGACGAGTCCCAGACGGTACATCGTTTCCGCGCTCTTCGGCGCGTGGAGCAACGCGGACTGAAGCGCGGACTCTGCCGCATCCAGGTCGCCAGCCGCCTCCAACGCCGTTCCCATTCCCAGATACGCCCCCGCGTAGTCGTCCTTCGCCAGGACCGCCATCCGGTAATGCGCGACTGCGGCGTCGTTCTGCCCGCGCGCGAGGAACGAGTCTCCGAGTTCTTTGTGGACGCGCGGATCGTCGGGGGCGACCGTCAGTGCGCGCTCGAGCATCTTCTGGGCCTGCGCGAAATTGCCGTTACGATTCTGGCATTCTCCGATCCCCGTCATGGCCTTGACGTTGGTCGAGTCCGCGGTGAAGGCTTTCTGGTATTCGCCGAGCGCGTCCGCGGTCATGCCGCGGGCCAGGTAGGATTCGGCGAGTCCGGTTCGCCCGTACAGTGAATTCGGTTCCGTGCGCAGTCCGCGCAGAAAGTAGTGCGTAGCCTCGAGTGGGCGGTTCGTCTGGAGATAAAGCCAGGCGAGATGAAACTGTGCAGGGGCGTTGCTGGGCTGGAGCGACACCGCCTTGAGCAATTGTTCGGTCGCCTCCGGGTAGTCGCCGGCCTGCATCAAGAGGTCGCCGTATCCCGTTCGCGCCTCGATGAGATCTGGATCGCGTCGCAGCGCGTACTCGTATTCGGTCTTCGACGATTGAAATTGACCGAGCGCCTTGTACGCCTCGGCCATGTTCAGGTGCACGGTGACGTCTTCGGGTGTGGCCGCGGCGACCGCCTGGAACTCCGCCAGCGCGCGTTTCGGCTGGCCGGCGCCGAGCAGCGCCACGCCGAGATTCATGTGAGCATCCGGGTCCGATGGTCGGTCCTTCACCGATTGCTCGAACTCGGCCAGGGCCGCCGTCGTGTCACCGCGCTCCAGCGCGTCGATGCCCAGGTTGTAGTGACGGATCGCTTCGTCGTTGCAGCCGAGGGCGGCGGCAACGGCGACGGGAATAATCAAGCGGCGAAGGATACGCATAGGAATCGATGGCGCATCGTACTCACGGCGCCCCGTCGCTGTCAAAAGTGTTCTCGCGGAGCCCCGCCCGTTCCGCGAGTCGTCGCGGCTACGAGTCGCGCCGGTGCTTCTCGATGAAGGGCGCAAACAGGTCGATCGGCACCGGGAACACGAGCGTCGAATTCTTCTCGGCGGCGACCTCGGTCAGCGTCTGCAGAAAACGCAACTGGATCGTCACCGGGTTCCCGGAGAGCACGTCGGCGGCTTCGCGCAGCTTTGCCGCCGCCTGCGCCTCGCCCGCGGCGTGAATCACCTTCGAGCGGCGTTCGCGTTCGGCTTCCGCCTGGCGGGCGATTGCGCGCTGCATCTCGACCGGAAGGTCGACGTGCTTGACCTCCACCAGCGACACCTTCACACCCCACGCGTCGGTCTGTTCGTCGATGATCTGCTGCAGCTGCTGGTTGATCGTCTCGCGTTCGGACAACAATTGATCGAGTTCGAACTGGCCGACGACCGACCGCAGCGTCGTCTGCGCCAGCTGTGTCGTGGCGTACAGATAGTCCTCGACCTCGGTGATCGCCTTGTCGGGGCTCATCACACGAAAATAGACGACGGCGTTGACCTTTACGGATACGTTGTCGCGCGTGATGATGTCCTGCGGCGCCACGTCCATGGTGAGCACGCGCAGACTCACGCGCACCATCTTGTCGACGATCGGAATCAACAGGACGACTCCCGGACCCTTGACGCCGGCAAGCCGTCCCAGGCGAAAGAGGACACCGCGTTCGTACTCGCGGAGAATTCGGACCGCGCTGCCCAGCAGCATGATTCCGATAATGAGAATGCCCAGCAGGGATAGTTGCATGTCATGCCTCCTTAATGAGTCTTCTCGTGGACTTCCACCGTCATGCCGTCTACCGCGTCCACCACGATGCGTGCGCCGGATCGGATCGGCACCTTACTACGTGCGTTCCAGTGCTCGCCGTGGACGAACACGCGGCCGTTTTCGGCAATGTCCGTCCGGGCGACGCCCTCCTCGCCCAGGAGGCCCTCATTCCCGGTGCTCACCCGGCGCCGCTGCGCGCGCAGTCCCATTCCGACCGCGAAGATAAAGAAGAGCGCCGTGAACAGAACCGAGGGAATGATGACGGCCAGCGAAACGCGCATGAACGGCAACTGGGTGTCGATGAGCATGATGGAGCCGACGAGCATGGCGACGATACCTCCGATGGTAAGCGCCCCGTGCGAGGCGATCTTCACCTCGAGCACGAACAGAACGATGGCCAGTCCGATCAGCGAGAGTCCCGTCCAGCTGACCGGCAGCATCTGGAGCCCGAACGCGGCCATCACGATGGCGACCGCGCCGGCGACGCCAGGCAACACCGCACCCGGGTTCTGGAGTTCGAAGAAGATCCCGAAGACGCCGATGAGCATCAAGACGTAGGCGATGTTCGGGTCCGAAATGCGCCCCAGAAACTTCTCGCGGAACGAGGGGGGGACATCCACGACTTCGGCGCCGGCGGAGTGAATTACCACGTCGCCCGACGCCGTGTTGACCTCCCGACCGTCGAGCGCGTCGAGGAGATGGGGCACGTCGGGTGCGATGATATCCACGACGCCTTCCGCGTGCGCCTCGTCGGCCGTCGACGAGATGCTCTCACGGACGATTCGTTCCGCCCACTCGACGCTGCGCCCCCGTCTTGCGGCAAGGCTCCGCGCGTATGCGGCGGCGTCGTTCGTCACCTTCTTTTCCATGACACTGCTCGAATCGGTGCCGCCGACCCCGATCGATACCGGGTGCGCGGCGCCGATGTTCGTCCCCGGCGCCATCGCGGAAACGTGCGCGGCGAGCGAGATTACCGCGCCGGCGCTCGCGGCGCGGGCGCCGCCGGGCGCGACGTAGACGACCACGGGTACGGAACTTGCCAATATGCTCTGCACGATATCGCGCATGGCGTCCGATAGGCCGCCCGGCGTGTCCATCCGGATGATCAGGCAGGTCGCGTGAAGATCCGACGCGCGCCTCAGGGCGCGCTCCACGTACACCGTGGTCGCGGGACCGATGGGTCCATCGACGTCCGCCAGGCAAACGACGCGGGCGTAACCCGTCGGAGGCGCGGGTTGTTCCGAACGCGACGGCACCGCGGGCGCCAACAAGCCCACGATGAGCGCGATGACGGCGATGGTTCGGAGCAGGATATTCATGACGATGGCGTACGGTCGTCGAAGCCGATGCGCGAAAGGCGGCGAGCAGGCGCGCGGTACGGCGGCGATAGGAATGGTAAAGCAACGCGACGGGCGGTCAAGGCGTTTCGCACGGCGACCGCTTTTGCGTTTGATCGGAACCACATGGATTTGCTAGATTTCACCGACGAGGTCGCCCAATCGGCGCGACAAGGAGTGGGTTCCTTCGAACAGGTTCTTCTACTCAACGCATCGTTCGAGCCGCTGAATGTGATCGGTTGGCGGCGGGCCGTGAAGCTCGTCGTGCTCGACAAGGCCGAAATCGTGGAGGCGTCCGGACGCGAGATTCGCACCGTGTCGAGCCGCATGGCCGTGCCGTCCGTGGTGCGTCTCACGGTATTCGTACGCTTCCGCCGGCGCGAAGCGAAGTTCTCCCGACGAAACATCTACGTGCGCGACGGGTTCCGCTGTCAGTACTGCGGCGATCGTCCTCCCGTTCACGAGTTGACGTGTGACCACGTCGTGCCGCGATCGCGGGGCGGCCGGACCGAGTGGGCGAACATCGTCACCTGCTGTATCCCGTGCAATCGTCGCAAGGGTGGACGTACGCCCGCCGAAGCCGGTCTGCACCTGGTTCGCACACCCGCGCAACCGACGTGGCTCTGGGGCGTGCAGAATCGATTCGTGAACCGGCGACCGCCGAAGGCATGGCACGTATACCTCTACCTCGAGCGTGGCCTCGGATCGTTTTCGTAATCGCAAAGTGGATGGGGGGTGGTGCCGGAGGTCGGACTCGAACCGACACGGAGTTGCCTCCGGGGGATTTTGAGTCCCCTGCGTCTACCAGTTTCACCACTCCGGCACCGGCGACGTTTTCGACGCCTATTCTACTAACGCAACCGCGCCGGCAAGTCCAGATATTCCGCTTGACGACGCCGCTTCTTCTGATAGGTTAGCCGACGTGGGGTTGTAGCTCAGCTGGGAGAGCACTTGACTGGCAGTCAAGAGGTCACGGGTTCGATCCCCGTCAACTCCACCATTTTCTTTTTTCCGCGACTTTCCCGGTCGCGATGCAAGGAACCGCACCAAGATAAACGCCCGCGTGTCCGCGCGGGCGTTGCGGCAAGAGGCACGCGGCGCGCGGCAGCGAGACGCACCAGGTGATGTCCACGAACGTTTGCATCTTCGAGGACAAGAAGTTTTCCAACTTCTTTCCCTTGTCCCTGAGCCAGCCGGTCTTCGATCTCCGCGTGGGAACCGGGAGTCTGAGGACGCGCCTGATGGACCGCGTGCCGAAGACGCGGCTGTCGATCATCTGCCGCGAGTATCTTGCCGGAATCGCGAAACTGTCTGCGGGCGGCGCGCCGGTCAACGAGAGCGCCGCGGGCGCCACGCTGTTCCTGAACGGACGGCTCCTGTGTTTCGGCGACGAACTCGATCGGCTGCTCACCCAGGTGGGCGAGGACACCATCGCCGTCAAGGGTGGCTACGTCGCGGCGGCCCGACTCAACAAGGCGCTCGCGTCGGACTTCTCGGACTATCTGCGACGCCGCGTCTCGGACGATGCCATGTCGCAGGTGTGCGATGCGTTGCGAGCCGTGGGCGAGGACGCAGGGGCCCCGACGGAAGACGCGCGACCACGTCGGCGCAAACCGAGCCGCGCGTCCGCGGCGGCGAAAGGGACGTACGAAGACATCCATCCCGTAGGGCAGGACAACCTGGAGGAAAAGCTCCCCCTCGAGCTCGAGCACATGATCGAGGCGGGCCGGGTCCGGCGCGTCGATGTCCCGGAAGCGCGGCTGCTTTCGTTTCCCTGGCAATTGATCGAGTTCAATCCCGACGCGATCGCGGATGATTTCGAACGCATGCCGTTTCGCGGACAGGCCGACGACTGCGTCGTCTATGCCGGCGTCCAACTGGTCAATCCCGAGCGCATTGTAATCGGCGAGAAGGCGGTTGTGCGATCGGGTACGGTTCTCGACGCCACCGACGGTCCGATCGTCATCGCCGATAACGCCGTCGTCATGCCCAACGCGACGATCATCGGCCCGGTGTGCGTGGGCGCGGGTTCGATCGTCAAAGTCGGGGCGAAGATCCTGCCGGGAACGTCGATCGGTCCCGTCTGCAAGATCGGTGGGGAAGTGGAAGAGACAATTTTTGCCGCATTTACCAACAAGCAGCACGACGGGTTTCTCGGGCACTCCTATCTCGGCGAGTGGGTGAACATCGGTGCGGCGTCGAACAACAGCGATCTCAAGAACAACTACAGCCCGGTCCGGATGTGGTGCGCGGGAAGCCTGCGCGAAACCGGCCGCCAGTTTCTGGGTGTCCTGATGGGCGATCACACCAAGACCGGGATCAATACGCTGTTCAACACCGGCACGGTGGTCGGATTCAACTGCAACGTGTTCTCGAGCGAACTCCCGGGAAAGTTCATCCCCAGTTTTTCGTGGGGGCACGGACATGAGATGGTACCGTACGACCTCGAAAAAGCGATGCACACCGCCGCCACCGTGATGGAAAGACGTCAGGTGAAGTTCTCGGCCGGCCACAAACTGGTTTTCGAGAAAATCTTCGAGATGCGGGAGCGGACCGCCGGAAACATCTGACCGCGAGCGCACGCGTCCGGCAAGCGCCGGACATGCCGCACCCTTTCGGGAAACCCCGCGGATGTTCTCGCCCCTGGCGGCCCCCCTCGCATCGGATCCCACGCCGGCTCGCCCAGCGCCATGAGCATCCGCAACCTGTTCGGAATCAATACCATGCCGGCAGCGCCCCGCGTCCGATGGGGGCGACCACCCGCAGTCCGACTGCGGCTGTTGCGGCCGCGGTCCGGGTCATGCGATGTAACCAAAGACAAACAAAGCTGTTAGGCGAGACGCCGGGTTGCCGGGCGGCGCGGTTCGCGACGTGGCATGTGCCTTGTTATAGCGGGTGTGGGTCGCTGCCTCGCCCGTGTATTGCTTCGGCGTGGGCCCATTCCTCAAGACTTGTTTCCCGAGACCAGGCACACGGCGAGGCGGCGCCCCCTTTCTTTTTCACCCACCGATCCCGTGGCGACGGGTTCCCCTGTAAGGTCTTATTTGACAGCACCCAAGGCGTGTGCTACGGTAGGCGCCGTTCATAGAGCGGCCGTTGAATCGGCGTCCCGGGTGGCGTGCCGACAGCGGTCGGCGGACCGGTGGCTGCGTCAACCGCGGACATCTCATTTCGGCGCGGGAGAGTCGTTTTCCGCGGCGGGTCGTGTAGGATTAACTGGGAGAGAGCCATGACGAAAGCAGACTTGGTCGAGGATATCTCGAGGGTCACCGGGCTCAACAAGAAAGACACAAGCATCATCGTCAATGAGGTGATCAACAACATCTGTCGCGCTCTCGCCGAGGGCGACAAGGTCGAGTTGCGGGGCTTCGGCAGCTTCAAAGTAAAAGAGCGCCGCGCGCGCCAGGCGCGGAATCCCCGAACGGGCGCCGGGGTCCAGGTCCCCGCCAAACTGGTCCCGTTTTTCAAGGCATCGAATGAACTCAAATCGCGAGTCAACGACTCGAACTCGTAATCCAAGGTCGGAAAGGACGTAGTCACGCATGCCCTGCGGTCGAAAGCGGAAAAGACAGAAGATCCGGACGCATAAGCGCAAGAAGCGCCTGCGCAAGAATCGTCATAAGAAGAGAATTCGCTAGTTCGAAATGACGATGCGGCGGCCCGAGGGCCGCCGCGTCATTGGTGCTCCGGTCAAGCCGGTGCATGGGAGGTCATCGAGTTCATGTCACACGCAGAACGCCGATCCGCGACCCGCGTATCAGCGAGACTCGCGATGGAGATCACGCTCGGCGACGACCGTGCGCGTACCGAGAGTCTGAACGTCAGTGCGAACGGCGTGTACTTCGCCTCCGGAACCTATATTCCGTTGCTCACAAAGCTGCGCATCACGCTGGAATTGCCGGCGGACGCCGGACGCAAGTCCCGCGTCGCCTGCGACGGCGTGGTGGTACGCACCGAGCCGGAGACCGAGTCCCCGGGCACGGCGGAATACCAGGTCGCCTGTTTCTTCACCAACATCGCCGACTCTGACCGGGAGCGCCTGGAGTCTTACATCCTGCGAAATGTTCCGTTCTAGCTGCATTCGCGTGGCTGCGTTTGTCTTCTGGCCGCCCCCCGGGGGGCGGCCATTTTTTTTGTTTGCCGGTATTTCCAGCCGTGTGGTAAGCATCTTTCCACTAGTGGAAAAATCGGCCGGAAAGGCGCGTAACCTGTTGTGAAACGAAGAATTCCAATAGCGACCGGGGAGGAAACACCGCGTCCCCGCGCTGTTCGGCGACCCGGCTCGCCGGAGGGTGGCGTGGTTTCCGCGGCACCCCGCGGCACCCGGCGGGACCGTCCCGCGGGCGCAGCGACCGAGCGCGAGAGTCTGCAGCGGGTTGCCGCGCAGCTGAAAACCCTCTATCACATGGGCCGCGACCTGGGCGAAGACGAGAACTGGAGCGACGCCCTGGACCGATTCCTCATGGCACTCGTGAATTTCATGGGAGCCGACGGCGCGGGCCTCTTGCTGTTCAGCGACAACGAGTTGCTCCTGTCCGCGCGCGCAATGTTCCACCTCGACGATTCCCTGGTGACGCCGGCGATCCGAACGATCAGTGACGGGTGGAAGAGCCACGTGCGCGCCAACGAGATTCACTGTCTGGAGAGCTACGTCGGCGGGCGTCCGACGTCGTGTCTCGAGCGGGCGGAGCCGTGGCGGGTCACGCTGATTCCGCTGCGGCATCGCGGACGGCCCCTTGGCTTCCTGCTGCTGGACAAATCGTATCCGGGCGGCGCCGATTTCCAGCGCGACTATCATTTCTTGAGCACGCTGCAGACGATCTTCGCCGAAGAGATCGCGAACGCGTCGTATATCTCCGAACTTCGCCAGCTCAGCCGTTTCAACAAGAAGGTGCTCGATAATATTCGCAGCGGTGTGGTGACCACGGATCTCGCCGGTAACATTCGCTACGCGAATCTGCTCGCCGGCGAGATGTGCCCGCGCGTTCGGCGGCCGCGCCCGGAGACGGATCCCGTCCATTTCGACGATCTCTTTCGCGGCGTGATGGAACCCCGTGGCCCGTTGGCGCGGTTCCTCGCGTCGGGCGCCGATGCCGACGTGACCGAAGTGGAATGCCATGCGGGGGGCAGCGTCGTATTTCCGGCGCGGCTTCGCATCACGCGCATGCACGACGATCTGCTGAACGGGGCGGTGATCGTCGGGATCTTCGACGACCTGTCCGAGCACAAGCAGATGGAAGAGGCGATCCGACGCAACGATCGACTGCGGTCGCTGGGGCAACTCTCGGCGAGTGTCGCGCACGAGATCCGCAATCCGCTCGCCGGGATCGCGACCACGGCGGAGCTGCTGGGCGAGAAGTTGCGCGGCGACAGGAACACCGAGAAGTACATTCGGACCATGCTGGACGAGATCGGGCGCCTGGACGGGATCGTGCGCAGCCTGCTTGCATTCGCGCGCCCGCCGCGTCCGCAGTTCGCGCGCTGCGAAGTCGCCGACGCGCTGGAGAGGGTGCAGGCGCTGGTGCTCGAGCAGGCGACGGCACGGTCCGTTCGCGTCGACTTCGTCGCGCCGGGACCGGGAACGGCCTGCGTCGCGGATTTGACGCAGCTGACCCAGGTGCTGCTGAATCTCGTCCTCAATGCCATTCAGGCGTGCACGCCGGGCGACGAGGTCACGGTGGATACCCGCGCGGCGGTAGCGACCGATGAAGGACGCTTCGTCCAACTGGTGGTCACCGACAGCGGACCGGGCGTACCCGAAACGGTTCGCCGCTCGATGTTCGAACCGTTCGTCACCACCAAGACGCAGGGTACCGGACTGGGACTCGCGATCTGCCGACAGATCGTCGAGGATCACCGGGGAACGATTGCGTGCGATTTCCTGGAACGCGGGACGCGGTTCACGGTCCGGATTCCCGCGTTCGACGACTCCGTCGCCGGAACGCGGGCGACTGGAATGAACCGATCATAGAACGGAGAGGAGCCGAGATGCCGAAGACGATTCTCATCATCGACGACGAGAAGACCATCCGCTGGTCGCTGGGCGAGGCACTGGTGGCGAGCGGTTACGAGACCGTCGACGCGGAGACGGCGTCGGCCGGAATCGCGGCATTCCGCGACGCGTCGCCGGATCTGGTGTTGTTGGACATGAAGCTTCCGGACGGATCGGGACTCGACGTGCTCAAGACGCTCAAAGCCGAGGACCCGGCCGTGCCCGTGGTCATGATGACGGCGTACGCGGAACTGGAGACGGCGGTCGAGGCGATGAAGATCGGCGCGTACGATTTCATCGCGAAGCCGTATTCCGCCGACAAGCTTCGCATCACAATTTCGAACGCCCTGGAAACGCAGCGCCTCAAGAGCGAAATTGCGTATCTGCGTCCGAGTTCGACCGGTACCGCGTTCTTCAAGCAGTTCATCGGCCGCAGCCCGGCGATGACGGAGATCTTCGAAAAGATTCGCAAGATCGGCCAGAGCAAGGCGAGCACCATCCTGATTACGGGCGAAAGCGGCTCGGGAAAGGAACTCGTCGCGCGGGCGATTCACGCGTGCAGTCACGACGAACAACGGCCCTTCATGGAAATCAATTGCGCCTCGGTGCCGGAGACGCTCCTCGAAAGCGAACTGTTCGGCTACGAGAAGGGCGCGTTCACCGACGCGAAAACGCGAAAAAAGGGCCTGGTCGAACTCGCCGAAGGCGGGACGCTCTTCCTCGACGAAATCGGCGAGATGGGCATCATGCTGCAATCGCGATTGCTGCGCGTACTCGAGAACAAGACATTTCGCCGCGTGGGTGGCGTCAAGGACATGACGGTCAACACACGGATCATTTCCGCCACGAACCGGGACCTGCAGCAGGCGATCCGCGACAAGTTGTTTCGCGAAGACCTTTATTATCGACTGAAGGTGATCCCGTTGCATATTCCGTCGCTGCGCGAGCGGCGCGAGGATCTGCCGCTACTGGTGGGGCATTTCATCGAGCGGTTCAACCGCGAACTCGGCAAGCAGGTGGCGCCGCCGGCAAACGATGTGATGGAACTCATGATGCGCTACGACTGGCCGGGAAACGTGCGTGAGCTTCGCAACGTGATCGAGCGCGCCATGCTCCTCGAGGCACAGGACGCGCTGCTGGTTTCGCACCTGCCTCCCGAGATCCGGGGACACGCCGGTGGCGGCGAGCTTCCCACGATCCGTTCGGCGTCGGCGACGATCGCGGACACGTTCTTCCCGATGACGTTGCGCGACATCGAGCGCATTCAAATCGAGCGCACACTCGAACAGACCAACGGCAACAAGTCGCGGGCGGCAGCGATCCTGGGGATCTCGCGCCAGACGTTGCGGGAGAAACTGAAGACGTTCCTGGCGGCGGGAGATTCCGGGACCGACGCCTGAACTGGTCAATAATTTCCCTTCGGTGCCTGTCGGACGCCGGAATGCGGCCAGAATTGCCGCTTTCCGGCGTTCGCCTTTTCGGGGAAGCCTGCTCTGTAACGCCATCGCACATTGTTCGTTAGGCGGGAGTTACCTATGTGTCACCATCCCGGGCACGCCGTTCGCAGTGCCCTGGCATGCACTCGTTCCACCCGGACATGCCGCGCGAGGCAGCCGTCGCGCGCCGACGTCGCGCGCTCGAGGACCAGCTGACCCGGATGGGCGTTCGCCCGGCGCCCACTCTCGCGGACGGCGATGTCGCCCGTCTGCGCGAGGCGGAGGCCTTGCTCGTGCAGGTCGCGCGCGCCGCTCGTCACACGACCGGAACGGTGCGCGCATACGGCTCTCTGATCGACGACGCCCACGAAGACGACGACACGAGACACTGGGTGGCGCGCATCGACCGTTCGATGGCGGATCTGGACGCGTTCGCAGCGAGAATGGGAACGCTGCGTATTTGCGACCGCGAGCGTCCGTCGACGACGACCTGGGAAGAGACCATGTCGTGCGTCGTCGCGCGATGTTCCGGAATTGCGCCGTGCGCGGTCGAAGTTGTCGATCGAACGCATGGTCCGTTTCGTCAGCGCGCGGAACTCCTGGGACGGATGCTGGTGCATGTGGTTCGCAACGCCATCGAAGCGACGCCGCGCACGAGCCGCGTGCGCATCCGCGTCGACGAAGGCCGACACGACGGCGAGCGAACCTTCCACGTGCGCATCGCCGACGACGGGCCGCTGTGGGAACCGGATGCGTCGTCGAATATCTGGCGCCCCTATGTCACCACCCGGCCCGATCACACCGGGCTCGGCCTTGCGTTCGTCGCCGTTTGTGCACCGATGGTCGGCGGTGCGGCCGGGATTCGCCGCGAAGCCGATCGAACGGTGGCGCATCTACTCGTGCCCGAAGAGGGAGGTCTCGAATGGGAATCTTGATCGTCGGACTGGACAAGGCAGCGGTTCACGCGCCCGGCGTTACCGCCGAGTGCGTTCTCACCAGCGCGGAGACGCGGGCGCTGGTATCCCGGAAAGCGTACGATGCCGTGGTGGTCGGTTCCAACGTGCCGGATGCATCGCTCGATGATCTCGTTCGCGATCTCGGTCGATACCCGGATCTGCCGGTTGTGCTGGTGGGAGACGCGAACGACGCGGTGAAGCGAGCGGTGTGGGAGCACGTGCCGCAACCGGGAGATCGTCTCGCGGACGCGATCGCGCGAGCCACGGAAGTCAGCCGCCTGCGTCGCACCCGGTCGGCTTCAGGGGGCACGGCGGCGACGTCGGACGCCGAGGTCGACCGTGTTTTCCGCACGGGGTCGGTGCGGGCGATGGAGCGCCTGATGATTCTCAGCCGGCTGGAGCGCCTGAACCAGAACCGGACGCGGTCGGCGGCGTCTCTGGAAATCAGTGTTCGGACGCTCCGAAACAAGCTGCGCGAGTACCGGTCGTCGGACGCGGTCGAGACGGTGGCCATCGAAGACCGTTGACAGAGTGTCAGGGCGGACGTAGGTTAACTTGTGGTGAAACCCATTGAGTTCACAACAGGTTGACCTGATTGCCCTCAGCAACGATCCGACAATCCGCCAGACGTTAACCGGTCTGTTTCCCCGCGACGGCTGGCGCCACGAAACGCTGTCGACGTCGGCCGCACTCGTGGACGCCATGTCCGATACGACCGCCGCTATCGTCATCGACGAAGCCGCCGAACCCGCCTACCTTTCGCTGATCAAGCGATGCCGCAAGAGCGTGCCGGGCGTCGACACGACGGTGATCGGCGGGCCGAAGTCCGAAGCGGTGCGGCGCGCCGAACAGTCCGAGGGCGTGGATCTCTACGTCGAACGTCCCGTCGACGCGAAGGCCCTGCGCGCCACCCTCGACCACCGCTTGACGCTGGTTTCGGTGAAAGCGCGCGCCGGAATGATCGGACGCTCGCCCGCCCTCGAGGAAATGCTGGAGTCGGTCCTGCTGGTCGCGCCCACGGAGGTCCCCATCCTCATCCAGGGCGAGAGCGGAACGGGCAAGGACGTCGTTGCCCACGCCATTCACGACACCAGTCGTCGTCGCGACAAGCCGTTCGAAGCGGTCAACTGCGGGTCGCTCGCCGAAGGCGTTCTCGAAAGCGAACTGTTCGGGCACGAACGCGGTGCGTTCACGGGCGCGGTGACTCGCCGCGCCGGGATGTTCGAGCGCGCGGATTCGGGCACCATCTTCCTGGATGAAGTGGGCGAGATGAGTCCGAACATGCAGGTGCGTCTGCTGCGTGTGCTGGAGTCCGGAGAAGTGCTGCGCGTGGGCGGCGTGACCGGTCTCACGGTCAACGTGCGTGTGATCGCGGCAACCAACCGCAATCTCGCCGATGCCGTGGGCGCGGGATCGTTCCGTCAGGACCTCTTTTATCGGCTCAAGGGAATCACGCTCTATCTTCCGCCGCTGCGTGAGCGCGTGGGCGATATTCCGATGCTCGTGCATCATTTCATCCGTCTGGCGAATCGCGCCAATCACAAGAGCGTGCGCGGTATCGATGCGGATGCGCTGAAACGGCTCGAAGAGCACTCGTGGCCGGGAAACATTCGCGAGCTTCGGAACCTGATCGAGACACTGGTCGTGCTGACCCCAGGGCCGCGGATCACGCGTGCCCTGGTCGAGGCACACCTGCCCGTGGGCGACGCGGCCCCGAACACGGCGTCGGCGTCGCGATTCCTCCCGGTTCCGCTCGCCCGCCCGCGCGACGACGCGGAGCGGGAGATGCTGTACACGCTGATGCTGGCGTTGCACCGGGACGTGCGCGAGATTCTCCGGCTTTTGCGGGAGACGGGAACCCCCGACCGGGTCACGTGGGACGGGTTGCGCGAGGTCCGGACCGAGGCCGACGCGGAATCGCCCGGCGAACTCAGTCTGACGCAGATGGAGCGCGCCGCGATCAAGGAGGCCCTGAGCCGCTCGGGCGGGAACCGCCGCAAGGCGGCCGACGCGCTGGGGATTTCGGAGCGGACCCTGTATCGCAAGATCAAGGAGTACGGGCTCGGCTGACGGCGAATTCGAGCGTTGTCGGAAATCGGCTCCCGTCGTATACTCTTTGCCAAGCCCTCCCCTGATAACGTTCCCAATCGCATGACCTTTTCGTTGTATTCACCACCCCGACCCGGACCGAGGGCACGCATGGTTTTTCGTCGACCTTCCCAGTTCCTGGTGGCCGGCGTGCTGTGCGCCGGGATGTTCATGGTGACCACGCCGGCGCGGGCCACGAAGCTGGCCGGAGAATTCATGGCTCCGGGGGGCGGTGCGCGGGCGCTCGGCATGGGTGGCGCTTTTGCCGCGGTCGCGGGCGATGCCTCGACGATCTTCTGGAATCCGGCCGGTATCGCCGGGATCGACAAGCGCCAGATCCTCGCGATGCACGCCGAGCAGTTCGGGGATCTGTTGAACTACAATTTCGGCGCCTATATGCAGCCGACGACGCTCATCGATCCGGCTCGCAAGCCCGCGTTCGGTTTCGGACTGATTCATCTGGGCGCGCCCGACCAGCCGGTGACCAACGACCTCACGTCGGTTGACTCCAACGGCGATGGGATCATCGACTACTTCATCGATCCGCAGGGCCGCGCGATCTATCCGGATCAGTACGACTCCATCCGACGGGAATCGGACAACAGCTTCGCGGGTCTGGCCTCGTTCGCGCTGGAGACCGGTGCGGGCAGTGTGGGCGCGACGCTCAAGCTGATCTATCAAGATGCGATCGCCGGCGAGTCGAGCATGGGGATCGGAATCGATCTGGGCTACCTGCGTCGTGATTTCCTCACGAAGAATCTGTCCGTGGGAGCGAAGCTCCAGGATGCCACCGGCACATACATCAGCTGGAGCACCGGGACCAACGAGTTCATCGTCCCGATGATGAAACTCGGAACGGCGTACGGGATCCGCTCCACGAAATTCAACGGGGGGCTGTTGCTCGCCGTCGATGCCGACGTGTTCTTCGACAACCGGCAGGGCGCGTCGCAGTTCTGGGTGGAGACGTTCAGCAGTGACCTGCACCTGGGTGCGGAATTGAGCTTCCAGGACAAAGTGATGATCCGCGGGGGACTGGACGGCGGGAACGAAACCGCGGGCGCGGGAATCTACTTCGGGATCATCGGACTGGACTACGCCTATCTCCACCACGACGCGTTCGACGCGACGCACCGCGTGTCGCTGCTTGCAAACTTCTAACGACCGCCGGTTTCTTCCACACCGGTACGCGGCGTCCAGACGACGAGTACGTCGCCGGGGCGAATGGTCGAACGGCTGCGTCCGTTCCAGCTCATCAGATCCGAGACCTGCACGTTGTACAACCGGCTGATGGAGTAAAAACTCTCGCCGCGGGTGACGACGTGCGTGCGCTTGATGAACAGCGTTTCGTCCAGCGTGGTCGGGCCCGTGGACGCCACCCGGGTTCCGGAATCATCCGAATACGACTCGGGGACGTAGACCGCGAGCTTCTGGCCCGGATAGATGTGACGCCGCCGGCTGAGGTCGTTCCACGACCGGATCCGGCTGACCGTCGTGTGATACGACGCCGCGATCTCACTCAACGTATCGTTGCGCTTGACCGTGTAGACGACGCGCTTGCGGCCGGCGGGCGGCGCGGACGCGGCCGCGCGTTCGGCGTAGCGTTCGAGCGCGGCGCGGTCGATCGACGACCCGCGATCACGGTATTCGGGTTTGGAAGTTACTGACGCGGTGTATGCCGCGGTCCCGCCCGGAACGGGGATCACCAGGCGCTGACCGATCTGCAGATAACTCCGGCGGCGAAGATTGTTGGCGTCGCACAGCGCATCGATCGACGTATCGTAGTGCGTCGCGATCTGAGACAACGTCTCGCCCCTCTGGACAGTGTGCTCCTTCCACGCGATGCGCTGCTCAGGCGGGAGATCGGCGACGGCCGCGAGGCACGTCTCCCCGGCACCTTCAGGCACCTTCAGGTGGACTTCCATGCTGGGCGGCGTCGCGCCGCGGCGCAACTGGGGATTGAGGTCCCGGATCACTTCGGGCGTCGTGCCTGCGCAGCGCGCGAGGACGTCGAGGTCGATCGCGTTCTGAATGGGCACCAGGTCAAATCGAATCGGCTCCACCTGGGGAATCGTGAAACCGTACTTCTCGGGCTCGCGCAAGATGTAAAGCGCCGCCAGGAACTTGGGCACGTAGCGCTCGGTCTGCAGCGGAAGGTCGAGCTTCCAGAAGTCGGTGGTCTTCTGGCGGGCTACCTGCCGCGCGACGCGATACTCGCCGCAGTTGTAGGCGGCGAACGCCAGGTACCAGTCACCCCAGACGTCGTACAGATCCTTGAGATAGTTGGCCGCCGCGTACGTCGAGGCGACGATGTCGCACCGCTCGTCGTACCACCAGTTCACGCGCAGGCCGTAGCGTTTGCCCGTCGGCGTGATGAACTGCCACGGGCCCACGGCGCGCGCGTGAGACACCGCCTTCATCGCGAATCCACTCTCGATGAATGCGATGCAGATCAACTCGTGCGGGAGGCCCATTTCGTCGAGGACGGCCTCGACGGTGGGGCGGTTGAGTTCCATCCGATACAGGGCGCGCTCGAAGCGGTCGCGTCCCGGGCCGGTGAAGTAACTGATCCAGAAATCGATGCGGTTGCTCTCGATGACGGGGAACAGCGATGTGTCCCGTCGAAAGATCTGACCCTCCGGCACGTCGTTAGCCGGCCAGTCGGCGTTGGCGAGTGCCAGGCTGTCGTCGACGGCGGCGTAGCCGTCGTCGTCGGTGGTCGAGTCGGTTGCGAGGGTGTCGAGCGCGCTCAGGGCATTGAGCAGCGACACGAACGAATCGTCGCCTTCAGCATGCGGATTCTCGCGGATGAAGGCATTGACGTCGGCCACCAGGGAGTCACGGGTGGACTCGAACCGGGAGACCTTGCCTGCTTCGAACAGGCCACGTGACTCGTCGAGCCGGGCGGAAAAGCGCTCGAGGCTCTCCTGATACCCGGTCGTTCCCGGTTCGAGCGCAGCCTGCTTCGAAACGGATCCTCGTTCCGCGTCGCTGCATCCGCCGGCGATCGCCAGCAGTGTCAGGACGGCCAAAGCGTTCGCAACGTTGCGGTTGATTCCGAGGATCGTCTGCAAGCGGGGCCTCCGATGGCGATAGGTCTGCAGGAGCGGGGCTTGGGGCACTATGCCCGATGCCGGGAGCAACTTGCAAGCCAAAAGCGGCCACCACGGGAAGGACGGAGAAGTTGGCGTCGGAAAGCCCTGGAAGCCCATATGTCGGGTAAGGTACAATCAAGGTGGCTAAAAACCAACCGCGGGCGGACGAAGGTACCGACGCAATGCGCATCTACGACCAGGACTTCCGATACCTTCTCCTCCACCTGGTTCCTCAGCACCGGCTTCCCCCCGCCGTTCGGCGGGACGTCGAGACGGCGCTCCGGACGGGTGATACGGACGATCTCCGGCGCGAATCCATTCGCGCCCTGGAGGCGCTGTGCGCCACCTCCTACTTCACCAGAACCAAAATTTCGGCCGACAACGGGTCGGTGGTCGTCGGCTACCGCAAGACCGGTGGGCGTTACCGGGTGTCGGTCGCCGTGCCTCGCGAGCAATGGGAACACTGGGGCCCCCTGCCCGATGCGGCGTCTGTTTCGGACATTACGTTCTCGACGCGGGCGGCGCCGCCGGACTCGTTGGTTTCGGCGGCCACTCCCGTTTCAGAGGTGGACAGGTCTTCCCCGGCGCGCGACCTCGAACCGGCCGCCGTGCTCCCGGATATCATTCGCTCGTTCGCGATCGCTGATCGGTCGTCGCCGGTGCTCGACCGGCTCGAGATCCTGCTCGGGACGCTCGAACGCTGGCTGGGATTCGCGGCGACGGGATTGGACGTCGTCGAGGACTCGCTGCTTCCGGGTGACGCGACCGGCGACCGCGTCCGATTGATTTCGGAGGCGGAGCTTCGTGCGTCCGAGCCCGCGCGTAAGGCGATCGAGAGCGGGGCGCGCCGGTTGATTCCCAAGGCCCATCTCACCGCCGATGGCGATGGCGTCGCCACCTGGGAGGTGATGGGTCTCGTTCCGATCTTCGCCGCGGGGAACGTCGTCGGTATCCTGCGCGCCTACTTCGCGCCGGGACTGGATCGCCCGACGATGGAAGGCCGTCTCGATCTGGCGGCCGGCGTCGTGCGGCAGGTGATCGAGTTCAACGAACAGTTCGAGAATCTGACCTCGATCGATTCGCTCACGGGCGTCTACAATCGACAGTTCTTCGATCGCCAGCTCCCGGTGGAAATCGAGCGCGCCATGCGTTCGGGCGCGTCGCTTTCGATGCTCGTCATCGATATCGACGATTTCAAGCGCGTGAACGACGAACTCGGACACAAGAAAGGTGACGAGGCGCTGGTCGCGGTAGCCGACATCATCCGCCGCAACCTGCGCAAAGTGGATATCGCGTTTCGGTACGGTGGTGAGGAATTCGTGATCCTGCTGCCGGGAACTCCGGAGTTCGAGGCCGTGCACACGGCGGAACGACTCCGTCGCGTGATTCAGCAGCACCGCGGGTTCCGCGACCCGCGCGGAAATCCGCGAGAAGTGACCGTCAGCGTCGGCGTGTCGGTGTATCCCGACACCGCGCGCACAGACGAGATGCTCTTCACGCAGGCCGACGAAGCGATGTACCGCGCGAAACAGCGTGGTAAGAATCAGGTGGTTCTCTTCTCGAATGCGTAGCCGATGCGCGCCGCGGGGCGCGGCGCGTCGGGGAGGTGGGACGTGTGGTGTGGTGTCTGGCTGCGTCCGTCCTTGCGGGTGTTCTTCTCAATCGATGGTTGTTCGTCACCGTGGTCGGTGCGCTCGCGAGCCGTGCGTGCGCGACGGGCACGCGTGTGACCTGGGGCTGGGTCGTGCTCGCCGTTGCGTGTGGCGCGATCGGCGTCGCAGCCCGGGAGTCGTCGCGCGCCGACCGGGGGGCGGTGGCGCGCGCGGTCATCGACAGCGGTGGTGCACCGGTGTCGTTGCGTGGTCGCGTGGTATCGTTTCCCCGGACGGGACCCCACGGGACGACGTTCGTGCTGGAATCGCGCATGGGAGGGCGTCGGCTCCACCTGTGGACCCGGGCCGCTTTCTTTGACGTGCGTTACGGGGACGTCGTCGAGGCCCGGGGTCGACTGTCGGTGCTCGTCCTGCCGCGGGACGCATCGCTCGTGGCACGCGGTGACGCGGGCACGTTGCGCGTGCGCATCGACGGGTGGACACCGCTCGAACATACGCGGGGAAGATCCGATTCGCACGCACGTGTTGTGGCCGATCCATCGCGTCGTGCGCACGCGTCTCTCGCGGCGCCTCGGAAACGACGCTGCGCTGCCGCTCGCCCTTGTGCTGGGCGAACGCGGATTCGTGGACCGCACCACCTACGACGCGATCCGCCGGCTCGGCATCATGCATCTACTCGCGCTCAGCGGTTTGCACCTGGCGACGATCGCGGCACTGGCGCTGATCGCGGGGCGTCGTCTTGCGCGCGCGCGGACGGCGATTGTACTGGTCGCCGTTTCGCTGTATGTCGGCGTGGTGGGCGAGGTCGACTCGCTCACGCGGGCGTACGGCATGGCGGTGTTGCTCGTCGCCGCGCGGATGCTGATCCGCCCGGTACGCCCGATGGATGCGCTGGCGAAGACCCTGCTCGTGATCCTCCTGGTCGCGCCGCTCTCAGTATTTTCGGTGGGTCTGCAACTCTCCTTCGTGGCGACGGCGGCGGTGCTGCTTGCCCTCGGCCGTTTCCATTCACGGCTTGCGCCGATCGATCCCGGCGCGCCGAACTATCGGCGCAGGTGGGCGGCGATCCGGCGAACCGTCGTCGTCGCGTTCTCCTTGAGCGTCGCCGCGCAACTCGCGGTGGCACCGCTCCAGCTTCGCACGTTCGGGACGATCAGTCTGGTCGGGCCCGTCGCGACCCTTGCGTTTCTCGGACCGGTTGCGCTTTTGCAGGTGCTCGCATTGTTCGCCGCCGGAACGTGGGGTGTGCCCGTGATCGGCGGTGTGTCGGCATCCGCGCTGGCGGCCGTGGCCCGCATGACGCAACACGCGGCGGTTGCCGCCGCGGCGGTGGCGCCACCGCTTGTCGTCGCCGCTCCGCCGGTGGCACCGGCCTACTTCGCCGGATTGTTTCTGGTCTGGATCGCGCCGCGGCGCGTGGCCGCGTGGCTTGTCGGGGCGGCCCTGGTCGCCGGCTCGTTCATGGCGCGTTGAAGCCATGGTGGGGGCGGAGATTTCTGTTGGCAGCCTCGCGCGGGCCGGTGATATAGTCCGTCATCCGACGACGCGGAAGGGTGATTGTGACCTCCGTTAAATGCCGAGTGGCCGTGTTGGCCTCCGGTCGTGGAAGCAACTTCAGAGCGCTCGCCGAGCGCTGCCAGGACCCGACGTTTCCGGCCGAGTTAGCGTGCCTGATCACCGACGAGCGCACCGCGGAAGCGGTTTCGATCGCCGAGGAGCTGGGCGTTTCCTGGCACTGTGTGGATCCGGGAGAGAAGCGCGGACGCCTGAAGGCAGGCGCCGAAGCGCAGATCGTCGAGACATGCGAGGCGGCGCGCGCGGATCTGGTATTCCTCGCCGGCTTCATGCGCATTCTCGGTGGCGAGTTACTCGAGCGCTTCGCCGGGCGCATCATGAACGTGCATCCGTCGTTGCTCCCGAGTTTCAAGGGGCTCCACGCACAACGACAGGCGCTGGAGTACGGCGTCAAGATCGCGGGCTGCACGGTGCATTTCGTGGACGCCTCGGTCGACGGCGGACCGATTATTCTGCAGGCCGCGGTGCCGGTGCTCGACGGCGACGACACCGAGTCCCTGCGGGCCCGGATCCTGGAAGAAGAACACCGCATCGTCGTTCGATCGGTCGACCTGTTCGCGCGGGGCGCACTCCGAATCGTCGAGCGCCGCGTGGTCGGGACCGGCGAACAGCACAACTAGAACGCCGCCGTAGCAGCGGCATCGTCGAAGGTGGATTCCAATGGCCAAAGCACTCAATAGTACTTCCGATCTCGGCCTGAAGCCGGATCGCGCCGGCAAGGTCCGTGACGTATTCGACCTGGGCAACCGTCTGCTCATCGTGTCGAGCGACCGCATCAGCGCCTATGACGTCATC
Organism: Candidatus Latescibacterota bacterium; assembly: GCA_963761125.1. Taxonomy (GTDB): domain Bacteria; phylum Krumholzibacteriota; class Krumholzibacteriia; order WVZY01; family JAKEHA01; genus JAKEHA01. Next base: position 138,938 of record CAVXFV010000006.1, read on the forward strand.
CTCCCCTCGAATTTGCCCGGGAAGGGAATCCTGCTCACGCAGATCACGCTGGGGTGGTACGAGCACTTCGGCAGCGCACTCAAGACGCACTTTCTCACCGCGGACGTCGGCGAGTATCCTGCGCCGTTTCGGGGCCGCGAAGAACTGGCCGGCCGCAGCATGCTGGTGACCAAGGCGGATCGTTTCGATATCGAGTGCGTCGTTCGCGGTTATTTGAGCGGATCGGGATGGAAGGAATACAGGAAGAGTCAGTCGGTGTGCGGAATCAAGTTGCCCGCCGGACTCACCGAGTCGGCGGAACTCCCGGAACCGATCTTTACGCCCGCGACCAAGGCCGACACCGGGCACGACGAAAACATCTCATTCGAGGAGATGTGCAAGATCGTGCCGCGCGCGCGGGCCGAACGCCTTCGCGAACAGAGCATCGATCTCTACCGCCGCGGCCGCGACTACGCGCGCGAGCGCGGCATCATTCTGGCGGACACGAAGTTCGAGTTCGGCCTGGTGAACGGGGCGATCACGCTGATCGACGAGATGCTCACGCCCGATTCGTCGCGGTTCTGGCCCGCCGACAAGTACACGCCCGGGCGCGGTCAGGAAAGCTTCGACAAACAGTTCGTTCGCGACTATCTCGACACCAGCGGGTGGGATCACAACCCGCCCGGGCCGTCGCTTCCCGCTGACGTGGTCCAGAAGACGATCGCGCGTTACCGCGAGGCTCATGACCGTTTGTTCCCGCATCGCAACGTGGAGAAATACCTGTGAAGAAGACACTCAAGGCAACGACTGCATTGATCAGCGTAACCGACAAGACGGGCATCGAGACGCTCGCGAAGGCGCTCGTCGACCAGGGGCTGACCCTGATCGCCTCGTCGGGCACGAAGGCGTTTCTGGAGAAGAAGGGAATCGAGGCCGAGGAGATTTCGACCTACACGGGAAGTCCGGAGATTCTCGGCGGTCGCGTGAAGACGCTGCACCCGAAGATCCACGGCGGAATCCTGGCGGACCGCGACAACGCGGACCATGTTCGCACGCTCGACGAACAGGGGACGCGCCCGATCGACTTCGTCATCGTGAACCTGTACCCCTTCGAGGAGAAATACAACGCGGGGCTGTCGCCGGAGGAAATGATCGAATACATCGACATCGGCGGCATCACGCTCCTGCGCGCGGCGGCGAAGAATCACCGGTACGTGACCGTGCTGACCAGCCCGTCGCAGTACACCGGAGTAATCCTGGAATTGAAGGAGAACGGCACGACGTCGCCGCGGACACGCGCGCGACTCGCGGCCGACGTGTTCGCGCTGACGGCGGTGTACGACTCGGCGATCGCGCGCTATATGCGCGAGACCGATGATGACACCACGCTGCCCGAACGCCTGCCGCTCGGCCTGACCAAGGTCATGGATGTCCGCTACGGCGAAAATCCCCACCAGCGCGGCGCGCTCTATCGGACGGTGGCCGATTCTGCGTTTTCGTCGCTGACGCAGTTGCAGGGAAAAGAACTCTCGTTCAATAACTATCTCGACATCGTCGGGGCGTTTACGCTGGTGCGCGACCTGGGTCCGAAGAGTGTCGCGATCATCAAGCACAACAACCCGTGCGGTGCCGCCTGGTGCGACGACGTCGTACATTCGTGGCGTCGCGCGCTCAAGACGGACACGGTGAGCGCGTTCGGCGGCGTGGTCGCCGTCAACGGGACGGTCACCGCAGCGCTGGCCGAAGAGATGGGTCAGTTGTTTCTTGAGGTGGTAATCGCGCGTGAAGTGGAAGCCGCCGCCGCGTCGATTCTGGAGAAGAAGAAGAACCTGCGCGTCGTCACCATTCCGGTGCGCTACTGGGACCAATCCGCGCAGGGGACCATGGGTGTGTGGATGCACGACGTGGCGCTCGTGCAGGACGAAGACGCCGGTTTCCCCGAGATAGATAAGCTGCGGACGGTGACGCGGCGTCAACCCAGCGAATACGAATTGCTTGCGCTCAAGATGGCGTGGAAGGTGGCCAAGAGCGTCAAGTCGAATGCGATCGTGATCGCCGACGACGAGGGCACGGTGGGGATCGGCGCCGGGCAGATGAGCCGCGTCGATTCGTCGCATATCGCGGCACGCAAGGCGCACGATGCCGGCCTCGAGGTCAAGGGCGCTGCCGCGGCGTCGGACGCGTTCTTTCCGTTCGCCGACGGCGTCAAGGAACTCGCCCGGGCGGGAATCGCGGCGGTGATCCAGCCGGGCGGATCGATTCGCGACCAGGAAGTGATCGACGCCGCGGACGAAGCGAACCTCGCCATGGTGTTCACCGGCAGGCGTCACTTCCGACACGTGTGAGTTCGAAAGACCCAGAATGCCCGCACATGGAATCGTCATCCTTGACTACGGGTCGCAGTTCACGCAATTGATCGCGCGGCGCATCCGGTCGAAGGGCGTGTTCTCCCGGATCGTCCCCTGGAACACCACGCGCGATAAGGCGCTGGAAGACGCCCCCCGCGGTATCATCCTTTCGGGCGGCCCCGCGAGCGTCTTCGAGGCCGGCGCGCCGTCGCTTCCCCCCGACATCTGGGACTGGGGACTTCCGGTCCTCGGAGTCTGCTACGGAATGCAGCTCGCCGCGCGCGACCTCGGTTTCGACGTCGTTCGCGCCGGCGCCGCCGAATACGGACACGCGCGCATTCGCGCCGAGTCGGACCACATCCTCTTCAGGAATACGCCCGCCGAGCAGTCGGTGTGGATGAGTCACGGCGACACGGTGCGCGCGGGAGGTGCCGGGCTCGCCGTCCTCGCGCGCTCCGACACCGGCGAGATCGCGGCATTCCACTATCCCCCCAGGAATGTCTACGCCGTCCAGTTTCATCCCGAGGTTCAGCACACGACCTACGGCGACACGATTCTCGAGAACTTCGTCCTCGGCGTGTGCGCATGCGAGCGTTCCTGGTCGGCGGGTGCGATCGTGGACCAGATGGTCGCGGACATCCGCGACCGCGTCGGGGACTCGCGCGTCATTTGCGCGGTGAGCGGTGGCGTCGATTCGTCCGTCGTGGCGTGCCTGATCGATCGTGCCATCGGAAAGAATCTCTTCTGTGTCTTCGTAGACAACGGGCTCCTGCGTGCGGGCGAGCGCGATGGTGTCGTCGAATTGCTCGGTACGCACCTTTCCGCGCCGCTGGAAGTGGTCGATGCGCGCGCGCGGTTCCTGGAGCGACTCGCGGGTGTCACCGATCCCGAATTGAAACGTAAGCGGATCGGCAACCTGTTTATCGAGATCTTCGAGGAAGTGAGTACGGCGCACGGCCCGTTCGACTATCTCGCGCAGGGCACGCTGTACCCCGATCGCATCGAGAGTTTTTCGACGGGCGGCCCGTCGGCCACGATCAAGACCCACCACAACGTCGGAGGACTCCCGGAGAAGATGCGCTTCAAACTCATCGAGCCGCTCGCGCTCCTGTTCAAAGACGAGGTCCGCGCGGTGGGGGCCGAACTCGGCCTTCCGCCCGAGCAACTCGGCCGGCACCCGTTTCCGGGTCCCGGGCTCGCGGTTCGCGTTCTCGGAGAGGTGACCGAAGAAAAACTCGACACCCTCCGTCAAGCCGACAAGATCTTCATCGACGGTCTCCGCGAATGGGGTCTGTACGACCGGGTGTGGCAGGCGGCGGCCGTGCTCCTGCCGGTACGGAGTGTCGGTGTGATGGGGGACGGTCGTACCTATGCGTTTCCCATCGTCCTTCGTGCGGTCACGAGCACCGACGGAATGACCGCCGACTGGGCAGAACTTCCCGTCGATTTTCTGCGTGAGATTTCCACCCGGATCATCAACCGCGTTTCCCAGGTGAACCGGGTCGCCTACGACATCAGCTCTAAGCCACCGAGTACTATCGAGTGGGAATGAGCTCGCCGGTTGCCCGGCAAGCCCTCACGACCTATACTTGTTGTATGCCTAAACCGCTGGCCGTCTTAGCGCTGTCGACGGCGCTGGTGGGAGCGGGTCTTGCGAGCGCGCCCGAACTCCACGCGGCCAGGGTGGCCGCGTCGACGACGGCGACCGCTGTCGGGACCGACGCGGCGCATCGCGCACGCATGCTCGATGGCCACGGCGAGCCCGGTCTCGCGTGGCAGACCCTCGCCGGCGGACACGCCGATCCGTCCGACGATGTCACTCGCCTCGAAATCCGACTGCTCACCGAACTGGGTCGCTATCGCGAGGCGGACAGCCTGCTCGCGCGACTACCTGCCGGCAAGGACGCACGGTCGACGTTCCTCTACTATCTCCAGCGTGCGCGATTGAACTACGACCAGGGCCGCTTCGACTCGGCGCTTCAGTTTCTGGCGGCGGCGGATCCAAGCGGCCTCGATCCCGCGCTGACGGCGTACGGCGACGTCCTCGCTGCGCGCTCGGCGGTTTCGCGCGGCGACTGGGAAGGTGGCGCGGCGCGCCTGGCGCGTGTGCGCGCGGCGGGGACGCCCGAAGCGCTTCGGCCCGAGGTCGACCGTGAACGCCTGCGGGCGTTTCGCGCGCTCGATCGATCCGACGACGCGCTGGCCGCGGCCATCGATGCGGTGGCGAGCGCCGAGGATGCCCGCACGCAGCGCGCGATGATGCGGGAGCGCTATCTGCTCGCCTGGGAATGCAACCGTTCGCGCGACGCGGTGGCCGCCGCGATGGCGTTGTTCGATGCGTTTCGGAATTCGGTCGAGGCCGAGGCGTGCGCCGTGGATCTGCTCAACAGGGATACGAGTATGGTTCCCACCGCCACCGTGCTCGCCTGCGCAGACGTGCTGCTTGTGCGCAACCGCACCGACGATCTCCGGCGCGCGTTGCGCAGCCTCGACGCGCGTCAACTCTCCGGCCGCGACGGGGAAGCGTTGCGAATGGCGTGGGCGGAATATCACTATCAGACCGGCGACTATTCCCGCGCGATCGCGCTGTCCCGTCCGTCGTATTCGGACACCGCGCTGCGGCGTCGATCCATGCTGGTGATGGCGCGCTCGCTACGTAAACTCGGGCGACAGGAAGACGCCGCGGCGGTCTACGAACATTTCGTCAACGCGTACCCCAACGACGCGCTGGCGGCTGAAGCGCTCTACGCGGCGGCGTCGCTGTACGAACAGGCCGGCCGGGACGCGACCTCGACGCGCGTGCTGGACCAGTTACGCCGCTCGTATCCATCGACGTTCCACGGCTGGGCCGCGGCGATCAAGCGCGCGAACCGCCTGGCTGCGGACGGTCATGGCGACCAGGCCGTCGCGATCTACGACCAGTGGCTCGCGCGGTCGCGGCGCACGGACGAGGCGGCCCTCTATTATCTCTCCCGTGAATACGACGCGGCGCGGGGCGCTGGCGCGGGTGCGCTGGTACTCAACGAGCTGCGCACGCTCAATCCGTACTCTTTCTATCTGTCTCCCGGCGTCAGTAGCATGAGCCGGGGCCCTGTTCCGGGCGCGTCGGGGACCGTCGCCGCGACCGGAGGGGGCACGCTGGCCGAGTGGTTGCAGCGTGCAGACGCGGCGCGCGACCAGGCCTATCAGCGCGTGCTGTCGGTGGCGGAGACGGTGCCATCGTCCAACGACAGCGTGGTGTCCGGGGCGATCGCGCGCGGCGTGTGGTTCTTGAACGCCGGTTTCCGGGACTGGGCGGGAAGAGAACTGGACGTGGCGCGGAACCATTGCGGCGATTCGGCCGAGCAATCACTGCAGCTGGCGCGCGTCTACGAAGACTACGCGATGCCGTGGCGGAGCGTGCGTCTCTACGAGCGCGCGCGGTCGAACCTGTCCTGGGAGCGACGTCGCGACCATGCGGATGACTTCCGGTATCTCACGTGTCCGTTGCCGTATCCCGCGCAGGTGCTCGACAGCGCGGCGCGCAACGGGGTGCCGCCGCACCTCGTGTACGGCCTGATCCGCGAGGAGAGCCGGTTCGAGGCGGACGTCGTGTCGCGTGCCGGCGCTGTCGGTCTGATGCAACTGATGCCGGACACCGCGAAGCGGATCGCGTCCCAGATCGACCTCAACCTCGACATCGATACGCTGGGCGATCCGGACGTCAACGTCGCGCTCGGCGTGTGGTATGCGGCCGACTTGTTGCGCGCCGGCGACGGCAGCGTGGCCTGGATGCTCGCCGCGTACAACGCCGGACCGGGCGCGGCGAGCCGCTGGCTCACGCCGGGTGTCTCCGGCAAGGACGCCATCGACGCGGTGGAGTCGATCGACTATAAGGAAACGCGCGGCTATGTGAAACGGGTCGTGGAGTCCGCCAATCTCTACCATGCCCTGTACTTCGGTGGTGGCGACAATTCGTCCATCGATTCCCGGTAGAGGACCGGCCGGATCTATTCCGGGCGGTCTTTTTGCTTATCGTCCCTTCGCGCGTCGGCTACCATCCGGTGCCGATGAGACCGACGCCCCCCCCAGAGCTCCCCGAATCCTCCCAGTCGCTGCGTCACGAACTGCAGCGTAAGTCGTTTCATCTTGCGATGATCGCGGTACCGATCTGGGTGTTCCTCGTACCTCCCACCCCTGCTCTGCTTGGCCTCATACTTGCTACCTTCATCACGGTCGTGGTCGATCTGTTGCGGCTGACCGATCACCGGCTCCGGGAATTTTTTCTCCGGTTGTTCCGGTCGCTGATCCGCCGACACGAAGAAGAGCATCTGCTCGGATCGACACACTACATGATCGCCGCGCTGTTGAGCGTCGTGGTCTTCGATCACGATATCGCCATCGCGTCGCTCGCGTTCCTCGTTCTCGGGGACGCAGCTGCTGCGATCGTCGGCAAGCGATTCGGAACGCCGAGGTACTGGGGCAAGAGCCCGCAGGGAAGTATCGCCTGCTTTCGCCGTGTGCCTCGCCGTCGCCGTGCCGCTGCTGGGTTCCTGGACGCTGGCGCTCTTGGGCGCCTTCGCCGCGACGGCCGCAGAGGCTCTGCCGTCGCCGTTGGACGACAACATGCGCGTGCCGATCTTCAGTGGCATCGCGATGCAATTGGCCACGAGGTTTTTCCAGGGGTAGAACATGTTTCTAAAGCGACTGTTTGCATTCATCCCGAAGGACGAGTTCTCGAAGGCGCTGAGCCTGTTCAATTCGGGGGACCATCGCAAGGCCCTCGCGAAGTTCGAGGAGCTGCGGGCCCTCGCGGCCTCGGCGGCAGACGACATGGATCGTTCGACGCTGGATCTGTACACATGCGAGGCCCACGTGGCGCTTGCACGCGAGTGGTCGGAGTCCGGGTGATATCGACGACGCCATCCGGGAGATGGAAGCCGCGGTCGGGATCAAGCCGCGCTTCGCGGACCTGCACTACAAACTCGGCGTTCTCTACTGTTCGAAGAGTCGATACGAAGACGCCGTTGCCAGCTTCCGTAATTCGCTCGACATCAACAACAAGTTCTTCCGCGCGCGGATCTATCTGTCGCGCTCGCTGCGCGCGCTTGGCGACTCCGCCGGCGCCGTTCGAGAGGTACTCGACTCGCGCCACAGCTGTCCGAATTTCTATCGCGAGAGCCTGGACGCGCTCGCGACCGCGCTCAGGACGTCCGGAGACGGGGACGTCGATCGGCTCTTCGCCGAACTTCTCGAGGAGCGTCCGAGTTCGGTGCAGATCAGCAAGGAGATGGCCGTCGATGCGATCCAGAACGGCAATATGGACGAGGCCATTCGGGAGCTCAAGAAGGCCATCGTCCTGAAACCGGACTATCCCGACCTTCACAACTACCTCGGCATCGCATACGGAAACAGCGGGTTGGTGGACGACGCCGTACAGGAATTCGAAGTCGCGCTGAAGATCAACCCGCACTACGCCAAGGCGCGGTTGAACCTCGCATTGATCTACTACGAGAACAGCCGCTACGACGAGGCGCAGGCACAGATCGACCAGGTCCTGGCCGAACAGCCTGACAATCAGCTCGCGAGCAATCTCCAGCAGGAGCTTCGCACCGTCGTCGGTGCGCGGAATAATCGCTAGGAATCAACGACGGGGAAGCGACAAGAGCGCGAATCACGATGGAACAAAACGTCAAATTCATCGACTACTATGAAGTGCTGGGCGTGTGGCCGGCAGCCGATGCGGACGCCATCAAGAAGGCGTATTTCAAGCTCGCCAAGCTTCACCACCCCGACGTCGTCGGCGAGAGCAAGAACGACGGGGGCATCGATTTCAAGCTGATCAACGAAGCGTTTGCGGTGCTCAGCAATCCGTCGCAGCGCCGCGAATTCGACGAGCGCCTCAAGCGCAAGCAGGGCGGCTCGGTCGTGGAGCGGCGCGAGGCCGACAAGCGCTCGGCGCAGCTCTCCTATGATCAGGCCAGAGCGGCCATGCGCCAGAATCGGTTCGACAAGGCGGCCGTGCTGCTCAAGGCCGCGATCAAGTACGACGAATCCAACCCGGCGTACCACAGCTGGTACGGGTTTGCGCTCGGTGTGCTGCGCACACAGCTCCACGAGGCGCGTGACGCCTGCAAGAAGGCGCTCGAAATGGAGTTCTACAACGCCGACTATCACGCCAATCTCGGGTTCGTTTACATGCAGGCGGGCCTGACGAGCACGGCGACGGAATCGTTCGAAGAGGCGCTGAAGTGGGACCCCGACCACGCGGTCGCCTTGCGCTACTACAACGAGATCAAGGATGGGAAGCCGGGCGGCTCGAAGTCGCGCGGCGGCCTTTTTGGTCTGTTTCGCAAGTCCTCCAAGCCGGAAGCGGCCGCCCCGGTCAAGCGGCGCCCGACCGCCGCGGAACGCAAACGCCGTTCGTAGGCACCCGCGTCCAAAGCTTTCGTTGACACTCCGCGACGGCCCCGCCTAGGCTGGGTCCGCGGCGCGCGTATCACCAGTTCGCGTAGCCGCGGTGACCCACGATGAAGACGATTGCCTTCACCCCCGTCGAAGCACGCACCGACAGCGATCTCACGTACGTGGAGAGCGCGAAGGGCGCGCGCGCCGTATGCGTACTGATGCAGGATCAGACGCCGGGGAGTACCGACGCCCGGCAGCAGTTTCTGCGCTCGGCCTTTCGCGACGTCGTGGCGCGCTACCAGTCGGCGTCGCACCTGGAAACCGCGCCGGCGTTTCTGCGGTCGGTGATTCGCGAACTGGACGCTGCGTCGCGGCGTCTGGCAACGCGCGTCGACGACTTCCGCGGGCTGGGGATCTTCGTGCTCTTGCGCGAGGGGAACGCCGCCTACCTGCTGTGTGGCCGCGACGTGCCGGCGCGAGCGCGCGTCGGCGGCATGCTGCTTTCGATCGCGCCCGACCCACCCGCCGTCGTGGAACTGCCGCTGGAAACGGCGCGTTCGCAGCACGACCTCTTCGCGCAGGGCGTCCCCGACTCACTGGTTCTGTACCGCATCGACGCGTCCGCCATCGAGAGCGGCGGGCGGGTGGAATTCATGCTGGGTGGCCGGGCCGAGGATGCGGCGTGCGTACTCGACGTGATGGACCTCGGCCGCGACGAGGGCGTGCGATCCGTCGCGGTGGAACGATGCGCGCAGACGGTTCTCTACGCTGCCTTCGACGTCGACGGGAGTGTGGCCGCGATTCGACACGAGCCCCCGGCGCCCGAGACCCACTCGCGCCGGCCATGGCGGGCCGCGGGACTGGCCGCGGTTGCCGTTGCCGCCGTCGCGGCCTGGATCCTGTTCCGCGGGGCTCCGGACCCGGTGGACGATCCGGACGCCGCGCGCGCGACGAGCGCGTCGAGTCAGAGCCCGGTTCCCATCGAAGAGCGTGAGTCTCCGCCGGTTCCTCAGCCCGAACGGGTGGCGGCGGTCGAAACCGCCGACGCGACCGCTGAGGCGGAACGCGGGTTTGCGCTGGCGTGGCTCAAGGAGTACGGCGCTCCGGTAACGTCGTCGCCGTCACCCGCGGGTGACGCGATCATTTTTGGCTCGCGCGATGGCCATGTGTACGCGCTGGACCGCGCGACCGGGGATCCCGCGTGGGCGTACAAGGCGTCCGACGGTGTGGGCGCGTCGCCGACGATTCGAGGCGACGCGGTGGTCGCTGCCGACTACGACGGCGTCGTAGTCCGCCTCGCCGCCCGCGACGGGAAGAAGGCGTGGACGCGCGCGTTGCACGAGCGCGTGGTCAGCACGCCCGCCATCGCGTCGGGACGCGTGTTCGTCGGTACGACGAAGGGCAACGTGTACGCGCTTTCGTTCGACAGTGGGCGCGTGCTGTGGAAAGCGCGAGCCCGCGGGCAGATCCGCGGCGGGATCGCGACCGCGTCGGGTCTGGTCTTCGTCCCTTCCCTCGACGGCCGACTGTACGCGCTTGTCGAAGATACCGGCGACGTCCGGTGGTCGACGACGCTGGGCGGCCCGGTCGGGTCGTCGCCGGCGGTCGCGGACGGCCGCGTGGTGGTGGGAACCGCCCGGGGCACGATCGTGGCGCTTGACGCCGCCTCGGGTTCCCGACGCTGGTCGTTTGCTGCGCGGGGCGCGGTGAATTCCGCGATCGCGATCGCCGACGGTAAGGTCATTGCCGGCGGGGGAGACCACAGCGTGGTCTGTCTCGATGCGACGACCGGCGGCCTGGACTGGAGATACGAGACCGGTGGTGTTGTTCTCTCGCGCCCGGAAGTCGACGGCGACAGGGTGCTCGTGACCTCGTACGATGGAAATGTGTATTGCCTGGGCATGGCCGACGGTAAGCCCGTGACCCGATTCGCGACCACCGGGTCGATTTTCTCGTCGCCGGCCGTAGTGGAGAACCGCGTGTACTTCGGAAACAACGGCGGGCGCTTCTACTGTCTCGATATGCCGCGCTAAGGCCCCCAGGGACGGCGCCTTGCGCTCGTCTCCGCTATTTGCTACCTTGCAACGGATTACAGGGAAAGGCACACACCACCGATGAGCTTGCTCCAGAGATTTCTTAAGCCGAAGTCCGTCCGTGACTTCGAAAAGCACGGCGAAGTGCTGGCGGAGGTCAATCGCCACGCCGACGCGTTCGACGGCTTCACCTCCGATCAGTTCAAGGCCAAGACCGCGGAATTCCGCGAACGTGTCGCCGCCGGCGCCACCCTGGACGATCTCCTGCCCGAGGCGTTCGGCCTGGTGAAGGCGGCCTGCAAGTCGTTGGTCGGAACCACGTGGGACGTCGTCGGTATCCCGACGACGTGGGAGATGGTGCCCTACGACGTCCAGGTCGTAGGCGGCATCGCGCTGCACCAGGGGAAGATCGCGGAAATGGCCACGGGCGAAGGAAAGACGCTCGTCGCCACGATGCCGCTGTACCTCAACGCCCTCGCCGGCAAGGGCGCGCACCTGGTCACGGTGAACGACTACCTCGCGCGGCGCGACTCGGAATGGATGGGACATCTGCTGGAAGCACTGGGATTGACCGTAGGCTGCGTGCAGGGCGACCTGCCCAACGAGCTGCGCAAGGACGCCTACGGCCGGGACATCACCTACGGCACCAACAACGAATTCGGTTTCGACTACCTCCGCGACAACATGAAGACACGCGCGGAGGACCGCGTGCAGCGCAAGCATTTCTACGCCATCGTCGACGAGGTCGACAGCGTGCTCATCGACGAGGCGCGCACGCCGTTGATCATCTCCGGTCCCGTCTCGCACAGCACGTCGTCGGATCTGTTCGCCCGGCTGAAGCCGAAAGTCGAGCGCGTCGTGGGATTGCAGGGGCGTCTTGCCAACGAACTGGTAGCTTTTGCCGAGAAGCATCGCGACGACGAAGAGAAGCACGACGAGGTCGCCCGCGCACTGCTCAAGGTCAAGCGTGGTGCTCCGAAGAACACGCGCTTCATGAAGCTGATGGCGGAGCCGGGCACGGAGCGCATGATCCAGCGCATGGAAACCGAACTGATGCGGGACAAGGTGCTCACCGACCTCGACGAGGAGCTCTACTACGCCGTCGACGAGAAGGGCAATTCGCTGAATCTCACCGACAAGGGCCGCGACGCGCTGTCGCCCGAGGACCGCGAACAGTTCATCCTGCCCGACCTGAGCGAACAGATCGCGGCAATCGACGATAACGAGGAAATGACGCCGCAGGACCGCGTGGCGGCCAAAGACGACGCCCACCGCCGCTACGCCGAACGCTCGGAATCGATCCACAATTTCAGCCAGCTCCTGCGCGCGTACACGCTCTTCCAGAAGGACAACGAGTACGTCGTGCAGGAAGGGCGCGTCATCATCGTCGACGAATTCACCGGACGACTGATGCCGGGACGCCGGTTCTCCGAAGGGCTACACCAGGCGCTCGAGGCCAAGGAAGGCGTGCGCATCGAGGGCGAAACCCAGACGCTCGCGACCATCACGCTGCAGAACTACTTCCGCATGTACGAGAAGCTCGCCGGCATGACCGGCACCGCCGAGACGGAAGCGGAAGAATTCCACAAGATCTACAAGCTCGACGTGCAGGTGGTCCCGACCAACGAGCCGGTTCGTCGCATCGATTTCGAGGACCTGGTTTACAAGACGCGGCGAGAGAAATACAACGCCATCGTTGACGAGATCGTCCGCTTGCACGAGAAGGACCTTCCGGTGCTCGTCGGGACGATCAGCGTCGAGGTGTCGGAGACGCTGTCGCGCTTCCTCAAGCGCCGGGGCATCGCGCACAGCGTTCTCAACGCGAAATACCACCAGCAGGAGGCGGAGATCGTCTCCAAGGCGGGACGTGCGGGCGCGGTGACCATCGCCACCAACATGGCGGGCCGGGGAACCGACATCAAGCTCGACCCCCGGGTCGTCCGCTGCGAGACCTGCGGACTCGGCACGGGGCGAAAGGAATGGAAAACGAACGACGGATCTATGGTGGATACCACGGAGTGCGAGAAAGACGTTCCATGCGGCCTCCATATTATAGGCACGGAGCGGCACGAGTCCCGGCGTATCGACCGCCAGCTCCGCGGCCGCGCCGGCCGCCAGGGCGACCCGGGCTCGTCGGCGTTCTTCATTTCGTTGGAAGACGACCTGATGCGCCTGTTCCGTTCGGATCGCATCGCCGGCGTCATGGATCGGCTGGGCGTCAAGGACGGCGAAGTGATCACGCACTCGCTCGTCACCAAGAGCATCGCGCGCTCGCAGAAGCGGGTGGAGGCGTACAACTTCGAGATTCGCAAGCGATTGATCGACTACGACGACGTGATGAACAAGCAGCGCGAAGTCATCTACGGCCGGCGGAACGAAGTCATCGACGCGACCGAACTGAAGCCGATTGTCGAGATCATCATCGACGACTACGTGGAGACGGCGCTCGAAACGACGATCGACGTAAAGGAACTCCCGGAGAACCAGCGCCGTGACGAGTTTCTCGCCCAGCTCGAGACGGTCTTCCTGTATCCATTTGGAACGGTGGACGACACCCCGGGGCCGCTGGACGAGCTGCGTGAATACGCGCTCGCCCGGTCGCGGGAGGCGCTCAATGCCCGCGAAGAGTTCCTGGCGCGGCAACTCAACAATCCGGACCTCGTTCGGGAGTTCGAGAAGTTCGTCTTGCTCCAGGTCATCGACGAGAAATGGATGGATCACCTTCACGAACTCGATTCGCTCAAGGAAGGGATCCATTACCGGGCCTACGCACAGAAGGACCCTCTGGTCGAGTACAAGCGGGAGGCGTTCACGCTGTTCGCCGATCTCAACTCCAGGATTGATCGCGACGCACTCTACGCGATTTTCCACGCACGCCTGGCGGCGCAGCCCCGCCCGACGACGGATCTGAGCCGCGCACGGGCCGTCCACCAGGAGGCGAGCCCGATCGGCGCTCCGGCAGCGGCCGGAGCGGCCACGTCCACCCCGCTGGGAACGCCGACCGCACCGACCGATGTAAGGCAACCGGGCCGGGCGCCGACAGCCGGAGGGACGGGCAGAGGGGCGGTGCCCCGCGGTGCCACGGAAGCGACCAGCCGGGTGCTGGAGGATCGGCCGTCGGGTCGGCCGGTCGTCCGGACCGAAGAAAAGGTCGGGCGCAACGATCCCTGCCCGTGCGGCAGCGGGAAGAAGTACAAAAAATGTTGTGGGAAAAATAGTTAGAGCTCTCACTTCGCGTACTTTCTCGCCAGCGGACAGATTTTCGGTTGCCGGGGTTCCGGAGGCTGGTATATGTTTCTGGCCCGTTTCTCGGCGTGCACGGGACTTGCTGGGCCGAGTCGGAGGCAAACCCGATGTGGACAAGGCTGATGGACCTGGTGGTACTCGTGGCTGAGATCAGCCGGGACGCCGATCGTACCCACGTGGAACTCGACAAAGAGCTCTCGCGCCGGGGGTACTCGACGGACGAGATCGAGCACGCGGTGTTCTGGTTCGCGTCGCGGCCCGAGGGGCGCGCGACGGACACGACGCGCCGGTCGTTCCGGGTCCTGAGCGAGTTCGAGCGCATGAGCCTCTGCACGGCGGCGTACGATTATCTGTTCCGGCTCCAGAACCTCGGGATCATCGACGGGCGCCAGTTCGAAACGATCCTGGCCCGGGCGATCCCGGTGGGCTCGGAAAAGGTTCCGGTCGAGGACGTGAAGACGATCGCTTGCTCGGTAATTTTCGATCGCGACGTCGTCGATCTCGAGGAGGATTCCATCGATCGGTTCGACGCGGGCGGGGCGCCGGTTTGACGTCCCGACGACGCCGGACAGACTTTCATTCACCACGCAAGACTCCCATCTTGCGATTCGTTTTTTTGGGAACAACATGCCGAATAATGCACTCGTCATAGTCGAATCGCCCGCGAAGGCGAACACCATCAAGAAGTTCCTCGGCAAGGGATACAAGGTGGTCGCGTCGGTCGGGCACGTCATGGACCTGCCCACCAACCGGCTCGGGGTGGATCTCGACAACGGATTCTCGCCCGAGTATGTGGTGTCGCGCGGGAAAAAGAAGATCCTCGACCAGATCAAGAAGGATGCAAAGGCCGCGGACGAAGTGTTTCTGGCACTCGACCTCGACCGCGAAGGAGAAGCGATCGCGTGGCACATCCGGGAGTACATCAGCCCGGTGCAGAAGAACGTCAAGCGCATCATCTTCAACGAAATCACCAAGTCGGCGATCCAGGGCGCGATCGGCGAACCGACGGAAGTCGACATGAAGAAAGTCGACGCGCAACAGGCGCGGCGCATCCTCGATCGCATCGTCGGCTACAAGATCAGTCCCATTCTCTGGCAGATCTTCTATTACGGTCTGAGCGCGGGGCGCGTACAGACGGTGGGTCTGCGCCTCGTGTGCGAACGCGAGTCCGAGATCGAGGCCTTCGTCGCGGAGGAGTACTGGACGGTCGAAGGCCAGCTGGCCACGCCGTCCGGCGGCGAACTTCCGGTCAAGCTGATCGAGAAGAAGGGCAAGAAGATCGAGCTCAAGAACCAGACGGATACCGACGCCGTGGTGGCCGACCTGCGCAAGGCCTCGTACTCGGTGACGTCGGTCGACCGCAAAGAGCGCAAGCGCAATCCGCAGCCGCCGTACATCACGAGCACGATGCAACGGGACGCCGCGCGGCGCCTGCGCTTTTCCGCCAAGAAGATCATGATGCTGGCGCAGCAGCTCTACGAAGGCGTTGACGTGGGCAACGGCGACCGCGTCGGCTTGATCACTTACATGCGTACCGATTCCGTACGCGTCGCCGACCAGGCACAGAAGAGTGCCCGCGACTACATCGCGGAGACTTTCGGCGAGGAGTACCGGCCCGAGAAGCCGCGCGTGCACAAGACCAGTTCGAAGGCGCAGGATGCGCACGAGGCCATCCGCCCGTCGGACGTCGCGCGCACACCGGAATCGCTCAAAGGCGCGATGCCGCGCGATCTACACGCACTCTATGACCTGATCTGGCGCCGGTTCGTCGCGTCGCAGATGGAGAGCGCGCGCTACGACACCACCGAGGTGCTGGTGAACGCGGGCGACTACACGCTCAAGGCCAACGGGCGCGTGATGACGTTCCCGGGTTTCCTCGGCGTCTACGAAGAACAGCTTTCGGACGAAGGCGGAGAGCTGCCGCCGGTGGAGGCGGGCGACGCACTGAAGCTGGGCACGATCGACGGCACGCAGCACTTCACCGAGCCGCCACCGCGCTACACCGAAGCCACGCTCATCAAGGACCTGGAAGACAAGGGCATCGGCCGCCCGAGCACGTACGCGAACATCGTGTCGATCATTCAGGATCGCGAGTACGTGGAGAAGAAGGAAGGCCGCCTGTCGCCGACGACGCTGGGACGCCAGGTGTGGAAGACGCTGGAGCGCTTCTTCCCGGAAGTGTTCGACGCATCGTTCACCGCGCAGATGGAACAGGAACTCGATCGCGTTGAAGGCGGGGAGTTCGCCTGGCAGGTCGTGGTGAAAGATTTCTACGGTCCGTTCAA
The DNA here is from genome assembly GCA_963761125.1 of Candidatus Latescibacterota bacterium. Classification (GTDB taxonomy): domain Bacteria; phylum Krumholzibacteriota; class Krumholzibacteriia; order WVZY01; family JAKEHA01; genus JAKEHA01. The sequence continues at coordinate 155,216 of CAVXFV010000006.1, forward strand.
GGAGTCGCTCGATCACATCGACGAGCGCAAGGAACGCCTGAAGAGCGACCTTCAGGAGGAAACCGACGTCAAGTGCGAGAAGTGCGGGCGCAACCTCATCAAGAAGTGGGGACGCAACGGACAGTTCCTCGCGTGCCCGGCGTACCCGGAGTGCAAGTTCTCGCGTCCCCTGACCGAACAACAGCCGAGCGTGCACGTCGACGGGAACTGCCCCAAGTGCGGCTCGCCGCTCGTCGCCAAGACCGGCCGCTACGGCCGCTTCGCGGCGTGTTCGAACTACCCGGAGTGCAAGCACACCGAGGCGCTCCCGATCGGGATGGCCTGTCCGAAGGAAGGCTGCGGCGGCAAGGTGGTCGAGAAAGTCACCAAGCGCATGAAGGTCTTCTACGGGTGCAGCCGCTATCCGGACTGCGACTGGGCCAGCTGGGACAAGCCGGCGGAAGAAGAGTGCCCGTCGTGCGGGAATTCGTATCTCGTTCACAAGTCGTCGAAGTCGCGCGGCGACTTCCTCCGCTGCCCCAAGTGCAAGGAAGAGTTCGCGGGCGAATAGCCGTTCTGCGCGGCAGGTGACCATGAAGGACGTGACCATCGTCGGCGGGGGACTCGCCGGCTGCGAGGCGGCGTGGCAACTGGCCGACCGCGGCTTCCGCGTCCGCCTGTTCGAGATGCGCCCCGAAACTCCGACCGGCGCTCACAAGACGGATCGTCTCGCCGAGATCGTCTGCTCCAATTCGTTCAAATCGACGCTGCTCGACACCGCCTCGGGCGTCCTCAAGGCCGAGATGGACGCACTCGGGTGCCGCCTCCTCGGCGTCGCGCGGGAAAGCGCCGTCCCGGCCGGGCATGCACTCGGGATCGACCGCGACCTGTTCTCCGCGGCCGTCACCGCGGCGATCGAAAAGCACCCCAACATCAAAGTCGAGCGACGCCGCGTCGACTCGCTCGACCTCGACCCGCCCGCCATTCTGGCGACGGGACCGCTGACCGGGAGCGAACTCTCGGGCGCGCTCGCGGCGCATTGCTCGCAGGAACATCTGTATTTCTACGACGCCATCGCGCCGTCGATCGACGGCGACACCGTGGACCCGTCGTGCGGCTACTGGGCGAGCCGGTACGGGAAGGGCGACGCCGACTACCTGAACATCCCCTTCGACCGCGAGCAGTATCGCGCGCTCGTCGAATTCGTGCGCAACGCCGAGTACGTGCAGTCGCACGCCTTCGAGGAGGAGAAGTATTTCGAGGCGTGCCTGCCGATCGAGGTGCTCGTCGCGCGCGGTGAAGACACGTTGCGCTTCGGCCCGATGAAGCCAAAGGGGCTCCCCGACCCGCGCACCGGTCGCGAGCCGTACGCCGCGCTGCAACTTCGCCGCGAGAGCCGGGAAGGCAGCCTGCTGGGGCTCGTCGGCTTCCAGACGCGGATGACGTGGGGTTGCCAGAAGGATTTCCTGCGCATGCTGCCGGGATTCTCGGACGTCACGGTGCTGCGCTTCGGCACCATTCACCGGAATATCTTTCTCAACATTCCGCAACTATGCGATCCGTACCTGCGCGACCGGCGCCGCGCCGGGCTCCACTACGCCGGGCAGATCTGCGGCGTCGAAGGATACGTCGAGTCGATCGCGAGCGCGATCGTCGTCGCGTTGTCGATCGCCGCGGACGCGTCCGCGCGCGAAATGCCGGAACTCCCGCGCGCGTCCATGCTCGGCTCGCTGATGCGTTACGTCCATACACCCACGAAGAATTTCCAGCCGATGAACGCGAACTTCGGGATTCTGCCCGCGCCGGAAGCGCGCGCGCGCGGTCGCAAGGCACGTCACGAGGCGATGTCGGCCGCCGGCATCGAATCGATGCGGGCGTACCGCGACGCCAACGCGTGGCTCTTCGCCTAGGCGGAGAATTCGCGTATGCGTCCTTTCGCGCTTTGGCTATAGTCGGGCGACAGAGGAGGCGCTTCGGCGTGGACATCGACACCGCCATCGAACGATTTCACACCTACCTCGCGCACGAACGCGGCGTGTCGCCGCGCACCGTCGAGGCATACGCGTCGGACCTCGCGTCGATGTCGGGGTTTCTGGCCGCGTCGGGTGGGGACAGCATGGATGTCGCCGGGGTGACGACGGCCGACCTGCGCGGTTACCTGGCGGGAGAGGTCGGACGCGGACTCGCGAGCCGGACGATCATGCGACGCGTCGCCGCGATTCGCGCCCTGTTTCGATTTCTGCACACACGCGGTCTGGTCCCATCGGACCCGACGGCGCACCTCGCACAGCGCGTGGCGCGACGATCGGTGCCGTCGATCGTCAGCGAGGAACGCCTGCGGGAGATGATGCAGATTCCGGACGCGAGTACTCCCACCGGCCGTCGCGACCGTGCGATCCTCGAGTTCCTCTACGGCGCCGGGATCCGGCTAAGCGAACTGCTGGCACTCGACGTCGGGCATTTCGTTCCGCTCGGCGAGCAGGTGATCGTCCACGGCAAGGGGAACAAGTCCCGCGTCGTGCCGTTCGTCGGCCGCGCGCAGGACGCCGTGCTCGCGTACTGGCAGGACCGCTTCGCACTCTCCGACGTCACCGATCGGACGCTGCGGCCGTTTCTCCAGTCACCCGCGTTCGTCGCACGCGGTACCCGCCGCGTGAGCGCGCGCACCGTACAGCGCGTTGTCGGCAATCACCTGCGCCGGGTGGCCAGCATGACCCAGGCCTCGCCTCACGCGCTTCGCCACGCCTTCGCGACCCACATGCTCGATCACGGCGCGGATCTGCGCAGCGTGCAGGAACTGCTCGGTCATGCGAGCCTCTCGACGACGCAGATCTACACGCACGTCTCGGTCGAACATCTGAAACGGGTTTACAAAAAGGCGCACCCGCGCGCGTGATCGCCATGGAGCCATTCTTCACGGATTCGCGGCGTCGTATTCTGGCGTTCCTGTGCGTGGCCGGTGCGCTCGCCGCGGCATGCGCGGTGGAAGTCCCGCCGTCGGGCGGGCCCGAGGACAAGGTGGGCCCCACGGTTACGGCGTCGGTTCCCGCGCGCGACTCGACCGGCGTCGATCCGGCGAGTGCGATCACGATCGGCTTCAGCGAAGACATGACGCGCACTCAGGTCGAGCGATCGGTTGTGTTCCAGCCGCCCATTACCATCGGAAAGGTTCACTGGACCGGACGCGCGCTCGTGATCGAGCCGCTCGAGCCGCTGCAGCGGGACACCACGTACGTCGTGCGAATCAAGCCGGGCTACCGGGACGCACACGGGGTTTCGTCGACGTCCCATTACGAATTTGCCTTTGCCACCGGCGCGGTCCTGGATACCGCGCGGATCGAAGGCCTGGTGTCTTTCAAGCACGAACCGTCGGGCAAGGCGGTCGTGCGTTGTTTCCGTCTGCCCAAGGGAAAGGATTTCGACCCGACGGGTCTTCGTCCCGACCGCGAAGCCGCGACGGGCCGCGACGGTCGGTATCGCCTGCGGTACCTCGCGGCGGACGACGCGCACTACGTGGTTTTCGCGTTCCTGGACGTCAATGGCAACGGTACCTTCGACCGCTCCGGGGAGCCGTACACCGTGCTCCCCGATACGCTCGTGCTCACACCGGGCGCGCCCGTCCTGTCCGGCGTGGATATCACCATCATCGACCCCAACGAGCCCGGCGTGGTCAAGGGGCGCGTGGCCAACGAAACCGGGATCGATACCCTGCGGGTGACGGTGGAGCTGTTTGCGCCGGACGACACGACGCACGTCCGCGGCTACTTGCTCTGCGACAACGACGGCGTCTTCTCCTTCGACAAGGTGAAGCCGGGGGACTACCGGCTCCAGGCCTTCCTGGACATCCATGCCGACAGTACGCGTGGAACCTGGGAGTGCCCGGACACGACCAAAGCACCGTGTATCGAACCGTATGTGTGGTTTCCGGACACGCTGACCGTTCGGCCCGCAGGGACGACGACGGTGCCGGACATGGTGCTGCGACGGAAGGCAGGCTCGTGAGAATCGATTTCGTGAAGATGAATGGCGCGTCCAACGACTTCGTCATGATCGACAACATGCGCGGCACGATCGCACTCGAAAAAGCGCAGATCGCGCATCTGTGCGATCGCCGCCGTGGCGTCGGCGGCGACGGACTGATCATGATCGAGCCGGCCGATGGCTTCGACTTCGTCATGCGCTATTACAACGCCGACGGCGGCCCGGCCGAGATGTGCGGAAACGGAGCCCGGTGCTCGGCGCACTTCGCCGCGTCGCGCGGCCTCGGGGTGGCGGACGGAGTGGGACGCCGACTCCGGTTTCAGACGGGATCGGGGCCGATCGACGCGCGCATCGAGGGCGACCGCGGGGCGATGGCGATGATGGACGCGCGCGGCATGCAAATCGCGGTGCCGGTCGCGGTTGCGCCCGAAGGCACGGAGGTGCATTTTATGACGGTGGGTACCCGTCACGCGGTTGTCCCCCTTGGGGATGCCGGGGCGATGACGGCGGCCGAGGTTGCCGACTGGGGACGACGCCTCCGTTTCGATGCCGCGTTCGCACCGGCGGGTGCCAATATCAATTTTGCGTCGGTCGGTGACGACGGCCGGATCGTGCTGAGAACCTACGAGAAGGGCGTCGAAGCGGAGACCTATGCGTGCGGGACGGGGTCCATCGCGTCCGCCGTGTTGTTCGCGCACCAGGGCCGGATTGGCAGCCCTGTGAGGATTCTGCAACGAAGCGGTGATGAACTGGTGGCGTCGTTCGATCTCACTCCCGACGGGGCGGAGCACGTCCGCCTCGAGGGACCGGCGACGGTCAACTTCATGGGAACGGCCGACGTGTGATCGCTCCTCGATGTCGAAGCGATTTGTCACTACCGCGCTCCTGCTGACGGCCCTCCTCGCCGCCGGCAGCGCCCAGGCGCAATACCCGTTCGGCAAGAACAAGGTCATCTACCACGGTCGCGACTGGCGCGTGCTCCAGACCGAGCACGTCGACATCTACCACTACGCGCCCGACTCGACCTTGATTCTCTATCTCGCGCCGCTGGTCGAGCAGACGTTCCTCGAGTACAGCAAGACCTTCAAGGTGGACTTCGATCACCGCCTTCCGTTCGTCTTCTACGCGACGCATTACGACTTCCAGCAGACGAATATTCTTCCCACGCTGATTTCCGAGTACACCGGCGGATTCACGGACCTGATGAAGGGCCGAATCGCGGTGCCGTTCAACGGGTCGTACGCCAACCTTCGCCACGTGGTGCGCCACGAGATGGTGCACGCGTTCATGCTCCAGAAGCTGCAGACGTCGATGCACGACCGGGGGAAGTACACGTATGCGCAGCCGCCACTGTGGTTCATCGAAGGGATGGCCGAGCATTTCGCCGACCCGCAGAACAGCGAGGGTGCGATGTTCGTTCGCGACGCTCTGCTCAACGGCAAGCTGCTCGATCTTGACGAGATCTGGCGGATCGAGGGCTCGTACATGATGTACAAGCAGGGCGAGGCGATCATGGGATACATCGCGCAGAACTTCGGCGACGACGCGATCATCCAGATTCTCGACAACTGGTGGGTGGCCGGCGAATTCACGCTCGTGCTCAAGTACACCCTCAACATGGACCTGATGCAGCTCAACGCGGCGTTCAAGCGCTACGTGAAGCGGAAGTACTATCCGTCGCTCTTGACGTACGAATTTGCCGCCGACGTCGGGGAGCGCCTGACGCCGCCGCACACGTTCCACAGCCGCGCCGCGGTCGGCCTCACGCCGGACGGGCACGAGGCGGTGTACTCGCTGTCGGCGCGCGACGGCGCCGTCGTCTTGAGCGAGGGCGTGGGAGACCAGAGAACGGGCTGGCAGGAGCGGGTGCTCGTGCAGGGAGGACGGTCGGGTGCGCTGGAGTCGCTCCCGGCGTTTCGCAGCAAGATCGAGGTGCACGGCGACACGCTGGCGTTCGTGTCCAAGAGCAGCGAGCGCGACGTCATCTATTTCTGGAGCATCCACCGGAACAAGAAGATCGCGGAGTTCAAATTCGACCAGCTGGCGCTGCTCTCGTCGCCGACGATCTCGGGCGACGGCCAGCGCATGGTATTCAGCGGGATCGATACTCACGGACTGATGGACCTGTTCCTGGTCCACCTCAAGGATCGCCGGCTCGAACGGCTGACCGAAGACGGCTTCAGCGAGCAGGACCCGGACTACCACCCCAGTGAAGATCGCATCCTGTTTACGTCCGACCGGAGCGCGGGCGAAGACCGCGACCGGACCCATATCTACGAGATGGACCTCGCGACCCGGGAGATCACGCCGATCGAGGGCGGCTCGCATTCGGATTCCAATCCGGAGTGGACTCCGGACGGCACGGCGTTTCTGTTCACGTCCGACCGCGAAGGGACTCCGAACGTCTATCTGAAACGAGGCGACACGGTCGTGCGCGAGACCGATGTCGTGACGGGCGTGTCTTCGCCGGTATTCACGCCCGGCGGCGACGCGTTCGTAGCCTCGGTCTACGAGGGCGGTGAATTCCAGCTATACCGGTTCCCGATGCGGACCGAGCGCGTGGCGATCTCTCGTGCCGTGCCGCCGGACAGCACGGTCATCCCGTGGTCGAAACGCCACGCGTCGAGCGACGATTTCGTGACGCGTCCGTACCGGACGAAATTCAGTGTCGATTTTGTGGGCGCGGGTGTCGCCATCGATCCGCAGGGAGGCGACGTTGGTAACGGTGGTGAGCTGGTGATGACCGACGTGCTCGGCAACCACCAGATCGGGTTCGTCTTCGGGACCACGACGCAGGACTTCAACGACTTCTGGAAGGATTTCAACGCGGCCGCGACGTACGTCAATCTCTCGCACCGCGTGAACTACTCGCTGAGTGTGTTTCACCTGAGCAGCTACGGTCTCGAGGACATATACGCCAAGCAGGAGCGGCGCGTGGGCGGGGCATTTGGAATCAGCTACCCGTTCAACAAATTCGAGCGAATCGAGTCGTCGGTCGTCGCGCGCTACATCGAGCAGGGCGACTTTGCGTCCTACCGGGACCTGGGCACGCGCTCGAGCTACACCGGCTCGCTGTTCATGAGCTACGTGCGCGACAACACGCTGTGGACGATCGGCGGCCCGCTGTTGGGCTGGCGATACGTGGCGACCGGCGGTCAGACGGTTGACTTCCTGGGACGGGGATTCGACAGCTCGCTGCTGCAACTGGACCTGCGCCGTTACGTCAAGTTGACCTCGCGCATCGTTTTCGCCGCGCGCTATGTGACGCGTAACGCGTTCGGCGGCGACCGCGAGGTGTTCTACCTCGGCGGACCGTGGACGCTGCGCGGCTACAGCTACCGCCAGTTCTTCGGGCGCAGCACGAACCTGATCAACACGGAGATCCGGTTCCCGTTGCTGGACGGCCTCAAGATCGTGCTGCCGTTCGGCCCGATCGAGTTCCCGATGTTCCGGGGCGCGATCTTCTTCGACGCGGGGAAGACCTCCCGGAACGATTTCGCCGTGTTCGATACCGACTGGCTGGGAACACTCGGCACCGGGGTCGAATTGAATCTCGGTTATGCTCCCGTGATTCGAGTGAACTTTACATGGCCGACGGATTTCGTTAGGATATCCGGGCACACGGGATTCGAGCTGTTCATCGGCTACAACTATTGATCCTCACCCGGGCCGGCGCGCCGCCATCGATACGGCACTTCGTCGGCTGTTTCATTTGGAGACGGAACACGCATGCGCTGGTCCAGGTACTATCTGCCCACGTATAAGGAAGTCCCGCGGGACGCCGAAATTTCCAGTCACCGCCTCATGTTGCGCGCGGGGTTGATCCGGATGCTGACGTCGGGGGTCTACTCGTTCCTGCCGGCGGGGCTGCGCGTGCTCCGGCGCGTGGAGACCATCGTTCGCGAAGAGATGGATCGCGCGGGGTGCCAGGAAGTGCAGATGCCGATTCTGCACCCGGGCGAGCTCTACGAAGAAACCGGCCGGCTCGCGAATTTCGGCGACCTGCTGTTCAAACTGCACGATCGTCGCAACCGTTTCTTCGCGCTCGGTCCGACCCACGAAGAGGTGGTCACCGACATCGCGCGCGCCGAGCTGAAGAGCTACAAGCAGCTGCCGCAGTGTCTCTACCAGATCCTGGTGAAATTCCGCGACGAGTTCCGGCCGCGCTTCGGCGTCATGCGTGCGCGCGAATTCATGATGAAGGATGCGTACAGCTTCCATGCGAGCGCGGAGTCGCTGCAGGAGACCTACGACACCATGGCGCTCGCGTATCGCCGCATCCTGGAACGCTTCGGTCTCGAAGCCGTGATGGTGGAAGCCGAGTCGGGCGCGATCGGCGGCGACGTGAACCACGAATTCATCGTGCTGGCCGACGAAGGCGAGAGCCTGTTGTTCCGCTGCGCCGATTGCGGCTATGCGGCCAACGACGAGCGCGCCGAGAGCCGCGGCCTGGAAACGCGCGAAAGCGAACCGTCGACCGGGCCGACGCGCGTCGAGACGCCGGGAAAGACGACGGTGGACGACGTCAGCGCTTTTCTCAAGGTATCGCCGCAGCGACTGGTCAAGACGCTGCTCTTCAGGGCGGGCGACAAGACGGTCGCCGTGCTGGTCCCGGGCGAGCGCGCGGCCAACGAGATCAAGGTGGCGCGGGTGCTCGGCGCCGACGCGCGCCTCTTGACCGACGAGGAAGTCGTCGCCGTCACCGGGGCGCCCGTGGGGTTCGCGGGCCCGGTCGGATTACCGGCATCGGTGGAGATCGTTGCCGACCCGCTGCTCGACACGTACGACGGGATGATCGTCGGCGCCAACCAGGCGGACGCGCATCTGCGCGGCGTCAAGCTGGGTCGCGATTTCAAGGCGATGCGGACCGCGCCGGTGTCGATGGCGGCGGCGGGCGACGTCTGCCGCCAGTGCGGCACCGGACGGCTGGCACCGCAGCGCGGCGTGGAAATCGGTCACATCTTCAAGCTCGATACCAAATACAGCGCGAGCATGAACGCGACGTTCCTCGACCGCGACGGCAAAGAGAACTTCTTCATCATGGGTTGCTATGGATTCGGCGTGTCACGGGCGGTCGCGGCGGCGATCGAACAGCATCACGACGACCGCGGGATCCTGTGGCCGAAGTCGCTGACACCGTTCCACGCGATCGTGCTGCCGGTGAATCTCTCCGACGAGACCACCACGGCGACGATGGAACGCCTCTACGCCGATCTGCGCGCGGCCGGGCTGGACGTGCTCCTCGACGACCGCGACCTGCGGCCGGGTCCGAAGTTCAAGGACGCGGATCTCGATCGGCGTGCCGGTGCGGGTGACGCTGGGCGAACGCAATCTGAAGGATGGCAACGCCGAGATCTTCTACCGTCTCGAGGACCGAACCGAGATGGTTCCGCTGGGCGACGTCGTGGACACGGTGTTGCGGTACTACTCGGCTTAGCGCCTCGGTTCAGCGATACGCAAAAAAAATCGGCGTCTCCGTGGGGAGACGCCGTTTTCATTCCGGCGAATCGCCGACCCGTCAGGCGGCGGGCGTCGGCGAGAGACGCGACTTCAGGCGCGCCGCCCGGTTCTTCGAAATGATCCCTTTCTTGACTGCCCGGTCCAGGAGCGACTGCAGAGCGGCATACTCCTCGGGCCGGCGGGCGAGATCGAGCTCGCGGTACTTGCGAACAGCCGTCCGGAGGTTTCCACGGGCGGCGCGATTGCGAGCCGTCCGCTTGACGTCCTGCTTCAGGCGCTTGATATTCGATTTATGTTGTGGCATTCCACAGTCCTCCTGGATAATCCAATCGCGGAACGATAGCAATTCCTCCAACCGCCGTCAAGCCTTGTGAGTCGTACCCTGGACGGAGCGGTGGACGCCTTTCTTGCCTATCTGGTGGTCGAGAAGGGCCTCCAGCCCAACACCATTCGCGCCTACGCGCGCGACCTGCGGGCCTACCTGGAAACCCTCGAGGAGTCGGGGATCGACGCGCCGATGCGCGTGACCCCGGACGCGCTCGAACTGCACGCCGTGCGCCTGTCGCGGCGCGGTCTGACACCGGCCTCCCGCGCTCGCATGCTCTCCACGCTGAAGCATTTTCACCGCTTTCTCTCGCGCGAGGGAATCGGGCCCGACGGCGTGTTCGCGCGGGTGGCGAGCCCGAAGCGAGGGCGGCGCCTTCCGGGCGTCCTGTCCGTGGCCCAGATCGAATCGCTCCTGGATCAGCCCGACGACACCCCGCTCGGGCTTCGCGACCGCGCGATGCTGGAGATGGCGTACGGGGCGGGGCTCCGGGTCAGCGAGCTGTGCGGGCTCGGCCTCGACTCGATCCTGACCGACCAGGGACTGGTGGTGGTGACCGGAAAGGGCGGAAAGCAACGCGTCGTTCCATACGGCCGCGCGGCCGCCCGAACGCTCGCCCGCTATCTGGATCGAGCCCGTCCAACGCTGCTCAAGGGCCGGATTTCACCGCACGTGTTCCTGAACGCGCGCGGAGGGCGAATATCGCGTGTGGGGTTCTTCAAGCGGCTCAAACAGCACGCGGCGTCGGCCGGCATCGCGCGGCGGGTCAGCCCGCACGTGCTGCGGCACTCCTTCGCGACGCATCTGCTCGAAGGCGGCGCGGACCTGCGATTGGTGCAGGAGTTGCTGGGACATGCGGACATCTCCACCACGCAGATCTACACGAACATCGATACGCGACACATTCTCGAAGCGCACCGCGCGTTCCATCCGCGCGCGCGGTGACACCCGGGCGCACCCGCATGTTGCGTTACCCGGCGGAGTGACGGCGCCGCGAGTCGCCGCTTCCGGGGCCGACATTGCTTGACACCCCTCGAAACTGCCGCATAGAATGCGGCAAAACGCGGTGTCGTGACGTCTGTTGGAGTTCCCGGTGACCCCCGAAATGAAGATCATCCTGAGTGGAAGTCGTCCCACCGGACGCCTGCACCTCGGTAACTATACCGGGGCGCTGGAGAACTGGGTGGCCCTGCAGAAGCAGTACCGCTGTTTCTTCATGGTGGCCGACTGGCATGTGCTCACCACCGACTACGAGCACACCGCCCAGATCGCGGAGAACACCCGCGAGATGGTCACCGACTGGATCAGCGCGGGACTCGATCCCGGGACGTCGACGATCTTCGTGCAGTCGCGGGTCAAGGAGCACGCGGAACTCTATCTGCTCCTCGCGATGCTGGTCAGCACCGCGCGACTGGAGCGCAATCCGACGCTCAAGGAACAGGTTCGCGATCTCGAAATGGACCAGGGCGAGGGCATTTCGTACGGGCACCTGGGCTACCCGGTGCTGCAGGCGGCCGACATCCTGGTCTACCGCGCGCACGTGGTCCCGGTGGGCGAGGACCAGTTGCCGCACATCGAGATCACGCGGGAGCTGGCGCGCAAGTTTAACCGCCTGTACGCCGAGGTCTTTCCGGTGCCCGAAGGGAAGCTCACGAAGTTCGCCCGGTTTCCCGGGCTCGACGGGCGCCGCATGAGCAAATCGCTGGGAAACACGATCGAACTCGCGGACTCTCCGGAGGAGATCCAGACGAAACTCAAGACGGCGTTCACCGATCCGCAGCGCAAACGCCGGACCGACCCGGGGCGCCCCGAGGTCTGTCTCATTTATACGTACTGGCAGAAATTCAAGCCGGAACGCGCGCCCGAGATCTACGAAGGTTGCACCACTGCCACACTCGGTTGCGTCGACTGCAAGCGGATGGTCGGCGAGGCGATCGCGGAGTCCCTGGCGCCGCTGCGCGAAAGGCGGCGGCAACTGGAATCGACACCGGGCGCGGTCGACGACGTGATTCGCGAGGGAAACGAGAAGGCGCGCGACGCGGCGCAGCAGACGATGGTCCAGGTTCGGGAGGCGATGCACGTTGGGTGAGCCGAAACCCGTTCAGTACACGACGGAACTCGAAGGGCTGCGCGCGCCGCTCGGCGTCATCCTGTATTTGATCCGCCGCGACAACCTCGATATCTACGACATCCCGATCGCGAAGATCACGCGCGAATATCTCGACTACCTCAACATGATGGAGGGGATGCAGATCGAGCTCGCCGGGGAATTCTTCGTGCTCGCGGCCACGCTGATGCGCCTCAAGGTGCAGATGCTGCTGCGCAAGGACGACGACACCGACGAGGACCCGCGGCAGGAACTCGTCCGCAGCCTGCTCGAGTACAAGAAAATGGTGGAGGCGGCCAAGACCTTCCGCGAGATCGAGGAACACCGCGCCAACATCTTCACGCGCCCGGTGCCCGCGGAAGAGAAGGAAGCGGTGGTCGAGCCCGAGATCGACTTGAATCTGTTCCAGCTGATGCGCGCGTTTCAGGAAGTGATGACGCAGTTCGAAGGCGCGTCGGTGCGCGAAGTCGAACTCGAAGAATTCACCATCGAAGAAAAGATCGAGCTCGTGCGGTCGTCGCTCGAAAGCCGGGAACCGATGCTGTTCGCGGACCTGTTCGCGGAAGTTCGCACGCGGATCGAAGTGATCGTCACCTTCATGGCGATTCTCGAACTATTGAAGCACGGGCAGGCACGCGTCCAGCAGGACGCCTCGTTCGGATCGATCTGGATCTATCGCGGCCCCAACTTCGGCCAGCCGATGGATCACGTGGGGGACTGGAATGCCGACGCGGAGGCGCCGGTGGAGATCGATGCGCCGCTGGAAGGCGCCGGGGTGGAAATGGTAGCCGAGGTGGAAATGGTAACGGAGGCGCCGGACACCGACGCGTTCGTTGCGGAATCGCCCGATGCGGGTGGAACGGTGGAAGACATTCATGGAGAATCCGAACCTCGATAATATCGTTCTCGCGCTGCTGTTCGCATCCGACGAACCGCTGTCCGCGCGCAAGATCGCGGCCATCGTCGAGGACGTGACGGCGGCGGACGTCAAGCAGGCGATCGACGCGTGGAACCAGCGCGCCGACGCCGAGGCATGGAGCATCGGCATCGAACAGGTGGCGGGCGGCTACCGACTCGCGACGCGCGCGGAGTATGCGCCCTATGTGAGTCGCCTGTACGCGGGACGACGCAAGTTCCGGCTGTCCCGCGCCGGCCTCGAGTCGCTCGCGATCATCGCGTACAAGCAGCCGATCACGCGCGCCGAGATCGAGGTTATTCGTGGCGTCGGATGCGGCAGTGTCATCGCGAATCTCCTCGAGCGCTCGCTGGTCGAGATCATCGGCAAGGCAAAAGTGCTCGGCGCGCCATTTCTCTACGGGACAACGCAGGAGTTCCTGGAATACCTCGGGCTGAATTCGATCCGCGACCTTCCCAGCCTGGAGGACCTCGAGGCGCTGCTCGCCCGCGAAGCGGAAGGTGTCGTCGAGGGAGACGATGCGCCGGTTCGGCCGGAAACCGCGGATGGCGATGCGGACGACGAGGCGTTGGATGCCGCGGCGGCGACGCCGTCCGAGCCCGAAGGCGACGGCGAGGCCGTCGTGCCGGTCGCGTCCGGCGCGATGCTCGGCGTGCTCGTCGACGAACCGGTGAACCGGCCGCTGTACACGGATACCAAACGTCCGGGCACCGAGACGGAGTCACCCGCCGCGTCCGACGAGGACGACCCGGCGGATGATGAGGCCGATGGTTACCGCGAGTGACGCGGACGGCTCCGTCCGCCTGAATCATCTTCTGGCCCAGCTCGGCGTCGCGTCCCGTCGCGCATGCGACGTCATGATCGCCGAAGGGCGCGTGCGCATCGACGGTCGCGTCGTTCGCGAGCCGGGCGCGCGGGTGATTCCGGGGGCGGCGATCATCGAGGTCAACGGCGCCCGGATCGGAACGCCGCCGCGCCGAATCGTGCTCATTCTCAACAAACCCAAAGGATTCGTCAGCACCGTCGCCGACCCCGAAGGGCGGCCGACGGTGCTGGATCTGTGCCGCGGGGTCGCGCGCCGGCAACGCCTCTTTCCGGTCGGGCGCCTCGACGTCAACACGACCGGCGCATTGCTGGTCACCAACGACGGGCCGCTGTGTTATCGCCTTACGCATCCGCGCTTCGGCATCCCGCGCGTGTATCACCTGCGCGTGCGCGGCCGCGTGGACGACTCGCAGGTGCGGCGGCTCGAACGCATGGCCAACGACGAGAGCGGTCCGGCGCACGGCTCGCAGCGGCCGCGCGGACGCCCGCAACGCAAGACACGCGCGGTGTCGCGCCCGGCCTCGCGCCCGTCGGTCGAGATCGTCAAGCAACTACCCAAAGAAGCGGTGTTGAAGATCACGTTGCTCGAGGGACGTAACCGGCAGGTCCGCAAGATGTGCGAGGCCGTCGGTCTGCGCGTGCTGTCGTTGAAGCGCGTGAGCTTCGGACCGGTGTCGGTGCGCCAGCTCCCGCTGGGCGCGGTGCGTCCCCTGACCAAACGCGAGATCGAGCGACTCGAGACGGCCACGGGAGGTCCCGACGGTGGACGTTGAGCGCTATCTGCGGCCGTTCCTGCGCGACATTCAGCGCTACGAACCGGGGGAGGACCACCCGGGCGCGATCAAGTTGTCGTCGAACGAGAATCCGCGACCGCCGCATCCGGCGATCGTCGCGGCGGTGACACGCGAACTCGCGCAGGCCAACCGCTATCCGGAATCGGGAAGCCCGGAACTGACGCGCGCGCTCGCCGCGCATCACGGGGTCACCCCCGACGAGATCATGGTCGGCAACGGGTCGAACGAGATCATCGATCTGCTGGTGCGCGCGTTCGTGGCACCCGACGAGAACATCGTGTTCCCGGTGCCGAGCTTCATCGTGTACGGCCTGATCGCACGCATCTGCGGGTGCCGCGGTGTCGGGATTCCATGCCGCGACTACCGGCTCGATCTGCCGGCGATGCGCGCCGCCATCGACGAGAAGACACGCATGGTGTTCGTGTGCAATCCCAACAATCCGACGTCCACCTACGTGACGGCCGCCGAGGTCGACGCGTTTCTCGCGGGCGTTCCGGACGACGTGTTCGTGGTGATGGACGAAGCGTATATCGACTACGTCGACGCCTCCGACTATCCCGACTCGCTGTCGCTGCGCCGACAGCGCGACGGGATGATCGTGCTGCGCACGTTTTCCAAGTTCTTCGCCGTCGCCGGCATTCGCGTCGGCTACGCGATCGCCGATCCGCGCGTCGTCGACGCGCTCCACCGGGTGCGCCAGCCGTTCAATGTCAGTCGGCTCGCGCAGGCGGCGGGGTTGGCGGCGCTCTCGTGCGCCGGCAAACTGGCGCCGATGGCGCGCGAAACCATCGCGGAACGCGCGCGTGTGCGCGACGCGATTCTGGAGTTGGGGCTCTCCTGCCCGCCGTCGCAGACCAACTTCGTCTTCGTCGACCTCGGCGATCGCGATGTCGACCTGTTCGGCGCGCTCGCCGCACGCGGCGTCGTGGTGCGCCGGCTCGGACAGTTCGGTGCGGCGCGCGCGATGTTCCGGATCACCATCGGAACGCCCGCCGAGAACGACGCGCTGATTGTCGCGATGCGCGACGTTCTGTCCCACCCGCCTTCGGCGCCGCACGGGCGGCGTGAGTCGCGGTGAAGCCCGCGCCGGCCGCCGCGGATATTCTCCGCGCCTTCACCATTTCGATCGACGGACCCTCGGGCTCGGGAAAGACCACGACCGCACGCCGGCTGGCCGAGCGCCTCGGGTTTCGCCACGTCGACACCGGAGCGATGTATCGCGCGGTGACGCTGGTTGCGAAAGAGCGCGGAATCGATCCGGGCGATGCGGACCGGCTGGGGGCGCTCGCACGCGAGCTCGCGATCGCGTTCCAGAATGCCCCGGACGGCATGCACGTGCAGGTCGGCGACCGCGACGTGACCGCCGCGATCCGCGCGACCGACATCACCGCGATGGTGTCGGCGGTCAGCGCCCACGCGTCGGTGCGTCGCGAGATGGTGATCCGTCAGCGCAGCCTCGCGGACACCGGTGGTGTGATCATCGAGGGGCGCGATATCGGCAGCGTGGTTCTGCCGTGGGCCGATGTGAAGATCTACCTCGACGCCGCGGTGGGTATCCGGGCGGAGCGCCGCCAGGCAGAACTGGCCGAGGGAGGCGTCTCGGTGTCCGTCGGCGAGGTGGCGCGGGACCTGGAGCGCCGCGACGCGCTCGATTCGTCGCGCGAACAGAGCCCGCTGATCCGTCCGGTCGGCGCCTGGGTGGTGGACACGTCGGATATGACCATCGACGAGCAGGTGGGGCGGGTCGTCGCGCTCGCCGAAGAAGAGGCTGCCGAGCGCGCGGCGGTGTGGACGCGCGATCCCAGGAAACAGCGAAAATGCTTCAAGTGGCGCGCGATCACCGGAGTGGTGGGGGTCATATACGAAGTCGTTTTCGGCATGCGGGTCCGGCGGTTGTACCGTGGCGAACCCGCGCAACACTACCTCTTCGCGTCCAACCACCTCGCCTACGCCGACCCGCCCGCGGTGTCGTGCCGGCTCCCGCGGGAGGTCCATTTTGTCGCCAAGGACTCGTTGTTCCGGGTGCCGATCCTTGGCCCCATCATCCGCTGGGTCAACGCGTTCCCGATCCGGCGGGCGCTGTTCGACCGCGAGGCCATGGCGTATGCGCTCAACCTGCTGCAGACCGAGCGGAGCGTCCTGATCTTCCCGGAAGGGGCCCGCGTCGTCGGGGGGGACCTCGGGTCGGCCCGAAGCGGCGTCGGCTATCTGGCGGTCGAATCGGGCGTCCCGGTGGTGCCGGTCTATGTCGAGGGCACCAACCGGCTCCGTGACTGTTTCCTGCGCCGGCGGCGGTTCATCGTCGTCCACGGCAAGCCGATCCGCATCCCCACGCGTCTCCACCCCGAGTACCGGTCCCGCGACGACCGGAGCCTCTACCGGCGCCACAGCGAGATGGTGATGGCGGCGATCCAGGCGCTCAAGGACGCGGCGCGTTGACGCGCCGAAGTCCTTTTACAGTTTCCGGTTGCAGGCCTGCCCGCGAGACGCTATTATCTCCGAATCCCATTTTTCCGGTTCACAGGACCCGTCAAGGAGGCGAAACGGTTTGATGATCGATGAATCGAGCGCGGGCGCTGCGGCGGCGCGCACCAACGAAAACCATTCGAAGGGAGGTGCGAGTCTACGCTCCCCGGCCTATGCGCTGTTCGACCATCTCGACGCGGAATCCGCGGCGATGGAAGCGGAGGGCCGGTCGGCGACGGCGCCGGCTGTCAATTACGACGAGACGATTACCACGTTCGAAGAAGGCCAGATCGTCCGCGGCACCGTCACGGAAATCCGTGAGAACGAAGTCATCATCGACGTCGGTTTCAAGAGCGAGGGAACGATTCCTCTCTCGGAATTTCGCAACATCGATAATCTCTCCGTCGGTAATCAGTTCGACGTCTACCTGGAGAAGCTCGAGAACCAGGACGGCCTGGTGGTTCTCTCCAAGGAGAAGGCGGACTTCTTCAAGGTCTGGGGCCAGATCAAGGACGCTCACGAGAGCGATCAGGTGGTTCAGGGACGCGTGAAGCGGCGGATCAAGGGCGGCCTGGTGGTCGACCTGCTCGGCGTCGATGCATTCCTGCCCGGTAGCCAGATCGCGTTGCGTCAGGTCCCGAATCTCGACGACCTGATGGGCCAGACGCTCGATTTCAAGATCATCAAGATCAACAAGCGTCGGCGGAACATCGTAGTTTCGCGTCGCGTCGTGCTCGAAGAGAAGCGCGAGGAACTCAAGCGCGGCCTGATGGCCGAACTCGAAGCCGGTCAGATCCGCGAAGGCGTGGTCAAGAACGTCACCGATTTCGGCGCGTTCGTCGACCTCGGCGGCGTGGACGGCCTGTTGCACCTCACCGACATGACCTGGGGACGCGTCGGCCATCCGTCGGACGTCGTTCAGATCGGCGAGAAGGTCAAGGTCAAGGTGCTGGACTTCGACCGCGAGAAGGAAAAGATCTCGCTGGGCCTGAAGCAACTCACACCGCACCCGTGGGAGGGCGTCAACGAGCGCTATCCCGTCGGCACGCGGATCAAGGGCCGGGTCGTGAGCATCACCGACTACGGCGCGTTCGTCGAGTTGGAGAAGGGCGTCGAAGGCCTGATCCACATCTCCGAGATGTCGTGGACGAAGCACGTCAAGCATCCGTCCAAGATCCTCTCGGTGGGTCAGGACGTCGAGGCCGTCGTGCTGAAGGTCGATAAGGACGCGCAGAAGATCTCGCTCGGTCTGAAGCAGACTGAGCCCGATCCGTGGACGACGATCGAACGTCGCTATCCGCCCGGTACGCGTCTGAAGGGAATCGTGCGCAACCTGACCAACTTCGGCGCCTTCGTCGAGATCGAAGAGGGCATCGACGGACTGTTGCACATCTCCGACATGAGCTGGGCCAAGCGTGTGCGACACCCGAGCGAAGTCGTCAAGAAGGGCGACCTCGTGGATGTCGTCGTGCTGGAGATCAGCCAGGACAAGAAGCGCATCAGTCTCGGCATGAAGCAGCTCACGGAGAATCCGTGGGAGCGTCTCGCCGTCGAGTTCGGACCGGACGTCGAGACGACCGGGAAGATCACGCGCATCCTCGACCGCGGCGCGGTCGTGGAACTGCGCCACGACGTGGAAGGGTTCGTTCCGGTGGGGCACATGGGGATGGACGACATCATCCATCCCGAGCAGTACTTCACCGTGGGCGAAGAGATTCCGCTGAAAGTCATCAAGGTGGATCCCAAGAGCAAACGCATCGTGCTCAGTGTCAGCGCGTATCTCAAGACGCGCGCGGAGGACGAAGTGCGCGAGTTCATGGAGCGCCACCCGAAGCGGGACATCGAAATCCCGGCGCCGTCGTCGTCGTCGGACCTCGACGATCTCGACGACGCGGATCTTCGCGCCGAGCACGGCGGACGAGAGCGACGAGCCCTCGGACGATTAGCCGCGCCGGTCGGGTGCGACATTGGCAGTGAGAGGGCCGGTCGTTGCGACCGGCCCTCGACATTTGTGGCGCGCGATTGCGTCCTTGACGCGTGCGGGCGCCGCGTCCATGATCGGGCGTGCAGGGGCATTTCCCGGCGAGGAGGCCATTACCGTGTGGTTCGTCAGATCGCTGTTGATTCTGGCCGGTGTAATCGCGTTTCTGTGGATCGGCATCGTGAACGCCGGCCAGACGATCGATTTCACCTTCTTTACCCGCCAGTACCGCGGACTCGAACTGAACGTGCTGATGCTGTTCGTGTTCATCGCGGGGATGATATTTTCATTCGTGATCTCCGTGATCAATGAACTCCACCTGCGCCGCCAGATCTCGCAGGCGCGCCGCGAGTTGTCGCGCATGGATCGCGAGATCGCCGCGCTGCGCAGCCTACCCCTCGAAGACACGGAAGGTGTGAAGACCGGCGCCGACTTCTGATCCGCGCCGCCGCTGGAGATGGGCGATTCACCGGTGTTGCAGTTCACAGCCGGCGCGCTGGGCGCCCTTCTCGTGGCCGCGGGCGCGTGGGTCCTGCGCGGGCGTCGCGAGCGTATCGTCGAGCGCGTGACCGATCCGTATATCGAGGGCCTGAAGCTTCTGATCGACGGAAAGAACGCGGAGGCGTTTTCGCGCCTGCAGCAGGCGATCGTCGGTGGCTCCGCGCCCCCGGACGCCTACATCCGGATCGGCAAGATGCTCCGCGAGCGCGGGGACGCTTCCAAGGCGCTCCAGATCCACAAGAGTCTGACGGTCAAGCCGGACCTCACGCGGCAGGAGCGGATCGCCGTCTACGTCAACGTCGCCGAGGACTACGCGACACTCGGACATCCGGAACGCGCGCTCGAGACCGTGGAGACGGCGATGCGCCGGACGGGACTGCGCGACGCGGACCTGATCGGGATCGCCGCACGGGCGTGTCACGCGCTGGATCGCACCGAGGAATCCTACGAATACCTGAAGGAACTCAAGAAGGTCGGCGGTCTCGGGGACCGGGAGGTCGCGCTGTACCTGGTGACGATCGCCGAGAAGGAAGCCGACAAGGGACGCTCGCGCGACGCACGCAAGACGCTTCAACGCGCGCTCCGGCACGACCCCGAATGCGCGTCGGCGTCGCTGGCGCTGGGGCGGCTGGCCGAGAAGGCAGGGGACATGACCGAAGCGATCCGGTACTGGCGCCAGACGGCGACCCGCTCGCCGGAACTGGCGCCCATCGCGCTGCACAGCCTGGAGCGCGCGCTCTACCAGCGCGGGACGTTCAACGAGATCGAAGCGGTCTACCGCGACATCCTGGAGAGCCGGCCGGCGGACGAGCACGCCGCCATGGCGCTGGCGTCGTTCTACCGCAAGCAGGGGCGGACGGGCGACGCGCTACAACTGCTCGAAGACTACCGCCAGGCGAACCCCAGCACGGTCGCCGGCACGGTGCTCCTGTCGTCGATCTACGCGTCGCGCGGAGACGCCGATGAGCTGGAGGAATTTCTGGACCGAAGCGAACGATCGCTCGACCGGGACACGCAGTTCAAGTGCACGGCGTGCGGCTATCAGACCAACGAAATGCGCTGGCACTGTCCGAGGTGCAACCGATTTGACACGTTCTCGCGGAATTCAAGGTAGCGTCGCGGCGCTCTTGGCGCTTGGCGTCATCGTCGCGACGATGGCGGGTGCGCGCGACGACGCGGGCGATCTGATCCGTCGCGCGAAACGCGAAGCGTCAGCGGGGCGTTTCGCGGACGCGGAGTCGACGTTCGCACGCGCGGAGCGCGTGGCTCGCGGTGACGACCGCGTCGAGGCGATGGTCCTCCACGCCGCGATCACCCCGTCGGCCACCGATGCGCAGCGTCTCTACGAAAGCGTCCTCGACGAGGCGCCGCCCGGGGAGATGAAGGCGCGCGCCGCGATCGAGCTGGCGAAGATTCACTTCGCCATGGGGCGCTACGAAACGGCGCGTTCGGTTCTGCGGGACGCCGACGCCTGCGCGTCGTCGGACGAGGCGTGCCTGTTCGAGGGGCTGGCGTCGGTGCAGATGAACGACTACGACGGCGCGGTGGCGGCACTCGCGCGCGTGCGGCGCGGGCACAACCGGACGTGGGCGGCCCTCGCGACGGCCGAAGCCGAGGCGGGCGCCGGTCGTGACGAGGACGCGTGCCGCGACTACGAGTCGCTGGCGCGGGCGCGGGTCAGTCCGACCGCCTGGTACCGCTACGCGGAATGTCTGGAACGGGCGGGCGATACCGACGGCGCACGGCGCGAGTATCGGGCCCTGGCCGACGCGTTCCCGCAGACTCCGGAGGCGTTGCGTGCGGCGTCCAAGCTCGCGCCGCCCGAAGCGGCCGAACCGCCGGCGCCCACCGGCGGCGAGACGGCGTCGGAAGGGTCCATTCCGCCGGGGAAGGGCTACACGGTGCAGTTCGGATCGTTCGGCGACCGCGCCAACGCGATCAAACTGGCCGCCAAGATCAAGAAGACGTACCCCAACGTCCGCATCGACAGCGAGCTGGTCAACTACCGGGAAGTCTTTCGTGTGCGCTACGGGTATTACGCCAGCCGTGACGAAGCGCAGGCCGCCGGGGACGACATGTCGAAACGCATGGACGAGCAGTTCACCGTGATGCCTGTTCGGACGACTCCATGAGCGATGCCACTCCGCTGATGTCCCAGTACCGGGATATCAAGAACCAGTACGGCGACTGCATTCTCCTGTTTCGTGTCGGGGACTTCTACGAGACGTTCTTCGAGGACGCCGTGGATACCGCGTCGATCCTGAACATCACGCTCACCACCCGGGATCGCAACAAGCCCAACCCCATTCCACTCGCCGGCGTGCCGTTCCACGCGGCCGAAACCTACATCACGCGCCTGCTCGCGGCGGGCCGGAAGGTGGCCGTCTGCGAACAGGTGGAAGACCCTGCGCTCGCGAAGGGGATCGTGCGCCGCGAAGTGGTGGAGGTACTGACGCCGGGAACGGCGCTGAACGCACAGCTCATCGCCGACGCCGACAACAACTACTGCCTGTGCGTGCACCCGGGCTCCGACGGGGCGGTGGGCGTGGCGCTGATCGACGTCGGCACCGGCGAACTCGCGTGCGCGCAGGCGGATGCCTCCGCGTATCTGCACGCGGTGCAGGGCAAACGGGTCCGGGAACTCGTCGTGGCCGAGTCGATGGAGTCCGCGGCCACACAGGCGCTCGCGGCGCACCTCGGGCACCCCTTCATCGTCCACGTTCCCGACGCCGACTTCGACGACGTTGCCGCGCGTGACGCGCTCGACCTGCAGTTCGAGGCACACGGAGGGGAACTCGCGGGGTCGCTCGGCCCGGCCGAGCGCGCGGCGACGGGCGCATTGCTCCGACACTGTCTGCGACTGCGTGGTGGCGTGCTGCCGCAGGTGGTCGCGATCGAGCGACTGGGCGGCGCGGCGTTCCTGTCACTGGACGAGGAGACGATCGCCAACCTCGAACTGTTCGAACCGCTCCGCGGCGGCATCCAGAGCGCCACGCTGCTCAAAACACTCGATCACACGCGAACGCCGATGGGTGCGCGAGAGATTCGGCACTGGATTCAACAGCCATTGTGCGACGTCTTGGCGATCGATGCGCGGCTGGACGCGGTGGCGGGCGTTGTCGTCGATGCGACGCTGGCGGAGGAACTCGTGCGCGCATTCAAGGGGGTTGCCGACATTCCACGGCTCGCCGCGCGGATCGGATCGCGCAAGGCAGCCCCGCGCGAGCTGCACGCGCTGCGCGAGTCGCTGGAGAAGATTCCGGCGTTGCGGAAGTCGCTGGCGGGTAACGGCTCGACGCTCCTGGCGCAGGCGTCGGAGTCGCTGGGTGATCATTCCGGGCTGTGCGACGAAATCGAGCGCGCGATCGTCGCCGAACCGCCGTCGCACCTGCGCGACGGTGGCGTAATCCGCCAGGGCTACGACCCGGGACTCGACGAACTGATCGCGGACAGCGAGGCGGCGAAGCGCTGGATCGCGGGCCTGGAGGCGCGCGAGCGCGAGCGCACGGGCGTCCAGTCGCTGAAGGTCGGATACAACAAGGTCTTCGGGTACTACATCGAGGTGTCGAACGCAAATCAGAAGGCGGTACCCGAGGACTACGTGGCCAAGCAGAGCCTGATGAACAGCCAGCGTTTCTTCACGCCGGAGCTGAAAGAGAAAGAGGAACTCATTCTGCGCACCGAGGAGCGCCGGGTCCACGAGGAGCAGCGCGTGTTCGACGCGGTGTGCGCGCGTGTCGCACAGGCGAGCGACGCCCTGCAGCGCACGGCCTCGGCGATGGCGCGCATCGATGCCGTGCAGTCGCTGGCGACCGCGGCGGTCAAGTATTCGTATCGCCGCCCGGTGGTCGATGACTCACTGGTACTCGAAGTCGTCGCCGCGCGCCACCCGGTACTGGAGCGCGTGGTCAGTGAGGCGTTCGTCGCCAACGATCTGCACCTCGACCCCGAACGCCGGCAGTTCGCGCTCATCACCGGGCCGAACATGTCGGGCAAGAGTACGTTCCTCCGGCAGACCGCGTTGATCGTACTGATGGCGCAGATGGAGCGTTCGTGCCCGCCGAACGCGCGCACATCGGCCTGGTGGATCGCATCTTCACCCGCGTGGGCGCCAGCGATCGCCTGAGCCGCGGCGAGTCGACGTTCCTCGTCGAGATGAACGAGACCGCCTCGATCCTGCGGCACATGAGCAATCGCAGTCTGGTCATTCTGGACGAGATCGGACGCGGGACGTCGACGTACGATGGACTCGCGATCGCGTGGGCCGTCACCGAATACCTGTTGCAGGGCGCGGTTGCGCGGCCGCGCACGCTGTTCGCGACACACTTCCACGAACTCACGCAACTCAAGGGAACCTACCCGCGCCTGGTGAATCTCAAGATCGCCATCCGCGAATGGGAAGGCGGCATCGTGTTCCTGCGTAAGATCGTCGCCGGAACCAGCGATCGCAGCTTCGGCATCCACGCCGCGAAGATCGCCGGTCTGCCGCCGCTTGTGATCCGGCGCGCGGAAGAGATTCTGGAGTCGCTCGAGGTACGGCGCGACCGTGTGTCGCGCGGCCTCGGACTCGACATTGAGCGCGACCAGATGACGCTGTTCGCGCCGCCGCCGGAGAAAGCCGCCCCGGCGCCAGCGGATCCGATCCGCCAGGCGATCGACACCTTCGACGTCGACCGGTCCACCCCGCTTGATGCTCTCCAACTGATTCGCGACCTCAAGGATCACCCGCGCTCCTGACGCCAGGCGTGCCGGGATCGGGGCGGTCCCGGGCAGAATCGGCCACGACGGGAAACCGTGGTCCACGATTTGCTTACCCGTACCGGATACCTCTATCCGGCGATCTCCGCATTTCATCTGATGTCTCCGGTGGGCTATCTAATCATATGGCCAAGAAGAAGATACGAGTGGCGATTATTGGTGGCGGAGAGCCCGACCTCTACGTCCTCGGCGAGTTGCACAAACGCCGGGATGTCGAGATCGCATTCGTCTATGACCGCCATCCGGCCGCCGTGGCCATCGAGATCGCCGAGATTCTCGGCATTCCCCGCGTCACCCGCCTCGAGGAAATGGAGCTGCGCCTGCCGGTCGACGCGGCCGTGATCGGCGAGCCGCGCGACCGATACGCCCGCGAGATCGAGCGGCTGGGACGGGCCGAGATCATGGATCATGCGCAGGCCCTCGCACGCCTGTGTCAGAAGGACGTCGCCCACGACGCGCCTCCGGCCGGCGAACCGGGCTCCCTCTACACCATCGACGACGCGATCGAAGGATTCGAGCGGCTCTTCGACCGGGCCGGTCTCCTGAAATTCTTGCTCAACGTCGCGGTGGAAAGCACGGGCGCGTCGAACGGGTCGATCATGCTCTTCTCGCCGGAAGCGCGCGAGCTGTACATCGCGCACGCGACCGGGCTCAGCGAACGCGTGGTCAAGAACACACGGCAGAAGATCGGCGAGGGTATCTCGGGAAGCGTCGCCGAGGAACGCAAGGGCAAGCTGATCCGCCAGTCGTCGGTGGGGCAGCACTACGCCTCCAGCCGCGACCGATTGAACATCTCGTCCGCGTGTTCGGTCCCGCTGCTCGACGATGACCGCCTGCTCGGCGTGCTCAACGTCTCGTCGACCAAGGACGGCCAGGAACTCACCATCGCCAATCTCCATACGCTCGAGCGCCTCAGCCGGCGCATTGCGCGCGTGCTCTCGGAGTCGATCAAGCTGCAGGAACTCCAGATTCGCGCGGGCGAGATGCAACTGCGCCAGTCCGTCGGTGAGATTTTCCGAGAAGTCGACGTCGACCGCCGAGCGCTTCTCGTTGCTCGCGTCGCTGGTCGCGGAGATGACGGGCGCGGACTCGGTGGAAGTCTTCGTGAGTACGGTTGCGGGGGACTGGCTGGTACTCGGCGGATCGAGCCGGCGCGTCGCCACCGAGCCGGATCTCGTGCATGTGGGACGCGGCGCGATGGCGCGCGCGTACCTCGAACGGCGCTCGATCGTACTTACCGAGCCCGTCGATCCGCAGAGCGCCGAAATCGCGTCGTCCTTCGCGTTCGTTCCGCTGGTCATGACGGAGATCATGGGCGTGGCCGTGCTCGAGTCTCGGAGCGGCACCGTCTGGACCAGTTCCTGGCGGCGAAGGATTCCATCGCCCTGGAGTTGTCACGCTTCGTGGCGTCCGAACGCCGGGAGACACGCCTGCGCTCGGAACTCACGTCGCTGGCGAGATTGTCCGAAGCCGCGCCGGCGCTGATCGCGTGCCGTTCCGTCGACGATCTGTGCGAGACGGTCGCGCGCCTGACGGCGGAGGCGCTCCAGTGTGAGCGCGTGTCCTTCCGGGTGCGCACGTCGGCGGACGCACCGTGGCACGTTGCGCGCTTTGACGTTCGCGGTGAGCCGTCAGAGAGCTGGCTGGAAGAAGACCTCGATCGCTTCGCCAAGCTGGAACGCAAGCACGAGTCCTTTTCTCTGTCGTTCGTCGAGTTCGCGCCCGGCATGACCGGACGCGGGCGGGCGATGCATTCGGTGCTCGGCGTACCCGTGCGTTCGGGCGACAAGATGATCGGCGGCGTGATCGCGTACGACCGCCGTCCGGCGACGACGGTGGAAGACGCCTCGTTCAGCGCGAACGACGAGTCGGTGGCCGAACAGATTATCGCGATGGCGCTGCCGATCCTGCGCGCGCTGGCGTCTGCGGGCGCGGATGCGCGACCGTCGTACGACGAAATGCTGGCGGGGAACATGCACCGGCTGGCGCGCCTCATCGACGCGGAAATGGCCCGCGCGGAACGGTATCACACGCCCTTCTCGCTCCTGATCATCAGGGTGCCGGCGTTGAACGACGCCTTCTCGGAGAACGAATCGAACGCGCTGGTGACGGCCGAAGAGATCCGGCAGGGAATCCAGACGCGCACGCGCAACAGCGACTACGGGTGCTGGATCGCGCGCGACACCTACGCGGTGCTCTCGCTGGAAGGGACCAAGCGGATCAAGTTCCTCGTTTCGCGCCTGGTCAGCTATCTGCTGAAGGACCTCGCCGGCGCCGGGCTGTCGGTGTCCACCGACGACGTCTCGGTCGGGGTCGCGAGCTACCCCGGTGCGTCGCGCACCGCCGAAGCGCTCCTCGAGGAAGCCACCCACGCCGCCCGTCCGCACCCGGGCAAATAGCCCGGGGCGCCGCGCGCCTTCCGCTCTGCGCTCCCCGCGCACGTTATCCCCACAATTCGGCCGCTCCCGTCCAAGCTTTCGTTGCCGGGGCGCGGGTCGCGTGGTAATGTCTTCCACGCTACACGCAACGAGGACGGTAAATGCCTGTCATAAGAACACTTCCAGATGACGTCGCGCGCCGTATCGCCGCCGGAGAGGTGGTCGAGCGGCCGGCGTCCGTGGTCAAGGAACTGGTCGAAAACGCCATCGACGCGGGCGCCCGGTCCATCTCGATCGTCACCGTCGGCGGCGGCGAATCGTTGATCGAAGTCCACGACGACGGGTGCGGCATGGCGCGCGAGGACGTCGAGCTGGCGCCGCGCAATTTTTCCACCAGCAAGATCCGCGACGTGGACGATCTGCAGCGGATCACCTCCTACGGCTTCCGCGGCGAGGCGCTGGCCAGTATCTCGGCGGTGTCCCGCTTTGAGCTGATTTCGAGCGACCGGACCGACGGCGACGGGTGGCGCGTGCGCGTCGAAGGGAAGTCGATCGAGGCCAGTGAACCGGCGCCCCACGAACGCGGCACGACGGTCCGGGTGCGCGATCTGTTTTTCAACACGCCGGCGCGAAAGCGTTTCCTCAAGTCCTCGATCACCGAGCGCAAGCGGATCCTGGAGACGATTCTCGCGTTCGCCCTGATTCTCCCGGAGATCGAGGTGCATTTCGTGGACGACGGACGGCATGTCCTGGATCTGTTGCCGGCGCCGAGCTGGCGCGAACGCGTCGCTGCGGTGCTCGGCGCGGACGTGATGCGGCACATGGTCGACGTCGATGCGCAGTCCGGGGCGATGCGCGTGACCGGATTCGTCAGTCTACCGTCGCATACCCGCGGCAACCGCTTCAGCCAGTTCTTCTTCGTCAATCAGCGCGCCGTTCGCGAACGCACGCTGGTGCACGCCGTTCAGGACGCCAACCGGAACGTCATTCCCTACAAGCGCTACCCGGTGGCGGTACTGTCGCTCTCGATGCCGCCCGACGACGTCGACGTCAACGTGCATCCGAGCAAGCTCGAAGTGCGCGTGCGCGACGACCGCATGGTGTTCGCGCTGGTGCGCAATGCGGTCAAGTCGGCGCTGACCGCTCGCAGCGAAGCGGTGTTGGCGGTGAGCGCGGCGGGGACGCGGGGGCCTCGCGACGGCGGGGCATCGGTGTCGGCCACGGCATGGCGTTCGGAACCCGGTGGCGCGGGCGCGCGGATTCGCGACGCGTTCGAGGACTACCTGTCCCGCAAGCCCGAGGTGGGGCGCGTGGACGGTGCGCCGGAAGGGACGGTTCTCCCGTTCCCGTCCACCCCGGTGACCAAGGACGAGGTCGCGCAGATCGCGCCCACCGACGACGCGTTGTACTGGCAGTTCAACCAGACGTTCATCTTCATCCAGGTCCGCGGCGGCGTGGTGGTCATCGACCAGCACGCGGCGCACGAGCGCATCCTCTTCGACCGCGGTATGCGCCAGCTCGACGGCGTCGCGCCGCCGTCGCAGCAGATTCTCTTTTCGATTCCGATCGAACTATCGTTGCGCGAACTCGAGGTATTTCGGTCGTCGCGCGACGTGTTTCACAAACTGGGATTCACGCTGGAGCCGTTTGGCGGGACGAGTATCCTGGTGCGCGGCTACCCGCAGGGCATTCGCAACTGGGCCGACGGCCGGCTGCTGCTCCAGGTCTTCGACGACATTCTCGCGGACCGTGCGCCGGGGGATACGCACACCGAGAAACTCGTGGCGAGCATTTCGTGCCGCAGCGCCATCAAGGCCGGCCTGCGCCTCTCGACCGAAGAGATGAAACTTCTCGCCGACCAGTTGTTCGCGGTCGACAATCCGTATTCGTGTCCGCACGGACGACCCACCATCCATCGCCTGTCGCTCGACGAGATCGAGCGATGGTTCCACCGCCGCTGAACGCCGGCGGGACTCCCGCGGACCGGAGGGACGGGCGCCGATGAACCCGCCTGCGATTCGATGTATAGCAATCATGGGAGCCACGGCGACGGGGAAGTCGGAACTCGCGATCGCCGTCGCACTCGACCTGAATGGCGACGTGATCTCCATGGACTCGCGCCAGGTGTACCGCGGCTTCGACATCGGGACCGCGAAGATCGGTGCGAAGGAGCGGGCCCGCGTTCCGCATCACCTGATCGACATCCTCGACCCGTCCGAAGCGTCGACCGCCGGGCGTCACGCCGAACTCGCGCGCGCGGCGGCGCGCGTGGTCGCGGCGCGTGGACGTGTTCCCGTTTTCGCCGGCGGCACGGGACTCTACTTCCGGGCGCTGTTCCACGGCCTGGCGCCGGTCAAGGTTCCACACGACGCGCAAGAGCGAATTCGCGGCACATTCACGGGCCGTTCGACGCAGTCGCTCTACGAGGAACTCGCCGGTGTCGACCCGGCGCGCGCGGCCGCGCTCTCACGCAACGACCGTGTACGGATCACGCGGGCCCTCGAGATCATCGCGTACACGGGAATGCCGGCGAGCGAGGCGATCCGGCGCCGCCCGCCGTCGGACGGAGAATTCGAGTACCTGAAGATCGTGCTGACCATGCCGCGCGACCGCCTGCGCGCGCGTGTTGCCGAGCGGACGCGGGCGCTTTTCGACGCGGGTTGGGTCGACGAGGTCGCGCGCCTGCAGAAGGCCGGGGTCCCGATGGACGCCCCCGCGATGAGCGGGCTCGGGTACACCGAGATCGCCGGGGCCCTCCAGCGCGGGGGCCCGCCGGCCGATCTGCTCGACCGCGTCACGACGGCGACTCGCCAGTTCGCCAAGCGCCAGGAAACGTTCTTCCGCGGCGAACGCGACGCCATCTGGATCGACGTGACGCGTCCGGACGCCCGGGACGGGATTTCTCTCTCGCGCGGGCGTTTGTGCGCGGCCAGCGGCCGACGCCCGGCCCTCAATAACAACTTGACACGTTGAGGCTAAGGTGTTTACATCCCAACCTGTTAGGTGGGCGGGCATAACTCAGTTGGTAGAGTATCAGCTTCCCAAGCTGAAGGTCGCGGGTTCGAGCCCCGTTGCCCGCTCCATCGAAACTCCCCGCATGCGACACACACGGTGCATTCGAATTGCCGGTCCGCTCGCGGCGCTCGCGCTGACCGGGGGGCTCGCGTGTTCGCCGGCGCACACCAGCGACCCGAGGAGTGACCTCGACCGGGCGGTGGCGGTATTCGTGGCGGGCGACTATGAGACGGCCGTGCGCAAGCTCAACGCGGTGGCGTCCTCGACGGACGACGAGGCCGTCCGGCGGGAGGCGTACCTGTACATCGGGCGCTCGGAGATGGCGCTGGGCGACACGGACGCGGCGATGACCGCGTTCTCCCACGGCGTCGAACATGGAGATACGGGGCCGTGCGTCGCGTACATGGAGGTCCTGAAGCAGTACCAGGAAGGAGCGCCCCAGGGGCTCCATATCATCGACACGATCTCGCGTGCACAGCTCGCCGGTGCGGCGGTGCGGATGTTCGACCCCGGCGCCGCAGATGCGAAGGTGTTCGACCCGCGCGGACCGACGCCGATCGCGCGTGCGGAACAGCGGGGTTGGTTGCCCGCGTTGCCCGACGGCAATGACCATGCGGACGACCCGGTGACCGCGGCGGCGTTGTACATGCTCGTCGCCAACATTCTCGCGGACCTGGGGATGCCGGGTCGCGCGGGCGACGTGTTTCCCGGCGGATACGCCGCGGCCGCGCAGAAGACCGAACCGGTGTCGGGGCGTGAAGCCCTGGCGGCTCTCGAGCGTGTTCGCACCTTACAGGAGACCCATGGCCGATAGAGGACTCGAAATCGTCTCGATGAATGACCCGGCGAGCGTCGGCCTGGACGCGGACATCCTGGGCGTGGGCGACCGCGTGCTCGAAGTCGCGGGCAAACGCGCCGAGGATCAGATCGATTTCCATTTCCACACCTCGCGCGGGCGTACCGTGACGCTGCGGGTCGTCCGCAAGGACGGCCGCGAGGAAACCATCGTCCTGCCCACCAGCGCCGTTGCCGGCCTCGAAATCTGGTTCGAAGCGATGGACTTCCGCCGCTGCCGGTGCAAGTGCCCGTTCTGTTTCGTCGATCAGATGCCGAAGGGCAATCGCGAATCGCTGTACGTCAAGGACGAAGACTTCCGGTTGAGTTTTCTCTACGGAAACTTCACCACGATGAACGACATGACCGACGCCGAACTCGCCAAGATCATCGAACAGCGCAATTCGCCGCAGTGGGTGTCGGTTCACGTTGTCGAAGAGGGGATGCGCCGCTTCATCTTCGGCCGGCCGATGCGCCGCAACATCGTCGACACGCTCCGCACGCTGGCCGATGGCGGCATCACGATTCACACGCAGGCGGTCATCGTACCGGGGAAGAACGACGGCGACTATCTGCGTGAAACCATCGAAACCCTGGAGTCGATCCATCCCAATATTGCGACCCTTGCGGTCGTACCGGTGGGGTTGACGAAACACCGCGGCGGCCTCACCAGCATTCGCTCGTTCCGCGACGACGAAATGGGAGCGATCATCGATCTGATCGAGCCCTACCGGGAACGCTTCATCGCGTCGCGCGGGAGCCGCTTCGTGTTCGCGAGCGACGAATGGTACGTGGGTGCGGGGCGGGACGTGCCGGGCACCGACGCCTATGAAGGCTTCCCGCAGATCGACAACGGCGTCGGCTCCATCCGTCAGTTTCTCGAGGAGATCGACGCCGACATCGAGAACGAGTCGCTGCCGGAGGACGCGTCTCGGATCCGCATCGCGACGGGATCGCTCGCGACGCGCGTGTTCGAACGCTACGTGTTTCCCCGACTGCGTGAGGGCGGGATGAAGAATCCGCCCCGTCTGATTCCGGTGCGCAACGACTTCTTCGGCGCGAGCGTCACGTGCTCGGGCCTCCTCGTCGGCGCCGACATCGTGGCGGCGGTACGCGCGTCGGGGACGCCGGAGACGACGTTCATTCCGCCGAACTGCCTCAATTACGACGGTGTGACCATCGACGAGATGACCCTCGATGACCTCACCCGCGAAATCGGCGCGCCGGTCGTGGCGCCCGCGGATTCGTTTGTGGCGGCGCTCGCCGAGCATGCGGCGGTGCGTCCGTGAAGCGGCCGCCGATCGTCGCCATCGTCGGCCGTCCGAACGTGGGAAAGTCGACACTCTTCAACCGGCTGACGCGGGCGCGGCGTGCGATCGTGCACGCGACGCCGGGCGTCACCCGCGATGTCCAGCGCGGCGTCGCCGAGTGGAGCGGGATGTCGTTCGAACTCGTCGACACCGGCGGGCTGTTTTCCGGCATCGACGACCGGCTGGTTGAGCGCGTCGAAGAGCGCGCGACCCGGCAGGCCCGCGAAGCCGAGGTGATCCTCTTCGTCGTGGACGCGGAGACCGGGCTGATCCCGCCCGACTTCGAAGTGGCCGAACGTGTACGCGACATGAGTCTGCCGGTGCTGCTGGTCGCCAACAAGGCCGAGCAGGGCGCGAAGCGCCGGGACGCCTCGGAGTTCCATCGTCTGGGCTTCGAGACCGTGTACGAGATCAGCGCGCTTCACGGCGACGGCACCGGAGATCTCCTCGACGACGTGGTCAAGCTACTCCCTCGGTCCGCGTCGCGCGAGATTCACACCGATCTGCGGCTCGCGATCGTCGGCGTTCCCAATGTGGGGAAGTCGAGCCTGGTCAATGCCATCGTGGGCGAGGACACGAGCATCGTCGACGACCGTCCGGGGACGACCCGCGACAGCATCGACACCCCCGTCGCCTGGCGCAAGCGGAGCATCACCCTGATCGACACCGCCGGCATCCGCCGCAAGGCGCGCACGTCCGACGACCTCGACGTACTGAGCACGATGAAGAGCCTCGACGCCATCGATCGCTGTGACGTGGCCGTCGTAATGCTGGACGCGTCGCACGAGATCTCGAACCAGGACGTCAAGGTAGCGAGCTATCCGCACCGCTCGTCGCGCGGCGTGGTGGTGTGCTTCAACAAATGGGACCTGGTCGCAAAGAAGAATCTCACGTCGGCGCAGATGGAGAAGGAGTTTCGCCGCCGGTGCGGATTTCTGGCGTACGCTCCGGTGCTGTTCATCTCGGTGAACGAAAACCAGCGGGTCGCGAAGGTTCTGGAAACCGCGTGGCAGATCAAAGAACAGCGCGAGCGCCGGATCCCGACAGCCGAACTCAACAAGCTGTTCGCGCGGATCGTGGAGAGGAATCCGCCGCCGTTTCATGCGGGAGGCAACGGAAAGATCTTCTACGTCACCCAGGTGGACGTGGCGCCGCCGACGTTCACGGTGTTCGTCAACCGGGCCGCGCACTTCGGCCGCTACTACCTGCGCTTCCTCAATAACCGCGTGCGCGAGGAGTACGGGTTCGAAGGGACGGCGATCCGCCTCGAACTGGCGGAACGGCGCGGGCGCGGCAAGGACGTTCCGCGGGTCCGCCCGACGCGGCGCGCGCGCATGAAGAAGAAGCGCTCGGGTGGAAAGAAGGTCGCGACATGATCTCGGTGGCCATCGCCGCCATGGGCGCGTATCTGCTCGGCGGCGTCCCGTTCAGCTATATCGCCGGCCGGCTTTCGCGGGGGATCGACTTGCGTGAACACGGAAGCGGGAATCTGGGCGCGTCCAACACCTACCGGATCCTCGGCGGACGGATCGCGCTGGCCGTCCTGATTCTGGACATTCTCAAGGGGCTGGTCCCGGTTCTGGTAGCCGGGCGGTTCGATGCGCCGACGTCGGCGCCCGTCCACGCGCTGGCCGCCGCGGCGGGCGCGGTGACGGGGCATCTGTTCTCTCCGTATCTCAAGTTTTCCGGCGGTAAGGGAATCGCGACGTCCGCGGGCGCGTTCGCGGGTCTTGCGCCGCTGCCGTTCGTGTGTGCGCTGGGGACGTTCGCGCTCGTGTTCGCGGCGCGCCGGATCGTGTCGCTCGCAAGCCTGACGGCGGCGGTCACGCTGCCCGTCGCGGTGTGGCTCGTAGGTCGCGCGGGGCTCGCGCAATTCCATCCCGTCGTTCTGTGGGTGACGGTTCTGATGATGATCGTGATCATCGTGAAGCATCGGGGCAATATCCAGCGACTGCTGGCCGGGACGGAACCGGCGCTGGCGCGACGAAAGGACGCCTGACGTGCGCACCGCCGTTCTGGGAGCCGGGAGCTGGGGAACGACGCTCGCGATCGTTCTCGCCGAAAACGGCCACGCCGTGTCGCTGTGGGATCACGACGCGGAGCGAGCGGCCGTTGTCGCCCGCCTGCGGGAGACGCCGGCGTTCCTTCCCGGTGTTCATATTCCCGACGGCGTCGTCGTGACCGGCCAGCTGGATGCGGTGGTCCGGGGCGCGGGGCTCGTGACCTTCGTCGTCCCGACCCACGTGATGCGCACGACGGCGCGCGCGGTTCGCGACTGCGGCGCGCTTACCGACGACGCGATCATCGTGTGTGCCAGCAAGGGACTCGAAGAAAAGACGCTCGCACGCATGAGCGATGTCCTACGCGAGGAACTTTCCGTCGACGCGCGGCGCATCGTGACGCTCGCCGGACCCGGTCACGCCGAGGAAGTGAGCCGCCAGGTTCCGACCTCGATTGTGGCCGCCGGGAGGTCGCGCGAGTCGTGCGAGGCCGTCCAGGACGCGTTCGTGCGTCCTTATTTGCGCATCTACACCAACGAGGACATCACGGGCGTCGAGCTGGCGACGGCGTTCAAGAACTCCATCGCGATCGCGGCCGGGATTCTCGACGGCCTCGGTTGCGGGGACAACACCAAGGCGGCCCTCATTACACGGGGGCTCGCGGAGATCACGCGGCTCGGGGTGGCGATGGGGCCGCCGGCGAGACCTTTTCGGGTCTTGCAGGGGTGGGCGACCTCGTGGTTACCTGTCTGAGCCGTCATAGCCGCAACCGGCGCGTCGGTGACGCGATCGGGCGCGGAAAGACGCTGGAAGAGGCGCTGTCGGGCATGGTGATGGTCGCCGAAGGGGTCCGAACGACGCGCGCGGCGGTCGAACTGGGAAGCCGGTACGGTGTGGAGCTGCCCATTATCGATATGGTGCACCGCGTGCTGTTCGAAGGACACGATCCGCGTGAAGCCATCCAGATGCTGATGACGCGCCCGCCGCGTTCCGAAACACACGACGGAGCCTCGGGGCGACCGAAGGGAGGACGCGCATGAGGTACAAGACGACCACCGGCAAGATGTACTACAGCATCGGCGAGGTGAGTGAGGTCACCGGGGTGAAGCCCCACGTTCTGCGGTACTGGGAGACGGAATTCCCGTCTCTGCGTCCCAAGAAGAATCGCGCCGGAAATCGGAGCTACCGGCCGCGCGACATCAAGGCGATTCTCGCCATTCGGGATCTTCTGTACAAAGAGAAGTTCACGATCAACGGCGCACGTAAGAAGCTGCAGGAGAACTTCGGAAATCCCGATCCCATCATTCGACAGATGCAGATCCCGTTCAGCGACCCGCAGGCGCGGCACGTCCTGTTGTCGGTAAAGAAGGAGCTCGAAGAAATCCGGGCGCTTTTGGCCGACGACACCGCCGACGAGATCTCAGGTGGCGGCGCTTGAAGCGAGGCATTTCTTTCTGTTAGCCTTGAGAATTCGGTCGGGGCGTGGCGCAGCCCGGTAGCGCACTTGCATGGGGTGCAAGTGGTCGCTGGTTCAAATCCAGTCGCCCCGACCATCTTTTTTGAGCGAGAAGAACGAAAAGCGGGACCCGAACGGGTCCCGCTTTCGTTTTCCGGGGTCGCAATGGCAGAGCACTCAGCGAGACGACGCGGCCACGGCGCTGGGCTTGCGCGGCAGCTGCCACTCGTCGAACATGATTACCTCGAGTGCGGGTCGAACTTCGTCGGGGTTGAAGAACACGGGTTCGAATCCGAACACCGCGCTCCGTGCCCCCACGGCTCCCGGCACGTCGGCCACGCGGTCGGCGAACGCGCTGGTCCAGAACGCCACGGGCTGCTGATAGGTTTTCTCCGAAGTGTCGAGGCATCCCATGCCGTAAATCGGCTGGAAGCATGCGCGCGGCGACGTGGGGACGTACGGGCACAGATCGGCGAAGTACTGCGGGTTGTACACCTCGGCGTCGAGGCCCTGCGACGATTCGTTGTAGAACTTGCCCGTTCCTGCCGTTTCCGGGCGCAGATGCAGCGCGGGGAAGCGCGCATCGATCGGGATCGCCTCCCGCATCGTGTCGTCCTTCAGGGACACGGAGGTCCGTACGAAATTGACCGGGCAGTAGTTATGCAGACTGCCTTTGGCCGCGCGACCCCGCAATCCCGTCAGCCACCCGAAGTCCACGGTTTCGAGACACAACTCCTTGTACGCGAACGATTCGTTGCCGACCGGTTTGGTGATATCGATGGTGTCCTGGTTGCCGTCGAGCTCGTAGAGGAAGATAAACGGGAAGCGCACCCGCGGCGCCGGAATCCGGTTGATGACGTTCTGCACCGGCTGCGCGCCAACGATCAGGACGTGACCACCGGCGGCCATGGTCAAAGCCAGCAGGTCCGGCGCGACCTTGCTCGATGACGCGTTCTGAGTCGTGGTTTTCTGACGGTACTGAATGAACGTGTACAGTAACGGATACGATGTCTGAGCGACGTCCGAATACACGTCCCAGATGATCGACTTGTAGGTTGCGAGCTTGGTCAGCGGTACCGTCGACGAGGTCGATACCGTAATCACGTCGCGCGCCGGGTCGAATCCGTCGAGGTTCGACATCATGTCCAGCCAGAACGCGTCGTGTTCGGCATCGTTGGGAAGGCTGCCGCGGCCCTGCGAATTGTTCCATCCCGCCTGCGACCCCTGATCCGCCGAGAAGTCGTCCACCACCAGTACATTGCGCTCGAGAGTGAACTGGACGATGTTGACCTTCACCTCGATGCGCGCGCAGTAGCCGGAGTTGTCGATGACCTCGGCGGAAAACGTATGCGTGCCGAAATAGAAGCGCCGCGATACTGACGTCGCCGTGGACCCGACGAACGGCGTGTAGTCGATCTCCCACTGATCCGGGTCGTTGAGGTCGGAGACGTCCCAGCCGTAACGATATCCCGCGACCGTACCGCCGTAGAAATCGGCGGTCGCCGAGAGCGTGAAGTCGACGGGCACGCCGGCGGGAAGGTCGAGGATCGTCAGCGGCGTGTTGCAGGACGTGGTCAGTATCTGACCCAGGTAGAGGTTCTGAAGCGTGAACTTCGGGCCGGTGGTCCGGCGCGTTACCCGGACGCGACGCACGTTATTGATCTCGTCGAGAACCGGTGTCACGGCTCCCGCCTCGTCCTTGGCACGGATCGCGAAGATGTAGTTGCCGAAGTCGGTGGGCGGCGTCGTCCAGAACTTGCCGCTGTCCTGCGGTGCCCGGTAGAACACCCATGGATGCCACTCGTTCGCTGCCGCGGGCGTTCGCAGGTAGTCGATCGTCTTGCCCCAGTCGTTGCCGTGTGTGGTCGTGCTGACCAGCGCCCACTGAACCGAGTCGGGTTCCAGCATGCTCTGGGTGTCGTCGATGTAGTCGGTCGCCTGCCAGCGGTACGTTGCGATCGGCGGGAGGTCGGCCGGATTGAGCTGATTGCGCACGGGCACGGTGACCTTCACTTCGGGAGAAAGCGTTCGCGCCGTGAACGAGCGGTACGCCGGGCGCTCGGATCGCTTGCCTTCGAGATCGACGGCGCGGATCAGGAACGTGTGCGAGCGTTCGAACTCGGCCACCTGGCCGGTCGGGTTCGGCGTGGCGACCGAATCGGCCGAGAAGACGAAGGTCGAATCGTTGGCGTACACCGTGGGCCACTTGACGCCCACCGTGTCGGCCGGGTTGAAGACTCCGGTCGTGTTGTCGGTGACGAAGTATTCGTAGTGGGATACCCGGCCATCCGGATCCCAGCCACCCCAATACAGATGTACGGTATACCGGGTGACCGACCCTTCCGGGGGGGCGGCGGAGAGCCACACGTTCGGTGGCCTATTCACGGCGGCGGGACCGGAATACTCCGTCGACGAACAGGCCGCCATCAGGACGAGGGCACACACGGCCCCCGGGCCGAAGAGACGTCTCACAATTTTCCTTCCTGGTTGGGTGGGGACCCGCTGCACGGATCCTGAAGATACCGGGAATAGGGTCGGCGTCGCAACGGCTGTTCCCGGTACGGGCGAATGCCGGGGCCGGGCGGCGGCGTGCCCGCGGGGGCACGCCGTGTCGGACGGGGGACTAACGCGACGACGTCACGGCAGTCGCCCGGCGCGGGAGCTGCCATTCGTCGAAGAGGATGTGTTCGATCGCGGGTCGAACCTCGTCGGGTTTGAAGAAGACCGGCGGGAAACCGAATACCGCACTGCGGGCGCCCACGGCGCCGGGCGCGTCGGGGACGCGGTCCGCGAAGGTGCTGGTCCAGAACGCGATCGGTGCGCCGTATGTCGGCTCGGCGGTATCGTTCATTCCCGCGCCGTATATCGGCTGGAAACACGCGCGCGTGCTTCGTGGTACGAACGGGCAGAGGTTGACGAAGTACATCGGATTGTAAACCTCGGCGTCGATGCCGCGGGATGACGGGTTGTAGAAGCGCCCCGGATCGGTCGCTTCCGGGCGGAGCGTCAGCCGCGGAAACGCCGGGTCGATCGGGATCGCCTCGCGCACCGTGTCGTCGCGGAGCGAATTCGCGTCGGCCTTGCGGACCTTGTTTACGGTGCAGTAGAGCGAACTGCCCTGGCGGCGACGCTGGACGGTGGTGTAGGCGAAATCGAGCGTTTCGAGACAGAGTTCCTTGTACGCGAAAGACTGGTCACCCACGCTGGCGGTGACGTCGGGCGAATCTGTCTGCGAGCCCGTGAGCTCGTATCGGAAGATGATCGGGTAGCGCACACCCGCGGCGTATACGCGGTTGACGGCGTTCTGGACGGGTTGGGCACCCGTGATGAGGAAATGTGTTCCCGCGGCCATGGCCAGCGCGATCAGGTTGGGTGTCGACTTGGTGCTACTGGTGGTGGTCGTCGTCGTCGAAGACTTGGGACGATACTTGATGAACGTATACAGCAGCGGGAAGTCGGACGTCTTGGTGACGTCGCTGTAGCTACTCCAGATCACGGAGCGGTACGACGCGAGTTTGGTCAGCGGAATCCCCGTCGAGCCAGACGTGGAGATGACGTCGCGCAGCGGATCGAATCCGTCGAGGTTCGTGACCATATCCAGCCAGAACGTGTCGTGCTGGGCGTCCGACGGTTCCGAACCGCGACCCAGCGGGTTTTCCCAGCCGGCCTGCGACGTCTCGTCGGCGTTGAAGTCGTCGACGATGAGCAGGTTCCGGTCGAAGGTGAATCTGCACGATATTGATCTTCACTTCGATGCGCGCGCAGAACCCCGAGTTGTCGACGACCTCCGCCGAAAACGTATGGGTGCCGAAAAAGAACTGGCGCGGGGTCGACGTGGCGTTTGCGCCGACGAACGGCGTGAAATCCGTCTCCCACTGGCCGGGATCGGAAAGGTCGGAGATGTCCCAGCCGTAGCGATATCCCGAAACGGTACCGCCGTAGTGAGCCGCGGTCGCCGAGAGGGTGAATCCGACCGGAATGCCGGCCGGGAGATCGAGAATCGTCAGCGGGGCATTGCACGAACTGGTGACGATGTCGTCGATGTACGAATTCGACAGCGTGAACAACGGGCCCGTCGTCCGACGCGACACGCGGACGCGACGCACGTTGGTCAGTTCGTCCAGAACCGGCGTCACCGCGCCGGCTTCGTCCTTGGCGCGAATCGCGAAGACGTAGGTGCCGAACTCCGTCGGGGGCGTTGTCCAGAAGCGTCCGCTGTCTTCGGGCGCCCGGTAATAGACCCATGGATGCCACGCCGATGCCGACCGGTGGGTGCGGAGAAAGTCGATGGTCTTGACGAAGTCGCCTCCAAACGGCGTTGTGCTGACGAAAGCGAACTGCACCGAATCCGGATCCTGCGACGCTGGTCGTCGTTTACATAATCGGTCGCGCTCCAGCGGAACGTGGCAATCGGCGGCATCTCCGCTGGGTTGTACCCGTTGCGCGCGGGAATGCTTACCACGACGCGCGGAGACAGCGTGCGCGAGGTGAAGGACCGGTAGGCCGGCCGCTGGGAGCGCTGGCCCTGGTTATCGACGGACCGGATGAAGAACGTGTGGGAGCGCGTGAACTCGGTCACCTGTTGCGTCGTCGTCGTGTCCACCAGAACGTCCGCGGAGAACGTGAACGTCGAGTCGTTGGCGAACACCGGCTTCCATTGCACGTGCGTCGTATCCGCCGGATCGAATACGCCGGACACGTTGTCGGTCACCAGATACTCGTACCGTTTGATTTCGCCGTCAGGATCCCATCCGCCCCAATACAGGTGAACGGTATAGGTGCCCGTCGATCCTTCGGGCGGAGCCGCCGACAGCCACACCGTCGGGGGCTGGTTGGCGATGTGCGTGCCGGTTAGTTTGTCCGACGAGCACGCCGCCAGAGCGGCGGCGGCAAGGACGACCATGAAGAATGCGGCGTAGCGGTTCACGGGAATTCCTCTCTATCAACCTGCATGAAACGGCGCGCCGCTCAACCGGGCGGCGCCCTGTGATTCGTCCGTCGTAAGACGACGCGACTGCTGGTTGTCTCCGGTCTACGAGAAAACGTGTTCCCCGGTTCCGGAATTCCCGTGCGTGTTGACAAGGTAATAGGTAGAGGTCACAAAAAAAACCGGAGACGTTTGAATGCATCTCCGGTCGAACGACGTCGACGCGATCGTACGCGATGGGATGGAAGGATCAACTTCGATAACCGAGACTCGGGGCGAGCCAGCGCTCGGCTTCGGCAAATGAGATCGACTTGCGGCGCGCGTAATCCTCCACCTGGTCGCGTCCGATCCGGCCGACGCCAAAGTAATGCGACTGCGGGTGCGCGAAGTACCAGCCGCTCACCGACGACGCCGGCCACATGGCGAAGGATTCGGTCAGCGTGACGCCGGTTGCGTTCTCGCCGTCGAGCAGTTCGAAGAGGGTTCGCTTTTCGGTGTGGTCGGGACACGCCGGATACCCGGGTGCGGGGCGAATCCGCGATAGGACTCGCGGATCAGGTCGTCGTTGGAAAGCGACTCGTCCGGCGCGTATCCCCAGAACTCGGTGCGCACGCGTTCGTGCAATCGCTCGGCCAGTGCTTCGGCCAGACGGTCCGCCAGCGCTTTCGCCACGATCGCGCGGTAGTCGTCGTGATCGCGTTCGAAGCGGCGACGAGCGCGTCGAGACCGATCCCGGTGGTCACGATGAATGCGCCCACGTGGTCGGCCACGCCGGCGTCGGAGTGGTGCGACGAAGTCGGCCAGGCAGAAGTTCGGCCGCGAGTCCGATTTGTCCGACTGCTGGCGAAGGAAGTGCAGCGGCGCGAGACGTTGCGCGCGATCTCGTCGTAAAGAGCACGACGTCGTCAGCCTCACGCCGCTCGCCGCGAAGACTCCGTACGCCGCGCGCGCGGTGAAGCAATCGCCGGCGGACGATGTCGTCGAGCATCGTTCGCGCGTCGTCGAAGAGCGACCGGGCTTCCTCGCCGACGGCTGCGTCGTCCAGGATCGCGGGATAACGGCCGTGCAACTCCCAGGCCTGGAAGAACGGCGTCCAGTCGATCCGCTCCACGAGGTCGGCCAGAGGGTATTCGTCGATTCGCTGGCGGCCGAGGCGGGGGGGCGCCGGAGCGGCGAGCGCGAAGTCCACGCGTTCACGGCGCGCGCGCGCGCCGGCCAGCGGAAGCAGCCTTGCTTCCCGGGTACTCGACTCGCGCGCCTTGCGAATGTCGCCGTACTCGCGTTTGATGCGCTCCGCGAATGGAGCGCGCGTCGCATCTCCCAGGACCTGATCCACGACGCCCACGGCCCGCGACGCGTCGAGCACGTGGACGACTTCGCGTTCGTACTCGGGGGCGATCTTCACCGCGGTGTGCGCTGCCGACGTGGTCGCTCCACCGATCAGGAGCGGCAGCGCGAAGCCCTGACGTTTCATCTCGCGGGCAACATGTCACCATTTCGTCGAGCGACGGGGTGATCAAACCCGAGAGTCCGATGACGTCGGCGTTCTCCTTGCGCGCGGTGTCGAGGATCGTCTGGAAGGGAACCATCACGCCGAGATCGATCACCGCGTAATTGTTGCAACGCAGCACGACGCCAACGATGTTCTTCCCGATGTCGTGTACGTCGCCTTTGACGGTGGCGAGGACGATGGTCCCGTTGGTCTTGAGCACGCCGTCCCTGCCCCGCTCGGCTTCGATGAACGGGAACGAGGTGGGCGACGGCCTTCTTCATCACTCGCGCGCTCTTGACCACCTGCGGAAGGAACATCTTGCCCGAGCCGAAGAGGTCCCCGACGATGTTCATGCCGTCCATCAGCGGGCCCTCGATAACCTCGATCGGGTGCGCGGCCTCGACCGACGGGCCTGCTCGCATCCTCAATGATATGAGCATCGATCCCGTGGACGAGCGCATGTACCAGCCGCTCGCG
This sequence comes from Candidatus Latescibacterota bacterium, assembly GCA_963761125.1. GTDB lineage: Bacteria > Krumholzibacteriota > Krumholzibacteriia > WVZY01 > JAKEHA01 > JAKEHA01. The sequence continues at coordinate 197,198 of CAVXFV010000006.1, forward strand.
GCTGGGGAGAGCGCGCCAGGCGTCGGCTCGCGTCTCGGCCGGCGTCGAGCGCTGCGGACGGACGCCGCCACCTCGAGCAGGCGCTCGGTGGCATCTGCCCGGCGATTCAGCACGACGTCTTCGACGCGTTCCAGCAGATCCGGCGGGATATCCGGTAGACCACGAGCTGGCCGGCGTTGACGATCCCCATGTCCATCCCGGCACGGATCGCATGGTAGAGAAAGACCGCGTGCATCGCCTGCCGCAGCGGCGCGTTACCCCGGAAGGAAAAGGACACATTGCTCACGCCGCCGCTCACGTGCGAGAGCGGAAACCGTTCCTTGAGCTGGCGGCACGCCTCGATGAACGCGACCGCGTACTCGTTGTGTTCTTCGATACCGGTCGCGATGGCGAATACATTCGGGTCGAAGATGATGTCCTCGGGCGGAAACCCGATGCGCTCGGTGAGAATCGCATACGCCCGCTCGCAGATCGACACCTTGCGTTCTACGGTGTCGGCCTGACCCTGCTCGTCGAACGCCATGACGATGACAGCAGCACCGAAGCGCCGGACTGTTCGCGCGTGCGCCTCGAACACGGCCTCGCCTTCCTTGAGCGAGATCGAATTGACGATCGCATTTCCCCTGGGCGCATTTCAGTCCCGCCTCGATGGCGCCGAACCGTGAACTGTCGATCACCAGCGGCACGCGCGCGATCGACGGTTCGCCGGCGACGTGGTTCAAGAAACGTTGCATCACGCGCGGGGGCGTCGAGCATGCCCTCGTCGACGTTGACGTCGATCAACTGCGCGCCGTCTTCGACCTGCTGGCGCGCGACGGCGAGCGCCGCCTCGTAGTCGTCCGCCTGGATGAACTTGCGGAATCGCGCCGATCCGGTGACGTTGGTGCGCTCGCCGATGTTGATGAAATTCGAGTCCGGGCGGATCTCCAGCGCTTCGAGACCCGAGAGCAGGGTGTAGTGCGGGCGCTCGGGCGATCGTCGCGGAGGCAATCCGCGCACTGCCTCCGCGATCGCGCGGGTGTGTTCGGGGGTCGACCCACAGCACGAGCCCACCAGGTTGGCGAGGCCGTCGTCGGCCATCTCGCGCACGTACGCGGCCATGGCGTCGGGGGTCTCGTCGTAGTCGCCGAATGCGTTGGGCAGTCCCGCATTGGGATAGACGCTGACGGGAATTCGCGAGATGGCGGAGAGTGCCGCGAGAAACGGTTTCATCTGCGCGGCGCCGAGCGCGCAGTTCAATCCGACGGCGAGAAGCGGGGCGTGTGACACCGATGCGTAGAACGCCTCGGGCGTCTGGCCGGAGAGCGTGCGGCCCGAGAGATCCGTGATGGTGCCCGAGCAGATGATCGGCAGACGCGCGCCGCGCGCTTCAAACTCTTCTTCGATCGCGAACAGCGCGGCCTTGGCGTTGAGCGTGTCGAAGACCGTCTCGACCAGGAGAATGTCGGCGCCCCCGTCGATCAGGCCGCGCGCGTTCTCGCGATAGGCGGCGCGCAGTTCGTCGAAGGAGACGTTGCGAAATCCCGGGTCGTTGACGTCGGGCGAAATCGACGCCGTTCGGTTGGTCGGCGCCAGCGATCCGGCCACGAATACGCGGCGCGACGGGTCGCGCCGTTCGACGGCGTCGGCTTCTCCGCGTGCGATGCGCGCGGCCTCGCGGGAAATCTCATAGGCGAGGTTGGAAAGCGCGTAGTCGCTCTGCGAAATAGGCGTCGCGTTGAACGTATTGGTAGTGACGATGTCCGCGCCGGCGTCGAAGTACGCGCGGTGGATCTCCGCAACGATGTGGGGTTGCGTGAGGCAGAGAATGTCGTTGTCGCCCTTGAGGTCGTGGGTATGGTCGCGGAAACGGTCGCCGCGGAACGCGGCCTCGTCCAGCCGGTAGGTCTGGATCATCGTCCCCATGGCGCCGTCGAGCACCATGATCCGATCGGCGAGGATGCGCTGCAATTCGGCGGTGCGGTCGCGCAGTGGCGCCGTGCCCGCCGGGGCGTTGGGGGAGAATGTCACGCGGTGGATAATCGGATCGAACGGGTTACCTCGGGTTCGGCCCGGCAGGGGCCGTGGGATGAATTCTAAGGGGTGGAGGCGCGCCCGTCAAGAACGCCGGGCTTGCCGGCACCCGCCGGGACAGGTATGGTGAACGCGTCCCCCCGAAGCCCCCATGCTGCAGGTCATCCCGTATCATCTCGGCGCCTTCTTCTGCCGGTTCACGCCCGACTGGTTCTGCCGCGCCATCACCTGGACGCTGGCCGAAGTGAGCTGGTGGACGCGCGTGCGCACCCGCCGGGTCCTGGACGAGAATTTTCGCATCATTCACCCGGAATGGACCGCGGCGGAACGCCGCCGCGCCGCGCGGCGCACGATCCACAATTTCGCCCGCAGCATTCTGATTTTTCTGCAGCTTCCGTTCTTCGAACCGGACGAGCTGTTCGCGCGCTGCGACGTGGCCCGGCTGCGCGAGGAGGTCGACCGTCTGGGACCGCGCCGGCCGTTCATCGTCGCGTCGGCGCACGTCGGCCCCTGGGAACTCGGGGGGTACTGTCTGGCCCGGCTCGGGCACACGGTTCACACCGTCGCGCTGGACCACCCGACGCGCCAGGTGACCGACTTCTACAGCGCGCGTCGTCATTACCTCGGCATTCACGCCCACCCGATGGGGGACTCGTTTCCGGTGCTTCGCGAGGCGCTGGATCACGGCGACAGCGTGGCGCTCCTGATCGATCGGGCGTACGGAAAGGCGAAGAAGCGCTTCGCGCTCTTCGGCGTCGAAAGCGAATTTCCGCTGGGACATCTGGTCCTGTCGGCGCGGTGCCGGGCTCCGGTCATTACCGGGGCGCTTGTATTTGACGGCAAAAAGCGCTTCCGATACGTTCACGGCGGGACGCATCTGCCGGGTGATGACGAGGACGAGTTCGAACGGCTCGAACGGCTGCAGGACGCGTGCCTCCGCGACCTCGAAGGGATCATCCGCGCGTACAGCGACCAGTGGTTCCATTTCCTCCCGCTCGCGCGCACGGAGGCGGATGAGTAACGACAGCGTGCCGTATCCGGACCTGGCGGCGGTGATCCCGGCCTTCAACGCGGGGTCGCGTCTGGCCGCCGTGCTGGACCGCGTCACGGTGTACGTGCCGCGCGATCGCATCGTCGTCGTGGACGACGGATCCGGCGACGATACCCGCCGCGTGGCCGAAACCGCCGGCGTGGTAGTGGTGGCGCATCCACAGAACCGGGGGAAGGGCGCGGCCATCCGGAGCGGCATCGAGCGGGCCCAGGAACTCGGAGTCCCGTACGCGGTGCTTCTCGACGCCGACGGCCAGCACAATCCGGATGAAATCCCGGCGTTCGTCGCGTGCGCGCAGGAGACCGGGGCCGATCTCGTGGTGGGGAATCGGCTGGGCGCCGCGTCGGGAATGCCCTGGCTGCGCAAGGCCACCAATCACGTGACGAGTGCCATCATCTCGCTGCTGGCGGGTCGGCGCGTTCCGGATTCGCAGAACGGGTACCGTCTCGTCCGCCTGGCGCACTTCCAGAAGTTCCCGCTGACGACCTCGCGGTACGAAATCGAGTCCGAGATGATCATCCGGGCCGGCCGCGCGCGTGGGAGGATCGCGTCGGTCCCCGTGCAGACGATCTATGCGGGCGAAGCGAGCTTCATCAATCCGTTCGTCGACACGTTTCGCTTTTTGCGCATGGTCGGGAAATCCATCTTCTGGTAGACTGCGGTCTCCGATAGACGATAGACGACAACGTTTGCGGCCGATCCGCCATCGGCGGGCGTCTCGATGACGAAACGCATTCTCATCTCGAACGACGACGGCTTCGATGCGGCCGGCATCAAGGTGCTCGAGCGCGCGCTGGAGCCACTCGGTGAGGTGTTCGTCGTCGCACCCGACACCGAGCAGAGTGCGAGCAGTCACTCGCTCACGGTGCGGCGGCCGATCGAGGTCAAGAAGGTCGATGCGCGGCACTATCGCGTCGGCGGAACGCCGACCGACTGCGTGGTCCTGGCCTTACAGGTCATTCTGGATCGACATCCCGATCTGGTCGTGGGTGGAATCAATCACGGACCGAACATGGGTGAAGACGTGACCTATAGTGGAACCGTGGCGGTCGCTTTCGAGGGGACGATCTTCGGCGTACCCTCCATCGCGATCTCGTCGCTTCAGCGATCGGTGGCCGACGCGGAGACTCACGCGCGGGTGGCGCGGATCGTCGTCGAGCGCGCGCTGGAGCACGGCATCCCGGCCGACTCGCTCCTGAACGTCAACATTCCCAACCCCGAGATTTCCCCCGTACGCGGCCTGCGACTGACCAAGCTCGGATCGCGGCACTACGAGAATTTCATCGACCCGGCGGGCGGGGAACTGCGGTCCCACTACACGATCGGCGGCCAGAGTCCCATCTGGCGCGACGACGACGGATCCGACATCGCCGCCGTACGCATGGGGTACGTGTCGATCACGCCGCTTCAACTCGATCAAACCCACTACAAGGCCATCGTCGAGATGGATCCATGGAGGCTCGAACTATGAGGTGGCGCCAGTATCGCATCGCGCGCGAGCGCATGGTCCGCGAACACGTCTATGGCCGTGGGATCCGCGACCCGCGAGTACTCGAGGCCATGCTGCGCGTGCCGCGCCACCTGTTCATCGACCGCGACGCCGGCGTCGAGGCGTACGCCAATCATTCGTACCCGATCGGCTTCCAGCAGACGATGTCGCAGCCGTTCATGGTTGCGTACCTGACGGAGAATCTGCGTCTGGAAGGCAACGAGCGCGTACTCGAAGTCGGTACCGGATCGGGCTATCACACCGCCGTGCTCGGGACGTTGTGCAAGGACGTGGTTTCGGTCGAGCGCGTAGGCGATCTTGCGGCGCGCGCCGAATCGACGCTGCGCGACCTCCTGTTTCAGAATGTCAGCGTTCACGTGGGCGACGGCGCGCAGGGGTGGCCCGAGGGCGCGCCTTTCGACCGTGTGCTGCTCACCGCCGCCACCGATCACGTGCCCCGCGCGCTCCTCGCGCAACTCGCCGAAGGCGGTTTTTTCCTGGGCCCGGTCATGCGGGGCGACGGTCACCAGGAGATCGTCCGATTGACGCGTCTGCCCGGTCGTTTCTCCGTGGAGCGATTGATATCCTGCTCGTTCGTGCCGCTGGTGCGTGATGCGCGGCCGGCGGCGCGCGCGACGACCGCGCACGAGAGGGGCTCGGGGGAGGAGGCGCGTGGGTAGCCTCGCCACGCTGATCACCACGTCGCCGCACCTGCTCACGACATTCCTCCTTGCGATGGCGCCGATTTCGGAACTGCGCGGCGCGATTCCCTATGCGATGACGGTAGGCGGGATGTCGTGGCAGAACGCGTTTCTCGTTTCCGTGATCGGGAACTTCGTGCCCGTGATCCCAATTCTGCTGCTCATCGGGCCGGTCTCCGACTGGCTCCGGCGCTATCCGGCCTTCGATCGCTTCTTCGACTGGCTGTTCGCCCGAACCCGGCGTAAGGGCAAGGTCATCGAGCGCTTCGAGGCACTGGGTGTGTGTCTGTTCGTCGCGATTCCGCTGCCGATGACCGGCGCGTGGACCGGCGCGGCGGCCGCCTTCGTATTCGGTGTGCGGCCGCGGTACGCGATTCCCGCGATCGCCGCGGGGATTCTGATCGCGGGAACGATCGTGACGCTCGTCGTGACCGGGGCGATCACGTTCGTCGGCGTCCACGCGCGGCCCGTGGGCTAGGCGTGAAGGATTCCTGTTGATTCACCGTGAAAAGATGTTAGTATGAATTGACTTAGACTGGACCCGGCGCGTCCCGGGTCCGGGTTTCCCGGTCGATCGGGGCGTAGCGCAGTCCGGTTTAGCGCGCCTGCTTCGGGAGCAGGAGGTCGGAGGTTCAAATCCTCTCGCCCCGACCATTTTCCCACATATGACTGACGATCGCGCGAATACGACCCCGGCCGCCGAGCGATCCGAGCCATCCTACGATATCCAGGCACGGTATCTCGCGGAAATCGGTCGATACGAACTGCTCACACCCGAGCAGGAAATCGAGCTTGGCAAGTCGCTCGCCGAGGGCAACGAGGACGCCAAGCGACGTCTCATCATTGCGAACCTCCGCCTCGTCGTTACCATCGCACGTCGTTATGCGCGTGGCGGCCAGGGGCTGCTCGATCTGATCGAGGACGGCAATCTCGGCCTGATTCGCGCCGCGGCGAAATTCGACTATCGTAAGGGCTTCCGGTTCAGCACCTACGCGTCGTACTGGATCAAGCAGTCGATCCGGCGCGGCATCGCCAGCCAGTCGCGCGCGATCCGGATTCCGGTTCACATCTACCACCTCATCAACCGCTACCTGCGAAAAGAAGAAGAACTCAAAAAAGCGGGCAAGGCGACCGACGACGAAGCGATGTCGCAGGAGCTCGAAGTGAGCGTTCGCCGCGTGAAACTCGTGCGGACGTTAATCGCCGGGATCCGCGACGCCGACCCCGGAGCGAGCGCCGATGCGTTGCAACGCCTGTCGGCCGATCCTCGCCACCGGGGACACGGATCGCCGGAGTCGATGGTCACGCTGCAACTGGAAAACGAAGAGATGTCCAACCTCTTCGAGCGCTGTCTGAATCCGCGCGAGCAGGAAGTCCTGATGCTTCGCTACGGACTGGACGACGGGCAACCGAAAACGCTGGGCGAAGCCGGTCGCGTGGTCGGGGTGTCGCGCGAACGCGTTCGCCAGATCGAGAAGCGCGCGCTCCAGAAGCTCAACCTCGTGCTCTCCGGGCGCCGGCGCGCATCCGGGGACTCCCTCTGATGCCGACCTCGCCGACGGAACGCATCCGCGCGGCCATTCGGGACATCCCCGATTTTCCCAAACCGGGAATTCTCTTCAAAGACATCACGCCTGTTTTGAACGACGGGGAATTGTTCGCGCTGGTCGTGGACCATTTCGTCGAGCGCTACCGGCCGATGGCCATTGACAAGATCGCCGCCATCGAGTCGCGCGGTTTCATCTTCGGCGCGCCGCTGGCGGCGCGGATCGGCGCGGGCTTTGTGCCGCTGCGCAAGTTCGGCAAGCTCCCGCACACCACCGCCGCCGAAACCTTCGAACTCGAATATGGAAACGAGACGCTGGAGATCCATACGGACGCGATCCGTGCGGGGGACCGCGTGCTCGTGGTCGACGACCTGCTGGCGACCGGGGGCACCGCGGCCGCGGCGGTCAAGCTGGTGGAGAAGACCGGGGGCGTCGTCGTGGAACTCGCTTTCCTGATCGAACTCGGATTCCTGTCCGGCCGCGCGCGCCTCACGCACGTTCCCTCGTACTCGATGATCCGCTTCGATTGACGACCAGCAGCCCGGCTCGTCTGAGGATTCCGGTGGTTCCGCCCGTCGCCATGCGGTAGCCTCGATTGCCAACCGCCCTGCAGAAGACCGCAATCTTGCCCGGGTGGCCCCGTAGCTCAGATGGATAGAGCAGCGGTTTCCTAAACCGCGTGTCGGACGTTCGAATCGTCTCGGGGCCACCATTTCGACCGCGATCTTGGAACACCGGGATGCGATCTTGCCCCCGCCGTCGGGTTGCCGTAGTGTTTTCGCGTTCGACCTTCGAACCCCGAACCCATGGAGGTGTGCGATGCGCGGGCCCAGTGCGTTCGTGTTGAGCGTCGTTCTTGCCGTGTCGGCCGTTTCGGCCGCCGCTCAGGATGTCCCGGAAATTCGTCTGCGAGATGACCTCGCCGTTTACCACCGGCGTGTCACGACGAAGTCGGTCGAGGCGCAGAAGTGGTTCGACCAGGGGCTGGTCCTCTACTTCGGTTTCAACCACGAAGCCGCGATTGCGTCGTTCAAGAAGGCCGCCGAACTGGATCCCGCGTGCGCGATGGCGTTCTGGGGACAGGCCATCTCGGCCGGCCCCAACATCAACAAGATGGACATGGACGAGGACGCGGTCAAAGGTGCGTACGACGCCGCGCAGCGCGCGCTCGCGCTGGTCAAGAAGATAGATTTCACACAGAACGAAAAGGACCTGATTGTCGCGGTGAGCAAACGCTACGCCTGGCCGGCGCCGACGGACCGCGCGTCGCTGGACCGCGCGTACGCCGATGCCATGCGCGAGGCGTGGAAGGCGCACCCGGACGACGCCGACATCGGTGCGCTGTACGCGGAATCGATGATGGACCTGCGGCCGTGGGACCTCTGGTCGCCGCGGGGCGACCCGCGACCGGAAACCCCGGAGGTCATGAAGACGCTCGAAACCGTGATCGCGATGGTGCCGGACCATCCGATGGCGAATCACCTGTACATCCACACTATGGAAGCCTCGCCGACGCCGGAGAAGGCGCTCCCGTCGGCGAACGTGCTGCGCACGCGCGTGCCGGGGGTGGGACACCTGCTGCATATGCCGGCGCACATCGACATTCGTCTCGGTCACTACAAAGAGGCCATCGTGGCCAACCAGAAAGCGATCGAGATCGACAAGACGTGGGCCTCACGCGGCGGTTTCTATACCATGTACCGCGCGCACAACTATCACTTCCTCGCGTACGCCGCGATGTTCGACGGCCAGAAGGACCTGGCGATGAAGGCGGCGAATGACATGGTGGCGCAGGTGCCGCTGGAGGTCGTGCGCGCCTATCCCGACTTTCTCGACGCGTTCCTCGGCGTGCCCACCCACGTGATGGTGCGCTTCGGCATGTGGAACGAACTGCTCGAGGCAAAGAAGCCGCCCGAAGATCTGGTCGTCACCGTGGCATTCTGGCATTACGGGCGAACCGTGGCACTGGCGGCGCTGGGGCGCGTGGACGAGGCGCAAGCCGAGCTCGCGGCTTTCAAGAAGGCATACGACGCCGTACCGGACAGCCGGCTGGCGGGGAACAACTCTGCGCGTACGGTTCTGGACGTCGGCCTGCCGATGGCGGAAGGCGAGGTCGAGTATCGCAAGGGCAACACCGATCGCGCGTTCGAACTGCTGCGCCTCGGTGTTGCGCGCGACGTTGCCCTCAGGTACGACGAACCGTGGGGCTGGATGATGCCGGTCAGCCATTCGCTCGGCGCGTTGCTGGTGGAACAGAAGCGCTACGAGGAAGCGGAAAAAGTGTACCGCGCGGACCTCGATCTTCACCCGGGTAACGGCTGGGCGCTCTACGGGCTCTCGGAATGTCTGCGCGGACTGGGCCGCGCCGACGAGGCATCGCTGTGCGACACGCGTTTCAAGGACGCGTGGTCACGGTCCGATATCACGATCAAGGGATCGTGCTTCTGCAAGAAGGGCAGTTGAGTCAATGCGACGCCTGGTGATCCCGATCGTGATCGTGCTGGGCGTCTTCGCATGGCTCATCGTGCGCGGCGGCCACGCCGGACCCGACGTCTACTCGGGAACGATCGAGGGCCGCGATGTCGGCGTCGGGTCGCGCGTCGGCGGGAGAATCGTCGAGGTGGCCGTTGCCGAGGGCGATTCGGTCCACCCCGGCGACGTCGTCGTGCGCTTCGACGCGGATTTCCTCACCGCCCAGGTTCACGAAGCGGAGTCGCGCGTCGCGCAGACAAAGGCCAGCTATGACCGCGTGGTCAGCGGGCCGCGTCGCGAGGAAATCGAACGCGCACGCGTGGACTGGGATTACGCCGAAAAGGAGCGCAAGCGCCAGGAGTCCATGCTCGAGAAGAACGTGACCACCGATCAGGTGTACGCGGCGGCGGCCGCTGCCGCCGAGAAGGCCTACCAGACCTACGAGGAACTCCGTCGCGGCAGCCGCAGCGAGGACGAGCGCCAGGCGGCGGCCGTGCTGTCGGAGGCGGAGGCCGCGCTCGCGCTCTTGAAGGCGCAACTCGACGAGACGGTCGTACGATCTCCCGCGGCCGGAATCGTGCAGACCTTCGATCTTCGCGTTGGCGACCTCGTTCCCGCGTACCAGCCGGTAGCGTCGATCCTCGAGGCCGGGGACCTGTGGGTGCACGTGTACGTTCCCGAAACCGTACTCGGCAAGATCCGCGTGGGACAGACGGCGCAACTGTCTATCGACACGTTTCCCAAACGGCCGTTCGAGGCGCGTGTCATCGCCGTGCGCGACCAGGCCGAGTACACGCCCCGCAACGTGCAGACGCCCGAGCAACGCGAAGACCGCGTGTTCGCGGTAAAACTTTCCGTCGGATCGTCGCCCGAAATCAAGCCGGGGATGACCGCGACCGTGCGCTTCGAATGACCGGCCCCGAACCCGACTATGGCATCGAGGTGCGGGGCGTGTCGCACGACTACGGCTCCGTGCACGCGCTCGACGATGTCAGCCTGCAGATCCCGCGCGGGTCGATCTTCGGGCTGCTCGGGCCCAACGGCTCGGGCAAGTCGACCTTGATTCGTATCCTGTGTGGCCTGTTGCGCCCGACCCGCGGGACGGCGATCGTCGACGGCATCGACGTCACGCACCATGCATCACAGGTCCGCAAGCGCATCGGATACGTGCCGCAGCGTTTCTCGCTCTACGAAGATCTGACCGTGCTCGAGAACCTCGACTTCTTCGCCTCGGTGTACGGACTCAAGGGCGCGCAGTTGCGCGAGCGCCGCGAATGGGTCATCGGGCTGACCGGCATCGATCCGTACCGCGACCGCCTCGCCGGACATCTCTCGGGTGGTTGGAAACAGCGCCTGTCGCTGGGTGCCGCGCTGATGCACGAGCCGCGCATCGTGTTCCTCGACGAGCCAACCGCCGGGATCGATCCCGTGGCGCGGCGCGAGCTGTGGAGCCTCCTGTTCGACCTGTCGTCGAACAACGTGACGCTGCTCGTCTCGACGCACTACATGGACGAGGCCGAGCGCTGCAGCCGCGTGGGCTACCTCTTCCAGTCGCGGCTCCTGGTCGAAGGCGAACCGGAGGATCTGCTGACACTTCCCGACATCACGCCGGAAGGAACGCGCCGCGTGGAAGCGGCGACGGACGGCAACGCCACTCGCGTGCTGCCGCGCGCCCGCGCGCTTTCCTATGTCGAAGACGTCACCATCTTCGGCAACAGTCTGCACCTTCTGGTTCCGCTGACCGTCGACGACGCCACTATTCGGCGCGACCTGATGGCGCAGAGCGGGGAAGACATCCACATCCGTCCCATCGCGCCGTCGCTCGAGGACGTCTTCGTGCGTTTGACGTATCTCCGCACCGAAGAGGTGCGGGCGAAGGGAGAGGCGGCGGCTCACCCATGAGAGAGTTTCTCGCCGTTCTGCACAAGGAATCGATTCATATGCGGCGAGACCGCGGGACGCTTCGCATCGCGCTGATGATCCCGGTGTTCCAGTTGATCCTCTTCGGGTCGATCGATACCAACGTGCGCAACATCCCGACCGGGGTATTCGACGAATGCCGGTGCCCGGAGAGCCGCCAGTTGGTCGAGGCGCTGGTCGCGACCAAGACGTTCCGCGTCGTGCGCTACGAGCGCTCGTCGCGGGAACTCCGCGACGCGATCGTCGCCGGCGATGTGAAGGTCGGAATTGAAATTCCCCCGGACTTCGCGCGCCGTCGGCTCGACGGCACCGAGGCGACGTTCCAGGCGCTGATCGACGGCTCCGACAACACCATCGCCGCGCAGAGCCTTTCGGCGATCAACGGGCTGGCGCTCACGCGTTCGCTTGAAGAACTCGAGAAACGGGTGGGGGCGACGGCGCTTCCCATCGCACCCCGTCCCCGCATCCTCTTCAACCCGGACACGCGCAGCGCGAACCTGCTGATACCGGGGCTGATCGCCATCCTGCTCACGTTCTCCGGAACGCTGCTGACGGCGTACGCAATCGTGCGCGAGCGCGAACGCGGAACGCTCGAACAGTTGATGGTGACCCCGGTGTCCTCGGTGCAGATGATTCTGGGAAAACTCATTCCGTATCTCGTCCTCGCGTTTTTCCAGCTGGTACTGGTGCTGTTCTTCATGAACGTGCTGTTCCGCGTTCCCATCCACGGGAGCGTGGTCCTGCTCGCCATCCTCTCGCTCGTGTACCTGACGTCGTTGCTGTCGCTCGGGCTGATGATCTCCGCGCGGGCGAGTACCCAGATCGAAGCGACGCAGGCGGCGCAGAGCATCCTGCTACCGTCGATCATGCTTTCGGGCTATATCTTTCCGCTGTCGTCGCTGCCGTTACCGCTGCGCCTGCTGTCGCAGGTCCTGCCGGCGACGCATTTCGTCGCCATTTCGAGAGCGATCATCATTCGTGGCGCGACGTTCGGCGATCTGGTGCGCGAGGTCGCGGCGCTCGGCGCCATATCCACCGTCCTGCTGACGCTGAGCGTCGTCATGTTCCGCCGCAAGCGGCTCTAGACCGGCGCTACGGTTCCGTGGGTCGGGGGCAGGCGGGGTCGGCGTCCCGGAGTTCGAGGATGTCGTCGCTCACGACGTGGACGTGCTCCCCGGTTCCCGCGTCGACGGCGTCCACCTCGGTGTGGAACTGCTGCCGCACGAGGCCGCACGACGAGTACCAGAAGTGGCGCCAGTCGTCCGGGCCGATGGACGGAAGAACCAGGGAGACGCGGTACGCGGGGATTCGGCCGGCGGGAACGTCGACGGTGTCGACGGCTTCGAGCGTCGCGTTCGAGGCGGTACTGCCCGCGTAGAGATCCCAGGTGGCGCCGACGGTGCGCGGATACGCCAGTCGGCGCGCTTCGGTGAATGAGTCGACGCCCGCCGCCGCACCCGGTCCCCAGGAGAGCGGAATCTCGGCGAAATAGAGGCCGGTGGCATCCTGCCGGAAGCGGCGCCATCGGTACACGGTGTCGACGCCTCCCGGCGTGTAGAAGCGTTCCGCTTCGAGACGGTACACGCGCCCGGCAACGGTGTCATCGGCGACGATCTCGCGCAGGCACTCGGCGTCGAGGTCGAGGGGCGGTTGGGCATCGGAGCCGTCGTCGGCGACGAACCGAACGTTGCGGGTATGGCGGTAGAGACGGGATGTTCCGGCGTCGAGGGGGTAGAAGGCGCGGGCCGCAGTCGGCCGGGCGGGCGGGGCGGTGGGCTCGTTGGAACAGCCGCATATCGCCGCCGCCGCGATCAGGAACACGGGGACGCGACGATGGGCGGGCACGTCGTGATGCTAGCGAACGCATCGCGCACGGCGCAACGCAAAACGACGCGCGAAGCTCCTTCCTTGCGCGCGCGGCACGACTGTCGTACGCTGCATTGCGTGCACCCTCCGCGTTCCGTTCTCATCGGCGGATGGCATTGAGCCGGCTTCGTCGCATCGCGCTCGCGATGGTATCGGCGGTTGCCGTCGGTCTAACCGGTGGCTGCTCCGGCCTCGCGCGCACCGACGGGCAGCTGTTTCCGCCACCCGCCCGCGACGCCGTGACCTTCTGGGGGCATGCATGCTGCTACATCGATGTGCGCGGCGTCGGTGTGGTAACCGATCCCGTGTTCCGCAAGACTCTGGTGTTTCGACACCGCCGAATCGGCGCGCCGCCGCCCTCGTCGTACGCGGGCGCCCGCGTCGTTCTAATTTCGCACGCCCACCCGGATCACCTGGATGTGCCCACACTGCGCACCTTTCCCGAGGACGTGACCATCCTCTGTCCCGCGCCGTCCGAGCACTACCTGCGCGACGTCGGCCGGGAAGTGCGTGTTATGCGCCCGGGCGATACGTTTTCATTCGATGGCGGGACGATCGTTGCGGTCGCCGCACATCACATGGGAACGCGCTGGGGTATCCACGGCGCCAGCGACGGCCGCGCGCTGGGGTACGTGGTTCGAACCCCCGGGGCGACGATCTACTACAGCGGCGACTCGAACTTCTTTTCCGGCTTCGCCGACGTGGGCTGGACGTACGATCCCGACATCGCGCTTCTCAACGTCAACGGACATCTGCGGTCGACCGACGCGGTGCGTGCCGCCTGGGCGACACGCGCGCGCGTGGTGATTCCGCTCCACTGGGGCGCATACCCGTACTGGATCTTCGGCGGAAACTCGCGGCCAAGAGACGAGGACACGCTGGCGCGCCTGATCGGCGACCGCCTGCACGTCCTGTCGGTGGGACAGAGTTTCGCACTGTCGGACGCCCCGCATGCGCGCCCGGCGCTGCCGTGACGGGCGGGCGCCCCGGAGTCGCGGCTTCTCGACGCGGGGCCGGGGGCGTATAATGCTGCGGACCGAAAAGCCGCTGGACGATAAACCCAACCGATAGAAAGAAACACGGATCCATGAGTACATTCGACAAAGTGATCGCGGCGTCGTTGCCGCTGGTCCCGAAACCGGTGGTCCGGCGCGTCGCCGCACCATACATCGCGGGAGAGCGACAGTCGGACCTGCTCAGTGTCGCTGCCCAGATGAATCGAGAGGGCTACGCGGTCGCCGCCGCGATCCTGGGCGAGTTCGTCAGTCGTCGCGAAGAAGCCAGTCACGCCGTCGACGAATACAAGGGACTGCTCCGCAGTCTGCACGAACACCGCATCGACGCATACATTCACGTCAAGCCCACGCACCTCGGCCTCACGATGGACCGCGAGTTCTGCGAGGAGAACGTGCGCGCGCTGCTCGATTTCGCGAAGCCGCTGGGGTTGTTCGTCCGCATGGACATGGAAGATTCCCCGACGACGGACGGCACGCTGGCGATCTACTATCGGCTCCGCCAGGAGTACGACAACATTGGCGTGGTCATCCAGGCGCGTATGCGCCGCAGCCTCGCCGACGTCCGCGAACTCGCCAAAGTGAAAGCGAACGTCCGTCTCTGCAAGGGGATCTACATCGAGCCGTATGCGATTGCGTACACCGACCCCGCGATCATCAATCGAAACTATGTCCTGCTGCTTGAGGAACTTCTCTCCGCCGGTTGTTACACGGCCATTGCGACGCACGACGAGAAACTCGTCTGGGAAGCGTATCGTCTGCTCGAGACACTCCACATCGGACACGATCAGTACGAGTTCCAGATGTTGCTGGGAGTGCTTGGGCCGCTGCGCACGCTGATCCGCGACGCGGGGCACAGGCTGCGGGTCGCCGTGCCGTACGGCCCGAACTGGTACGCATACTCGCTTCGCCGTCTCAAGAAAAACCCCGCCATCGCGGGGTACGTCCTCAAGTCCGTCTTCAAGGGGTAGCGCCACGGCCTACATCCACGGCACCGATCCGGAGGAGCAGGAGCGACTCTCGCGCCTCAACGCGCTCATCAATCAGCGCGCGCTCGAACGTCTGCGGATCCGGGATGGAATGCGTGTCCTCGACGTGGGCTGCGGGATCGGCCAACTCACGCGCGCGCTCGCACGGGCGGCGGGCGTGAGCGGGCACGTCGTGGGGATCGAACGAAGCGCCGAACAGATCGAAGCCGGGCGACGCGCCGCCGATGCGGGCGAGGTGCGTGTCGACATTCGCGAGGGCGATGCCTATGCGTTTCCACTGCGCGAGAACGAATGGGGCTCCTTCGATCTCGTCCACGCGCGGTTTCTGCTGGAACATCTCACCGAGCCAGAGCAGGTCGTGGATGCGATGGTCCGCGCCGCGCGCCCGGGGGGCCGCATCGTGCTCGAGGACGACGACCACGACGTCCTGAGACTCTACCCCGGGCTGCCGGCATTCGAAGCGGTCTGGCGCGCGTACATCCGCACCTACGACGCGGCGGGTTGCGACCCGTTCGTCGGGCGCCGCCTCACGGCCATGCTCGCACGGGCGGAGGCCGAGCCAACCGCCAGCGACTGGCCGTTCTTCGGCGCCTGCCGCGGCGCGTCGTCGTTCAATGTCATCGTAGACAACTGCCGGGCCATCGTCAGCGGCGCCCGCGCGGCCATCGTGGCCCAGGGCGGGATCGCCGAGGCGGAAGTCGATGCGGGGATCCACGCCCTCCATTCCTGGCGCGAAACTCCCGGCGCGTCGTTCTGGTACTGCACGTTCTGGGCGGAAGCGGTCCGGCCGCGCTAGCGGGCGGGGGAGACCGGGAGGGACGAGAGCAGGAAGCGCCGCGCGTTGAGTCCCATCAGTTTCTCGACGTCGGCATCGGCCACACCCTCGTCTAGGAGGGCCTGAGTGAGGACCGCGAGATGGGCGGCGTCGAAGGGGACGCGGACCGCGCCGTCGTAGTCGGACCCCAGCCCCACTTGGTCAATCCCGGCGACGGATGCCGCGTGACGAAGCGCCCGTGCGATGGAGGGTGCATCGCGCCCGCACACCGCGGCCGGAAAGAACGCCACTCCCACGAATCCGTTTCGAGCGCCGATGGCGGCAAGCACGTCGTCGGTGACATTGCGTGGCCCGGGACAGGATCCGCGGACACCCGTGTGAGAGATCATGACCGGGCCCGGAAAGCTCTCGAGCACATCGTCGATCGTGCGCGCGGACGCGTGCGCCAGATCGATGACTCCGCCCCGTTCGTGGATGCGCGCGACGACACGCGTCCCGAAGTCGGTTAGCCCGCCCTGGCGCCAGCCGTGCGCCGAACCGCCGACGGCGTTGTCGCACATATGCGCGATACCAAAGATGCGGAAACCCGCCTCGAAGAGCCGGTCCACGGCGAGCTCGTCGCCACGCAAGCCGTGGAGTCCTTCGATCAGCAGCACCGCCCCGAGCGTAGCGGGCGCGAGGTTCTCCAAATCCGCGCGACGGCGAAGTAGCGAGAGGCCTCCCGAGGACGCGGCGACGGCCCGATGCAGGGACGCCGCCTGCGCGTGTGCACGCGCGAGCGGAGAGAACCAGGCGGCCAGCGGCCAGCGATTCGCGACGGCAATGAGCGTCATCCAATCGGGACCCGCAGGCGTGCGACGGTAGTTGGCGCCGATGGGGAAACGGTTCGATGCCGCGAACACCTGCAGGGCAACCCCGCCCTCGCGGAGCCGGGGAATATCGACGTGCCCCCGTGTCGCCCGGACGAGGATATTCCGGTTCCACAGGAGCGCGTCGCAGTGCATGTCGGCGGCGGCGATCCGCCGGTGCAGGGTGAGGGTCTGCTCCGTCGGGGAAGGTGCCGCGGGAGAGAATACGCCGTTGAGGAGGCGGTCCATGGCCACCCGCACGAAGGGGGAGACCACCAGGATGGTCAAAACGATGGCGGCGGAAATGACAAACGGGAGCATCGGACGTGGATGCTACCACAGGCGAATGGGCGAGGCGGAAGACGCCAAAAAAGGAACGAGAGCAACCCCCCATACTGCCGTGTGCCATAACGCCCGTCAGAGGCCCATGCGGCAACCGCTTCGCTATCAGCAGCTTGAGAGCAGCACGCACGTGCAGGCGAGGGGAGTACTCTCGTTGCAATTGAGGAGTATATTCCGGCCAGCGGGATTGTCAACCGGCGGATTGAAAAGATTTGATGCATGGCTGCGCCATGATCACATGGTTACTTCCAGTGATGACTGAAGAGCATATGGGGCGCTTTGGCCCCGGAGGGGGGAGGTGGTGCGGTGTTCCCAGGTGTCGCGCGAGTGTCGCGGGCATCCAGGAACACCGCGCGGGCTTAGCGCTTTCTCAACCACCAGAGCAAGTCGACGAGTTCGATCCGCATGCTGGGCACCCCCTTGTGGGAAGGTTCACGGGATTCAACCCATCGGCGCGACACCACATGGCGCCGCGTCAGGGGGGTGTCGTGCATAACACATGCCCCGACGGGAAGCGGTAAGGACGAGCGGGGAGCGCCGATATGCTAACCGACGCTTCGGGAGACGATTACGCTGGTGATGTCATCCTCTTGAGTCCCACCGCCGTAGGCAAGAATTTCCTCCAGTAACGCGTTTTGCAGTCCGTCAGGCGGCAAGTTTCGATTCGCCCGGAGGAACTGGACGAGCCTGTCCTCCCCGTAGAATTCACCGGTGGGACTCCGCTGCTCGGTCACGCCATCGGTGTAGAGCAGAAGGAGATCGCCCGGCCGAAAGGCGACGGTGCCCTCGACGTAGCGCTGGGAGCGCGTTGCGCCGAGCACCATCCCGCCGTTCCCCAGTCGGTCGATGTAGCGGTCGGTGACCAGAAGCGCCGGGCACTGGCCGGCGCTCGAAAACGTCAGGGTCGAGCGACCGACGTTGAGGATCCCGCAGAAGAAGCTGGCGAACTGACCGGGTTTGGCGTGTTCCACGAGGTAGTCGTTCAGTTCGGCGTTCACCTCGGCAGGGGCCAGGCCCCCCTTGAGCGTTCGGTTCTTGAAAACCGCCTGCAAAGACGCCATGAGCATGGCGGCGGGGATGCCCTTGCCGCTGACGTCGCCAATCGCCACCACCAGGCGTTCGTCGTCGAGCGCGAAGTAATCGAAGTAATCGCCGCCGACCTCGAGGGAACTGACCATCTGACCCACGATGTGCGTGTCGAGGACGTGGGGTGGCGTGCCGGGCAGGAGGGCCTGCTGGATCTCGCGCGCCAGCATCACTTCGCTCTTGAGTCGCTCCTGTTCGATCGACGACTGGATCAGATCGGCGTTTTCGATGACGAGTGCCAGCTGGTCGGCGAGTGTCTCGAGGAGTTCCGTATCCGCCGCGCGGTACACGAGTCCGGACATCTTCTGTCCCAGCAACACCAGGCCGAGCAGGCGGTCGGGGGCCGCGATCGGGACGCAAACGGCAAGTCCCGGGAGCGAAATCAGTGCGCGCGACTCCGCGTCGAGATTGGGTCGCTCCCACGAAGCATCGAGATATTCGACCTGCAATGGCGCACGGAATCGAGTGAGGTAGCGCCCCAGGAACGAGTCGGCCGTGAATGACGCCGGCGCCGACGGCGCATTGCCCACGGTGCGCGTGAGCGCCGGATCGGAGCCGTTGTTGCGCAGGTAGACGACGACAAATGCTGGATGGAGGAGCTGGTCGCAGCGATCGAGAAAGAGGTCGAGAATCTCCGATCGCGTGAGCGTGCGCGCCACGCGGCGTCCGAAGTCGACGACTTCCTGCCGGTACACGAAGTCCGAGCGATAGAACATGCGATCGACGGCGCCCTGGACCCGTTCGCGGATGGGCGCGAACACCACGGCGAGGACGAGCACGGCGACCCACAACCAGGCGACCTGCGGAACGCCGAACTCGCGTGTCAGGACTGCGCCCACCGACTGCACGATCACGTAGTAGCCGGCCACGAGCACGCCGGTCAGCAGCGCGTAGACGAGACTCTTGCGCACAACCGTATCGAGTTCGATCGCGCCGTGCTTGAGGATCGCGTACGCAAAGGTGACCGGAACGAATCCGAGACACAGCGCGGCGAGGATCGCCGAGTGCGTCGCGCCGGCCGACCGGAAGCTGGCGTGAACCGTGGCGGCGAGGAAGGGAATCAGTCCCGCCAGCGTGCCGGCAATGACGACACGCAGTTTCTGTTTCTGTGCACGCGGCGACGAGCGATACGCGCGGATGAACACGACCAGCGACGATACGATGTACGCGGCGAAATAAACCGTCGATGAGATGAGGACCAGCGTCACCGGCGCCTCCGACGGCTGTTCGAAGCGGAAGCGGCGGATGGTCACGACCGCGCTGACCGCGTAGATGGCCAGTGGCACCGCATACAGCCAGACGACCCGCCTGCGGCGCGCATTGGCGTCACCGTGCGCGCGATCGGGGAAACAGAGGAAGAAATGCAGCAGTGTCGCCGGGAACAGCAACAGAATGGCGTCACCCATCAGCTCGCCGCCGAGTTGCCACGCGGGCGAGGCGGTCGACGGGCGGTCGGTGAGAAACACGGCAAGGATCGTTGAATTCACCGCGAAGAGGGCGCCCAGCGCGTCCGCGCGTCGGAGGTACACCCACAGCCCGACCCCGAGGAAGGCGGTGGCCAGCAGCAACAGGACCAGCCGCTCGAGCATCAGTCCCCGGGGAAGATGCTCGTAACGAACCGTGACGCGGCGCGCGACGTCACCGCGACGGATTTCGAACGTCTGCGGGGCGAAGCCGTGGTCGGTGGCGACGATATTCTGGTAGTGCGCGCGGTTGCGCAGGCGGCGACCGTCGATGGCGACGATCTCGTCCCCGGGCAGAATGTCTACCGCCGCGTTGGGGCCGTCGGTGGCGACGCTCTGGACCACGAGATTGCGGGTCTGGATGCCGGAATAAGGAGTCTCCAATCGCTCGCGCAGGCCCGGAAACTCAAGAATCACGATCGCGAGGACGAATACCAACAGCAGGGGGCGAAAGAGCCCCGCGGCCCGGCTGGCGGGGAAGCTCGTGCGGTCGGTCGGGAGAGCGGTCACGGGTCCTCCGGTGGGAGACAGCGTGGCGACGCCGCGGGATGCGTGTCAACGCATTTTCCCGACGTGGGTCCGACGGTGGCACGCGCCATGGCGTGATTCGACGCGAGGAAGCCCTTGCGAGCGACGGATCAGCTATGCTAGTCTAGGAATTCTAAAGCAATTACAGTTTTTTCTTCGGCAAGGGAAGTGGAGCACGCAATGACGGCGACTGCCAGACGAGCACGCAAGCACATCAGAGAGGATCAGCTGGTCACCACGACGATGAAGGTGAGCGAGTGGGCCCAGGAGCATTTCAACCAGGTGATCATCGGTGTCGTCGCGCTGGTGGCGATCGTTGCCGTTCTCGTGTTTGCCGCGAACAGCCGCGTGAGCAATGCGCGCGACGCGGACCGCCTGATGGGCTCCGCGATGACCCTCATGCAGCAGGGCGACCTGAACAGCGCGTTGTCGAGCTTCGACCAGATCGCGCAGCGTTACGGCGGCGACCAGGGAACCGCAGCCCGGTTCTTGAAGGCCGAGTGCGAACTGCGGCTGGGGAACTACAAAGATGCCGTTTCGGACTATGACACCTACCTGGCGAAGAAGGCCGATTACCCGACGTTCGCAAGTGCGGCGCTGGTCGGCAAGGGACTCTGCTACGAAGGTCTCCAGAACTGGGACGACGCGGCGGCGGCGATGGTCGCGTCCATGGACGCGATGGACAAGTCGGATCCGCGCTACTACGAATCGGCGTATCGCGCCGGCGAAGACTACGCGCGTGCGGGCAAGATGGACGACGCCCGAAAGTATCTCGACATGGTGGTTCAGAACGGCACGGGCGACGTGAAGAATCGCGCCACCGTGGCCCTCTCGCAGATCCGGTAGCAACCCGAAACGCGAGGAGCGTCGATCGGTGTTGATCGCGACCTCGACACTTCCGGACACGGAACAGGCCTCGCCCACGGACCACGAACGCTGGTACGCGGCGTTGGGGTACCTCTTCTTCCTGTGTTTTCTCGCGCTGTGGAAGGCTCGTGACAGCCACTTCGTGCGGTTCCATGCGCGCCAGGCGTTCCTGTTGTTTCTCTCCGAGTGCGTCGCGTTTCTCGCGATTGTCGTAATCGACCGCACGGTCGGGCGGCTTCCGTTCGTCGGCTTGATCGTGGTCGTGATCGCTCAGGTGTTTGTTTATCTGACGGCGTTGTTTCTCTCCGTCATGGGCTTCGTCAAGGCGCTGTTCGGCGAGCTCTGGGAGATGCCGTTCTTCGGACCGTACCGCGAGAAGATCCCGCCCTTGTGAATCGATTCAACCCCGGGGAAGACCGGCCGAGGGACCGGCCTGGACGCCGTTTCCGCGCCCAGGACATGGCGCATAAGATATATTATGTTAACTAGCACATACCATCGATCCCGTGATTGATCCGATGCCGGCACGGTCCTCCGGCGGGCGCGCCCCGTCATCCCGTGCCCTAGACGACGATATTGACGAGGCGGTTCTGAATGACGATGACGCGTTTGGGTGTCGCCCCCGCGAGAATCTCGCGCACACGCGGGTTCGCGAGTGCGATCGTCTTCATCGCTTCGGGGTCGGTGTCCGTCGGAATGGACTCGCGCGCGCGGATCTTGCTGTTGACCTGAATCACCAGGTCGAAGGTATCCTCGCGCGCCAGTGCCGGGTCGCAGACCGGCATGGGCGTGTGGAAAATGCTACCCGTGTGGCCGGTGCGTTCCCAGAGTTCTTCGCAGATATGCGGCGTCATCGGTGCCATCAGGCGGACCAGTGTGTCGAAGGCGAAGCGCACGACGGCGTCGCGCTGCGGACGCGGCGTCGGTGACTCAGCGTACGCCACCAGCGCATTGGACAGCTCCATCAGCGCGCTGATCGCCGTGTTGAACCGGAAGTGGTCGCCGATATCGGTCAGCACGCGGTCGATGGTCTGGTGGGTCTTGCGGACCACGCCGCGCGCATCGTCGTCGAGATCGCGGTCCTCGATAACCCCCTGGAACGGCGTGGCCAGCATGGTGTCATTCGTTTCATAAACACGCCAGACACGATTCAGAAAACGATAGCACCCCTCGACGCTCTCGTCGTTCCACTCGATGTCGCGTTCCGGCGGTCCGCAAAACAGAATGTAGAGCCGCATCGTGTCCGCGCCCATGGGCTGGATGATGGTATCGGGCGCGACGACGTTGCCCTTGCTCTTCGACATCTTGACGCCGTTCTTGCACACCATGCCCTGCGTGAACAGCCGCGCGAACGGCTCGCGGAACGAGACGTGTCCGCGCGAGTGCAGGAATTTCGTAATGAAGCGCGCGTACAGCAGGTGCAGGATCGCGTGTTCCACGCCGCCGATGTACTGATCCACCGGGAGCCACGCGTCGCAGACGTCCTTTCGAAACGGCGCCTGCGCGTCGTGCGGCGAGAGATACCGCAGGTAGTACCAGCTCGAATCGACGAACGTGTCCATCGTGTCGGTGTCTCGTGCGGCCGGTCCGCCGCAGCGCGGGCATGCCACGCTACGGAACGACTCGCTGGTCGCGAGCGGGCTCTTGCCGTCGCCGCGCGGCCGGAAATCGATGTCGGGTGGGAGCACCACCGGCAGGTCGCGCTCCGGCACGGGTACCACGCCGCAGCCGGGGCAATGGATCATCGGAATGGGCGCGCCCCAGTATCGCTGGCGCGAGATCAACCAGTCGCGCAGACGGTAATTCACGCGCCGCTTCCCTTTCCCGTCGCGCTCGATGTCGTCGGCGATGCGCTCGAACGCGACGCAGTGCGGGAGGCCGTCATAGGCGCCGCTGTTGACCAGGACGCCGTCGCCCGTGTAGGACGACAGCGGAAGCGTCGACGGCGACCCGTCCGACGGACGCACGACCTCACGAATCGGCAACCGGTAGCGCGTCGCGAATTCGAAGTCGCGCTGGTCGTGCGCCGGCACGGCCATAATGGCGCCGGTCCCGTATTCCATCAGCACGTACGGAGCGATGTAGATGGGGATCGCCTCCCCGGTCATCGGGTTGACTGCGTGCGCGTCGAGCGGCATGCCCTCGCGGCTCGGTTCCGTCCGGTTCTTTCCGCTCAGCCGATCCGCCGTGAAGCGGGCGATGGCTTCGCGCAGGGTTGACTCGTGCGCGGAGCCCGCAACGAGGCGCTCGACCGCGGGATGGTCGGGTGCGATCACCAGGAACGTCGCGCCGAAGATCGTGTCCGGACGCGTGGTGAAGCAGCATATCTCGCCGCCGCGATCCTTGATTTCGAAGGCGATCTCGAGTCCCTCGCTGCGGTCGATCCAGTTCTTCTGCATCGTCACGACGCGCTCGGGCCAGTCCGCCAGCGTTCCCAGGTCGTCGAGCAGGTCTTCGGCAAACGCGGTGATGCGGAAGAACCATTGCTCCAGGTGACGCTCTTCGATCGGCGTTCCGCAGCGCTCGCATTTCCCGTCGACCACCTGTTCGTTCGCCAGCACCGTTCGGTCCTTCGGGCACCAGTTGACCGACGCCGCCTGGCGATACGCCAGGCCGGCGTCGTAGAGCTGCAGGAACAGCCACTGCGTCCAGCGGTAGTATTCCGGCTCGCACGACGTGACCTCGCGCGACCAGTCGTAGACCACGCCCCAGTGGTAGAATTGCTCCTTCATGCGCGCGATGTTCGCGCGGGTCCATTCGGCCGGATGGATATCGCGCTGGATGGCGGCGTTCTCCGCCGGCAGGCCGAAGGCGTCCCACCCCATCGGTGCCAGCACCTCGCACCCGTCCATCTTCTTGAAGCGCGCGAGTGAGTCGCCGATGACGTAGTTGCGGCCGTGGCCAACGTGGAGTTCGCCGGACGGATACGGAAACATCATCAGGCAGTAGTACTTCCGATCCGTTCGCGACAGATCGCAATGCATCAGGCGGTCGCGCGCCCAGCGCTCCTGCCAGCGGGCTTCGATTTCGAGGTGGGGATACTTCGCCATCGGGGTCGTGTGGTCTCTTTCCGCCCGGGAGTCAGGCGCGCGGGAAGCGCGCCAGCACGTGAAACTCGCTGCCTACGGAGTCGATCTCGATCTCAGCTCCGGTGGCGCCGAGAAATTCGCGCACGTCGTCCGCGGCCGCCTGCGAACTCACAACCACGCGCATGATTTCGGGCCGGCCCCTGGCGAGCGCCGCGTCCACCATCAGACGCGGACCCGGCGCCGAGAGGCCGCGGGCGTTGATGCGAAGTTCTCGATCCATCAGGAGAGCGAACGCGAACCGCAGTTCCGTGCCCCGGAGCGGTGCGTTCAGCGGCTCAATCTACGACCCGGAGGGCGGCGTGGCAAGGCTTTTCCCGACGTGCGCCGCGAGCAATGCCTCCTGGATCACGGCCCGGGGATCCAACGCCGTGGTCTTTAGCTTGAGGTCTGCCCAGCGCAGGTTTACGAGCAGCATTTCGAGCGATGCGCGAGGTACACGCGACGCCTGCTCGCGGAGGCGTCCCGCGAAGAACGGGCTCGTCGTCGCCGCGATCGACTCGGCCATCGCGCGGTCCGACGAGACGGCGCGGCCGCGCTCCGCCATCACGTGCTGGACCTCGAGGAGCGACACGACGCGTCTTAGCAGCATCGCGACGACGAAGACCGGTTCTTCGCCGGCATCGACGAGGCTGCCCAGGCGCGGAAGGACGGTCGCCGGGGCCGAGACGCCCAGGCCGTCCAGCAGCGAGAAGAGCGTGTCGGTTCGGTACCTCCCCACGACGGATGCGACCAGGTCGCGGGTGACGCGTCCCCCGTCGGGCGTGGCGAGGAGGATCTTGTCGACTTCGTTGGCGAGGTCGATCAGCTGTGTGCCCACGGATTCGATCAGGAGGTCGAGTGCGTCGGGGTCGACCTGGACGCCTTCGCGACGGAAGCGACCGAGGACGCGCTCCAGGGTCTCGCTCTCGTCGAGCGCGTCAAACGGGAAGGAGACACCGGCCGCGGCGGCGGCGGCGCCCAGTCGCTTGTGCGCGGCCGTCTCCAGCTTCGAGGCGGATGACTCGACCACCAGGGTTACGCCGCCCGGCACGGCCGAGGCGCAGTCCGCCACATGCTCGCGGGCGCTCACGGCGAGCGCCTCGAAGTTGCGCAGGATCACGACGCGCCGGGTAGCAAACAAGGGGAACGACTGCAGCCGGTCATCGAAGGCGGGTCCGTCGAACTCGTCTCCGTGCAGGATGTCCAGGTTGAACGCCCGCTCGGGCTCCGGCAGTGCCGCATGGATCAGCTCCCGCACGAACTCCCGTTTCATGAACTCTTCGGGACCGTAGATAAAATACACGGGAGCCAGCGGGCCCTTGCGGACGTCGTCGAACAGACGCTTGTATTTCTGAAGGCGACCGGCCATGTGCGCTACCAGTCCTGGACGGTGATGTTGAGGATGCGGTCGGTGATTTCGCGGATCGACTCGTTAACCGCATCCTGGAACGTCTGGCCGTTCTGCACCGGGTCCACGAAGTAGTTTCCGTTACCTTCGAAGGTCCGATTGCTCCAGATAGCCTCATTCGTTCGCCGGTTGAAGAGTGTGGCAACTACCCTGATCACAACCACATACTCCTGAGCATTCAAGTCCTGATTGAAGGAGAACGGCTGATTGCGAAACTCCACGATCTGGCCGTTGAGCACGGCGTCGGCGTCGTTCTCGCGGACGACCTTCAGCGTGTTGTCCGCCACGAGATTGTCGATGATGCGTTCGGTAACCGAAATCTCCACGTTCGGCTCCGTGGTCTTGTTTTCGAAGAACGGCACGTAGATGCTCTTGATGTCCTTCGCCGTGCGGGAGGTCGTGCTGTACCCGCAACCCGTGGCCAGCGAGGTAGCCGCGAGGACCGCCGCGACGGCCGCCCTAAGACGTCGACGGGATTTCGTTTTCATCGCCGATATTGAAGCTCTTCATGCGGTACCGGAGCTTGTCGCGCTTGACGTTGAGCAGACGCGCCGTCCGGCTCTGGTTCCACCCCGATTCCTCGGACGCCTTGACGATCAGGGCGCGCTCGAGGTCGCTCACGATCGCCTCGAAGTCGATGCCGTCTTCGGGCATGGGCGCGGAGAGAATGCTGTCGATGCGCCGGCCGACGGTTCCCTCTTCGGCGCGGTAGGCGGCAAACGGGAGCATGTCCCGGCGGAGCACCGGGCCCGTCTCCAGCAGAACGACGCGTTCGACGACGTTCTTGAGCTCGCGAATGTTTCCCGGCCACGGGTACGCCAACATCAGGTTCCGTGCATCGTCCGCGATTTCCGTGAAATTCTTGCTGAACTTCGCGTTGAACATGTTGATGAAGTAGTTTGCAAACTTCAGCAGGTCTTCCTTCCGCTCGCGGAGTGGCGGAATATACAGCGGGACGACCTTGAGCCGGTAGAACAGATCGGGACGGAAGCGCTGTTCGTCGACTTCCTTCTGGAGGTCCCGGTTGGTAGCCGAAATCACACGCACGCTGACGTGGATGTCCGACGTCCCGCCGAGGCGCCGGAACTCCATGCGCTCGAGGACGCGCAGCAGCTTGACCTGGATGGTGAGACTCATCTCGCCGATCTCGTCGAGGAACAGCGTGCCGCGGTTGGCCAGTTCGAGCAGCCCCTGCTTCTGTCCTTTCGCATCGGTGAACGCGCCCCGCTCGTATCCGAACAGTTCGCTCTCCAAAAGCGTTTCGGGCAGGCTTGCGCAGTTGATGTCCATGAAGGGCTTCCCCGAGCGGTTGGAGTAGCGGTGGATCAGGCGAGCCACCATCTCCTTGCCCACGCCGCTCTCGCCCTCGATCAACACGGTTGTGGTGTCGCTCTTGGCGACCTGCTGAATGACGTCGTAGACGCGCTTCATCGCCGCACTGTCGCCCAGGATGTAGTCGAACCCGATCTCCGGGTCCATCTGGCGTTTGAGCTGCAGAACCTCGCGATTGAGCCGCTCGCTGTCGAGGCCCTTCTTGATGACCATCAGCAGCTGGTCGAGGTTGATGGGCTTGCTGACGAAGTCGAACGCCCCGTGCTTCATCGCGTTCACGGCGGTCTCGATATCGCCGAACGCGGTAATCATGACGACGCCGATCTCGGGGAATATCTCCTTGATGCGCCGCAGGACCTCGAGGCCGTCCATGTCGGGGAGCTTGAGATCGAGGAGGACGAGGTCGGGGACGACTTCGCGGGCCTTTTCGATGGCCTCGGCGCCGGTGCGCGCGGTGACCGCTTCGTACCCTTCCTGCTTGAGTGTCTTTTCGAGGAAAAAGCGAATCGTGTCCTGGTCATCCACCAACAGAATGACCGATTTCACGGGAGTCTCCATGATGAACCTGCTTTACGGGAATATAGATCGTGAATGTCGTTCCGACGCCGTACTCGCTGTCGACGTAGATGAAGCCACCGTGTCGTTCGATGATGCTGTGGGTGACGTACAGGCCCAGTCCCGTGCCGCCGGTCTTCTTGGAGAAGAACGGCTCGAAAACGCGAAGCTTGTCCTCTTCGGCGAGGCCCAACCCGTTGTCCCGTACCCGGATGATAGCAAAATCACCCACCGCGTCAAACAGAACGTCGGCCTCGGGCGCGAACGAGAGGCCGACCGTGACCATACCGCCCGGCTGGCTGGCTTCGATCGCGTTCTTGATCACGTTGATCATGACCTGCGTGATCCGGTCGGCGTCGACGACGACCTCGCGGGTAGTCGGAGGAAATTCGGTGGAGATGGTCACCGACTTGCGCTTGGCCAGCTCCGACATGCTGGCGATACCGGTCCCGATCAGGGATTCGAGGTTCGTCTCTTCATAGATGAGGTCGGAGATTCGCACCACACTCATCAGATCGCCGATGAGACGATCGATGCGCTTGACCTCGTCGAGAATGAACTCGATGTTCTCATGCTGGCTGTCCGCCACCTGGCCCGCGCGCTGCAGGTACTGGATGCCGGCCGCGATACCGGTGAGCGGGTTACGGATCTCGTGCGCGATGCTCGACGAGAACCGGCCCAGCGCGGCGAGTTTGTCGAGGTGCGCGACCTGTTCCTCCAGGCGCTTCTGCCGGGTGAGGTCGGTGAACACGGCGAGCGCTCCCTGCGGCTGCTTCTTCTCGTCGAGGAGGAGCGTCGTATTGAGCAGGATCGGATCCTTGCCGCCGAGCTTGTGTAAGAGCCAGGCTTCCTGCTGATAGGCGCGTCTCCCGGTTCAACGGTACGCAGGACGGGATTTTCGCCGCCACCCGTCAGGCTCTCGACGATGAGATCCTTGACGGGCAGGCCGCGCAGCTCGGCGCTCGAATACCCCGTGATTTCCTCCGCCAGATGATTGGCGAAAAGAACCTTTCCGTGCGTATCCACGGTGATCAGTCCGTTCATCATGCTGTTGATCACGTTGTCGCGGAAGCTTTCCTCCTGTTGCAGTTCGGCGAAGAGCCGGTTGTTTTCGAGCATGGTCCCGAGCTGAACTCCCAACGTTTCCACCGACACCAGGTCGACGCGTGAGAGCGACGCGGCCTTGAACCCGTCGGTCACGCCGACCACGCCGAGGATCGGAATGCGCCCGCACGCCGGACAGTGGAATCCATACTCGATCGACGAACTCTCGCGCCGGACCTGCGTCATGTGCAGGATGCAGTCCTCGCGGCTCTCGCAACCCTGCGTGGCCCCACTCTTGACCAGGGGCACCACGATGAAGGAACTGAGTGTGCTGTCCTCGAACAGCGGCTTGCCGTCGATTGTGCCCACCGGGTGCATGTCGGGATCGCGGATGAGCACGGACTGGTGCATCTGCACCGCTTTGCCCAGGAGCCCGTTCAACTCCGCCAGGGGAAGCCGCGCGCGGCTGTGCGAGTGACCTTCGGGCGTGTCCCGGAAGACGTACAGATTGAACGCTTCCCCGTCGGAATCGTAGATGCCGACGAATAGTTCTCGGTAGCCGAGTCCCTTCGACAGAAAATTGATGACGGCGTCGACGACCTTACTTTCGTCGATCGACGAGATCAGCGTCAGGCCGATCTCCTTGATGCTCAACAACTGGATGTTCTTTTCGACCAGCTGGAAGTTCTTTCGCTCCAGCTCCGACGCTATTTCTTTCAGGAGTTTGTACACGGCGTTGTCCACATCGCCGGGCCGGACATTGCCCAGCTCGCCGATGGCGTCGCCGTGAATTTTCCGCATGCTGTCGACGACGCCCTGGTACCGGGCACGCACGTTGTGCGACTCGATGCTGACGTACACCAGGGCCAGCGCGATGACCGACGGAATGAACAGCCACCACGGCAGGAATCGCGCCAGGAGCGCGACCACGGCGGCTGCACCGAGGACCCGGATGATCATGCCCCGGCGCGGGATGTAGACGAGAAATCTCATGCCGATTTTCCCGCGGTGAGCAATCCCGCCGCCGCAAGTCGCTCCGCGGCGCGCGCGACGATGCGAAACGGAATGCCGGAGCGTTCCGCGATGTCGAGCAGCGAGTGCGCACCGTCGCTGAAATTAAGCACCCAGAACAGGGCGAACTGGTCGCGCTGATCGGGCTTGAGTCCCCCGGTGACGTCGTAGAGACCCCGCTTGCCCAGCTGCGGTTCGCACCTCGGGTTCTGGTTCACGAGGCGCGATCGTTCTCGATGATTTCGACGATCCGCAAGCATGCCCTTAGCGAACCGGCGAGCTGTGGCGCGCGCACAAAGTCGAGATTGTCCGCCGACGAGTGGTACTCGGGGAACTCGCCGTGCGGCGTGCGCGACAGCGCCCCAACCGGCAGGTCGAATCCAGGCGAGCAGTAGTTCCGTTCGTCGTAGCCGTACGGCACGAAGTCCCGCACGGTGCCTCCCGCCTCGGAGAGGACGTGCGCGGCTGCGCGGTCGATCACGGCGTCGCCCCGGCGACTGCGCTTGTAGGTGAAGTTGCCGGGTCGCCGAGACACGCGAGCACGAGGCCGTGTCGGATCCCGGCCGTACGGGTTTCGTTCCGGGCCAGCCAGGTGATCGAGCCGATGATTGTCGGGACGAAGAGGAATATGTAGCGGTGGCGGAGCGGTCGCCCCGACAGCGCCCGCGCCAGCGCGTGCGCAACCACGACGCCGCTCAGGTTGTCGTTGCACATCGCCGGGTGGCACGCGTGCGTCGAAATAAGAACATCGCCCGCGTCGCCGTCCCCCACCCCGGCTTCGGCGTAGACGAGGTGGCCGTCCTCCAGCGAGGCGTCGATACGGACGCGATAGTCGTCGTCGGGAAGCGATTCGAGCAAGCGGTGCGGGACGCAGAATCCCCACGTCTCGCGATAGTACGACGCCCGGTACGGGATCCGGTCCGGGTGATCGGGGATGCTGTAGAGGTGCCGCTGGAGTTCATCGAGTCGCATGGTTCGATCTACGGGAACGCTGTAGCTGACCACGTGGAGCGAGGAGTGCTTCGCATCGACGACGCGTTCGCCGCGCGAGTTTTCGATGTAGGCCTCGCGCAGCGTCCACTCCCGGGGAACAGTCCAGTCGAAGACCGGCGTGCCGGTGGCAACGCGATGAACCTTGAGCGGCAGCGTTTCTCCCAGAATTCGGAACGTCTCGCGGATGCCCGGCCGGTGATGCTGCGCGGGACCGGGTACAGCCGTTCCATGAGCGCGTGCATGGTGTTGCCCACCCCCGCGAAATCGACGTCAGTGGTGAGATCCAGAAACTCCACGTGGACCTCCAAGGTCGGCGCTCGGCCGGTGCGGCGGGATCAGAGGCGCGAATCCCCGGCGGACGCATTCTCATCGGCGTCGGCCTGGGCGCCTTCCCAACGCGATCGCATGTACACCAGGCCGAAGCGGGAGCTGATCCCGCGTCCCTGGTTATTGTACGCGTTGGACTCCTCGACGTCGATTCCGATGCAGTGCTCGATCTTGTCGAAAACCGTCCCGATCGTAGAAATCTGGAGCGTCAGGAAATACCGGTTCGGAAGCAGGAACAGGTCGTCGATGACAAGGTCGATCGTTCCGTCCCCCGGTTCGAGCGACGGAATGTGATAACCCGCGTGCCAGGTGCTGACGCTGGTGACCAGCGTCCCCATGTCCGAGTAGATCCCCATCAGGAAGTGGGGATCGCGCACGCGTTGGTGGATGGTGTAGTGGAAGCGGGCGCGCAACGGCTCACCGCAGCGGAAGACCGACGTCGGGCTGCCCTCCGCGTCCAGGAAATCGATCCGACGGTAGCGCGCGAACCCGTTTCCACTGCGTCCCTTGGTCTGGTCGAGGTCGTAACCCGCGCGCTGGGAGTCCGAGAACGTCGCCAGATAGGCCGCGATCACTTCGCTGGTCGGTCCGTCGCGGTGAAGGCGACCGGCGTCGATCCAGATGGTTCGCGGGCACAGGTTCTCGATGGCGGCCATGTTGTGCGACACGAACAGCACCGTTCGCCCACCCGAGCGCATGTCGTCCATGGTGTTGAGGCACTTCTTCTGAAAGTCGGCGTCGCCGACGGCCAGGATCTCGTCAACGAAGAGCACGTCCGGATCCATGTGGGCGGCGACGGCGAATCCCAGTCGCAGCCGCATGCCCGACGAGTAGCGTTTGATCGGCGTGTCGATGAACTGTTCGACGCCGGCGAACTCGATGATCTGGTCCAGGCGCGACACGATCTCCCGGCGCTTCATGCCCAGGATCGATCCGTTGAGGAAGATGTTCTCGCGCCCGGTCAGTTCGTCGTGGAAACCCGTGCCGACTTCGATCAGAGACGCGACGCGCCCGCGCACGCGCAGGCGTCCCCGGGTCGGGTAGGTGATCTTGGAGAGGATCTTCAGGAGCGTGCTTTTCCCCGCTCCGTTCCGCCCGATGATCCCCACCACCTCGCCTTCGTTCACCGAGAACGACAGGTCGTTGAGCGCCTGAATCGTCGTCACCTTCGACCCGTTGGAGTCGCGACGGAACAGGTTCGTCACCACGTCCCGCAGCATGGTTTCGTGCCGGAGCGCTCCCAGGCGGTAGGTCTTGGTGATGTGTTCGGCGCGGATGGACTCTTTCATGCGATCTCCCGGCTCAGATTAGATCGGCGAACGTGCGTTCGGTCCGGTAGAAGTAGATGCTCGCAACGACGAACAGTCCCAGGGTGATCAGCGACGCCTGACCGAGCGCCGACCAGTCGACGGTTCGCGTCGGCAGCGCCGCGGCCCGGAACGCGTCGATGATCCCGACCAGCGGGTTCAGGCGAATGAGCATCTGGTACTTGTGCGGGACTTTCTGCGTCCCGTAGATCACCGGCGACAGGAACAGCATGGCGTTGATGAAGAAAGGAATCGTGTACTTGATGTCGCGATACTTCACGTTGAGTGCCGAGAAGATCATGCCCAGCCCCGTCGTGAAGAAGACCAGCGGAATCACGAACAGCGGCCAGAGCAGCAGCGTCCACGAGACGTGTACGTGGTAGTACATCATGATGCCGACCAGGACGACCGCCGCGACCAACAGGTCCACGACGCCGCTAAGCGCCGACGCGGCGGGAATGATCGCCCGCGGAAAATACACCTTGCTGATCAGGCGTGAATTCGAGACGAGGCTGTTCCCCGACAGCGGCACGGCATAGCTGAAGTAGGTCCACGGCACGAGGGCGACATAGCTGAAGACCGGGTACGGGACGCCCTCGCTGTCGATGCCGGCCATCCGACCGAACATCAACGTGAACACGACCATCATGAAGAATGGCTGAATGATTGCCCACGAGGCGCCGAGCAGCGTTTGCTTATAGCGGATCTTGATGTCACGCCACACCAGAAACAGAAACAGCTCCCGGTAGCGTCCGAACTCGAACAGCCATTCGACGGCAAGCGGGCGGGTTTTCGCTTCGCTGGTCACAGAACCACCTTTCTGCCGAAGAACGCCTCGGCCCGGCGCGAAGGCGCGTTGCACTCGAGCGCGCGCAGTCGCATCATGGCGACGAAGGTTTCCTCATCGAACCAGTGCTTGCCCGACTGCGTCGCGAAACATTCCATGAGAATGGCCACTTTCGCGCGCGCCTGTTCCTCCGAGAGCGGCACAAACACGTTCGGCCGGCCGAGGTCGCCATCCCACTTGGGGACTTCATATTCCAGGATCAGGTGACGCCGGAACGTATTCCACGTCAACTCGTTGACGACCCGGTGATCCT
This sequence comes from Candidatus Latescibacterota bacterium, assembly GCA_963761125.1. Classification (GTDB taxonomy): domain Bacteria; phylum Krumholzibacteriota; class Krumholzibacteriia; order WVZY01; family JAKEHA01; genus JAKEHA01. Next base: position 230,313 of record CAVXFV010000006.1, read on the forward strand.
GGTGCAGGTCGTCGCGGCAATGCGTCAGAATCAAGTCGGGTTGCACGCGCGCCTTGAGTTCCTCGAAATACGACTTGATCTTCGAGTGCTCGGACGGGAAAAAGCCGTCGCGAAACTGGTGGAGTTCCACTGCGCGCGTCGCGGCCCCGGCGAGGAAGCGGGTGGCGGACCCTTCGGCTTCTTTTGCCCGGTCTCCACGCGCACTGAACACCACCCAGTGCACGGTCACACCGGGGTGGTCGGCGAGGACGCGCAGAACCGTGCCTCCGCAGCCGATCTCGATGTCGTCGCTGTGGGCTCCGAGGCAGAGGATCGATCGAACGTCGTCGAACATCATCGCGACCCGTTCACCCGCGCTTCTTCCGGTTCCACAGCTCCCACGGAGCCTCGCCGCGGGTGACCATGTCGTCGAGCGCCTGGCGCTCCTTGAACGTGTCCATGGACACGAAGAAACCGTCGTAGCGGTACGCACCCAGCTTCTTCTCGTCGATGAGTCGCTCGAACGGCTGTTCGACGAGCTCCTCACCCTCTTTCATGTAGTCGAAAATGCGGTTGCTGAGGACGAAGTAGCCGCCGTTGATGCGGATATCCGACAACGATACGTGGCTGATCCGGTCCACCGCCTGCGACGCGTCCAGCGACACCAGGTGAAAACTCTGGCTGGGGCGAACGCACAGGAAGCTCGCCAGCCGCTTCCCCTTCTCGAACTCCTTGATCATGTCCGGAAGCGGGACGTCGGTCAGGTTGTCGCTGTAGTTCGCGAGGAACACGTCGTCGTCCTTGAGATAGTCGCGCACCGCACGCAGGCGGCCGCCGATGTTGGTGTTGTGCCCCGTGTCGACAAACGTGATCTTCCAGTCGTCGATATCGCTGCTCGCCAGATCGATGTGACCGGGACCCGACATCGTGAAATCGTTGGACAGGCACTCGTCGTAGTCGAGGAAGTAGTTCTTGATGACGTCGGCCTTGTAGCCCAGGCACAGGATGAACTCCCGGTGCCCGAAGTGGGCGTAGTACTTCATCACATGCCATAGAATGGGCCGGTAGCCGATCGGGACCATCGGTTTGGGAATGTCGTCCGAGTACTCGCGGATGCGCATACCCAGCCCGCCACAGAACAGTACAACCTTCATCGTCTCTCCCGTCGAGCTCGCTGGAGCGAGTCTCGGTTATAGACCAATCCCGTCGTAGCGGTCGACAGCATTCTTGTCCAGCATGCGCCGCCCGTCGAAGACCAGCGGCGCGGGTGTCACGCCCTTCAAGAGGCGCGGAAGCTCGCCGAATTCGGCCCAGCGCGTGACGACCACGATCGCATCCGCGTCGCGGATCGCGTCCGCCATGCTGGCGGCGTAGTCGATCCCCGAGTCCCCCAGCACGCGGCGTGCCGACGCACTGGCCACCGGGTCGTATGCGGTCACCGCCGCGCCGCCGGCGACGAGCGCACGAATAATCGGGAACGCCGGCGATTCGCGGACGTCGTCGGTATCCGGCTTGAAGGATAGCCCGAGCACCGCGACCCGCCGGCCGGCCAGTGTCTCGAGCGCGTCACGCACACGGTCGACGACCCGCGCCGGACGTTGTGCGTTGATGTCCATCACCGAACGCAGGAGGCGCATGTCGACTTCCACCGCCGCGCCGTGGGCGACGAGCGCGTTGACGTCCTTGGGCAGACAGCTCCCGCCGAAGCCGCAGCCCGCTTCCAGGAAACCGGCAATCGGGGCCCGCAGGCGGCGGTCGCCATCCTGAACCGTCAGGTAAGCCGACTCGTGGACACCGCGCATGACGTCGCGCGCGTCGATGCCCCCGAGCGCCGTGCACAGATCGGCGATTTCGTTGGAGAACGAGATCATGGTGGCGAGCAGCGAGTTGGACGCGTATTTGATCATCTCGGCCGTGGCGGTGTTGGTCCGGATGATCGGCGTATCTCCAAAGGGGGCGTACACGCGGTCGAGCTGGTCGATAGTGGCCGCGTCGATGCCGCCAATAACGATGCGATCCGGGTGCATGAAATCGGCGACGGCCTGACCCTCGGTCAGGAACTCCGGATTGGCGCCCAGGCCGAAGTCGTCTCCGGCTGTCTTCCCCGACGCGGCCTCGAGGTGCGCACGCACGGTCCGATCGGTGGTTCCGGGCACGACGGTGCTCTTTACGACGACGGTGTGCCGCTCCGGCTTGGTCTTCAGCACCGCGCCGATCTCGTCGGCGGCCCGGCTCACGTAGGTCAGGTCGATGGCGCGGCCGTCGAACGGCGTACCCACCGCGATGAACGTCATCTCGGAGCCGCGCACCGCCTCTTCCATCGAGTCCGTCACGCGGAACCGCGTGCCGATGTGACGGCGCAGCAGTTCGGGCAACCCGTCCTCGTGGATCGGCGATTCGCCCCGGCGGATCATGGTGACCTTGGCCGCGTCAGTCTCGACGCACACGACGTCGTGTCCCTTCTCGGCCAGGCACGCGCCGGTCACCAGACCGACGTAGCCCGCTCCCACGATCGACAGCCGCATCAACGGTCCTCCGCTTCGCGGTTGTAGTGGTACCAGACGAGCGACCGCCGTAAGCCGTCGTCGATCAGGATCGTCGGGTCGTACCCCAGCTCGCGGCGCGATTTGGTCATGTCGGGACACCGGCGGTTGGGATTGTCGACCAGGTACTCGGCCTCGTCGGATGCCTGGCGCACGACACGCCCGCCGTAGTCGAACAACTCGCGCGCGGTGGACACGACGCGCTCCGCCAGGTCGAGCATCGAGATTTCGGGGCGATCGATGCCGACGTTGTACGGCTCTCCGGGGCGGCCGTTGACCAGCGCCTTGTAGTAGCCGCAGACCGCGTCGGCGACGTAACAAAACGTCCGCCTGGGCGTTCCGTCCGACAGCATCACGATGTCGCGGCCGTTCATGACGTCGCGCGCGAAATCGGGGAGCACGCGTCGGTCGCTGATCTTGAGTCCCGGCCCGTAATTATTGAACGGCCGGACCATCTTCACGGGGACCCCGTAGTGTCGCGCAAAGACCACGCACAGCGTTTCTCCGTAGCGCTTGGACTCGTCATAGCAGGCGCGCGGGCCCGTGCACGATACATTGCCGCGATAGTCTTCCGCCGTGGGAATCATGTCCGGCGCCGGGTCGCCGTAGATCTCGCTACTCGAATAGAAGATGAAACCACCGAAGGCCTCTCCGCGGCCGCGCGCATACTCGAGCAGGCGCCGGAGGCCGTCGATGTTGGCGTCCATGGTCTCGAGCGGATGCGCGCGATAGTAGGTCGGGGACGCGATCCCGGCTGCGTGGACGATGTAGTCGAACGCGGGCATCGAATTCGGCAACGGAAGACGGATATCGTGACGCGTGAGCGTCAGGTCGTCGCGTCCCCCGAGTGCCTCGAGCCAGGCCGGGACGCCGCGGACGTAGTTGTCGAACACCGTCAGCTGGATGCGACCGGACGCCGGCGCGCGGTCGTTCCAGTGCAACACGGACTGGACCATGTAATACCCGAGAAACCCGGCGCCGCCGGTGATCAGGAGGTTCTTTCCCCCCATGGCGGTGAACTCCGCGCTCAACCGGTCGCAGGCGTAGTCGAGATCGCGATTCAGGAGTTCCTCGAGCGATTCGAAACGCGGTGTGGACGCCCTACTCATAGATGCGAACCTCCGGGATCGGCACCACGAACTTGCCGCCCCATTCGCGGATGAATGCCATCTGTTTCATGATTTCGTCCTTGAGATTCCATGGCAGGATGAACACGTAATCCGGCCGTGCCTCGCGGATCCGCTCGGGCGCGTGAATGGGAATGTGCATCCCGGGTGTAAACGTATTCTGCTTGTGCGGGCTACGGTCCACGGTGAAGTCCAGGAAGTCGGTACCGATGCCGCAGTAGTTGAGCAGCGTGTTGCCCTTGCCGGGCGCGCCGTAGCCGACGATGCGTTTGCCCGACGCCTTCGCGTCGATCAGGAACGCCAGGATGTTCCGCTTGGTCGCGCGCACCGTCTCGTTGAACGCGCGGTAGCGGTCGAGGCTCTCGACGCCCCAGGCGCGCTCGCGCGACTTGAGGTCCGCGACGCGGGCGTGTACGGGATCGGCGGCATCCGCGTGCCGCCCGTAGATCCGCAGCGATCCGCCGTGGGTCGGGAGTTCCTCGACGTCGAACAGTGTGATTCCATGGGCGGCGAACACCCGTTCCACGGTCGTGAACGAAAAATATGAGAAATGCTCGTGATAGATCGTGTCGAACTGGTTGTGTTCGACGAGCTGCATCAGATGCGGGAATTCCATCGTGATCACGCCGCCCGGGTTGAGCATCACGCGCATGCCCTCGACGAAGTCGTTCAGATCGGGCACGTGCGCGAGCACGTTGTTTCCAAGGAGCACGTCGGCTCCACCGAAGCGCTCGCGCAACTGCGTGCGCGCTTTGCGTTCCGAAGAAGACAACCTCCGTTCGGACTCCCCGCTCGCGTGCAGCCGCGGCGACGTTCGCCGCGGGCTCGACGCCGAGGACGGGGATGCCGGCTTCAACGAAATACTGCAGGAGGTACCCGTCGTTGCTCGCGATCTCCACGACGAGGCTCTTCTTCCCCAGCGACCGGCGCTTCGTCATCATGCCGGCGTATGCCTTCGCGTGTGCGAGCCAGGTGTCCGAATAGGACGAGAAGTACGCGTACTCCTGCGCGAATATCTCCTCGGGGGTCGCATACTCCCCGAGTTGGACCAGCCAGCACGAGGCGCACACCAGGGCGTGCAGCGGGTAGTACGTCTCCGGATCGTTCAGCTGCTCGGGTTTGACGTGCTTCTGACACAGGGGCGTCATGCCGAGGTCGGCAAAGGTATTCCGCAGCGGCGCTCCGCAAAACCGGCACGCGAGCCCGGCGCGTTCGAGCGGGTGCGCGGAGTCGGTCGGGGGCGCTTGAGGGGCTCGTTCCATCGTCTATTGCTCCTATCGTGGACGCGACAGCGCCGCGAATCGGTCGGGGTAGTCGCCGCCGAGGCGTTCGCACAGCGTCGCCGCGATAGTCTCGGTCAATACGTTCCAGTCGAAGGCGCGGGCGACGCGGCGTCGCGACTCCACCTGCGAGGACGACCGTTCGCCCGGTGAGAGCGCCGCCTCGATGTGAGCGATCCACTGATCGACGTCGTGCGCGATGCGGACCACGCCGGGAAAATCACGCAGCGTTCGAATGTCCGAGCCAACGACCGGCCGACCGGCGGCGAGGTACTCGTGCAGCTTGAGCGGAAAGATGTACCGCGTATAGTCCGTCAGTGCATAGCACAAAAGGCACACGTCCATGTGACGCGTATATGCCGGAATTTCGCGCACGGAGCGATTGCCGAGGTAGTGGACGTTCGGGAGCGCCATCACGCGATCCTTCGCCTCGGCCTTGTCCCCCATGTGGCCGATCGGCCCTACCAGCACCAGCGACCAGTCCGGTCGTCGCGTCGCGATGGCGGAGAGCGTCTCCCAGTCGAGCTGGGACTTTAGCCGGCCGACGTAGCCGATTCGCGGATGCGAAATCGCGGCCAGGTCAGCGGGCTCCGCGACGTCGGCCGCGAAGGCGTCGTAGTCGACGCCGTTGGTCACGTACGCGGTGTGCGGATTGATCCGCCCCTTTTTCTCGAGCAACGCGGGCGAATGCACGAAGACCTGGTCGACGCGCTCGATCAGGTGACGTTCCGTTTGCGATAGCGGTTGCTCGTCGGTGGCAAACGAGTACTCGTCGGCGATGTGATAGCAGCTTACGTCGTAGTCCGCTAGATCCAGCGCTTCCGCGAACGCCGGGCGCCACGTGTAGAGCACGAAGCGCGACGCGCCGGCCGCCTTCAGGCGCGCGTGCACGCGGCCGAGACGCGCGTGCTCGGTCGCGCGGCGCAATGGGGCCGGGCGGTAGAACTTAGGAAGCAGTGGACCGTGTCGATAGACCGAAAATCCGTCGCGCGGTGGGGGCGTCGGGTCCGCAATGGAGGTCGAGCGTCCGGCGAGCGACTGTCGCCACGTCTGCGGCGGGTCGTACCAAACAACGTTGAAGTAGCGAGCGAGGCGCGTGAGAATCTGGTGCCGCGAGAGCCACATCGTGCCCCAGCGCTCGGCGACGAGGGCTGTGACGCCAACATCCGGCATGGCCGGCGCTACGTGCGACACGGGCGCGGTCGTCGCGAGTTCCACGCTCATCGAATGCTCCGATCCGCCTGTCTCGCGCCGGTTCCCGGCGCCGCCGGAGTCGTCTCGCGCGACGGCAAGACGCGGCGCTTCGCCGGACGCACGACATAGGCGATCGCGAACGCGGTGTCCTGCCAGAGGCCGTCCCGGTTCCGCTTGATCCACGACGGAAAGATCGTCAGGCAGCGAAGCTTGTCACTGAGCGGAACGTGCGCGCGACGAATCGCGCCCAGGTAGCCGAGGATCATCCTCCCGTGCGGGAACGCCGGGCGGCCGGCCTTCGACGGGTTGAACCACGCGGTCCGCGTCTGCTCGCTGCGATACTCGTGGGTTGATCGCTTCTTGTGTTCACGGTGCACGAAAAGCACCTCGGGCGCCTCGTAAAAGCGTCCGGCCAGGGCGAGCTCCGCGAGCAGCACGCGGTCGCATCCCGCGAAGTCCTGCAGCAACCGCGTGCGACGCAACACGTCGGATCGGATCAGGCCGAAGATCGATTCGCACCGGTGATCCGGACGCGTGAGCTCCCGGAAGCGGATGAAGGCACTCGCGGAATCCCAGTCCAGCTTCGGATCGTCGGCATCCCGCGAGTTGCCGTCGTCGTCGATGTCACGCAGTCGCGTATGCGCGAGAACGACTGTCGAATCGCGGTCCAGCGCCTCGACGCAGCGGGCGAGGTAGTCGGGCTCGTGCATGTCGTCGTGAGCGGCCCATTTGAAGTACTCGCCACGCGCCATCTCGACGACCCCGTTGAAATTCCGCGTCGCCCCGACGTTCGTCGGACGACGCTCGTAGCGGACGCGTGGATCCCGGGCGGCACGCTCGCGGCAGATCGACTCCGTGGCGTCCGTCGACGCGTTGTCGAAGATAATGAGTTCGAAGTCGGCGAACGACTGCGCGAGAAGCGTGTCCACCGCCTGCGCAACGTACGCCTCGCCGTTATAGACCGGCAGGCCGATGCTGACGCGGGGCGAACGAGTACTCAAACGATCTCCTCCAGGGTGCGGGCTCCGGACGGCGTCAACCGCCTGTATCGGCGTTCGGAGTTCAGCATGCACCGGGTCCCGGCGCCGCCGCAAGAACAAGCGACTTCAGAAGCTTAGCCCATTACCTGACAGCAAGTTACATGCCCGGGCGATTCTCCCGGGAAGGCGGCTGGAACGGCTGGAAATGGGGCGAAACGTGCGGGCGGGCGTCAGCAGGCGCCCTTCCCGGTCAGCACCACGCGGACGGTGCGAAAGAGGATCTTCACGTCAGTCCACAGGGTCAGATTGCGGATGTACTCCAGATCGAAGTGGAGCTTCTGCCGCAAGCCGTCCTCGGTGTTCGTGTACCCAACTTCGATCTGTGCGAGGCCCGTGATTCCCGGCTTCGTGTGCAGACGCAGGTGGAACTCCGGGAGTTCCTTTTCGATGCGTCCGATGAAGTACGCGCGCTCCGGGCGCGGACCCACGATGCTCATATCACCCTTGATCACGTTGATGAACTGGGGCAGTTCGTCGATCCGGGTCTTGCGCAGGATGCGGCCGAGGGGAGTGATTCTCGGATCCCGTTCTTTGGCCCACAACGGCGGGGTTCCCCGTTCGGCGTCGACGACCATCGTCCGGAACTTGTAGATCGTAAACGGTCGGCCGAAATTAACGAGCACGCGGCGGTCGCGGCGCCGACGGTCGGACTCCCCACCGTCGCCGGAATGGCGGCGCTCGCTCCGGCGTCGATTGATGCCGATACGCTCCTGCCGGTAGAACACCGGTCCCGGAGAGGTGACCTTAATTAGGATCGCCGCAACCAGGATGACCGGAGAAAAGACCGTCAGACCGATCATCGCGAAGGCGACGTCAAGTCCGCGTTTCCAGCTCTCGTGCGCGGAGCTGGCGTCGGCCCACGACGTCCGCTCGGCCGGCTCGATGACCAGGGGCGCGGAGGATATGCCCCAGGGGAGGCGAACGTCGGCCCTGCGGGCGAATCTGTGTCCAAAACTGACCATGGTGATTCGGGTCGTGTCCGTGTGTCCGTGTCACGTGAACTACAGCGGCCGCGGGTCGATGGTTGGAGGGCCTTCTGACAGGCCCCGGGGGCGTTCCCACTCGACGGATTGCGGCCGACGAGGGCTAACACAGCATTTTCGGTGCCACGGATCTCGTGTGGCGCAGGAGGGGCGGGGCCTGGCGGAGGAGAAGCGGTAACAGACTGATTATAAGCGAGTTACAAGGGTGGTATCGACTATTACACCACTACTCTACCCAATATCACGGGGCCATCCCGCCGGGGCGCGCACGGAATTTGACCCACAAAGCGCCAGTAAAGAGGCTGTAACGCTATTTACAACAGCGTGTTACGCATGTGCCGGTCCTGCCACCGCGAATGCGTAAAAAAGCACAATCTCCCGGCGAGCGCACTGCCCTATTCGGCGACGATCCGGAAGACGTGGCCCTGCGAGCGATACGACGCCAGGGCCTTCTCGGCCGCGTCGCGAGAGTCGTAGCGGGCGACCACGACGCGGAAGTGCGTGCCTTCGGACTCGACCTTCGCCGGGACCTTCAGGAGTTCCAGCGCCCGCGCCTCCGCCCGCGCGCTCTCGAGCCACGCGTGCGATCCCGCGACGAGCACATAGACAGTCGCGTGGGCGCCCTTGGGCGCGGCCGGGGCCGCTCGATTCATCGGCATCGGCGGCGGAACCGGATCGGCGGACGGCACCGGGGGCGCGAAGTCACCGGCCGGAACGGTTACCGGGGTGGATGCCCGACCGCCGGACTGGGCGCCGAACGAATACGATAGAGAGAACGTGTGCGTGCTCGAGAAGTACTGCTGGGGCGTGTACGCGTAGTCCATCGTCACCGGGCCGTAGTGGAATCCGAAGCCGGCATTGAACGGGACGCCGTCGACCTCGTTGATCGTGTTCGTGACAGCGCTACGAAGGGTGATCATCGGATTGATCTCGTAGTCCAGACCGAACTGGAAGCGCGTCCCATACGCGTCGGAATTGGCCACCTGCGCGCCCGCGAAAAACTGGCCGACGGGCGAGTTGAAGATGTGTCCGCCGCCCCCGACGATCTCGGGCGCAATGTCCCACGTCCCGGAGTCAAAGCGAACGGAGCCGCCCAGGTCCCGGGCCGCGATATGGAACAGGTTCGGCCCGAGCCAGTACGACGCTCCGGCGTTGTATACGACGCCGCTGCCGTCCTGCGGGTAGACGTGCTCGCGGATGTAGGTCGCGCCGAACGCCACCGAAATTCCGGTTCCCCGGAACGCGTGCGCCACCGACGCGTCGAATCCGGCGCTGTAGAAACTCTCCTGCGTCACGACGGCGAGTGCGTCGTTGTACCCCTGAAGGGTGCCCGAATAGAGGAACGTCGTTCCGAAACTCAGGACGGTCCCGCCGCGACCGACCGGGACCGCGACCCCGGCCGCGCTGAAGGTCATGTTGTCGAGCCACTGCGCGGTCGACACGAACAACTGGTCGTGCGTCATTCCCGCGAGGAACGAGGCGTTGGAGTACATCAGGGACGCGTCCGGGCGCATGCCGGCGACGGCGTCCGGAGACGACATCAGACGGGCTCCGACCGGAATCTTCAGAGACGGTGCCGCATAGGTTCCGGCACCCTGTTGCGCTCGTACCGGGCCGGCGATCGCGACGATGGCGATCCCCAGGGCGATGGCCCGAATGGCCGAGCGGCTCGACGCGGATACATTCATGCTGCTCATCCTCGCCGCACTTTGCAGTGGGTTTTGGTTGTAGGGCTCATGAACCGATCAGCAATACGGGGGCCAACGATCGGTACCTCGGGGCAGCGGAGGCGAATCGCCCCTGGGCGTGCCCAAATGCTTCCCCGGGTTACGCGTGCGCAATCCAGGATCGCACTCGGGGAGGCCAGTATTCTCCGCTTCCGAGTTCCAAAGTGCACGGTCTCGCGACCGTCCACCGCTGATTTCGCCGATACTATTCTGGCAGGGGCTGAAAGCGCCAATCGGACCCTTCCGCCGCTTCTCTTGCAACCGCTTGTGGAACCGTGCGATACCACCGCAGCCGCGGGTCGTGTCCACGTCATCTGGAACGACCCTCCAGTTCATCCAATCGCGCCTGGGCTACCTTCGAATACCGCGTTTCCGGAAAACGCTCAATACATTTCTTGAGCATGGCGACGGCCTGATCCGGTTCGTGGAGCACAGTCGCGTAAACCTCTGCGCTCTTTAACATTCCGGCCGCGGTGCTGGTCTCATCCCACTGCGGGGACCCGGAACCGAGCAGCTCGGCGACGTCGGACGCATCACCCGCGGCCACGTAACTCTCGGTGAGCGCCGCCTGCACCACCATGCGGTCACCCTGAAACTGACTCGTTCGGTCCAGCAAGCCCATGTAATAGTCGCGCGCGCGATCGAGAGAGCGCCTGGCGAGCTCCGGCTGGCCCACAGCACTGTAATGTCGCGTGATTGCCAGCGGCGCCTCGATCGCCGCCGCCGTGTAGGGATAGAGCTGCTGAAGGCGCTGGAGCAGCGCATACGATTCGTCCCACGCGCCCTGCTGCTCGAGAATCGCCGCGCGCGAGAACATCGCACGCGCCGCGATCGCCGCAGGCGCACGGTCGTCCTGCTCGATCTTCCGGAACATGTCCACCGCGCCGGCGGTGTTGCCGGCCTTCTTGCGCAAAGCTCCGATGTCGTAGCGTGCCGCGTAGGAGGATCCGTTCTGCGGATACTGGCGAATGACGTCCGCGAAGGTTGCTATCGCGCGCGTCGTATCGTTCAACGCGAACCCGTAGACCTCACCCGCGAGGAGCATGAGATCGTCGGCGTTGCCCGCCTTCTGCGATGGGTCAGCGAGAATGGACTGGACGCCCGCCGCCGCGTCTCGCCACTCCTTGCGCACCAGGTGGAGCTGGACGAGTCCGAGTTGCGCCTGCCAGCCGACGCTCGTCCCCGCACGCTCGCGGGCCACGCGATCATAGAATCCCGATGCGAGACGTGCGTACTCACCCGCGCGGGCGCTGTCCCCCGCCTCGGTATACATGCGAACGAGCGCAACCGGGACGTTGAGAAACACGTCGCTGAGGTCCTGATCGCCATTCCAGAATTCCGGGGTGTCCAGCAACTCGCGAAAGATGGCCGCGCACTGCTCCATCACCGCGCTGGTCTCACCGGCGAGATACAGCGATCGCGCTGCGCCCAGGCGCGCGTCGAGCGAACGGCGCGGCGACAGATCGCCCGACTCGAGCGTGCGACTGTACATCGTTCCGGCGTCGGCATATCGATCGCTGAGAAAATAGAGGTTCGCGAGGCCGATCTGCGACGATACCCGCAGCTGACGAATGTCCGACACGACTTGCTTGTCCCAGTTGGCTGCGGCCGGCGTCGACAGCGGATCCTCCGCGAGTAGTCTTTGAAACGCCGCGATAGCCTGCTGGATGTCCTGCCGCGATCCGCGCGCGAACTGAATATTGATCCGGCGCTCGAAAAACTGCGCGCGCCAGAGTTCCTGTTCGAGTCGGTACCTCGCCAGCATCCCGTCGACCGGCGCGCACGAGGCCAGCAGAGGAACACCGACAATCGCCAGCGCGAGCACGCGCTTCATCGAAGACCGCCTTCGTCGGGAAGTGCGAGTCCCACAACGGTCGCGAAGAGCAGGTACGCCGTGACAACTTCCAGCGCGATCGAGAGCATCTGCAGGTAAAAGACCGTCTCGGGTCGGAAGTGCAATGCCACGTTTTCTGCATTGCCGATCAGATAGTCGAGCGGCGCGTGGAGTACGAGCACGATGAATATGATGAGTGCGGTCGATCCGAACACACGCGCGCCGTAGCGGAAGCCGACGCGAATCGCCTCGATCGCGCGCACCCCGCGGATGCGCAATACCACCGGCGCGAACACCAGAAACGCCTGCGCGCAGGCGATCACGAGCATGCCCCCGATCGTTGCCCCCGTCGCCACGATGCCGGGCGGCATCCGACTCGCGACCATGGCGACGGCGCGACCGAGTGCTACGCTGACGACGGTGAACACGACGCCGACGAGAATGGCATCGGGCAGCCGGCGCACGAACGGGGGCGCGGGCAACCGCCGCCCCACTTCATGGCGGTCGACGATCCACCAGACAGCGAGCGTCCAGAGCGCAAACCCGACCACCGCGACGAGCGGAATGTACACACGGTGAAAAATGCCGGGCAGCAGGATGAAGTGCTGCGGATAGTGGAGCGCTTGCTCTCCCCCGAGTGCGCGCACCAGCGGCACCAGGACTGGCGCCAGCGTCCGATTCGGGAACGACGCCAGTGCCCAGACGATGATCATCTGAATCACCCCGAACCCGACGAAGGGCATCAACACCGTCGGCGATCGCAACGCCACACGCGTACTGCCCAGCGCGTCGAGAAAATCAGAGAGGATGCGATTGACGTTCATCTTGCTCCCTGTAGAGGCGTTCGATCTCCGACTGTGCGGCCCGGGCGTACGGAACGATGCGGGAAAAAGCCTCGTCCGCGTCGGCATCGAGCGGCGTGGAAACGTTGGCGAACACGACATCCTGGGGTCGCCGGAGGACCGCGTTGCGCATCAGCGCCAGCTTCAGCGGCACGACGTCACTGACGATCCCGTCCGGAGTCTGATACCAGTAGCAAACGAGCCGGCGTTCGGTTCCATCGTTGACCACCAGGCCATGAAGCGCCTCTTCGCCACCCGGCAGCGGTTCCTCGAGTTCCCGCTCAATGCTCCATCCCGCGCCGGGGTAACAGTGGCGCGGCGAGTGCACCTGGGATCCCTCCTTCTGCCGGTCGAAGTACGCGAGGAACACCCACACGGGCGCGTCCGAGTCTTCGCCGTACGTTCGATACAGGACCTCGCGCGGACGCAGGAGATCGAGAAAATCCGGTTCGAGCGTCTCCTCGACGAATGGCGCATCCAGCCCGGTCAGCACGGCGCGGTCCAGGCCGAGCGGTCCCGGATCCCTCGGTTCCATCGACCGGACGGCAACCGCCGCGGCACCCATCGCGGCGACCATCACGGCCGCGACCCATGTCGATCGCGTCCGATCCACTGCAGCCCCTTTGCCGCCGCGGCCAGCGCGGCGAGTCCGGTCACAAATACCACGAGGCCCGAAAGTTCGTGAAGGAAACTCTCCGCCTTTTCGGGCCCGCCGACCGCGGCGATCCCCGCGGTCGCCACCAGCCGCGCGACGTTGGCGAGAACCGCCACCGGCACGATCAGCGCGAGATACACGATGCGCCCCGGAACCCGCAGCGGAATCGCATCCAGCAGGAATACGCCGATCGCGCCAAGCGTCATGATGGAGCGCAATCCGCTGCAAGCGGTCACGACTTCCAGCGAATACCCTTCCAGGTGAATCACGTTGCCCTCGCGCACGAGCGGCATCCCCGCCGCCGTGAGCCACCCGGCCGCGAGCCGGGAACTCAAGAGCTGCAGCGGGAACGTCATCCGGTAATAGAAGATGTACGGCAGCGGGATCATGAAGAGCAGGAACGCGACCGGAAAGCGCATCGTGCGGAATCGTTCCCTGCCCTCCAGCGCGAGAACGAGGCCGGCCGTCACCACCACCAGCGACAGGCGCATCGCGAACAGTTCCGCGGCCAGGACGCCCGCGAGGTACAACAGGGCACCGAGCCCAACGACGGCCAATCCCGTCCCCGACGGATTGCGGAGCTCGCGCGCGAACGCTTCGCGGCGACGCCATGCGAGCCAGGCCGCCATCGGCACCACGAAGAACCCGTGCGCGTAGTTCGGGTCGCTCGCCCATTGCCGGGCGAGCGCGACGACGACAAACCCGTACGCGACGGAAAACGCGGCGGCGAGAACAATGGAAGGTACGATTCGCGGGGCGGCGCGTGACGTCATCGTGCCGACTGGACAAGGAACCGCCCGGTCTCGTGGACAGTTCCGCCGTCATCCGTCACGCGAACGAGATACAGGGCCGGAGCGACTCGCTGGCCCCAATCGTTCATGAAGTCCCATGTCCAGTTGTAGCCGTCGGACGCGAAATTCTCGAAGCGGCGCACCGGCGTCCCCGCGGCGTCGAAGATATGGACGTGCCACGAGCGCGGCAGGTTCCGGACTTCCATGGGGCGCGAGGGATCGCCGGCCCAGAATCCGTCCGGGACAATGGAGCCTTCGGCCGTGGTCACGAGCGCGCTTCCCACCGCGAAGCTGAACGACAGGGGTGCCGCACAGTTGGCCGTCGCGGCCCGGTCGCACGCTTCCACGCGGACCGAAACCGTGCTGCCGCCGCGGAACGGCGCCGCCGGCTGATAGATCACACGCGCGCTGGACTGATCGCCATCGACGCGATACGCGACCTCGGCGCCGTCCACGGTCATCACGAGGGACTGGAAATCGATGCCCAGCCCCGCGTCCGATACCTGCACTTCGATCGCGCTTCCCGGAGAAACACCAACCGCCCCGTCCGTCGGAGACACGGCCTGAAGCACCGGCGGATCAACGTCGTTGGTCGAATTCGCGCCGGTTACGAACGACCAGGACATCGCCGTGGTGTTGACCGGGCTCGCGTTGTCGGACGCACCGACCTGCACCACGATGGTCGAGTTGGCGGGGAGATCGGACGCGGGTTTGCACTGCACGGCGAATCCGCCGGCCGTGACCGATGCCGAGCTGAGACACACCTGCCCGTCCACGCGAACCGTCACCGTGCTGAAGTTGACGCCGGTGCCGGCGTCGGTGACGACGAAGAATATCCCGGTGTTACGCGCGACGTTCGTGGTACCGTCCGGGGGCGTCATCTGGCTGACAGTCGGCGGTGTAACATCCGGTCCCTGAAGCGTCAGCGAGACTTCCTTCGAGTAACCACTCAAGATGCCGAGCGATGTCTTCGAGCGAACGGCGATGTAAAACTTCCCGTTTCCCAGGCCGCAGCGCGATGCCGTCCCCACCAACCCCACGTCGACCGAGTCCGTGTAGGCGCCCTGGCTGCGCGGCTTTGTCCCGAAATACGCGCGATACCCCGACACGGTCGGGTCGCCCGACTGCGTCCACGTGACTTTCGCGCAGCCGAGCGGATTCTCCGTGGCCGCGACGCTGGTCGGCGGTGGCGGGCCCTGTGTGTTCTGGTTGCTGATCGTGGTCGTCGAGACGTTCGACAGACCGCTCAGGAGGTCGTACGCGTTATGCGCGCGAATCGCGAAATGGAACGTCCCGTTCGGGAAGCCGCAGCGGCTCGTCGACCAGCTCGGCCCCGAGTCGGCGATGTCCAGCCGGCTGATCTGCAGCGAATCGGTGTAGACGCCCGTCGTCGTGCCCCACAGCAGCGCGTAGGACGTGATGTATTCTTCGGGCGCGGGTGCATCCCAGGAGAGGGCCACGCAGCCCTGTGAGTTCCCGCTGGCGGCCAGGCCGCTCGGTGTGCTCGGGCTCACCGGGATGATGCCGGTCAGGCGGAATTCAAAGAGATCGCCCGTGGCGCTCGTGCCTGTGTATCCCACCGAGCCGGACGGCGACGCGGATGCGCTGGCAACGCTCGAGCCATTGCGGCGAACGTCGTACGCGGATCCTGGCGCGACGTCAAAAAGCAGGAATTGCGTAGTGCCCGCCGCCGTGCGGTTCGCGTCGGTGGAGCTATCGGAAGCAGCCCGTGACGGAACGCCCGAAAACGCGACCCCAAGCCCCGCGAGAAGTATGATCAAGGACGCTTGACGGAGCATTGTCAACCCCTCGAAGCGCGCCAGACGCGCGACCGGTCCGGGTGAATCTCGACCAAGAACCAACGAATCTGAAGGCTGATAACGTGACGGTCAGGGGGCTGCAAGAACCGTGCACGGCGGCCGGGGCCTGGCCACGCTGCGAATGACCCCACCATTGGAAATTCCCGGCGTCCCGTCAAGAAGAATGTCCGTGAAAATCTGCCGGCGAATCGCACATGCGTGTCCGGTTCCGTGCTCCGCTAGAATGGGTACTCAAATCGTTCGATCGCGTCGATCGCCGCCTGGTCCCCCGCCTCCAGCACGCGAACGGCGCGAAAGATCTCCCATGGCGTGGAGAAGTGAAGGACGTACCGCGTTCCGTCGTTGTAGCGAGCCATGAGATCGCCGAAGAGCGTGCCCAGACTCCCGGATCCTTCGCCCAGCAGGCGCGCCGAATTTCGTTCCTGCGCACCATGTGTGTACGCTTTGACGAAGATCCACCGCGGAAAACCCGACACCGACACGCGCGCGTCGATCCATCGGTCGACGCGGTCGGGTGACGGCGGGTTGATTCCCGTGAGGTCTCCGTTCTCGACGGCCGGAAAGACACCGCGCCGCCGCCGATGCCAGTTGAGCGCGAGCGGCCCGGTGACCAGCATCGGACCGGCCGGCGGCGACTGTCCGAAGCGCGCATCGATCAGGCGATAATGCGCCCGCGGGCGACGAGGATCGCCGGCCGCATATCCGATCCGGTTGATCACCGGCGGCTGGGATGGGTGCGGAGCCGACGGCAGAGTGAAGTCGGCATAGCAGCCCGTTTCACGTAGCACCACCCATTCGTCGTCGACGCCGCAGTACTCGCCGTCATGCCCCGAGTTTCCGAGCACCCAGTTTCCGTGGATGAACGCGTAGGCCACGGCGTCGCCGTTCGGCCCCGGTCGCAGCAATCCGTGCCGGTCGCGGAGCGCGTGTGTGAACTCCACGAGCTTTTCGCGTAGAGACGCCGATGTGTCGCGGTCGTGATGAAGGTGCACCTCGACGTCGCCGAAGCCCGCCCGCGTCAGCCGCGCCAGGGACTCCATCAGTTCGGGTGCCCGCGGGTACTCCTCCTGCGGGTAGAAGAACGCATGGCGCGGATGGCATCCGCCGCCGTCCTGGAAGCGCTCCGCGATCGCCGGGTACCCGTCGTGCCACCTCCGCACCCGTTCCGCCGCGAGCACGGAATCGTCGTTGTGCCAGTAGGGTTCGAAGTGGTCGACGATCGAGAAGAAGACGTGCCGGGTCCCGTCGAACGCTTCCGGGCGGCGTGCGAGGTGTGCGCGAACGATGAGGTCCACGTTCTTCGCGCGCAACGCGGACGCGAGACGCACGGCCGCGGCCAGCATAAGGACAACGATCGCGATCCCGATGATCATCTCGTCACCATGCGAAGAGGAGGAACCCTTTTGTGAACACGTATAGACCCACTCCGCACAGGAACGCGAACAGCAGGTCCTTCCGTTCGACCAGCGTGTAGCGCTCGTTCGTCGTCATCAGAAACCGATGGCTGATCGCCGCGCTCAGCCCCAGCATGATGTAGAGAACTTCGCTGTACGTCCGCGACAACCAGTACGCACCGAGACAGTATGCGATCAGCGCATATTGAACCGTCGTGGCGTACATGGCCAGGTCGTGTTTCCCGAGTTCGTGTAGCCGCCGGGACATGAATGCGTTGTTCTTGATCGAGATGTAGATGAGCATCACCCACGGAAAAAGGCCGAACCAGCCGAGTTCCGCTGCGCACAGAACGAACGAATTGTGCGCGGTGCGAAAGTGCCACTGGGTGAAATTGTTGTAGCCCACACCGAACAATGGATGGGTCTCGAACAGTCCCAGCCCCACGGCCCACGCCTGGATGCGTCCGTAGGCGGACGCCTCCCCGGTGGAGATTGTGTTCATGCGCGGGGCGAGCGCCAGAATGGCGAGCATCGCCACCCCTCCGACCGCGAGTCCCAGAACCTTGCCGACGCGCCGCGTAAACAGCAGCATGAGCAGCGCCCCGAACGCCATGATCCCGCCGCGCGACTCGGTGAGGTAGAGCGCGTAGGACAAGATGGCGAGCACGACGAACGAGGTCGCGCGCTCGCGGAACTTTCCCTGTTCGAGCAGCTTGAGGAACAGGAACGGCATGACCATCACGATGGCGAGCCCGAGGTCGTTCGGGTCGGAGAAGATGCCGACGGCCTGGATGCGGCCCTCGTAGGTCTCCTGCCCGCCGAGACCGAACCCGGTGAAGTACTGGATGACCCCCTGGACCGCGAGTGCGGTGGTGAGCACGACCAGCAGCGTCAGGACGACGCTCATGCGCCTGGGGGTGTTCACCAAATTCGCGATCAAGAGATACATCAACACGACCGGGAGGAACTCCGTGATTGCCGCCGGAATCCCTGCCATGTAGAAGGTCGCGACGCGTGACACGATAATCGCGACATACAGCCACAGCATGAAGAGGTTCTGGGGACCGTGCGCGATTCGGATCTGACGCTTCTGCACTGCCATGTGCAGGATCATCAGGGCAAACGTTCCCCCGCCGATGATCAGCATGATGGGCAGTCCCAGCATCCCGGGGACATAGTCCTGAGGCCGGATATAGAGGAAGAGGAAGTAGTTGATGAGACCGATGAACGGCTCGATGAAGAGCACCACGCCGCCCACCACGCCGGCAACCACGGCCAACGACAGCGCCATCGAGTTCAGGAGCAGGAACGTCACGCCGAGCGAGAGCAGGCACGTGACGACGAAAATCAGCGCGATGACGATACGGCGTCTGTTCATTGCGGAATGATCTCCCGCGAGGGAGCGGTCATTTGGGCCACAGGCGCAGACGCGCCGCGCCCAGTAGCGCGATCTTCTGGACCTGGCGCTGTCGGCGCGCCCGGAGACCGCCCCGGAATTCGTCGAGTGTGCCAACCAGATACCATCCGGGGGCGAACGCCGTACGCCCCGACACCCGGAACGACGGCGCACCGCGGCGAATGATCATCTCCGGGTTCTCGCCCGGCAGGTTCCGGTAACGCCAGCGATCGGCGGAACTCACCGTCGTCGCACGGTAGTGCCGCAACGCGATGTGCATCGATTCCTTGTCATACCCACCTCCCGGCCAGACAAAAAACGGAACGTCTCGACCCACGCGTTCGGCGATGACGCGTTGCGACTCCGCCAGCTCGAACTCGAGCCGCTTCCTTCGCTCGGCCTCGGTCTCCACGCGTCCCTGGAATTCCCCGCCGCTTCGCATCTGGCGTAGTTCGTCCTCGAGTGCCACCCGCCAGTCCGACTCGTCGAAGAAGCGCGGGCCGCCGTGCGCGTCCACCCACGCCGCCATGTGTTCCGCTTCGCGCGGGTCCGGAAAGTACCGCCGGCACCGGAGCGATTTTTCGTGGGCGTACACGGGCACACCGTACGGCACCCGTGATTCGCCGAGATGTTTGAGATAGCGCGGCTTGGTTTCCGGATGCGCGTTCCAGTCCAGCCAGTAGTGCGCGTCCCCCGGATGGTGAAAGTCGACGACCTCGTTGCTGGTCGGGTACCAGGTGTGTGTCATCCCGTGGGACTGGACGTCGAGCACGCCCCGGTCGCTCGCGCGTTTCAGCTCGTTCCACGACATGAACGCGCGAACGTCGAGGTCGCTCTCTTTCGCGGCGCCGCTCCAGACGTCGGCGAGCGTGGGTCGCACCGCGTCGGTCGGGTCTACGAACTCCGCCGTTACCAGAATCGTCCCCGTGAACCCGTAGCGCTCGAGCAGCGGCGCGGCGTGGCTCCAGTTGTCGAGGTATCCGTCGTCGAAGGTGAGCACGACGCGCTTGCCGGACAGCACGGCCCGGCCGGACACGTGTTCGTAGAGTTCGTGGAGGGTCGCGGAGCGGTATCCCGCCCGTTGCATCGCCCGCAGATGATCCTCGAAGACATCGACGGGGACGGTCAGATCGTTCCACGCCCAGTCGGCGAGCGTGCGACCGACGCTGTGGTACATGACCACCGGGATCGCGTTTCCGCGGGGCGACATCGCGCTAGCCTCGCGCACGCCGTTTGGCGACGGCCTGCTCGAACACCATATCGAGCGTGCGGTAGTTGGCGCGCCAGTCGTAGCGGTCGAGAACGAGTTTCCGCCCGGCACGGCCCATCTCGCGGCGCATCGCGGCGTCGCGCAGGAGCGTCACCGTGTATTCCGCGAAGCGCTCCGGATCGTCGGTGATCATCGCGGTGCGGCCGTGCTCCAGGGCGATTCCCTCGGCCCCGACCGACGTCGTGACCAGCGGCTTCTCCATCGCCAGCGTCTGGAAGACCCGGTGCTTGGTTCCCGCCCCGACGCGGAGCGGAAGCACCACGACGGACGCCCGCTGGATGTACTCTCGGATATCCGGTACCAGCCCGGTGACGGTCACCCGGTCGCTCGCGAGCGCGCGGATCGCCGGGGGCGGCGTCTTCCCCGCGAGATAGAGATTCACGTCCGGGATCTCGCGGCGCACACGCGGGAGGATATCCTGGTGGAAGAACAGTGCGGCGTCGTCCTGGGGCGGCCACCCGAAATTTGCGAAGTAGACGACGGTGTTCTCTTCTTCCGGGATGCCGGCCTGGGGCTGGAAATACTCGACGTCGGCGCCGTTGGACACGGTGGTCACGTCGCATCCGGGCGCGATACGCATGAACTCGTCGCGGTCGGCGTCGGACAGAGTCACGATCTTCTCCGAAAGCGCGGCGACGCGTTGCTGTTCACGGATGAACTTGGGCAACTGAATACGCGCGAACGCACGCATGACCGGCGACTTCTGAACCCTCCCGAAGCGCTGCCACAGGATGTGCTCGACGTTGTGCGCGTCGTAGACGAACGCCGCACGCCCCTTGCAATCCGCGTACTGTCCGACATGGAGAAAGTGGGCATGAATGACGTCGATGCGTTCGTCGCGCACGATCCGTTTCACGGCGTCCGCCATCTCACGCCGGTGGTAGTCGTCGATGATGAACGGCCGCGATCCCCCGAGAACGCTTTTCGCCGCGCGGGCGACGCGGCTCCACTTCGGGCGAACGAGGTCGATCCCGAC
This sequence comes from Candidatus Latescibacterota bacterium, assembly GCA_963761125.1. Taxonomy (GTDB): domain Bacteria; phylum Krumholzibacteriota; class Krumholzibacteriia; order WVZY01; family JAKEHA01; genus JAKEHA01. The sequence continues at coordinate 251,164 of CAVXFV010000006.1, forward strand.
GATCTGTTTGCAGAACGGCTCCAGCGACCCGAAATGATCGCGGTCGTTGGCTCCCAGGAGGAACGACAGCAGATACACCTCGTGGTGCTTCGAGGTTTCCTTGAGGAGACTGAAGTTGCGGATCTCCGCCCCCCCGAGGAGGGGCCAGATCGTCTTGGCGGTGAGAACGAGGACTCGCATGGGCGTCGGGTAGCAACGAATAGCACGCGCCCGTCCGAATCGACAATGCGCGATTTTCGAAGAGGATGCGTCGGTCCCCGCCGAGCCGTGAATCAGCGCGCCGCGACCGGCACGGACGGCTCGAGGACGTCCTCCAGGCGGAAGACCAGCGCGCCCGCGTCGCTGGCGACAAACGAACCGCCCTCGCGCACGGCGACCGCGTATCCGTCGCGATTCCGGGTAACCGACACCGCATACCCGAGCCCCGGGACGAGGTCGAAGAGATACTGCCGACTCTGCACATTGAGCCCGACCTGGTAGATCACGTTGCCGGCCGGCGGTGCCCCGGCCGGATCGGCCGAGAACATCACGACGTGCTCCTGCGACGGGTCCTTGATGACCGCCCCCACCATGCCGCCGTCCTCCGACGTTACCAGCGCGGTCACCGGCATGGCCGCCACTCCGGCGCGCGTCGCGTCGAACACGTTCATGAAGCGGTAGTGCGGCCGCGTCGTGGCGTCCGTGATTCCCATCCGCCAGGTGGCCATCTGCGTCGCGGGGTCCGCGGCGTTTTCGTCCACCCATGCGATCGTGGCCGGCGCGGGCAGGACCACCTGATGGAACACGCGGTTGGGCCCGTTGGTCGACACCCACGTGTCGCCGGACTGCGTCGGCTTCGACCGCGGGTAGTGAAACACGGCCGTGACCGGCGTGTTGACGAACGCGCTCGCCATCGACACGCGGTCGAAGACCACCACGTATCCGGGCAGGATGTGAACGAACTCGCGCTGGAAGACGTCGACCATCTTCTGCGTGCCGTGGCCGGTGTCCCCGGGATTGGTCCAGTACGCGTCACTCGCGTCGCCGAGCGCGTACACGTATCCCGGCTGCGCGGTCTCCTGTCGGATCATCGTACCCGTCCCGTCACCGAATCGCTGCGAGGTTCCGCCCACGAGGATCGTGTTGTGGTACTGCGACCCCCGCGGCGAGACGTTGGCGTACGGCTGCGTGTCGGTAAGCAGCCACCCGTCGACCGGATTCGACGCGCCGCCGACGTAGATGGAAATGTCGTTTTGATTGGGATGCTGCTTGCTTTCGATGCGATCGGTGCACGAGAACGTGACCGAAACCGCGTTGTCGGCCCAGTCGGAGCGACTGTTGATCCAGTCGATGCCCGCCGCCGCGTAACGCGTCGGGAGTTCGCCGAAGTCGCGCTCCGGAAGTTCCGGGTGATCCAGATAGAAGTCCACCGGCGTGAGCTTGGGGATCCCCGTCATCTGGGTGACGTCGTGCGTCAGCCAGTACCGTGCGTACTGGCTCTCGGTGGTGCCGGCGAGCCCGTCGGCGAGCAGCAGCATCACGTGGCGGTCGTATGCGTTGACACGCATCGCCGGATCGTCGGTCGCGTCGCCGCCCGGGAACATCACGCCGTTACCCGGCTGCGTCGCATAGAGCTCGTAGCGCACTACATCGCTCGCGAACGGGTGCGCCGGATCGTTGAAGTAGTCGACGGCGGCGGTCTCCTTGAGGAGCAGCAGCGCCTCGAGGAAGGTGCGCTTCATGGTCCGGCCGGCGTCGTCCCCTTCGACCCAGCCACCGCCGGCTCCGCGCGTATCGATCGCGGGTAGCGCCTGCTGGCGGATCTTGGCGAGGAGGAAGTCGTAGACGTTGGTGTAGCGCGTCGACGACGGGTCGGTGGCGTTCATCAAGAGGTAGAGCGTGTGGGTCTGCCCCGCGTGCGTGAACGTTCCCGGGTTTTCGCCGTCGGTGGCCAGGGCCACGTACGTCGTGGCGAGCAGGTAGTCGTAGAACTGGCTGTTGTTCGCGTCGCCGGTGGCCACGTTGTGTGTGTCGTAGATCGCGTTGGCCTCCGGAACCGCGTTCCACATCAGGAACAGCATCTTGTCCATGTAGTTGATCCACGCCGCGCGCTGGGATGCGCTCAGCCGGTCGAAACACCAGTCATACACCAGACACGCGTTGCGCATGTCGTTGCGCACGTAGAGAAACGTGTTGTCCGCGCTTGCGACGCACGGATAGTCGCAGGCGACCTGCTGGTCGACGAGGCTGATCGCCTGGTTCGCGTACGAGACCTTTCCCGACACCATGTATGCGAGCGCGAACTGCCACGCTTCGGCCTGGCCCGGGCTGTTGTCCACGAAATTGAAGAACGACGTCGCAAACGCACTCGGCGTGCAGCCGGAGAGCTTGTTTCCGCTCGCATCGTAACAGGCGAGCGCGCGCAGTTCCGAGAGCCGTCCGTGCAGGAGCCCCATGCGCGGGTGCGCCGACGGGATGCTGTCTGGAATGCTTTCGCTCTGCAGGAAGACGGAGACGCCCGTCGATACCGCGACGTTACCGGAGGTGTCGCGCGCGCGCGCGGTGAGCGTATAGAAGCCATTCGGGTAGGCTCCCGGATCCAGCGACCCGGTGTAGGGCGTCTGCGTGTCGGGCGGCCCGATCGGGTTACCGTCGAGGAGAATCTCCACGGATTCGACACCGACGTCGTCGGTCGCGGTCGCGTTGACGCTGGTCACCTGCGTGAGGGTCGATCCGTCGGGCGGCGCGGTCACCCGTACCGTGGGAGGCGTGACGTCGCCCGGCGGCGTCGTGCCGCCCGCCTCGAAGGCGCCGATGTCGATGCGCGCCCCCGCAGGCCGCGCATCGCGATCGTAGTCGAGTGCGGGCGCGCTGCGCCCGAGATACGTCGCAAGGCCGGCGTCTATGGCCGACGAACCCGTGGCCAGGTGGTAATCGTCTCCCGTCGGATTGACGAACAGGCTTCCGGTCGAGGTGACCTTGATGTTCGACGGCCCGTCGATCTGATTGCCGCCCACCTCGTCGACGATGATCCGGCTCGAGTTCCCGCCGACACACAGGTTGTTGAAGATGATGTTGCCCACCGAGCCGTCGGTCATGCGGATGCACGCGATGCGCGGCTCGACGATGGTGTTGTTGACGACCAGATTATTGCTGCTCGGCTTGCCGCACGACGGCCCGACCTGGTCGGTCAGGTGGATACCGCCGGCGCCGGCGAGAATCCCGTTATCGTAGATCAGGTTGTTCTGGATCACCGACGACTGCACCGAAATGAGACTGAAGCCCTTCCAGTTATTGTCGTGAATCCGGTTGCCTTCGATCAGGGCGCCCTCGATGATGCCGTCGCCGCCCTCCCAGCAGTCACCGTTGAACTGAATCCCGTTCTGGTTGTTGCCGAAGCACTCGTTGCCGCGAACGATCGGATTGTCGTTGGGCGTGTTGCTGTTCGATACGTAGATCCCGTGCTGATCGAGCGAGCCCGACGCCTTGTTGTTCTCGATCAAAATCGACGGCGTCCAGCCGGTCAGAATGCCCGTGAGCCCGCTGCCGCGGACGATGTTGTTGCGGATGATGACACCCGTCGCCGTGACCGCACGAATGCCGACACGCGGCGCGTTCTCCACGGTGAAGCCGTCGATGATGACGTAGTCGCCACCCTCGTCGTTGATACCGTCCGGTGTGGTCGCGTTGCGCTGGTTGATGAGCACGCCCGGATCGGCCTTGAACGTGATCGGATTGGACGACGTCCCGCTGGTCGTAACCTGGAATCCGACGTACGTGCCCGCGGCGACGTTCACCACGTCTCCGGCGCGCACGGCGTTCGCGGCCTTCTGCAGCGTGCGCCACGGCGCGCCCGCCGTTCCCGCATTCGAGTCGTTGCCGCTGGTCGAGACATAGTAGGTCGTGGCGCCGGCTGTGGCGGCCCACGCAACCAGGAGCGCGGCGGCGAGGGGTACGACTCCGCGGGCATGCAAGCGTGACATGGGACGATCCTCTCTCGCGGGCCGGTGACGGCCCCGCGTCGCGCGAGCTCCCGACGGGGACGGCGCGGCGATGCTGAAAGCGTCGTCACGCGGACCCACCAAACGGTGAATGCGAGAACCAACGCCGGTACCAGTGATGTTAGACGCGAGAAATCCGCGTCGGAACTGCAAGCACCATTCCAAGGCAGGGGGCGCGAACAGGGGCAACGATACGACACAACGGGGCGTCGGGACGTGCGACAGGCGCGCGCGACGCGCGCCCAAATTGCAACGAACGGGATTTCCGGGACGGCGGTCAGTTCCGCCGCGAGCCCACCAGGCCCAGACAGAAATCTCGAACCTCGCGGAACGCCATCGCTCCGCGGCGGAGAGGATAGAAGCTTTCCGGATTGAGAATCAAGTGCTCTGTGAGGAATCTCGAGCGCGAGATTCCATCCGAGCGCGCGGATGGGCAGATCCAGTTCCGCCGGCTCGAAGGTGGTCTTAAGCCCGTCGAAATCCCCGTCGATGTCGATATTCTCCGCCGCGATCTGGCCGAGCCCCTCTTGCGCCGCCCAGCGAACGTGCCGCGACGTCGTGGGGTCGATGCCCACCAGGCGCATCGCGGTGGCGTCCAGCGCGACCGCGTCGCGGCTCCCGAGGATGACGTTGAAGCGCCGCGGGCGGCCGTTGATGGGGCCCCGGCCCTCCATCGCAACGATCCCGTCCATGATCGCAATACGGGGTTTGGCGATCTTATTGATCAGCACCAGCACGCGGTCGAGTTTCGGATGGAGCAGAATCCGATTGTGCTGCGGATAGCATCCGAACTGATTCTTCAAGGCACCTGTGAAAACCGTTGTCGCATGGGTCTTTAGAACGGGGAGGGTGATGAAGACATCGGCTTCGAGCAGCGTGCGTGAAAGCGGCCATCCGCGGATCTCCGCCTCCCCGCTTTCCACCCATTCGTCTTTCGAGAAGTTCATCGCCCGCGCGCCGTGCTTCGCGATGATTGGGTTGTAGCCGCTGACTTCGAACGCGTCCTCGGTGGCGTAGCGCATGCCGTTCGACTCGCCTACGACGATCGAATCGGTGCGTTCACGGACCATCGAGAGCACCGCGTCCAGAATGGCGGGGTGCGTATTCGACGCCTCGGCGTTCTCCATAAACGGCGTACTGAGGTTGACCTTGATCACGACGCGGGCCCCCGGTGCGATGATGCTCCGGTAGTCCACGCCCTCCATGATTTCGCGCACCGCGGTCTCGACCGGCGTGTGCGCGACCGAACGAACGAATACGTTGCTGCGGCTCATCGGTCCATGCTCCTTGCTGCGTTGGGCGGGGTCCCGTTCATGCGGCCCCGGCGAGTATCAACGCGTATAGCGCCTCGTATTTCTCCGTCATCGCCGCCGTGCCGAAGTCGACGCGGGCGCGCTCGCGTCCGGCGTCACCCAGACGCTTCGCCGCGGCGCGATCGCCGAACATCGCGGAGATCGCGGCCGCCAGCGCGTCCGGATCCCGGGGCGGGACGATGCATCCCGTCACTGCGTCCACCACCGCTTCCGGGTTGCCGCCCACGCGCGTCGCCACCACCGGAAGCCCCGCGGCCATCGCTTCGAGCAGAATCAACGCGAGGCCTTCAGTGAACGAGGATAGCACGAAGACGTCGAAAGCGGATAGAACGTCCGCCACGTCGTCGCGGCGCCCGGTCATCAGCACGGCGTCCTCCAGACTGCGCTCCGCGACGGCGCGTGCGAGGTCGTCGCGCAATTCCCCGTCTCCCACCACGATACAGCGCGCTCCCGGATGTTCCCGGCGCACGCGGACGAACGCGTCCAGCAGATTGACGTGGTCCTTCGCCGGCGTCAGCCGCGCGACGATTCCAGCCACCGGCGCGTCCGGCGCGATGCCGAGCGCGCCACGCATACGCGACCGCGCCGCGTCGTCGCGAACGAACGCATCCACGTCGATCCCGTTGTGGATCGTCTGTACGTGGCGATCGATGACGGCACCCCGGGCCAGCGCCACGTGCCGGGCGTCGTCGGATACGAACACGATTTCGTCGACGAGGTGCAGGCGTTGAAATCGGCGCGTCGTCCGCCGTCCGGCCGTCTTTGCCCCGTGTGCGGTATAAACGACGCCCGTCGCACCCGCCATCCGTCCCGCGATGGACCCGTAGACCAGCGGTGAATAGTTGTGGCAGTGGACAATCGACACGCTGTCGCGACGGAACTGCCGCACGAGCCGGGCGAGCAAGAAATAGTCCACGCCGGAGCGCCGGCGTTGCGGTCTCACGACCACTCCATGCGCGGCGAGTCCATCGGCCAGCGAACCGCCGCTGCCCAGTGGATACAGAATCGGCCGGAAGCGGGCGGCGTCGGTCGCCGTCATCAGGTTGATGACGACGCGCTCCAGTCCCCCGACGTCGAGGTTCTGCACCAGGTGCGCGACCGTCGCCGGACCGGTGGCCGCCCGCGCCATTACCGCCCGCTCTCGCGGCGCGCCGCCGCCTCGACGTCGTGCCAGTACTCGAACGCGTCGCGCATGCCGTCCGCGGTCGAAATCCGCGGCGTCCAGCCCAGCGCCTTGAGTCGCTCGTTCGTGAAGCGGGTGCCCTTCCAGAGGGAAGCGGTGCGATACGGGGTGAACACCGCGGGCAGCTGCCCGCCGGATTTCTCGTGGTAGCGTTTCACCGCCCACGACAGTGCCTGCATCGCCGGGTACGGTACGGGCAGCACCCGAAGCGGACGCACGCGGCGGCGATACTGCCGGAGGAACTGTGCGCATGTCGGCAGGCGGTCGTCGCACACGTTGTAGACGTTGCCTTCCGCGCGGTCGACGGTCGCGGCGACGATCAGCGCATCGGCACAGTTCTTCACGTGCGAGAGCGGCAGAGCATTGTGGCCGCCGAGGCTCAGATACACGCCAAATACGTTGACGCCGACACGCGACGACATCGGGGCGCCGCCGCGCCCGTAGATGACACCCGGTCGTAGCGTCACCAGGCGAAGCCCCGTCCGCTCGTGGTATTCGGCGAACAGGCGTTCCTGGCGCCACTTCGAATAGGAGTACGGGTCGCGCGTCTCGGGGTGTGGTTCGAGCGGCGAGTTCTCGTCGAGGCGCGCGCCGGGAGGCAGCGCCGCCACGCCGTAGACGCCGAGCGAGCTCACCAGAATCACCTTCGTATCCGGGTGATTCGCCATCGCGTCCAGCAATCGCTTCGAGCCGACAACCGTGTTGAGGAACATATCCGCGGCCGAGCCCTTCATCGCAGCCGCGAGATGGAACACGACGTCGACGCCGTCCAGCGCGCGCTCGACGTCCGCGCGCGACGTCATGTTTCCCCGCACGATCTCCAGAGTGGCGTCGGCGTAGGGCGCCGCCAGTGCGCGCAGTGCGGCGTCGTCGTGGCCGGGGCGAATCAGGCAGCGCACCTGCCGGTGGCCCGTGTCCATCAGCCGCGACACCAGCTCGGTGCCCAGAAATCCGGCGGCGCCGGTGACGAGCGCCTTCATCGCAAACTCCCATCGCGCGGAGGCGCGATCTGCCGCCAGATCTCGTCCATCACCACGGACAGCCGGTGCATATCGCGGTACGAAATCGGCAATTCCGCCCCGCTGCGGATGGAATCGTAGAACCGGCGGATCAGGTGGTGCATCCCCGCAAAGAAATGGTAGTCCGAACGGAGGAAGCGACCCACGTTGTGGCGGCCTTCCCGCGAGTATTCCCGGGCGCGCTTGAACGGCGGAATCAGCCGGCCGATCGCGCTGGGCAGCGTGACGCCATGCTCCAGCGTGACGGTCCGGATATTGAAGTCGGCGTGTAGCACCGCGCGCGTTCCGTAGAGTCGCAGAAAGTGCGAGACCGGAGTCACGTGCGACGTGAACGTTCCGTAGCCGGTCACGCGCTCGCCACGAATGACCACGCGCAACTCGTCGAGCATCTCGTCGCGCACGTCGCCGGTCGACTTTTCGCGGCGCTTCATCGCGAAGGCATCCACCCGCGGAGTGTCGTCGGTAACGAACTCCAGGACCTTGTTGAGCATGTGGTCGATGTTGTTGTGGAAGAGTTTCCCGGGCAACGCGTGCACCCAGTGCGACGCGTCGGCGAGAATCGCGCCGCCGAACGGCCCCGCGAGGTTGTAGCCGAAATGGCTTTCCACGTGGACCGGTTCGCCTACGACCCCGGCCTGCACCAGTTCGCGCATCCGCAGCGCCGGCGGGTCGAAATGGAAGCTCTGGCCCACGGTCAGCTTGCGGCCGGTGGACTCGGCGTGACGAATCATGGCATCGACGCCCTCCGCCGTCGGCGCGAGCGGCTTCTCGCAGTAGACGTGCGCGCCGGCATCCATCGCCTGGCGAGCCAGTGCAGCGTGCGACTGCGGCGGCGTGGTGATGTGAACGACGTCGGGCGTGCGTTCCTGGAGGAGCCGCGCGAAGTCGTCGGTGAAATACGAGATGCCGAATCGCGCCGCGATCTGCTCGGCCATCAGCGCCTCGAGATCGCAGACGCCGACGATGTCGACGTCGTCCATGCGCTGGAGTTCGCCGACGTGTCCGTCGGCGATCTTGCCGCATCCCACGATGGCCACGCGCAGGCGATCGTTCATCGCGCCATCACCCGGTTCGCGGCCGCCGCACCCGCCGCCTCGACCAGAATGTCATGCAGATCGTCGGCGACGTGCGTCCACGTTCGCGCCCGCGCTGCGCCGACGAGCCGCGCCTCGTCCCACCGGGTCGCGAGCGCGCGCTCGATGCCGCGCGCGAGGGCCGCCGGGTCTTCCGGAGCCACCATGATGCCCAGGGCGTCGTCGGTCACGATATCGGGCACGCCACCGACGCGGCTGGCAACCACGGGCCGGCCGCAGGCGAGTGCTTCGACGATGACGTTGGGATACCCCTCCGTGCGGCTGGAGAGGACCACGGCGTCCCCGGCCGACATCCAGGTCCCAATCTCCTCGTGCGGGCGGCGTCCGGCGAATTCCACGCGCGCGTCGAGCGCGAGAGCGGCGCGTTGCGCAAGCAAACGCTCGCGTTCCACCCCGTCGCCCACGATCACCACGTACACGTCTCGCGACTCGAGCGCGGCGACGGCGTCCAGCAGGATATCGATTCCCTTTTCGTGGCTCAAACGGCTCACGCACACCACGAGTTTTCCCGGGACGCGGACGCCGAGACGCGCGCGCGCGGCGTCTCGATCCTCCGAGCGAAAGCGTGCCACGTCGATTCCGTTGGGGACGACGCGGATGCGTTCGTGCGCGACGCCCAGGCGTTCGACCTCTCCGGCCAGCGCGTGGCTCACCGCAATTACCGACCGGCAACGGCGCAGGGCCCATCCGATCATGCGGCGCCGGAGGCCCGTTCGCGCCAGGTGGTTAATGTCGCTACCCCGGCAACTGACGACGACCGGCCGCCGGAACGTCGCCGCGGTGAGCACCGCCGCGAACCCGTAGGGATAGGCGAAAAACGAGAGCACAATGTCGGGGTTGAGAGCACGTATCGCCCGTGAGTGGGCGGGCAACGTACACAGATAGACGAAAAGGCCGTGCAACGAACGCATCACCCGGGGAATCACCACGTAGCGCGCGTAGCGCACGTGGACGGAGTCGATGGTGTCCTCGGCCGGAACAGCGACGAACGCGTGGTAGCGGTCCGACCCTGCGAACCCCGGCACCCATGGAATCGGAGCCACGACGTCGACGCGGTCGCGGCGCGCGAGCGCCGCCACCTGCTGGAACACGTAGACGCCCCGCGTAGGATCCGAACGGTTCGGAAAGATGCCAGTCGACACGAGCACTCTCAATCGCTTCGCCGCGCCGTCACTTGGCATCATTCGTATAGCCGTAGTACTTGTAGTCGTAATAATACGGAAGCACCTGGGTGGCGTTGTTGACCACCGCGCCGATAAGATTGGCGCGCGAGTCGTCCAGCACGTTCTTGGCGCGCTGAACCACCTCGCGCGGCGTGACGCCGGCCAGCACCACCAGCATCACCGCCTCGATTTCCGAGCAGAGGAAGAGCGTGTCACTCACGGCCAGCACGGGTGCGCTATCGACGATCACGATGTCGTAGTAGAACTCCAGCTTATTGAGCACCTCTTTCAAGTGCTCCGACTCGAAGAGCTTCCCCGGCTGGGCGATGCGTTCGCCGGCCGTGATCACCTGCAGGTTCGGTAGCGGCGTCTTCTTGACCACGTCCATCGGGTCGATGTGTTCGGCCAGGCAATCCTTCAGGCCCACCGCGTTGTTCAACCCGAAAATCGAGTGGGCCCGCGGGCGGCGCAGGTCCGTGTCGACGTGCAGCACCTTCTTGGTGGGAAACTGCGCGATCGTCATCGAGAGCCACGATGAGATCGTGCTCTTTCCTTCGCCGCGATTGGAACTGGTCACGAGAAACGACTTGTAGTGCCGCCCCTCGTCGCTCTTCTTGGCGTTGTGGTACAAACGCCGCAATTCGGTCGCAACGGGCGACTCGCCGTCGTACACGTCGAAAATGTTGGGGACCTTGACCTTGTTCATGGTGACCTAGGGTTTCGGCGGAGCCGTGGTTGAGACCGACGCGTTGGAGAGATCGATGTCGAGCATCTGTTCCTTCATCGACTTCCCGTAGAAGTAGAAAGCGGAAATCGCGATTCCAACCAGTACGACCACCGTCGTCGTCCACACCAGCACACGCTTGCGCGAGGAATCGTGGAACCAGCGCGTCTTGTCGAAGCGCGGCACTGTGCCGAGCACCTTGAGTCCCAGCTGGCGCTCCACCTCCTCGACCGATCGGAACGACGAGTCGGTGAATTCTGTGACCAGGAGTCCCGCACCGCCCACCGCCGCGCCGAACACGAAGGCGAGAATGAGAATCTTGATCTTGTCGGGTCGCACCGGCTTGAGCGGCCGGCTGGCGGCCTCGACCAGCACGATGTTCGCGCCCAGCGAAGAGTTCTGCGCCGCTTCGCTGATCTGCGTGTTGCGTCGGGCGCTCTCGAACGTGTTGTACACGGTCCGATTGTTCTCGACCTCGGTGCGAAGCCGGACGAGTTCCGTGTCCATCTGCGGCGCGAGCGCGACCTTCTGGCGGAACGCGCTGATGTAGCTGTTCAGGCGCGTCCGTTTCTGACGCAGCGCATCGATTTCCACCTGCTGGTAGAAATACTCCACCAGGAGCGGCCGGTAGTCGACGGACACACTCGGGAAATTCTCGGCCACCAACACGCCGAGCTGGCGCTGGATGGCTTCCTGCGTCCCCGCAATGCCTGCGTCGTCACCCTGGCCCGGCCCGGCTCCGCCGCTCAGTTCCCCGAGCAACTCCGTCTCACGGCGGTTGGTCAGGTCGCTCACGAGCTTCCTGAGATTGGCATCGGCCCATATCTTGTCGCCGTTGGGAACGCCGCCGAAGTGCTCCGCGATGGGTCCCCGGAGACGTTCCAGCGTGGATTCCGCCCCGCGGATCGTGAGGTCGATCTCGCTGCGGACCTTCTCCGCCGTCCCGATGTTGCCCTGCACCACCGGATTGGCGACGGTGCTCTGCTCCGCCATCTGCTCCTGGAAATGCGCAAGTGCCCGTTCGGACCGGTCCAGACGTTCCTTATATACCGCCAGCTGCTCCTCGCTGAAGTCGCTGACGTCCTTGAGGTTCTTCATGACCTCTTTCTTCTGCATCTCGATGTACAGGCGCGAGACGGCATCGGCGATGACGAAACATGCCTCCGGATTGGCGTCGGAGTACGCGATCCGGAACATCTGCGGGCCCTCGCCGTGAATCGCGATGCGCTTGGCCAGGAATTTCCGCAGCCTCCGCATCACGAGCTCCTCGGTCGGTACCCCGGGATACAACGTCTGACGCTCGTAGTCGGATTCGGCGATGAGTTGGGGATCCTTGTCCATGCCCAGACGGTGGATCAATTCGTCGAGGAACGAGTTTCCCAGAATATCACCCTCGAGACGGGCGCCCAGTTCCTCGTCCCGGCGGCGATTGAAGTCGACGTACTGCTCGACCGGACTGTCGGCGCCGCCCACGCCGCCGACGCGAATCACCGAACTCACTTCGTACTCGGGAACGAGAAAGCGCACACCGATGTTCGACACCAGCACGGAAATCACAAGCGGGATCAGCAGGAAGTATTTCTTTCGCCACAGGACACGCGTGTACTCGCCCAGGTTGATGCGAAACCCGTGTTCCTGTTGTTGCTGTTCTATCTTACGCACGGTACTTCCGATACTGCGTCGCGCGCGCGACTACTTGGTCGATTGCTGCTGAATGGTGTAGTAGAGCAAGACGATGGTTCCGATCGCCGTAATGAAACCGAGGACGGTTCCGACCTCCGACGACGTAACCGCCTTGCGGCCGATGTGGATCGTGTCGCCCGACAGGATCTTCGGGTTGTTGTTCATGTCGCCCTTTTCGATGAAGCGGTCCAGGTTGATCTTGATCGTCTCCGCCGTTCCGTCTCCATGGGGCCGAATGATGCGGATGTCGTTGAGCTTGGCGCGGTCGTTCGGTCCGCCCGCGATCAGGATCGTGCTCATCAGGTCCTGCCGCGACTGGAGCGGGTACACGCCCGGTTTCTCCACGGCGCCGAACACGTTGACGCCGGCCGAACCCGTGTAGACTTCCTCCCGCGCCGGGAGGAGCACCGTGTCACCGGGCTTGAGAAGTGGGAGTTTCTCGATCGACCCGTTTTCGATTGCGCTCTGAACGTCCGCGGTAAAGCTCTCGCCTCCGCGGGCGCGGTCGCGGATGACGCGCACCTGCCCGAGTGCGGCGCCCGTCGTCGGGCCTCCCGCCTCGCGGATCGCCTCCCAGACGTTCATCGATTCCTTGTAGGCGTACTTACCCGGCGCGCGGACGTCGCCGCTTACATAGATCACGTTGCTCACGGCCTCGGTGACGTCGACCTTGATCGCCTTGATACTGGGGTAGTACTCCCGGAGCGACTGCAGCAGCCGCCCTTCGATTTCGACTGCGGTCAGGCCGCGCACCAGCACCGCACCCACCAGCGGTAGCGTGACCTGTCCCTTCTCGTCGATCACGAGTTCGCGATTGAGATCCGGGCGCTGCGCCACCGAGAGATAAATGTGATCGCCCGGGCCCACGCGATACTCCGGCCCCGGCGTGGCCGTCTGCACCATCGTGGCCGGCTGGGGTTCGGTCTGCGCGTACGGGTAGGAGAGCGACAGGATCGCCCATGTGTAGGTAAACGCGACCATTCCGCACAGGAAACGCCCGTACCGGCTCTTGAAGAAGGTCGACATGTTCACGCGTTCGTCCTCTCTATTGGAAGGCCTTGAGGCCGACTTCCCGGTACCAGCGCACGGTTCGGTCGATGCCCTCGTCGAAATCGATGGCCACCCGATATCCGGTCTCGCGTTGGATGCGGTCGATGGCGGCCATCGAATGCTTCACGTCCCCGGCACGCGCCGGCCCGTAGGTGGCGGCGACGTCGGTCCCGATCCGGGACTTCAACGCCTCGAAGAGCTGATTCAGCGTGTAGCGGCCTCCGCAGGCGATGTTATACACCTTTCCGCCGCTGATGTTCGCTTCGCAGCACAGCAGGTTTGCATTGACCACGTTGCTAACGAAGGTAAAGTCGCGCGACTGTTCGCCGTCTCCATGGATCGTCGGCGAGCGGCCTTCCAGCAGATTCTTGACGAAGATCGGAATGACCGCGCTGTACTGGGAATTCGGATCCTGCCGGGGGCCGAACACGTTGAAGTAGCGCAACGCGACGACGGTCATCCCGTGGAGCCCTGCGAACACGCGGCCGTAGTACTCCGCCGCCAGCTTCGCCACCGCGTACGGCGACTTCGGGTTGGGCGTCATGGTCTCGACCTTCGGCAATTCCTCGCTGTCGCCGTAGACCGATGACGACGACGCGTATACGACGCGCTTGACCCGGTGCTTCTGGGCGGCGACGAGCACGTTCAGGGTCCCCTGCACGTTCACTTCGTTGTTCGCCACCGGATCGGCGATCGAGCGCGGTACCGACGCGAGTGCGGCCTGGTGCAGGACAAAATCGACACCATCCACCGCCTTGTCGACAACCGCCGCGTCGCGCACGTCGCCGCGAATCAGGTCGATGCGAGGACGGGCCTCTTCCAGGTTCTCTTCCCGCCCCGTCGACAGGTTGTCGAGCACGCGTACGCGATGGTCGCGGCGCAGCAACTCGTCGACGATGTTCGACCCGATGAATCCTGCGCCGCCCGTTACGAGAAATGTAGCCATCGATCCACTCTCCTGGCGTCGTGCGCCTCTATAGCCTGACGATCTTGTCCGAGCGCACGCCCGCGTACACGTTGCGCGTGTCCACGACGATCGGAATGTGCTTGAGCAACTGGTCGTAGTCGACGCCGTCGTGCCCGGTGATGATCACCGCGCAGTTGCACGCTGCGATCGTGGCCGGCGTCAGTTCGATCGCGTCGATCTCCGCGTGCTGCAACTCCGGGTCGGCGGCGTTGGCGTAGCGGTCGTGGTAGACGACCTCTGCTCCGTGCCGCCTGAGGAGCCGGATGACGTCGAGCGCGGGCGATTCACGGATATCGTCGATATTGGCCTTGTACGAGATACCCACAACCAGCACCCGCGATCCGTTGAGCGCTTTCTTCTTCTGGTTCAGCGCGTCGACGACCCGCGCGACGACGTACTCGGGCATGGAGCCGTTGATCTGCCCGGCGAGTTCGATGAACCGCGCCTCGAAACCGGCGAGTTTCGCCTTCCACGACAGGTAGAACGGGTCGATGGGAATGCAATGGCCCCCAAGCCCAGGGCCAGGGTAAAACGGCATGAATCCGAAAGGCTTGGTCGACGCGGCACGAATGACTTCCCAGATGTCGATATCCATCTTTTGCACATCAGCGCGATCTCGTTCACCAGCCCGATGTTGACGCAACGGAACATGTTCTCGAGCAGCTTCACCGTTTCCGCGACCTTGGCCGAACTCACCGGCACGATCGTGGACAGCGCAGCGGAATACAGCGCCGACGCGACTTCGGTGCAGGCGGGTGTGACCCCGCCGACCACCTTGGGAATGTTCTTCGTGGTGAACTGCGGGTTCCCCGGGTCGACGCGCTCCGGCGAGAACGCGAGAAAGAACTGCTCGCCCACGCGAAAATCGTCCCGCTGAAGCAACGGCAGAATGACTTCCTCGGTGGTCCCGGGATACGTCGTCGATTCCAGCACAACGAGCATTCCCGGGTGGATGTACTTCTGGATCTCCTCGACCGCCGATACGATGTAGGAGATGTCCGGATCGCGGGTCTTCCGCAACGGCGTCGGCACGCAGATGTTCACCGTGTCGCACTCGGCCAGCGTGGAAAAATCGGCGGTCGCGATCAGCCGCCCCGAAGCGACACATTCGCGGAGCACGTCCGAGGGCACATCTTTGATGTAGCTCTCACCGGCGTTGACGTGGTCGACTTTCTCCTGATTCACGTCGATTCCGACGACGTGGTACCCCGCCTCGCAGAACTCGACCGCAAGCGGAAGCCCCACGTAACCCAGTCCGATGACCGCGGTGCGCGCGTCACGAGAACGCATTCGTTCGACGAGAGACATGAAAGTAGGTTCCTTTCGATAGACTGCGGACAGCCTAAACGCACGGCCCTGATCGCGACAAGTCCCGATTTGACTGGTGGTTCGAGGCGCGGGCCTCAGGCCATTTCCTCGATGAGGCTTTCCGTGGTGACGACCGTATTCTTGCCGGTCCGCTTGGCCTGGTAGAGCGCCTTGTCGGCGGCCTCGATGATCGCCTGCGGCGTCTGCCCGTCGCGCGGGAACGCGGAGATCCCGGCGCTGCACGTGATCAACCCGGGGCGTTGACCGTCGAACTTGTGTTCATTGACGCTTTCGACGACGCGCCGCGTTACCTTGTCCGCCCCCGGGAGCCGCGTCTGCGGAAGCAGCACGCCGAATTCATCGCCGCCGTACTTGCTCACCAGGTCGATTTCGCGGCAACTCGCTTTGATAATCGTCGCGATTTCCTTGAGGACCTGGCTGCCGCTGAGGTGGCCGTGGCGGTCGTTGTAGGCCTTGAGATTGTCCACGTCGAGCATGACGAACGAGAACGACTGCTTGAACCGCCGGGCACGCTTGATTTCGCCTTCCAGGGACGAAATCAGGAACCGGTAGTTGTAGACGCCGGTGAGCTCGTCGGTGATCGCCTCGCGTTCGAGCTTCTGGTACAACAGCGCGTTTTCCACGGCGATGGCCGACTGGTTCGCGAGGAGCGTCAGCAGCTGCACATCGTCGACCGAATACATCGCGCCGTCGCGGTGGATCGCGATCAGGAGCCCGAACATCGAGGTCTTGGCCACGAGCGGCGCGCTGATGATCACGCGGCTGCCCGTGTCACCGTCGAGACTACGTGCCAGCATCGGGACATCGAGTCCGAGTTCACGCCCGTGCGGAACCGTGTCCTGTTCCGTTTCCTTGATCATCCACCCCAGTACGCCCGGGGTCTCTTCCATGACCTCGACCTTGGGGTCCCGCGACGGCGACACGCGGTCGCGCGTGTACTTGATCAGGCGATTCCCGTCGAGTTCCAGCAGGTAGACCTTTTCCGCGTCGAGCACCTGGAGGGAGCAGTCCAGGACTTTGCGGAAGATCATGCGCCGGTCGTGACCTGCAACGATCAGGCTCGTGATCTCCGACAGGGTCGAAAAAAGGATGTCGCGATGGCGTATAATCTTCTTCATTGCAGGCGGTTACACCGCATATGTCGCGCGTTGCATGAAACCGTGTTCGCGGCCAAACGATCCACCCCGGTGTGAGCAATTCGCATGCCATCAGGTGATGTTAACCCACTGTAACTGTGATCGTTAGCCGCCGGAGAGTTGCGGCCGTCAAAGAGGCTCGTCGTCAAGTCCCTCGAGTGGGAGCGACCGCATCTCTCGCGCGTCGCGGAAGCCCTTGATTCCCGACCGGATCGAAAATGCGCCGCCGATCACGAAGAGCACGGGTATGAACAGGCGGAGCGACACCGAAACGCCGGGAGCGTGCGTCTGGACGGCGCGGAACGCTTGAATCGCCGCGACCACCAGGGCCACCCCGAGCGCACACCGGACGGCCGCGCCGAACGCGAGCGCGATCACATGTTCGCGACGCTCGCGCTCGGTACGCATGCGTCCGCTGATGAAGCGCGTGCTGCGGCGGCGTTTCCGAGGCTGAATGAACATCGGCTACCCCGATTGTCGCGGGAGTTCCTCGAAGTCGGCGTCCTCGATTTCGTACGGGCTGAGCGGGGTTTCGTCGCGGGGTTTTTCGCGATCCCGGTCGCGAATTGGGTCAAAGTCCTTCGGCCCGGACGAACCCCGGCCTCCGGACGCCCGGACCAGGAATCGTCCGGCGAGGAGCATCAGGATCAGGCGCAAAATCCAGCGGAGCAAAACCAGTGGTCTCCCGGTAGTCGAAAAATGTGATGGTACGCCCGGCAGGATTCGAACCTGCGACACCTGGCTCCGGAGGCCAGTGCTCTATCCAGCTGAGCTACGGGCGCACACGCTTATCGCGTCGGTCCAGCATCTCGTCCGCGAGGGCGAGCCGTCGATCGCTGCCGGCCTCTCCGCCGAGCATACGCGCGATCTCGCGGGTCCGTTCCTCGCCCTCCGCGGGACGAACGCGGACCCGGGTTCGGTCTCCCTCGATTTCCTTGGCGACGACGAGATGGAGGTGCCCCCGGGCGGCGATCTGCGGCATGTGAGTAATGCAAATTATCTGATGATTTTTAGCCAGTGCAAGGAGTTTCTCCGCCAGGGCCTCGCCGAGATCGGCCCCGACACCGGCGTCGATCTCGTCGAAGATCATCGTCGCGCCCGGCGATCCGGCGGCCGTGAGTTCCTTCAAGACGAGCGCCACGCGCGACAGTTCCCCGGTCGACGCAACCGCGTCCAGGTCTCCCTCCGCTTCGCCGGGATTCGTCTGCACCCGCAGGCGGACGACGTCGAATCCGTTGTCGAGCGGTTCGATGGCAACCCCGTCGATGTCGAGCCCCGGGCGTTCGGCGGGCGCGGGGCGAATGTCCGTCCGGAAACGCGCACCGCGCATGGTGAGCCCCTGGAGTTCGCGCGTCACGGCCCGGTCGAGTTTGGCGGCGGCTGCTTCCCGGGTTCGTGATACGGCGCGCCCTGCCGCGGCCAACGATGTTGCGGCGGAAGCAACCGATGCGGCGAGTTCAGCCCGTCGGGCGCCGCCGTCGTCGATCTCGTCCAGCGATCGCGCCCACTCCGCGCGCTGTTCGATCAGCGCGTCGATCGACTGGTTGTACCGGCGTTCGAGTCGCGTCAGGATCTCGAGGCGTTCCTGCAGCCGCTCGACGTCCGCCGGTTCGAAGTCGAGCCCCGCAAGAATCTCCCGCGCGCGCGACGTCGCGTCGGACAGGATGGCGCGCGCCTCGGCGAGTTGCGCGGCGATCGCCGCCAGGCGCGGATCCAGTGATGCGATAGACGCCAGCCGGTGCTCCGATTCGCCGACGAGCGACGACGCCGACCGGTCGTCATCGTAAAGTTCGCTGCACATCGCGTCCAGAACGCCGTAGACCTTCTCCGCGTTTGCGAGCATGCGCGCGGTCGCGTCGAGGGCCGTCTTCTCCCCCGGTTTGGGCGCGACGCGGTCGATTTCTTCCAGCCGGTGCGCGTAGAGTTCGCGCTTCTCGCGGAGCGCGGCCATATCCGAATCGTAGCGGTCGATCGCGCCTCGCGCGCGTCGCCATGCAACAAGCGCGTCGGCGTAGGCTGCGCGCTCGGCGGCGTTCCCGGCGAACGCATCGATGTACTCGACGTGGCGCATCGGATCCCGCAGACGGTACTGCTCGTTCTGCCCGTGCGGTTCGATCACTTCCGAGCAGATCGTGCGGAGTTCCTTGAGCGGAATCGCGCGCCCGTCCACGCTGGCGTGCGAACGGCCCGCGCGATTGATCCGGCGCGCCAGGGTGAGCGGACGCCCCGGTGTGATGTGGCTGGCGATGTCGGGGTGGAGCGACGCATCGACGGGCGCGAAGACGGCTTCGACCCGCGCCTCGTCGAAACCCGCACGGATCGTATCCGCCGACGCCCGCTCCCCCAGCAGGAGATTGACCGCGCCGACGATCAGCGACTTGCCGGCGCCGGTCGAACCGGTAACGACGTTGAGGCCGGGACCGAGATCGAGCGCGACATCCTCCACGACGGCCAGATTCTCGATCCGAAGCCGCTGCAGCATCGCGTGTTCACAGTTTCTCGCGCAGCAACGCGAAAAAGTCGTAGTCGTCGGCGACGACGAGATGGGTCGCGAGCGTGTCGCGCACCACGTGGATCTCGTGAGCGTCCGAGAACTCCATTCCCACCTGCCCGTCGACGGTGACCAGCACCCCGGAGGGCGCAGCTGTCACGCGGATGACCACGCGCTCGCGGGCGTCCAGGACCATGGGACGGATCGACATCGTGTGCGGATTGAGCGGGGTCAGGACGATGGCATCGAGTGTCGGTTCGACGATGGGCCCACCGGCGGACAACGAATACGCGGTCGACCCCGTCGGTGTCGCCACGATGACGCCGTCGGCGGAGAATTCGCGCAGAAGCTTGCCGCCGATTTCCACCCGCAGCGACACCATGCGCGAGTATCCGGTACTGTGGACGACGACGTCGTTCAGCGCGCTGAACGATTCGGCGGACGCCGTTCCCCTCTCGACCGAACAGCGGATGCGCATCCGTTTTTGCGCCGTGTACCCGCCGTTGGTGAGCAGCGCGATCACGCGTTCCGGGCTGGACTCGGCGAGAAACCCCAGCCGGCCGCACTTGACCCCGACCAGCAGCGCCTCGCGCTCGACGTAGCGCCGCGCATACTTCAAGATGGTGCCGTCGCCCCCGATGGCCACCAGCAGGTCGAATCGATCGGGGGCACCGGTCCGCGCGCCTTCGAGCGCCGTCGCCTGCGACGTGGAGATCCTCATCGAGATAGACTTCGTAACCGACTTGCCGCAGCGCCGACGTCATGGCACGGAGGATATCGCGCGCCTGGTCCTTCTCCAGGTTCGCGGCGATGACGACCCGTTTGATCGCGTGGGCGTTCATCGGGCGGCTCCGGTGCGGACGTGTCGGCGCGTCACGACGCGATCGAGCGGATCGCGCGCGCCCGCGCGGATAGCGTATCGGCGACCGCACTCGCAATCCCTTCCGCCGAGAGCCCGATTTCGGCGAGCAGGAATTCCCGCTCGCCGTGCTCGATGAAGCGGTCCGGGAGTCCGAGGTTGCGCAAGCTGGTTGCGTCGTAGCGACGCTCGACCCAGTACTCGTTGACCGCTGAACCGAAGCCGCCGGCGAGGACGTTGTCCTCGACGGTCACCAGGATGGCGTCCGTCGCGGCGAGACGATCGAGCAGTTCGGTGTCGAGCGGTTTGACGAAGCGGGCGTTGACCACGCCGGCGTCGATTCCGCCCGCGCGCAACCGATTCGCCGCGTCGACGCACGTGGCAACCATCGCGCCGATGGCGATAAACACGACGTCGCGCCCTTCCGCCAGGACTTCCGCGCGCCCGATGGGAAGTTCGTGCAGCGGCTCGTCGATCGGAACCCCGAGCCCCTCGCCGCGCGGATAGCGCATCGCGATCGGACCGCGATCGTAGGAGACCAGCGTCTTGACCATGTGACGCAGCTCGTTCTCGTCTTTCGGCGCCATCACCACCATGCCCGGGATCAAGCGCAGGTAGCTGAGGTCGAAGGCGCCGTGATGCGTCGGGCCGTCTTCGCCGACCAGGCCGCCGCGGTCGAGCGCGAACCGACCGGCAGGTTCTGCAGGGCGACGTCGTGGATGATCTGGTCGTAGGCGCGCTGCAGGAACGTGGAGTAGATCGCCACCACCGGACGCATGCCCCGCGTCAGGCCAGGCCCGCCGCGAAGGTCACCGCATGCTGCTCGGCGATGCCCACGTCGAACAGCGGTCCGGGAACTGCTCGCCGAACTCCGTCAGCCCGGTGCTGTCGGGCATCGCCGCGGTGATCGCCACGACGCGCGGATCGGCGCCGCGCGAGCTCGAGCAACGCGTCTGCCGAAGACGCCGGTGTACGTCGGCGCGCCCGGCTTCGCTGGGCGTCACGCCCGCCGCCTTGTCGAAGCGCGCGACCCCGTGCAGCGGGTGTGGTCGTTCTCGGCGAACGGGATAGCCCTTGCCCTTCTGCGTCACGGTGTGGACCAGGACCGGCCCGTTGAGATCGCCGGACTGTTCGAAGCGTCTGGACGAGCAACGGCAGGTCGTGGCCGTCGATCGGGCCGAAGTAGCGGAAACCCAGTCTCCTCGAAGAGGACGCTCGGCACGACGAGCTTCTTGAGGCCCTCCTTGATCCGGGGCCGCGCGCCTGCGCCGCCCGCCGCCGTGCGGCAGGTGCCCGAGCAGTTCCCACACGTCGCTCTCGAAGCGATTGTAGAGCTTGCCCGACGTGATCTTGGTCAGATACGGTGGCATCGCGCCGACGTTCGGCGAGATGCACATCTCGTTGTCGTTGAGCACCACGATGAGGTCGTTCTTGAGCACGCCGGCGTTGTTCAGCGCCTCGAAGGCCATGCCGCCGGTCAGCGCGCCGTCGCCGATGACCGCGACGACCTTGTAGTGTTCCCCCTTGAGATCGCGGGCCACCGCGATGCCCAGCGCGGCGCTGATCGCGGTGCTCGCGTGGCCCACACCGAACGTGTCGTGCTCGCTCTCGTCGCGCTTCGGGAACCCGCTGAGACCCGCCGTGCTGGCGCAGCGTGTCGAAGCGCGTCGCGGCGTCCGGTGATGATCTTGTGCCCGTAGGCCTGGTGGCCGACGTCCCAGACGATCTGGTCGCGGGGCGCATCGAACACGTAGTGCAGGGCGACCGTCAGCTCGACCACGCCCAGGCTGGCGCCGAGGTGGCCCCCCGTCTTTCCCACGCCCTGCAGGATCTCATCGCGCAACTCCTGTGCGAGCTGCGGGAGGTCGGCGCGGGGAATCGCCTTGAGGTCCGACGGAATCTGTACGCGATCGAGAATACTCATTGCATGCGCCTTCCTGCGCGGGATCAGACCATGAGCGCCGTCGCCACGCCGATGAGGGTGCCCGTCAGCACGTCGAGTACCGAGTAGGACAACGGTCGTCTCCCGGCGGTATTCCACCCCGGGCGGAGCTTCTGGACGATCATGTCGACCATCAGCGCCTGGCGCGAGGCCGCGCGCTTGACGTTCCAGAGATCGACCGTCACCAGCGCCGCAAGACACCCGCTGACCGCGAAATCCAGCGAGCCGAATCCAAGCGTCCGGCCCACCGCGCACGAGAGAGCGGCGAACGCGGCGCTGTGCATATTGGGCGCCCCGTCGGTTTCGACGAGCCGCCGGAAGTTTATACGCTTTTCGAGCAGGAGGAAAGACGCCACTTTGAGCGACTGGGCGATTGCCCCACCCAGAATACCGACGATCAGCGGACTCGATATCGTCAAACTGCCCACTCGTCACTCCATCTAAGAAGACCGGCGCACGAAATAGCCGATGAGATCCCCGAGCGGCGTCCCCGCGGCTTCCGGAATGGCCGCCAGCGCCGCGCCCACCCGCTCCCTCGCAGTCTGCCGTGCGCGCTCGACTCCGACGACCGAGGGAAAGGTCACCTTGCCCTCGTTTACATCCTTCCCCGGCGTCTTGCCCAGAGATTCTTCACTCCCTTCGAGATCGAGGACGTCATCAATGATCTGGAAGGCGCTCCCCGCAAGCAGCCCGGCTCGGCGCACCCGTTCGCGCGCGTCTGCGCTCGCGCCGGCCGCGACCGTCCCCAACTCCATCGACGCCGCGATCATCCGCGCCGTCTTGAACTCGTGGATCCGGTCCACCGCGGCCGCGTTACTGTTCGCGTCGGGTGCCACGTCGAGCGCCTGTCCCGTGATCAGTCCCGCCGTTCCGGCTGCGGTCGCCAGCACGGCAACGGCGTCCACCACCGCATCAGCCGAGAGGCCGTGGCGGCCGACGCGCGCGAGGACCTCGTACGCCAGATTCAGCAATGCGTCGCCGACCAGAACCGCGGTCGCTTCACCGAAGCGACGATGCGAACTCGGCTTGCCCCGCCGCAGGTCGTCGTTGTCCATGCACGGCAGGTCGTCATGAACGAGCGAATACGTGTGCACGCACTCGATCGCGCACGCGGCGTCGAGCGCTGCCGTGCGCCGCGTACCTAGGAAGGCGTCGTGCGTCCACAGGCAAAGGAGCGGACGCAGGCGCTTTCCGCCGCCGAGCAGCGAATAGGCAATCGCGTCCTTCATGCCGGCATGCTGCCCGGCGAACTCGTCGAGGATCTCCGTCAGCCGGCATTCGACTGCCGCACGATCGTCGTCCGCGCGGGCGCGGAACGACTCGTCAGGATTCATCCGGAAGCGTCCCTTCTTCCAACGCGCCGTCCGGACCTTCGACCAACGCGCGAACGCGCATGTCGGCGCGTTCGAGCATCTCGCGGCAGCGCTTGCCGAGCGCGATGCCCTCTTCGAATTTCGCGAGCGATTCCTCGAGCGACTGCGTTCCGGTCTCGAGGTCGTTGACGATTCGCTCGAGACGAGCCATTGCCTCTTCGAATGTCATCGATGTCGGGTCGGTCATGGTGTCTCCCGGGTATGAATCGGCGCGCGCACGTCGGCCGCGACCGCGCCGTCGTGGAATGTCAGCCGGACGTCGCGGGCAGACAACGCGTGGGTCGCGTCCCGCACGACGCGTCCGGACCCTGCCTCCGCACACACCGCGTAACCGCGACGCAATACACTCTGAGGATCGAGCGCGGCCAGCCGGCCGGTGATCGCCTCGAGGCGTGCCGCCCCATCACGGGCGCGGGCCCGTTTTGCCCGCGCCAGCCGGACGGTGGTGAAATCCAGTCCCTGAATGGCGTGCTCGATTCGTCCGCGGACCCGCCCGAGCGCATAGCTGCGCACGAGTTCGGCAATTCGCCGGCGCGAGCGTTCGATCCGCTCCTGCACCCGCCCCGACAGCGTCCGCTCGACGGCAACGATATGACGCAGAACGTCGGTGCGGTCCGGGACTGCGATCTCCGCCGCCATAGTTGGCGTCGCCGCACGGCGGTCCGCCACGAAATCCGCGATGGTCACGTCGCTTTCGTGCCCGACGGCGCTGATCACGGGGACCGAACAGCGATGGATCGCCCGCGCCATCCCCTCGTCGTTGAACGCCCAGAGATCTTCGATGCTGCCACCGCCACGGCCGACGATGACGACATCGATATCCGAACGCTCCGACACCGCGTCCAGCGCCCGCACGATCTGCGCAGCCGCGGCGTCGCCCTGGACGACGACCGGAATCACGAGCACCTCCACGCAGGGAAAACGTCTCCGGAGCGTCGAGAGAACGTCGCGAATCGCCGCGCCCGTCGGTGACGTGATCACCGCAATTCTCGCGGGAAAGCGCGGCAACCGCCGCTTGTGCGCATCGTCGAACAACCCTTCCGCCTGCAGGCGCGCGACCAGCATCCGGAACGCACGCTCGAGGTCGCCACGTCCGGCAGGCTCGATCGCGCGCGCCACGAGCTGATAGGAACCCTGGGCCTCATAGACCGTCAGGCGCCCCCGCGCGATCACCTGTACGCCGTCTTCCAGACGAAAATCGAGAAGGCGCGCGTCGCCGCGAAAACACACCGCGGAGAGCTGCGCGCCGGCGTCTTTCAGCTTGAAGTAGACGTGTCCCGAAGAGTGCACGCGAACGTTCGACGCCTCGCCGCTGATGGAGACGTCGGAGAACTCGCCTTCGATGAGTTCGCGCACGATCGCGTTGATCTCGGCGACCGAATAGACCTGCGGCACGGTATCGCTCACGACCCGGTGCGTCGCGCGCGGGCCGCCGCGAGTGTGTTCGACATCAGCATCGCCACCGTCATGGGCCCGACCCCGCCGGGTACGGGAGTGATGAACGACGTCCGTGGGGCAACCGCATCGAAGTCGACGTCGCCCACGATGCGGTATCCTTTCTTCGCCGACGGGTCGGCGACGCGGTTGATGCCCACGTCGACGACGACGGCGCCGTCTCGCACCATGTCACCCTTGAGAAACAGCGGCACGCCCATCGCCGCGACGACGATATCCGCGTTACGCGTATGCGCACCGATATCCCGCGTGCGGCTGTGGCACATCGTCACGGTGGCGTCGCCACCGGCGCCCTTGAGCGCGAAGAGCAACGCCGCGGGCTTGCCGACGATGACGCTGCGCCCCAGCACGACAACGTTTGCACCCTGCGTCTCGACGCCGTTGCGCACGAGAAGTTCGCGGATGCCGAGCGGGGTACACGGGACGAACCCCGGATTGCCCGCCGCCAGACGCCCCAGGCTCTCGGGATGAAACCCGTCGACGTCCTTCGACGGGTCGATCGTCCGAATGGCGCGATCGGCATCGACCTGGCGCGGAAGCGGAAGCTGCAGGAGAATGCCGTCCACACCGTCGTCGTCATTGAAGTCGCGCAACACGCCGAGTACGCGGTCCTCCGACGAATCC
Organism: Candidatus Latescibacterota bacterium; assembly: GCA_963761125.1. GTDB lineage: Bacteria > Krumholzibacteriota > Krumholzibacteriia > WVZY01 > JAKEHA01 > JAKEHA01. The sequence goes on from CAVXFV010000006.1 coordinate 276,549, forward strand.
TCGGGCAACTCGACGTTGCGCGAGCCGATGCCGCATTCTTCGCACGCCTTAGCCTTGCTCGCCACGTAGACTTTCGACGCCGGATCTTGGCCCACGCGCACGAGCGCGAGTACGGGCTTGCGGCCGCCGAGCGCGGAGACCGTCGCGGCGACTTCCGTTTTGATCTGGGTTGCGGCCAGCTTTCCATCGAGGAGCTGCATTCAATCCTCCAGGGCCAGTTGATGGTGCGTAATCGAACGGGCGCTGCCCGTCGCGTCATCGATATCCGCGACGATAAAGTCGCAGCGGACGTCGCGCTTGCCCACCTCGAAGCGCGTGGGCCGCATCGACAGGAACCGTTCGATGACATCGGCTTTCTCGACGCCAAGGATCGAATCGAACGACCCGGTCATCCCAACGTCGGTGACGTACGCGGTTCCGCCGGCAAGCACGTGCGCGTCGCGCGTCGCCACATGGGTATGGGTCCCGAGCACCACGGACACGCGTCCGTCGAGGTAGTACCCCATCGCGATCTTTTCGCTCGTTGCCTCCGCGTGCATGTCCACCAGGATGATTCGAACCGTCTTCGGCAACGAATCGAGCAGCCGGTCGATGGTTCGAAACGGACAGTCCAGCGCCGGCATGAATACGCGGCCCTGGACGTTGGCCACGGCCACGCGACCGTCGGTCCCGGGAACCACGGCCGCGCCGCGACCGGGGGCCTCGCCGGGATAGTTTCCCGGGCGAACGATGTTCGGTTTGGCGTCGAGCAGGGGGATGCCCTCGCGCTTGTCCCAGACGTGATTGCCGGTGGTGAAGAAGTCCACGCCGATCGATTCCATGTGCGCGATTCCCTCGGGGTTCACACCGAATCCACCGGCGGAATTCTCGGCATTGGCCACGACAATGTCGGCGGCGAACTCCGAGCGCAGCCGCGGAACGGTGAATGCCACCGCGCGCCGGCCGCTCTTGCCGACCACGTCTCCGATAAATGCAATGATCACGCGTTGCCCGTCCTTTGCGACCGAGGTCCAAGCGGTGCCTGCGGCTCCACGCCACTTCCGCGGCTCCGGGGGCGGCGCGCCCGCGACGCCTCAAGGCAAACGATCAGGAAACGGGAACCGGGGATGGGAGCCGGCGGCGGAAAAAGAAAATTCCCCACGCTATGCCGTGTGCAAGGGAACTCATGAACCAGTCTGGTTCACGTGGACGCCCCTACGAACCGGTTTGTCGACCACACGAGGTGGCTACACAGTGCGATCCGATCGAGACTTCCCTTTGTAAGGTGTTGGCTCAAAAATTACCTTATCGTCACGAACATGGTAGGGAATTTTCAAAAATATCAAATCGATCGTTCGTCGATCACTCGTCCTTCGCCCGCGGGGTCTTACCCCGCGGAAAGATTGTCGTCCAGCAGGCCGATCAGGCTCTGCGTTCGCTCTTCGATATGCGTGATTTCCTCGGACGTCGCGCGACGCAACTGGAAGAGTTCGTCGGCGATGTTCATGGCCGCAAGGATAGCAACTCGCTCGGAAGATGGCAACGTCGTTCCCTGCGATACCTCGCGCAGCTTGGCGTCGACGTAGCGGGCGACCTCGCGGACGTATTCCTCGTCGGCGCTGCCGCGAATCCGATATTCGCGCCCCAGGATTTCGACCGATGTTGCACGTGTGTCTTCCATCGTCGTCCTTCGCCTCGACTTAGAGTTGCAACTCACCCAGTTTCTCGATCACCCGATCGATCCGCTTCTTCACTTCTTCCTTGTGGAGCGAACTCACGATTCTCTCGTTGCTCATCTTGAGATTGCCGATGCGCTCGCTCATTTCCCGGTTGGTGTCGCGCAATCCATCGATCTCGCGTTCCAGCGTTTCTTTCTGTTCCTGGAGCGCCCGGTACTGTTCCTTGAGACGGGCGAAGCGCTCCGTCGTCTGCGCAATACGGTCCTCGAGGAGGTTCAGCTTCTCGAGTGCGCCGGTACCTTCCATCGGTCGGTCTCCTTGCGGTTCACGATCGCAGGGTCACGCCGAGCTCACCGTCGAGCTTGGCCACGATACGGCCGACCACGGCGTCGACCTCCGCGTCGGTGAGCGTGCTGTCGTTCGAGCGGAACGCCAGTCGAACGCCATAGGCCGTTCGCTCCGCACCGATGTTCGCGCCGCGGAAGACGTCGAACACGTGCAGGGATTCTAGCAATCGCCCTCCAGCTTTTACCACATGTTTTTCGATCTGGAGCCAGGCAACTCCCGGAGGCGCCACCAGAGACAGGTCGCGTCGCGACGCCGGGTACTCCGAAAACGGTCGGAACGTCGGCGCGCCCGCCTGCATGTCGAAGAGCGCAGACATGTCCACGGTCGCCATCCATACCGGTTGCTCGATACCGAGAGCGCGCGCGGCGCGCGCGGGAGCAATCCCGCCTTCGATCACGGTCTGCTTGCGGTCGTAATACCGAAAGCGACCGCTCGCCGGTTCGAAGTCGAATGACAGTTCGTCGAGCGCCTGACGTCGAACCGCCGCCAGCAGCAGCTCGACCTCCGCTTTGATTTCGAACAGATCGGCAGGATCGGCGGTGCTCCGCCAGAAACTCGCACCCGCCGGCCGCGTGCGTGCGATCATCACGTGCGTCGGCTCGTCGGGTAGTCCGCTGGTTCCCTCGGCGCGCAGAAACACGCGACCGATGCTGAAGACATTCACCTCGCGCTGACCGTGCGCAATATTACGCGCGACGACGTCGAGCACTCCCGGCGCCAGGTGCGTTCGCATATACGCGTGATTCGCCGACAAAGGATTCATCAACGGAATCGGGTGGCTGCGAACGTCGCTATCGGCCCACTCGAACCATTCCAGCTCGCGCCCGTCGGTAAAGGCGCTCGTCACGACCTCCGTGTGTCCGCGCGATACGAGATGAACCGCGACGCGGTCGAGCAGTCGGTCGAACGGCTCGGGCGCTGACGGCACCGTTGCGCGGTATCGCCAGCCGCGTCCGATGTTGTCGTAGCCGTGCATACGTGCGACTTCCTCCACCAGGTCGGCTTCCTCCGAGATGTCCCATCGAAACGTCGGCACGGTGACGGTGACCGTTTCCGCGTCGACGGCGAGCGGCTCGAACTCCAGTCGCCGCAACAGCGCCGCGATCGTCTCAGCGGAAAGCGCTTCACCCAGTAGACGCTTCACGGTGGAGCGGCGCACCGAGACCCGTCGGTCGCCCCACGGAGCGGGATACACGTCGACGATCGCTTCGGCGCGGCCGCCCGCCACCTCGAGAATTAATCCGGCTGCGCGATCCGACGCACGCCGGCAAACGTCGCGATCGCTTCCCCGCTCGAAACGATACGAGGCGTCCGTGCTGACGTTCAGCGAGCGACGCGTTGCCCGAACCGTGCGGGGACTGAACGCGGCGCACTCGAGGAGGAGGTCCGTCGTTCCGTCGGTGATCCGCGTCGGTGATCCGCCGATGACGCCCGCGACGCCAACCACATCGTCGTCCGAGGTGATCACCAGGTGTTCCGGCCCGAGTTCCCGCCTAACGCCGTCCAGTGTTTCCAGCGACTCGCCACGGCGCGCACGGCGTACACCCATGTGCGCGGACGGCAGGGCGCCGAGATCATAGGCGTGCTGCGGCTGTCCGAACTCCATCATGACGTAGTTGGTCACGTCGACGATGTTGTTTACCGGGTGAATACCGACCTTCTCGAGCGCGCCCGCGAGCCACGCGGGTGACGGCCCGACCTTGACCCCACGGAGGACACGGCCGACGAAGCGATAACAATCGTCGGGGGTTTCGATCTCGACCTGAACGTCGACGTCGCCGTTCGACGTCGGGATTTCGTCGCTCGTCGGGAGACGCAACGGCGTGTCGTAGAGTGCGGCGATCTCGCGCGCGACCCCGATGTGTCCGAGCTGGTCGGGACGATTGGGGGTGACTTCCAGTTCCATCACGGCATCGGTCGTCCCGAGCACGTCGATCAGCGGAACGCCGATCGGCGTGTCCGCGGGGAGCACGAGGATGCCGCCCGATTCACCGCCGAGTCCCAGCTCCACTTCCGAGCAGATCATGCCATTGGAGGTGACGCCGCGGATCTTGCTCTTGCGCAGCTTCACGCCATTGGGAAGACGCGCGCCCACCAGAGCAACGGCGACACGCTGTCCGGCGGCGACGTTGGGCGCTCCGCAGACGATCTCCAGTGCTTCCCCGGATCCGACGTCGACCCGGCAGACCCGGAGTCGATCCGCGTCCGGGTGCGGAACAGCTTCGAGCACCTGCCCCACGACGACCGCGCGCTCGGTGAGTCCGGATGATTCGAGCCGCTCGACCTTGATGCCATGCATCGTGAGGTCGTGCGCGAGTGTCGGCGCGTCGACGGCGATGTCAACGTAGCGGCGGAGCCACGAGAGTGACACCTTCACGGCTCCACCTCCGGGAACTGCTCGAGAAAACGAAGATCGTTGGCCAGGAACATCCGGATGTCGGGGATGCCGTGACGAATCATCGCGATTCGGTCGACGCCGATTCCGAACGCAAATCCCGAATATCGATCCGGGTCGTAGCCGACGGCGCGGAGAACGTTCGGGTGAACCATGCCCGCACCAAGGATTTCGATCCAACCGGTTTGTCCGCAGATTCCACAGCCGCTCCCGTTGCACGAAAAGCAGGTCATGTCGACGTCGACACTGGGTTCAGTAAACGGAAAAAAATGCGGTTTGAAACGCAGTTCCGTCGACGGCCCGAACAACTCGCGAAGGAACAAGAGGAGATCCCCGCGCAGGTCGGCCATCGACACGTCAGTGTCGATGTAGAGTCCTTCGACCTGATGGAATTCCGCGGCGTGCGACGGATCGATAGCCTCGTTCCGATAGACGCGACCGGGCGCGTAAATCTTCAACGGAGGCTTGTGTTCCTCCATGAAGCGAACCTGGATCGGTGAGGTATGTGTGCGAAGCAGGATGTCGCGTGAGATGTAGAAGGTGTCCTGGAGGTCGCGCGACGGGTGCTCGTCTGGAAAATTGAGTGCCTGGAAATTGTAGTACTCCAGTTCCACCTCGGGACCGCGCGCCTGCCGATAACCCATCCCCTCCAGGATGGTCTTCATGCGACGCAGCGTCTGCGAGATCACGTGGCGGTACCCCACCACCCCGCGAGTCGCGGGCAGCGTTCCATCGACCGGCGCCGAGTAGTACTCGTTGCGCTCGCCGCCACCGATCGCGTCCCGCCGTTCTTCCAGCAGGGTCTCGACCAGGGCTTTCAGGCGGTTCGCTTCGGCTCCGATCCGCGGGCGCTCCTCCGGCCCGGCGTCGCCGATCGTGCGCAGCATGGCCGTAATGACGCCCTTGCGCCCGAGGTACTTCACCCGGGCTACTTCGAGGGCATCCGGCGTCGTGCACGCGGCGATGTCGTGGCGGATTGAGGACTCGATTTGCGCCGGGTCCATCAGGCGGCGGATTCCCTAGTGGCTCCCGCCGTCCCACGCCGCCTTGGCGACGTCGGCCAGCTTGCGAAACCCGTCGGCGTCGTTGACCGCCATCTCGGCGAGCATCTTCCGATCGATGTCGACGGCGGCCTTCTTGAGACCGTTGATGAAGCGGCTGTACGACATCCCGTTGATGCGAGCGGCTGCGTTGATACGAGCGATCCACAGCGTGCGGAAATGACGTTTCCGTTGCTTGCGATCCCGGTATGCATAGACGAGCGCGCGTTCGACGGTCTCGCGGGCGGTCCGGTACAGGGTGCGGCGGCCTCCGCGATAACCTTTGGCCTGTTTCAGGATGCGCTTTCTGCGATCCCGTCCCGCAACCGTGTTCTTGGTGCGTGGCATGACGAATACCTCCTTGCGGCGTCATTGGACATGCGGGAGACGCCGGCCCGCGTTCGCTGGTAGTTGGGATTCGGCCGATTATCTAACTAGATGAGAAGTAACCGGCGGATGCGCTTCATGTCGGTCGAATGAACGATCGTCCCTTTGCGCAGATTCCGTTTCCGCTTTCTCGTCTTCGAGGTCAGGATATGGCTCTTGAAAGCCCGGTTCCGCTTGACCTTGCCCGTGCCGGTCTTACGAAACCGTTTCCTCGCCGACCGACTTGTCTTCAATTTCGGCATGGCTCTCTTCCTTTGCGCTGGCGTTGTCACTCACTTTGCTGTTCTCAGTCGATGGAGCCGGACGCGGCTTCGGCGCCGGCGGACGACCTGGCAGAGGCGCCAGATACATCACCATCAGACGCCCTTCGAATTCCGGTTGCCGATCGACCTGACCGATCGGCGCCAGATCCTTTACGAGACGATCGAGGATCCGGTATCCCATCTCGCGGTGGTCCATCTCGCGCCCGCGAAACATCACCGTGACCTTCACCTTGTAATGCTTCTCGAGAAATTCTTCGGCGTGACGCCGCTTGAACTGGTAGTCGTGTTCCTCGGTCTTCGGGCGGAACTTGACCTCTTTGACCTGAAACGTGTGTTGTTTCTTCTTGGACTGCTTCTGTTTCTTGCTCTGCTCGTACTTGAACTTTCCGAAGTCCATGATCCGACACACGGGCGGGCGCGCGGTCGGCGAGACCTCGACCAGGTCGAGTCCCTGCTCACGCGCCATCTGGAGCGCCTGCTGCGTCGCCAGGACTCCCAGCTGGTTCCCCTCCGCGTCGATCACCCGGATCTCCGGGACACGGATCTGCTCGTTCGCGCGGATCCGCGGCTTCTTCATTCGGTCGAAACTGATTGGTTGCCTCCCAACTCAAAAAAAAACGGATGCCAGGCATCCGCATTGGCCCCGCGACACCACTGGCGTCCGAGACGTTCTACGTGACCTAGCCGATCAATCGACGATGGCAGGTGAGGGACGACCGTCCCTGCTTGTCCGTTGTCGGCCGACGCAACTTCCCGGCCGGTATGTAAATGGAGATACTAAGCGCGCGCCGCGACCTCGTCAACCACTTCCGCGACGAACGCGTCCAGGGGTTTCTGGCCGAGGTCACCCCGCCCGTGCGCCCGGACCGCCACGACCGAATCCTTGGCCTCCCGGGCGCCGACGACGGCCATATACGGGACCTTGTGGACCTCGGCCTCCCGGATGCGGTATCCGATCTTCTCCTCGCGGGCATCGATTTCCACCCGGACTCCGGCCGCCCGTAGCGCGGCGGCCACCGATTCGGCATAGGCCGCGGCCTCCTGGGTAATCGGCAACACCACGCACTGAACCGGCGCGAGCCATGTCGGGAAGGCCCCGGCGTAGTGCTCGGTCAGGATCCCCATGAAGCGCTCGACCGAACCGAACAGCGCCCGGTGCACCATCACGACCGACTTGCGCTCGCCCCCGCTGGCGACGTAGGTGACGTCGAACCGGCGCGGAAGGTTGAAGTCGAACTGGATGGTCGAGAGTTGCCACGGCCGGCCGATCGCGTCGATTACCTTCACGTCGATCTTGGGCCCGTAGAAAACCGCTTCCCCTTCCATGCGCTTGTACGCCAGACCGTGCCGCTTGACCGCGTCTTCGAGCGCCGTCTCCGCCATCTGCCACTCTTCGTCCGAACCCGCATACTTCGACGGGTTGGCCGGGTCGCGCACGCGAGCTCGACGTTGAACGTGTCGAACCCGAAGCGCCGCAGTACCGTCATCGCGAAATCCAGCACGCCGTCCACTTCGCCCGGAAGCTGTTCCGGCGTGCAGAAGATATGACCGTCGTCCTGCGTGAATCCACGAACGCGTAGCATCCCGTGCAACGCACCCGACAACTCATGGCGATACACCGTCCCCATTTCCGCCAACCGAACGGGAGATCCCGGAAGCTGTGCAGCTTGCGCTTGAACACCAGGATGTGCCCCGGGCAGTTCATCGGCTTGACGACGTATTCCAGCCCGTCGACGTCCATGGTGAACATGTTCTCTCGATAGTAGGTAAGATGCCCCGACGTCACCCAGAGATCGGCCTTCGCGATGTGCGGCGTGTAGACCAGTTGGTAGCCGCGTGTCCGGTATTCCGTCTTCAGATACTGTTCCATCACCTCGCGAACGACGGCGCCGCGCGGGTGCCAGAACACGAGGCCGCCGCCGGCCTCTTCCTTGATGTCGAACAGGTCGAGCGCCTTTCCCAGTTTGCGATGGTCGCGCTTCTCCGCCTCGGCGAGCTGGTTCAGGTACGCATCGAGTTCGCTCTTCTTGAAGAACGCCGTGGCGTAGATCCGCTGCAGCATCGGCTTCGACGAGTCCCCCCGCCAGTACGCGCCGGCGGTGGAGAGGATCTTCACGTACTTGATCCGGCGCGTGGAATCGATGTGCGGCCCCGCGCACAGGTCAACGAACTTCCCCACGGTGTAGATGGAGACAGTGTCTCCCGGGATGTCGTCGATCAACTCGAGCTTGTAACGCTGTCCGAGGTGCGAAAAATGCTCGCGCGCCTTCGCCTTGTCCCACACCTCGCGGTGAATCGGTAGCTTCTCCTTGAGAAGCTCGTTCATCCGTTTTTCGATGCGCGCGAGATCATCGGGCGTGAACGGCTGCTCGACCTCGAAGTCGTAATAGAACCCGTTGTCGATTGGCGGTCCAATGGCGAACTTCACGTTGGGGAAGAGTTCTTTGACCGCGTGGGCCAGCACGTGCGACGCGGTGTGCCGCAGGAGATAAAGACTCTGTTCGTCGTTGTCCCTCAGTGGCCGGAGCGTGCCATCGCCGGAAATGGTCTGGTAGACATCGCGCAGTTCCCCGCCAAACAACACGCCGACGGTGTCGCCGCGGGCACGCTCCCCGAGCGTGGCCACGACTTCCGCGACGGGGATCGCGTCGCGATCGAAGGTCTCTGTCGAACCATTGGGGAGGGTCACCCGGACCATGGCGGTCACCGTTCCATGCGGCGAATGAGAAAACGAGAATGGTGGGCGATAGTGGACTTGAACCACTGACCTCCTGCGTGTCGAGCAGGCGCTCTAGCCAGCTGAGCTAATCGCCCTAACCGGTTGATGTTAGGAGCCATGGCAGGGTAATGCCCGTTCGCCGTCGGGTCAAGAGAAAAGGCGGCCGGCCTCTCGGCCCGCCGCCTTTTGCGTGCGATACGCCGCGTCGGGTTACGACGCCTTCTTGTCGTTGTCGAGCACCTCGTACTCCGCGTCCGCCACGTCGCCCTGAGACTCCGGGCCGGACTGGGACTCGGAGTCACCGCCCGGACCAGCCCCGTCGCCCGACGCCTGGTCGGACGCCGACGCCTGCTGATACATGCGCTGCGCCACCTCCTGCCAGGTCGCGTTGAGCTTCTCCGTCGCGGACTTGATCGCGGCAGCGTCCGAGCCCTTGAGCGCAGTCCGTACCGACTCCACGTCGGTTTCGAGCCGGCTCACGTCGGATGCGTCCACCTTGTCCTTGTACTCCTTGATGTTCTTCTCGGTCTGGTAGACCAGCGTGTCCGCGGCGTTCCGGGCGTCCACTTCTTCGCGCTTGCGCTTGTCTTCGTCGTGGAAATGCTCGGAGTCCTTGACCATGCGCTCGATCTCCGACTCGCTCAAACCGCTCGACGCCTTGATGACGATCTTCTGTTCCTTGCCGGTCGCCTTGTCCTTGGCCGACACATTCATGATGCCATCGGCATCGATGTCGAACGCGACTTCGATCTGCGGCACGCCACGCGGCGCCGGCGGAAGCCCCGCGAGCTGGAAACGCCCGATGGTGCGATTGTCGGTCGCCATTTCACGCTCACCTTGCAGCACGTGGATGTCGACCGCCGTCTGTCCATCGGCAGCGGTCGAGAAGACCTCGCTCTTGCGCGTCGGAATCGTCGTGTTCCGGTCGATCAGCCGCGTCATCACACCACCCAGCGTTTCGATTCCGAGCGAGAGCGGCGTCACGTCGAGAAGCAGCACGTCGCGAACGTCGCCGCCAAGTACGCCGGCTTGAATGGCGGCGCCGATAGCAACGACCTCATCCGGGTTGATACCCTTGTGCGGTTCCTTTTCGAAGAGTTCCTTGACCTTCTGCTGAACCATCGGAATGCGCGTCGATCCGCCAACCAGGATCACCTCGTCGATGTCCGACGGCTTGAGGCCCGCGTCGGCCAGCGCGCGTTTGCACGGCTCGACGGTCCTGGTGACCAGGTCTCCGATCAGCTGCTCGAGCTTCGCCCGGGTCAACTTGACGTTCATGTGTTTCGGACCCGTGGCATCCGCCGTGATGAACGGCAGGTTGATCTCCGACTGCATCGCGGTCGAAAGCTCGCACTTGGCGCGTTCCGCCGCTTCCTTCAACCGCTGCAACGCGATCGCGTCCTTCGACAGATCGATTCCCTGCTCGCGCTTGAATTCGCCGACCAGCCACTCGATCACCTGGTGATCGAAGTCGTCGCCACCGAGGTGCGTGTCGCCGTTGGTCGCCTTCACTTCGAAAACGCCATCGCCGATTTCCAGCACGGACACGTCGAACGTGCCGCCGCCAAGGTCATACACGACGACTGTCTCGTCCTTCTTCTTCTTATCGAGGCCGTACGCCAGCGCGGCCGCAGTCGGTTCGTTGATGATACGTTTGACGTTGAGTCCGGCAATCTTCCCCGCGTCTTTCGTCGCCTGACGCTGGCTGTCGTTGAAGTACGCCGGCACCGTAATGACGGCGTCGGTGACGGTCTCGCCGAGATACGATTCCGCGGCGTTCTTCAGATACTGAAGCACCATGGCGGAAATCTCGGGCGGCGAGTAATTCTGCCCGGCAATGGCTACGACGACGGACCCGCCGTCGCCCTCCGTGACCTTGTAGGGGATCATGCGCATCTCGTTCGTTACTTCGGAATACTTCCGGCCGATGAAGCGCTTGATTGAATAGACTGTGTTCTCCGGGTTGGTGACCGCCTGGCGTTTGGCCAACTGGCCGACGAGGCGCTCACCATCCTTGGTGATGGCGACGATCGACGGGGTCGTCCGCGCGCCATCCGGATTGGGGATCACCTTCGGCTCGCCACCCTCAATGATGGCAACGCACGAATTGGTCGTTCCCAGATCGATACCGATTGTTTTTCCCATGATTCTTCGTTCATTCCTTTCCGTGGTCGGGTCGCCCCAACTCGATGTCCGGGCGCAACCCGCGCCAGGTATTCTCGCACACTCTATTACAAGGCTCGTGCCAGCCCCCTCCGTGCGTCTAAACTATTAACGCACAAGCGGATATCTCGCTGCGCGCCCGGAGTGGCCTTCTCGATGGGAGGGGGGGTGCGCCAGATGAGCAGCGTCGCCCGTCAATGTGGCAGCTATTCGGACGGAGAGTCGCTGCCGAACAGGGACATCAAGAGCGAGAGGCCGACGCGGAAGTCCTGCTGCCCGGCCGCGGGCGCGTCCGAGGGCCCGCCCGACGGAAGGGCCAGGCGCGGGACCCCGTTGCGGCGGCGCAGTTCCACGCGCGCCCAGCGCGGATCGGCGATTGAAACGCCCTGTTCGGCGCATGCCGAAAGAAACCGGGCCCAGGCGGCCACCGCCTCCGGGTCGCGGGGTGAAGCCGGAACCGACAGGTCGAGCCCGCAGGCCTCCAGGGCCGCATTCAGGACCGACAGAAACCGCGTGTCATCCATCGTCGATGCTCCGTTTCGCCTCCATTAACTGTCACAAAACAAAACGGTTGACAAGGCCTAAGAACCTCGCTAACTTCAAAAACGCAGAAAGCCTGGCGTGAGGTAGCTTCTTGCCCCAGATACCTACTCGACCTTTTTAGTCGGCAACGAGGACATTCCTCAGCACCTGCCAAAAAGGAGACCCCTGACACCACTCGCGCGGGCTTTCTGCATTTTCATTTCCCCCTGCCGGTCCGGGTTTCCCCGGCCGTTTTTTTCTCGTCTCGCAGAATCCGCAGCAACGCATCGCGTTCGTTGAGTGCAGGCGATTCCAACACGCGCTCGAGCAGCCGGTCGAGAATGCGGCCGACCTCGGGTCCCGGAGCGATTCCGAGTGCTGCGATCACGTCGGTGCCATCGATGGCAAGATCCGTCACGCGCAGGGTCGCGTGTTCGCGCAACTCCCCGCTGACCCGCGTCCGCAATTCGTCGAGTTTTTCGATCTCCGCGGTCAAGTCGCGTGACCGGGCGTCCGCTTCCCGTAGCGCGAACAGGTCGTCGAGGACAGCGATACCGGTTCGCCGCATGAATCGCCGTAGCGTGGCCGGTTTCCAGTCCGACACATAGTGGAACATGTGTTCCTGGACGAGGTGGCGGCACGCATCGACGAATGCATGACCGTACCGCAGACGCTCGAGCAACCGCACCGCGTGCCCGGCGCTGAACGACTCGTGTCCGTAGAAGACAACGCGTTCGCCCAACGCGTCATCGACGTACTGCCGTGCGTCGACCTTCCCTGTGTCGTGCAGCAGCGCCGCCCAGCGAACGAGCAGATTTGATCGCGGCGCGGCATCGCACGTCTTGAGCGAGTGCCAGTAAACATCGTCCGGATGGTACTCGTTCTGTGTCACCCCGACGCAACGCGACAGTTCCGGGAACCAAAACACAAGCACGCCGAGGCGCTGCAATGCATCAATCGCCGCGCTCGGACGATCGCATTGCGTGAGCGTTTTGGTGAACTCGTCCTGGACCCGTTCCGGGCTGATCGTCGCCGTAAGCGGGGCGGCGCTCCGCATCGCGGACCACGTCGCCGGGTCAACGGCGAGACCGAAGCGCCCGGCGAAACGCGCGCCGCGCAGAATTCGTAGAGGATCTTCGTCGAACGCTTCCGGAAAGATCATTCGCAGTACGCGTCGCTCGATGTCCCGCGCCCCACCGAACGGGTCGACGCGCAGATCGTCCGGCAGCCGTTCGGCGATCGCGTTGATGGTGAAATCGCGGCGCCGGAGATCTTCTTCGACCGGTAACGTCCAGTCCCACTGGACCTCGAAATCTCGATGGAGCACTCCCGTCGAGCGCTCGCGCCGCGGATACACGATGTCGACGGGCCGCGTTTCACCGGTGGGCGTGAACTTGTACACACCGAAGGACTTCCCGACCAGCAGTACCGACCCGTACCGGCCGAGCATCGCTTCGAGTGTTTCCGGGGGAATCCCGCGGACCAGGAAGTCGGTATCGGCGACATCGCCGACCCCGATCAGACGATCACGAATCTCTCCCCCGACCCGGTACAGCTCGCCGCGATCGACGATCTCGGTCTGCCACGGCGCGAGGATCACGCCGTCACCCCGAGCGGGGCCAGCGAACGGGATTCCGCATCCACAGGACGAATCCCACGATCGCGGTGAGATAGGTGGCGATGAGCATGTACATCAGCGAGAATCCGACTGCCTCCGCGCTTCCCACACCGACGACGCTGAAGAAATAGATCACGGTCGCGTCCCGGGTGCCGAGTCCGGATACCGAAAACGGGAGCAGTTCGACGAGTGTGACGATCGGCATAATAAGAACAATATATCCGGGACTCACCGGTGCGTGCACGAGCCAGGACACGTAGACCGCGTTGACAAAGATAATCACCCAGCAAAGGAGCGTGAACCCGAACATCACCGCCGTGCGACGGGGGTCGCCTCCGTATGTTCGGAGCGCGTCATAGAACGTGTGGAAATTCGCGGCCATTCCCTCGCGGTGACGCGCCGGTACCAGAATGGTAAACACCGGCCGCAAGACCGCACGCATGAATCCTCGGCGCATCATCAGGATCGTGAGCCCCGCGAGAACTACCGCCCCACCGATGAACAGCGGCGCAGACGGCATCGCGATATAGCGATGCGAAAAGACGACCGCGGTCGCGACGCCGGCAACGAGAATGAATCCCAGGTCCCAGATCCGATCGACGAAGACCGTCAACAGAGCCTCGCCAAGTGAATGACCGGTCTCGTTACGAACGTAGATCGCCCGAACGGCATCGCCAGCCTTCGCGGGTGTAACCGCCGACGCGAAAAAGCCGATCATGAAGACCTGGGTGCTCCGCGCAAGGCTGTAATCGATCCCGACGCAGCGCAACACGTACCGCCATCGCGCTCCCCGGGTCAGCGCGATTCCGCCAATCAGCAGCGGAGCCCACGCCAGATCTCGCATGCGGATCGCCCCCAGAACGCCGGCGATCCGGCCGGGGCCGGCGCGCACCACGATGAACGCGAAGATCGCCAGCCCGATGACGGGCAGCAGAATACTCAGCAGTCGTCTCATGGGTCTCCCGAGGTCAGGCCTGCACCGATCCAGCGGGGTTGACTCCCCGTCCGGACCCTCTTATAGTACTCTAATCCTACTCGTTTTGGAGTCTCTCTGTGAAGCAGGACAAGGTAACTATCAAGATTCCCCGGCCGCTGTACACGAAAGTTCAGCAGTTGATCGACGAATCGGGGTTCAATTCCCCGACCGATTTCATCGTCTACGTGCTGCGCGACGTGTTGAGCCAGCACGAAGCCGACCGGGCCGAACGCTTCACTCCTGAAGAACTCACGGCTATCCGGCAGAAACTTCGCCGGTTGGGCTACCTCGACTGATTTTTTCGTCCGGGAGGACACCCATGATCGCTCCACACGGCGGGACGCTCGTCTCCCGCATCGCCGATTCCGCCGATCGTTCCGCCCTTCGTTCACGCGCGGTCGGACTCCCCGTCATTGGAATGAACGCCCGCGAGGCGTCCGACCTCTTGCTGATTGCCATCGGTGCCATGAGCCCCCTCGAGGGGTTCATGCGTCGCGGAGAATACGAAAGCGTCCTCGACACCATGCGTCTTCCGGGCGGATTGCCCTGGTCGCTGCCGGTGACGCTTTCCACGACGTCCGCCACGGTGGCCGGCCGGAAGGTTCCGTTTGCGGCGGCCCTCCGCGCGCCCGACGGTGAGATCGTCGGCATCATCGACGTCGAAGAGACCTACTCGCCGGACAAGAACAGCGAGGCCGCCCGTGCACTGGGCACGACCGACGATCAACACCCCGGCGTCCAGTATCTGAAGAGCACCGGCGACGTCTACCTCGGCGGCCGCGTGACACTGTTCGACCGGGGCCGCACGGGAACGTTCGCGGATCACGAACTCGACCCGGCCGAAACGCGCGCCCTGTTCGAGTCGCGGGAATGGGACCGCGTGTGTGCATTCCAGACCCGCAATCCCATTCATCGCGCGCACGAGTACCTGATCAAGTGCGCGATGGAGACGCTCGACGGCTTTCTCATTCACCCGGCGATGGGCGAGACCAAGTCCGACGACGTTCCCGCCGAGGCCCGCATGGATTGCTATCTGGCCCTGATGAAGCACTACTTCCCCGCCGACCGCGTGGCCCTGTCCACGTTCCCGTACGCGATGCGCTACGCCGGTCCCCGGGAAGCGATCCTGCACGCGCTGATCCGGAAGAACTACGGGTGCACCCACTTCATCGTGGGGCGCGATCACGCGGGGGTTGGCAAGTACTACGGTACCTACGACGCGCAACACATCTTCTCGAAATTCGATGCCGGCGAGCTCGGCATCACGCCGGTCTTCTTCGAGCATTCGTTCTATTGCAAGCGATGCGGCGCGATGGCGTCCCAGAAGACGTGCCCGCACGGCGGCGACGACCACATCGTCCTCAGCGGTACCAAAGTCCGCGAGATGCTCGGCCGCGGCGAGGATCTGCCCGTTGAATTCACGCGCCACGAAGTCGCCGAAATCCTCCAGCGTTACTACGCGGGCGCCCGGGAGCGATGAGCGTGTCGAAGCGACTCGCCGTCATCGGCCTCGATTGCGTGACGCCGGAGCTACTCTTCGGCCCGTGGCTCGAGGAGATGCCCAACATCAAGCGACTGATGCAGGACGGTCTCCACGGCCACATGGTTTCGACGGTGCCGCCCATTACCGTGCCTGCGTGGATGGCGATGATGACGTCTCAGGACCCCGGCATGCTCGGCGTCTACGGCTTCCGTAATCGCGCAACGCACGTCTACGAAGACACGTTCACGGTGAATTCCACCCACGTCGACGCCAAGACAGTATGGAACGTACTCTCGCGCAACCGGCTGCGTTCGATCGTCATGGGCGTGCCGCTGACCTATCCACCCAAGCCGCTCAACGGCCTGATGGTGAGTTGCTTTCTGACACCCGATAAGTCCGCGACGTTCACCTACCCGCCGGAACTCAAAACCACGCTCGACACCGTGGCCGACGGCGACTACATCATCGACGTGAAGGACTTTCGCAACGAGCGCAAGCAGGAGACGCTCGATCAGATCAAACTCATGACAAAACACCGGTTCCAGGCGTTTCGCTCGCTGGTCACCACCGAGGACTGGGACTTCGCGATGATGGTCGAGATGGGACCGGACCGCCTCCACCACGCGTTCTGGCGCTACTTCGATCCGGCACACCGCCTCTACGAGGCCGGCAACCCGTTCGAGGACGTGATCCATCAATATTACCTCTCCGTGGACCGCGAGATCGGCCGCACGCTGGATGTCCTGCCCGCAGACACGTCGGTCATCGTCATCTCGGACCACGGGGCCAAGCGCATGCACGGTGCGGTGTGCATCAACGAATTCCTGATCCGCGAAGGATATCTGACCCTGAAGAGCTATCCGACGAAGCCAACGCGCCTCAAACCCGACATGGTCGACTGGACGAAGACGACCGCGTGGGGCGATGGCGGCTACTACGCGCGCATCTTCCTCAACATCGATGGGCGGGAGCCGCAGGGCACCATCGCGGCGGGCGACGTCGACCGCGTGAAGCGCGAATTGAGCGCGAAGATCGAGGCGCTCGGCGACGAGAATGGGAACCCGATCGGCACGCGGGTCTATTATCCCGAGGACGTCTATCGAAAGACGAAGGGCATACCGCCCGACATGATCGTCTATCTCGGCAACCTGGACTGGCGCAGTGCCGGCACCGTCGGCACCAACAGCGTTCACATTTTCGAGAACGACACGGGACCCGACGACGCGAACCACGCGCAGGAAGGGATCTACATCTGGCACAACCGCGGCCGCGCCCCGGCTGGGTCGGCAGACAAGATCTCGATCTACGATGTGGCGCCGTCGATCCTCGACTATTTTTCAATCGAACCGACGTCCGAGATGATCGGGCGCATCATCTGACCGACACCCGACCCTGGAGGACTCATGAAAGGATTTACACTGTGGTTCACCGGGCTCCCCTCTTCCGGGAAGTCCACGCTTGCGCGCCAGGTCGAAGAGATTCTGCTGGAACGCGGCATGAACGTCGAAGTACTCGACGGCGATGAAGTCCGCGAGAACCTGAGCAAGGGCCTGGGCTTCTCCAAAGAAGACCGCGACATCAACATCCGCCGGATCGGTTTCGTCGCCAAACTGCTCTCGCGCAACGGCGCCGTGGCGATCACCGCGGCGATCTCTCCCTACCGCGAAGTCCGCGACGAAATGCGCCGCGCGATCGGCCGATTCGTCGAGGTCTACGTCCAGTGCCCGATCGAAGTCCTCACCGAGCGCGACGTCAAAGGGCTCTACAAGAAGGCGCTTGCCGGAGAGATCAAGCACTTCACCGGCGTCGACGATCCGTACGAAGCGCCGGCCAAGGCCGAAATCGTCATCGAGAGCGACAAGGAGTCCGTCGAGGAAAGCGTGGCAAAGATCATCACCACGCTCGAAGTGATGGAGTACATTCCGCGGGCGGTGGGCGGCGACTACTCGGCGGCGGAAGAAGAGACCATCAAGAAGCGGCTCAAGGACCTCGGGTACATTTAAGGCGACCGACATGGCACTCAAGTGGTTTCAACAGGCCGGCGGACGCGTATGTATTATCGGCCTCGACGGGGTTCCCTGCTCCATGGTGCGTCGCTTTGCGCGTGACGGTGTCATGCCCAACCTGGGCGCGATTGGCGCGGCCGGTTCCCTCGACGACATGACCGTGTCCCTCCCGGAGATTTCTTCGGTGAGCTGGTCGACGTTCATGACCGGCCGCAATCCCGGCGAGCACGGGATATTCGGCTTCACCGACCTGCACCCGGGAACCTACACGCAGAGTTTCCCGAGCTTCCGGGATCTCAAGTGCGACACGATCTGGGACCGACTCGGCGAACGCAAGATGCGCAGCGTCGTGATCAATCAGCCGGCGACCTACCCCGCCCGTCCGGTCCACGGCGCGCTGGTGTCGGGATTCGTCGCGGTACACCTGGACAAGTCGGTGTTTCCGGCGCGCTATCTCCGCACCCTGCGCGATCTCGACTACGTCGTCGACCTGGATGCCGGCTCGGTCCGCGACAACCCGACCGAGCTGTTCAAGAAGCTGCATGAGCTCCTGCGGCTCCGCGAGCGACTGATGGACATGCTCTGGCACGAAGAGAAATGGAACCTCATGGAGGTCGTGATCACGGGGACCGATCGCCTCCATCACTTCCTCATGGACGCCTACGAGGACGAGTCTCACCCGCACCACGCCGACTTTCTCGACTACTATCGCGCGATCGACGCGTTCATCGGGCGGGTCTACGAGCGTTTCATGAAGGACAAGGAGGCCGCCGGGTTCTTCGTCCTGTCCGACCACGGGTTCTGCCGGACGCGACACGAGGTCAATGTGAACGCGGTCCTCGCACAACACGGGTACCTCGCCTTCGCCACGCCGGACGCGACCGACATCGACGGAATCTCGGAACGCGCCACCGCGTTCGCGCTGGACCCGTCCCGGATCTACCTGCACCGTCGCGGCAAGTACCCGCGCGGCGGGGTCTCGGACAGCCAGGCCGACGCACTGATAGACGAACTCTCGACCGTCTTCTCTGCACTTACCCACGACGGCGAGCGCATTATCCGGCACACATTCCGGGGTCGCGATGTATACTCAGGGGCGGAAGTAGCGCGAGGCCCCGACCTGGTCATTGTTTCCGAGCACGGATTCGATCTCAAGGGTCGCGCGCGGGGTTCGGACGTGGTCGTCCCGCGCCGTCTTCAGGGCATGCACACCTGGGACGACGCGTTCCTCGCGACGAGCCGTCCGGACCTGTTGCCCGCCGGGCGCGACCTGACGCTCATCGATGTACCGGCGATGATTCTGCGAAGTCTCGATGTCGAAACGAACAACCAGTAGCCTGATTTTCCTGGGCACGGCGGCGCTCTTCGCGCCCGCCACCGCACACGCGTACATCGGCCCCGGCGCCGGATTCGCTCTGATCTCGTCGTTCGTCACCCTGGCGGTCGCGTTCATCGCGGCGTTCTTCGCCATCTTCACCTTCCCGATCCGCGCCGCCATTCGTGGATGGAAGCGCCGGCTCTCGCTCAAGCGGGCGAGGGTGCGCAAGGTGATCGTGCTCGGCCTCGACGGCCTCGATCCCGGCATCTGCGACGAGCTGATGGCGCGCGGCGAACTCCCCAATTTCCGCAAACTGCGGGACGAAGGCACCTACCGCCGTCTCGAAACGTCGATGCCCGCGCTCTCGCCCGTCGCGTGGTCGACATTCGCCACCTCCGCCGACTGTTCCGGTCACGGAATATACGACTTCATCGCGCGCGATCCGCGGAACTACAATCCCAAGCTCTCGTCGAGCGAGGTCTACGGCAGCACGCGAATCCTGCGCATCGGTCCGATCCGGATTCCGATCTCGCGCGGCGGCGTGCGCGGCCTGCGCCGAAGCCGGACCTTCTGGAGCGTGCTCACCGACCACGGCGTGTTCAGCAGCGTTTTGCGCGTGCCCATCACGTTCCCCGTCGAGAAGATCGACGGCGTGATGGTCGCCGGCATGTGCGTGCCCGATCTGCGCGGGACGCAGGGCTCGTTTACGCTCGTCACCAGCGACCCGACGCCACCGGAGATCGGCGGCGTGGTCGTCCCGATCACGGCCGGCGGCGGCGCGGTCGAAATCCCGGGACCGCCGAGCCCGATCGACGGCAAGATCGTCGGCACCACGGTCGAGATACGTCGTGCGTCCGGCCGCGCGCAATCCGCGCACGAGTACGAACTCGTCGCGGGCGACACGCGTATCGCCCTCGAAGTCGGCCGCTACACGCCCTGGGTGCGCCTGCCGTTTCGGGCCACGCGGGGTGTCACCATGCACGGGATCGCGCGCTTCCTTCCCACGTCGCTCAACGGTTCGATTGCGGTTTACATGACGCCGATTCACGTGGACCCGGAAAAGCCCGCGATTCCCATTTCGTATCCGTCCGTGTTTTCGGTGTACCTGTCGAAACTCCAGGGCCCGTTTGCCACGCTGGGCCTGGCCGAAGACACGACCGCACTCAACGACGACGTCATCGACGAACAGGGATGGCTGGATCAGGCCTACGGGATTCACGAAGAGCGGTGCGAGATGTGGCGCCACACGCTGGCCCGGCTGCGCAGCGGCCTCGCGGTCTGCGTGTTCGACGTCAGCGACCGCCTCCAGCATATGTTCTTCCGTTATCGCGACGCCGCGCACCCGGCCAACGCAGGGCGCGACGGAGAAGGTCACGACGACACCATCAACGACATGTACCGCCGCATGGACGACCTCGTCGGCGAGACGATGGCGCACGTCGACAAGAAGGCGGCCGTCTTCGTCATTTCGGACCACGGCTTCACCACGTTTCAGCGTGGCGTCGATTTGAACAAATTCCTCCTCGACCAGGGATTGCTCGCCGTAAAGGATGGCGCGGCGCCCGGCGAATACCTCAGCGCAATCGACTGGACGCGCACGAAGGCCTACGCGCTCGGCCTCGGCGGCATCTATCTGAATCTCAAGGGCCGCGAGCGCGAGGGCATCGTGGAACCCGCGGAAGCCGACGCGCTCAAGCGCCGCATTATCGAGGGACTCGTGGCGCTGCGTGACGGCGGCACAGCGCCGATCCGGCGTGTCATCGACGTCGCCAACGACATGAAAGGTCCGTACCGCTTCACCGGACCGGACCTGCTTCCCGGCTACGAAGTCGGCTACCGGATCTCGTGGGATTGCGCCAAGGGGTCGGTCGGCGCGGAACTCTTCGAAGATAACGTCAAACGCTGGAGCGGCGACCACTGCATGGACTCTGCGGTCGTGCCCGGCGTCATGTTCACGAACGTGCCCATCCACGACGCTCCCGCGCGATTGATCGACATGGGTCCGACCATCCTCGACCTCTTCGGCGTTCCGGTGCCCTCCTACATGCTGGGCAGCAGCATGTCTCCCCGATGAAGCGCGCGCTTCCGCTGTTTCTGGCGTCGTGGCTGTTCGCATCCGCGGCCGCGGCGGCCGACATCCCGTCGGTCGTCGTGCTCGGTATCGACGGCATGGATCCCGACATGTTGACGAAATTCGTCGCCGAGGGGCACATGCCGAATTTCAAAGCGCTGATCGACAACGGGGCGTTCGTCAAACTCGAAACCTCGATACCGCCCCAGAGCCCGGTGGCCTGGTCCAACTTCATAACGGGAATGGATCCGGGCGGGCACGGGATCTTTGACTTCATCCATCGCGACCCTGAATCGTACATGCCGATCTTCTCCGCCGCCGACATCAAGGAACCGTCGCGCGTGATTTCGTTCGACGACTGGACACTCCCGCTCGCAGGCGGCGGGACCGTGCTCCTGCGCAAGGGCGAGGCGTTCTGGCAGATACTGGAGAAACACGGCGTTCCCTGCACCGTCATCCGTGTTCCGGCGAACTATCCTCCGGCCGACACGAAGCAGAAAACGCTCGCCGGGATGGGCACACCCGATCTGCTGGGTTCCTACGGCACGTTTTCCTACTATACCGACGACACGTCGTGGGCCGGCGCCAACATCGCCGGCGGCCACGCCTACGTGGTAAACATCGCCGACGATCGCTTCACCGCCGCCCTCGAGGGTCCGAAGAACTCGCTGCGCAAGAGCGAGCCGACGCTCGAGTGCCCGTTCACTGTCGACGTCGACCGCCCCAACGACGCGATTCGCATTCGGATCGGTTCCGAGAATGTGTTTCTCCATTCCGGAGAATGGAGCGAGTGGGTTCCCGTCGAATTCGAATTGATGGGACCGTTCAAGAAACTCCACGGGATGTGTCGATTCCACCTGAGATCGCTGTCGCCGTCGCTGGAACTCTACGCGTCGCCGATCAACATCGACCCGTCCAACCCCGCGCTTCCGCTGTCCACGCCCGAAGACTACGTCAAGGAACTCTCCGACCGCATCGGGCGGTTCTACACGCAAGGCATCGCCGAGGACACCAAGGCGCTCGAAGCCGGCGCGCTGGGCGACTCGGAATTCGTGGCGCAAACCGATACGATCTACTCCGAGCGCGACCGGATGCTCGACGTCCTGCTCCGCGACTATCACGGCGGGCTGTTGTTCTTCTATGTGTCGACCATCGACCAGTCGTGTCACGCCCTGTGGCGCGACGTCGACCCGGCCCATCCGGCGCACAAGGACGACAACGGTTTCGAAGACCGATTCGTCGTCCTTTACGAAGCGATGGATGCGATGCTCGGCAAGGTCCGCGCGCACATTCCGAAGGACGCCACGCTGATCGTCCTCTCCGACCACGGCTTTGCGCCCTACTACAAGAAAGTGAATCTCAACGGGTGGTTGTTCGAGAACGGCTACCTCTCGCTGATCCGACCCGACGAGGCCGGAAAACACCCGCTGTTTGGAAATGTCTTCTGGCGCCGGACGCGTGCCTACGCGGTTGGTATCAACGGTCTCTACGTCAACCTCGCCGGGCGCGAGTCGCGCGGCGTGGTCCCCCCGGGTCCGCAGTACGACGCGCTCGTCAACGAACTCAAAGAGAAGCTACTCGCGATCCGCGACCCCGAGACAGGGGCTCAGGTGATCACCGCGGTCGACAAGGCGAGCGACGTCTACCACGGGCCCGAGGCGAAAAACGGGCCGGATCTGGTCGTCGGCTACAATCGCGGCTATCGATCGAGCGACGATTCCGCACTGGGGACCATCACAACGCCCCTGCTGGTCCCCAACATGGGCAAGTGGACGGGCGATCACTGCATGGACCACAACCTCGTCCCGGGCGTGTTGCTCTCGAACCGCCCGATTGCCGCCACCACGCCGGCGTTGTATGACATTCCCGTTAGTATTCTCGCGCTATACGGCGTATCGCCGCTGCCGGAGATGCGGGGACACGATGTGTTCTCGCCCGCGGGCGGCACCGGCGCCAGGCACTAGTTTCGAACCCGCTCCCCAAGGAGGATCGCCGATGTTTGGAAAGAACAAGATCAGTCTCGACAAGTCGCTGATGGAACGCGTCCAGCAGGCCGCGTCGCAGGCGGGATATT
This sequence comes from Candidatus Latescibacterota bacterium, assembly GCA_963761125.1. Classification (GTDB taxonomy): domain Bacteria; phylum Krumholzibacteriota; class Krumholzibacteriia; order WVZY01; family JAKEHA01; genus JAKEHA01. The sequence goes on from CAVXFV010000006.1 coordinate 299,590, forward strand.
CGTCGGTCGACGAATTCGTGGCCCACGTGCTCGAGCGTGAACTCTCCAAGACCGACGACGCCAGCCCGGACGCCGATGTCAAGAAGCAGCTCGAAGGACTCGGGTATATCTCGTAGCGCGTCGTGAGCGAGATTTCACGCATCATCACGTTTCTGTTCGACGGCCTGTTTCTGCCGTTCGGATCGCACCGGACCGCGGCGCTGGTCGTCATATCCGCCGTGTCCGGGGCAGCACTCGCCATGCTGTACAAGGCGACGTCGAACCAGGAACGCATCCGCCGGACGCGCGACGTCTTCAAAGCGCGCATTCTCGAGATGCGCCTCTACCCGGACGACATCGTCCTGATTACGCGCGCGCTCTTCGGCGCCATCGCGTCGCAGGGATCGTATCTGCGCGTGGCCCTCAAGCCGATCCTGGTGGTGCTGGTGGTGGCTCTCCCGGTGTTCTTCCAGATCGAAGCGCGTTTCGCCCCGAAACCGGTGGTCCCGTCCAATCGCCTCCTGGTGACGGCGACGCTCGCCCCCGGTGTCGACGTTCGCGGCGGAGACGTCACCTTGAGCGGAAGCGCGGGCATCGACATCGATCCGCGCCCGGTGCGCGCCATTGCGTCCCGCGAAATCGTCTGGCGCGTCAACGTCGTCTCGACCGGCAAGCAGAGCCTCACGCTATCGGGCTACGGCAGCGCCTACGAATTCCCGCTGGTCACGCAGGAACGCGCGTCGGCGATCGGCGGCACCCGCTCGGCGCACGCCTTCGCCGATCCGCTGGTACATCCGGGTCTCCCGCCGATCCCGCGCAACTCGCCGGTCGCCGCCGTTCACGTCGGGTACGACGACGATCGCTACACCGTCTTTGGAAAACGGATGGGCTGGCTCGCGACCTTCCTCGTCGCCTCGCTGGTGGGCGCGATACTCCCCGCCTGGATTCTCCGCATTCAGATGTAGTCGGCGCACATGGAGACGCCTCCCGGTTTGTGATATCCTCGACCTGCGGGCGCGTCATGACCCCGTTTCTCGCTCCGATCAAGAAACCCGATCCGACGATCCATGAAACGATTCGGCTCACGCCAAACTACCCAGCTGCTGCTGGCCCTTGCCCTCGCCCTGACCGTCCGCGTTGTCGCTTTTGCCCTCCCCATCGATCCGTTTCGCGCGCCCGACAGCCACTCGTTCGTCGCGCTCGCAGCATCGTTCTCCAACGAGGCACGCCTCGCCTATAACGACCCCGGCGCGCCGGGAACGCAACTGCGGGCATTCCGCAGCCTCCTGTACCCGGTGTTCCTCGCAGCGGCGGGCGGTGCCTCCGGGCACGTCGGCGTCGTTCTCGCGCTCCAGGCCCTCTTTGGCGTGTGCGTCGTCGGTTGCGTGTACGTCATCGCACGTCGCGCGATCGGTCATGATGTCGCAATCGTCGCAGGATGGATCGGAGCCATTTACTGGACATCGATCTTTTTCGAGCGTCAGATTCTTACCGAGAGTCTCTACACGTTTTTCCTGTGCGCCGCAGTCGCCATGGCTATGGTCGATATCGAGGGCACCGGCCGTGTTGCGCGGTGGACGGCAGCGCGCGTCGTGACCACGGGCGTGATTCTCGGCCTCGCAACGCTAACGCGCCCGGTAGGGCTCGCGGCGATTTTCGGCATTCTCGCAGTATGGGCGGCAGCGTTGCTCGTGTCGTGGCGACGCGGCAGCGCATCCCTTTCTCCCCGTCGGATCGTCACTCTGCTCATGTGTCTGTTGCTCGGCGCCGCGATTGTGATAGCGCCCGCGGTCATGCGCAACCAGCGCGTGCTCGGCCGGCCGGCCCTGCTCACGTGCGGCGGCATGAACTTCTGGGCCGGCAATGGACGCGGCACGATCCAGGACGCATGGACCATCATGCAGGAAAGGCTCCCGCGCTCTGGAGAGGCCGAAATGGACCGCTGGTTCTACCGCGACACATTGGACCACCGCGCCGAAATCCTGCACCAGGCGCCACGTCTCCTCTTCGCCAAGCTCTGGGCTCTGTTCGCTCCGTCGACGCGCGAGTTCGAATACCTGCCTCTTCGATTCCTTCTCCCCTTTGTCCTGATCGGCATGGTCGTCGCGCTGCGAGCCGGACGCTGGGCAGCGTGGACGCTGCTCGCCGTCACCATCTCGCAGCTTGTCGCTCTACTCGCTTTTGTGCCGTGGCCGCGTTACCGCACGCCGATCGATCCGTTCCTCTATCTGCTTGCTGCAGCTGGGCTCGTGTACCTGTGGAAACGCGGCGGCGCGGTCCGCTGGGCGATCCCCGCGCTCTTTGGCGTAAACCTGCTCGCGCTGCTAATCCGCTGATCGTTACAGGACTTGCCGCCAGGACGCCTGTAATGGTGCCGGAGGCCGGATTCGAACCGGCACGGAGCTTTCGCTCCAGCGGATTTTAAGTCCCCTGCGTCTACCAGTTCCGCCACTCCGGCATGTTGCCAGTCTGTCTGGCCGAGAGCGTAGGCGGACGCCGCACTCGCCGCAAGCGAAACCCCCCGTGCCCGGCAGGCTTGACGATCTTGCCCAGGATTGAGACGTTCAAGACGACGCCGGCTTCCGATGCCGCCGTGTGCTCCGACGCCTATTCGAAACCATCGAGGTGATTCCCATGTGCGACATCGTCGTTGCATTGCCCGACTCGACGTCCCGAAGCCGGGTGATTTTCGGCAAGAACAGCGACCGTCCCGCTGGCGAGTGCCAGGTCTGGTCTGATTCCCGCGAGAACGCGAGCACGTCAGAGCGTATTTCGTGCGCGTTCGTCGAGGTTCCCGAGTCTCCGGTGCGCCTGCGCACGGTCGGTTGCCGACCTTACTGGTGCTGGGGCTACGAGACCGGCGCCAACGAAGCCGGCGTGGTCGGCGGCAACACGGCCGTCTACACCCGCTGCTTCCATCTTCCCGGAGAACCGACGCACGCTCGGACTCACGGGAATGGAACTGCTGCGCCTCGGCCTCGAGCGCGGCCAGCAACGCCGCGGAAACGGTGTCGTCGATCACGACCCTGCTTGAGGCGTACGGACAGTGGGCGCCGGCGATCGTCGGTCGGAACGCTCCCGAGGGTTGCTACGAGAACGCATTTGTGATCGCCGATGCCCGCGAGGCGTGGATTCTGGAAACCGCGGGCCGGCGTTGGGCGACACGGCGGTTCACGACCGGCGTGCACGCGCTCTCGAACCAGTTGACCATTCGCGACACGTGGACGTCCGCCAGCGACGACCTCGCGGCCTACGCCGTCGACCAGGGATGGTGGCCGCGAAAGGGCCGCCCGCTCGACTTCGCGCTCGCATACAGCGATCACGAACACATCGCGCGCCAGGTCTCGCATCCGCGCTGGCGTCGCGCTTCGCAGCGACTCGCGAACGATGCGCCTCGTATCGATGTCGCCAGCGTTATGGCGACCCTGCGCGATCATTACGAAGACACGTTCCTGGAGGGGCCGATGTTCGATGCATCCCTTCCGGATCTGCTTACGTTGTGCATGCACGACTCGCCGGCCGGGTTCACCTGGGGCAACACCGCGACGTCCGTCGTCGTCGAAATCGACCCGAATTTCCCGTCGACGAGTCCCCTGTGGTGGTGCTACCAGCCGCCATGCGCGAGCATCTACGTCTCGACGGCACTCGACGCCGGACTTCCGGCGACGGTGCGAGCCACGGGGACGGCCGGCCTGCGCGCCGGTTCCCCGGTCGACGTGCCGCGCGACGCCTTTCGCGCGGAATCGCTGTGGTGGCGTCTCTATCGTGTGCTCACTGCGGTGGCGCTCTCTCCGGCGGAGCGACGGGCGTTCGTACGCTCGCTCTTCGATCCGATCGAGCGGCAATACGCCGACCGCGTGCGATCCCTTGCTCCGGACGCGGCGCGCCCCCCGGCGCTCGCCGAACTCGTGCGCGAGCAGGTGAGCGAAATCGATCGCGCAATCGCCCGGATCGAGCGCGAGTGGGAACTCAACGCTGGCTAGCCTGCCCGGTCAATTCCCATCCGCCGTACGCTCACTCGCTGTCCCAGTCCGTGTGGAATACACCGTCGCGGTCGACCCGTTCGTAGGTATGGCTACCGAAGAAGTCGCGCTGAGCCTGAATCAGATTGGCGGGAAGCCGCGCGCTTCGATACGCGTCGTAGTACGCGATCGCGGACGCGAACGCCGGGGCGGGAATGCCATGAAGCGCCGCTTCGCTGACGACCGTGCGCAGCGCCGCCTGCCTCCCCGAGAGTTCGCGCGCGATGTCCGCGTCGAGCAGTGGATTCCGCGGAGCCGACGGGCCGGCGGTCGCATCCATGAAGCGATCGAGCACGGCCGCCCGGACGATACAGCCGCCACGCCAGATGCGCGCGATATCCTCGATATGAAGGTCATAGCCATACTCGTCGGATGCGCGACGCAAGAGCGCGAATCCCTGCGCGTACGTCAGGAGCATCGATGCGTGGAACCCGTTGTGAAGCGTTTCGAGAAACGCATTCCGATCACCGTCGAACACCTGACCCGCCCCGAGGAGCGCGCCACTGGCGGTCTTGCGTTCGAGCTCCAGCGCGGAGAGATACCGCATTGTCACCGCCGCGTCGATCGTGGGCGCGGGCTCGCCGAGTTCCATGGCGAGCTGCGAGGTCCACATACCGGTCCCTTTCTGCCGGGCGACGTCCAGTATCGTGTCGATCAGGCGCCCATCCGATGCGTCGTCATTCTTCAGGAAAATTCGCGCGGTGATTTCGATCAGAAACGCCGCGGACTCCGATCGGTTCCAGGCGTCGAAGACCCGATGGAGTTCGTCGTTGGACAATCCCCATCCGCGCTTCAAGAGGTCGTAGGATTCCGCGATCAACTGCATCAGCCCGTACTCGATGCCGTTGTGCACCATCTTGACCAGGTGCCCCGCTCCGCCCCGCCCCAGCCAGGTCACGCACGGTTCGCCCGCGACGTGAGCAGCGGCCGCCTCGAACACCGCACGCACGCGTTCGTAGGCCGCGGCCTCGCCGCCCGGCATGATGCAGGGTCCGTGTCTGGCTCCGGCTTCGCCACCGGAAATACCCACGCCAAGCAAGGATACGCCGCTCCCCTCCAGTTCTTTCTGACGCCGCTCCGTATCCCGAAAATGGGAGTTCCCGCCATCGATGAGGACATCGCCACGCTGCAAGTGTGGCGACAGGTCCGCGATCACCTGGTCGACGGCGTTCCCCGCCGGAACGAGAAACAACGCCGCGCGGGGCGAGTTGAGCGCCGTCACGAACTCCGCCGGCGAATCGGCGCCGCGAACCCGCGCCCCTCCCTGCTCGCGAAAAGTTCGCACCTTTTCCCCGTCGCGATCGAAGCCCGCCACGACAAACCCGCGGTCGGCGATGTTGAGCGCGAAGTTGCGTCCCATCGTCCCCAGGCCAACGATTCCGATGTCGGCTCCGGCCGAACGTTTGTTCCGATTCATTGAGTCCCTTTCGTGTGACGCTGCCGCCGTGACGCTCGAAATGAGCAACGCGCACTCCACCCACAGCATCCAACATTGTTCGGTGTTTGTCCAACGCGGCCCGGGCGGACCGCAACCGTGACGATCCGCGGTTACACGGACCCGGCACACAGAAACGCGCCGGCGCGAACACGCGCCGCTGGCGGCGCAAACATGAAACGGTCAACCCTGACCGCTACTGCTTCGGAACCGGTTTGCCCTGCTGCGTTTCCTCCGGCGGCTGGGGCGCATCCGGGGGATTCGAACGGATCGCGGTCATGCCCGCCACGTCCCGCATGATATCCCAGTCGTTGAGGATGCCCTTCTTGAACAACAGCGTATACGCCACCTGGTCGCCCGAAGCGTCGTCTTTGTCGACATACGTCCACACTTCCGAATCCCCGCCCTCACGGACACGCCGTTCAGGATGACCCCACGCGGCGAGCACGTCGATGGTCTCCATCCCTTTGACGACTTCACCGTTGGAAACCTGCGTCCGATAGGGCGCGTTCGGGTTCGCGGCCATATAATCGGCACGCAACCCGTCCAGATAGGCAGGGTGGACGTTGGGAGAAAGTCGCAGGCTCGTCGAGCAGCCCGCGAGCAGGAAGACTACCGAAACCGACAGGAGCCTTTGAGGGGCTCGGCACATGACGGCCTCCTTCCCGCGAAAGAGGGCCGGCAGCGGTGCGAATCCGCGCCGGCGGACTTCGCTATACACATTATGAGTGTGATCCCGTTCGCATGCGGTGTCAACACCGGCGGCGTGATTCCCGGGTCGGACAGGTGGGCGGGAGTGGAAGGTCTATCGGTACAGCGACTTGAGTCGTCCCCATGACATGGTTTCGACTCGCACGGGGCCGTCGCATCCGACACCGAACGCCCCGATCAGGTCGCAGGCGCTGCCGGTCGGGTGGTTGCCGGCAGCGCACGGCGACGCGCTGCCCACGGTGTAGTTTTCGGTGCCCGGCGGCCCGCAGAATCCGGGGTCGAGAGAGAAATTCCCGCCGCCGTCGACCACGAATGCGGGAAGCCCATCGGCGCCGTGATTCCCGTACACGTCGGTGCACGAGAGGGTCAACACGCTCGAGAACGCCGCCGCGAACGGGGCCGACGATCCGTACGCAACCACCGTGTGCTCCAGCGCGAACACCGGCGTTCCCGTGAGATAGATCGCGCTCCCCTCGGGGGCCGTGTTTTCGGCGATCGTGCACGACGTCACCGAGGTCGCGTAGATCCCACGTCCATAGATCGCGCCACCCTGCGTCTCCGCAGAATTAATCGCGATCACACAGTTCTGCAGGTGAAAGCCGTTGCTCACCGCGTAGATCGCACCGCCCCCGCCCGATGCACGGTTACGATGAAACGTGCAGTTGCGAATCGTCGGCGAGCCCGATCCGCTGTTGATCAGGTAGATGGCTGCGCCGCTGGTCGCCTGATTGTTGAAGAACTCGCAATCCTCGATCTGCATCGCGCTGACACCTCCGCACCACAGGCCGCCACCGTGGTCGGCGATGTTGTCGCGGAAGATGCAGTTGCGAACGTGATCGAACGAGAGATGCGTCGCAATGCCCGCTCCGGTGAAGTCCCCGAACGAGGGCGCCATCCCGCGGCGAATGGTGAATCCCTCGACGGTGATGTAGTTCCAACCCGCGATGAAGAGAACGCGCCCCCTGTATTCGGCGTCCAGGAAGGTCGCCTGCGGGCCGGCCTCGCTGCGCAGCACGAAACCGTTCTGGTCCCGCTTGATGTAGATCATGCCATACTCGCTGCCGGTGCCCTGGTTCGTCCAGGTGTAGGCCCCGGGAGCGACGAGGACGGTGTCGCCGACGGTGGCGCTGTCGATGCCCGCCTGGATGGTCGGAGCATCCCCGCTGTGGTCCGGCTTGACGTGCCACGTCCGCGCATCGGCGCCGGACACGGCCGACGTCGTCAGCAGGAAGGCGATCAGGGCGCGCTTCATGGGCATGGTGTTGAATGGGGAACGGATAGCCGTGGGGTAGAACGAAGATAGGGGACATCCGACGGCCGCGCAACGGCCAAATTGACGGCGATGCCCGGTTCGGTGTAATGCTCTGCCATGCTGACCACCCTGCTCATTGTCGCCTTACTCGCGTCCGGTCACGCGACCGACTCGCCGGCACTCCAGACGGAATTCGAACGATCGGCCGGGCTGCGAACGGAAACGTACGCGCAGACGATCGACTACTGCCGGCGACTGGACCACGCGTCGCGATGGGTCCACTACCAGAGCTTCGGCACCAGCGGCGAGGGCCGCGACCTGCCGCTTCTCGTCGTCGACCGCCATGGGCGGTTCTCCCCCGAGCCTGCGCATCGCGACGGCAATATCGTCATCCTCGTGCAGGCGGGCATTCACGCCGGCGAGATCGACGGCAAGGACGCGGGGCTGTTGCTCATTCGTTCGATGGCGGTCGACCACGACCTCGCCCGCCTCCTCGACCACGTGACGCTTCTCTTCGTCCCGATTCTGAACGTCGACGGGCACGAGCGATCGAGTCCGTACAACCGCCCGAATCAGAACGGGCCCGAGGTGATGGGCTTCCGCGCCAATGCGACGGAGCTGAACCTCAATCGCGATTATCTCAAGGCGGACTCGCCCGAGATCCGCGCGTGGTTGACCCTGTTCAATACCTGGCAGCCCGACCTCTTCATCGACTGCCACGTGACCGACGGGGCCGACTACCAGTACGTGATCACCTATGTCATTGAACAGTGGCAGAACACCGACCCGGCGGTCGCGAAATGGTCCCGTGAGCAGTTCGAAAAGCCCCTGGCGTCGCGAATGGTGGCCGACGGGTTTCCGATCGTTCCCTATTGCGATTTCAGAAACGATCACGATCCCAGGAGTGGTCTCAGGAGCTTTGCATCGACGCCCCGCTTCTCGACGGGATACGTGGCGTTGAAGAACCGTCCCGCGCTGCTCATCGAGGCGCACATGCTCAAAGACTACGCGACGCGTGTCCGCGGCACGTACGCGATGCTATCGAACGCTATCGCGATCGCCGGCGGGCAACACGACGAGCTTCGGTCGGTCGTTACCGATGCCGACGCCCGCACCGCGTCCGCCGGCTTCCGGCAGACGCCACTTCCGCTGTCGCTGGACGTGTCGTACGCCGACAGCACGATGATCGAGTTCCTCGGTCTCGCCTATGACACGACCACCAGCGACGTGACCGGTGGTACCTGGTTCCATTATTCAAAGACCCCGGCAAACTGGGGGATCCCGTACTTCTCCACCCAGCGTGTCGCGGCGGAGCACGTGCTCCCCGCCGCGTACGTGATCCCGTCCCAGTGGAGCGAGGTGATTGCACGACTCGACCTGCATGGCATTCGCTACGCGCGGCTCACCAACGAGCAACGGGTTACCCTCTCGACGGTGCGCTTCACGAATACGCAGTGGCAGGAGGCTCCCTACGAGGGGAGACACCCGCTGACGTACGACACCGAGGAGATCGAAGAGGAGCGCACGCTCCCGCCGGGGACGATTGTCGTCGACACCGCGCAACCGGCGCGCGGGTGCTGGCCAACCTGCTCGAACCGGCTGGCGCCGACGCGCTGGTCCGCTGGGGCTTCTTCGACGCGAGCTTCGAGTACAAGGAGTACATCGAGTCGTACGTCATCGAGTCGATGATTCGTGACATGCTCGCCCGCGACCCGGGACTTGCACGGGAGCTCGACGAGGCGAAGAAGGACCCCGCCTTCGCGCACAACCCGGACGCGATTCGCCGTTGGTTCTATCGGCGGACGCCGTATTTCGAACACGAGGTCGGCGTTTATCCGGTGGGGCGCATCGAGAGTCGCTCCGTCGCCGACCGCATACTCGGCGCCGCGCGCTGAGGTCCGGCATGCCCGACGCCCCGGTCCCCTTCGCCTGGCGCGACCACCTGCCCACCTTGACGTCGTCGCACGTGGTCCTTCGTGCGCTTCGCGACGACGATGCGCCCAACCTCTTCGAAATGTTCAGCCACCCGGACGTCATGCGGTACTGGAGTTCGTTGCCACTGCCCGACCTGGACGCGGCTCGCGACCTCCTGCGTCGCATTCACGAACTCTTCCGCTCGCAGACGTTATTTCAGTGGGGCATCGCGTGCCGCGACGACAGCGGCCTGATCGGAACGTGCAGCCTGTTTCACGTCGATTTCATCCACGATCGCGCCGAACTCGGATTCGCGCTCACCCGTTCGAACTGGGGCCGGGGCTGGCGAGCGAAGCCGTGTCGCGGCTGCTCCAGTTCGCGTTCGACGACATGGGGATGCGACGCATCGAGGCGGACACGGATCCGGAGAATGAGCGTTCGCTGAAACTGCTCGAGCGTCAGGGATTCCGGCGTGAAGGATTGTTCCGCGCGCGCTACGACGTCGGCGGGCTCTTTCAGGGACTCAGTCGCGATGGGACTCCTGCGCGACGAGTGGCGGGGTCGCTGACACCGGCACGCCGTCAATCGGAGGCGGCGTACACGATCGCGCCGCGCACCACGGTGTAGGCAACGCGCGCATCGAGGAGTGCTCGCGGCGCCGCAGCAAGCACGTTCCGGTCGAGAATGCTGAGGTCGGCGCGTTTTCCCACATCGATCGTCCCCGCGTCCTTCTCGTCGAATGAGGCATAGGCCGCGCCCCATGTGAACGCGCGCAGTGCCTCGTCCAGGGTCAACCGCTCCTCCGGCCGCCAACCGCCCGGCGGATTGCCGTCATGGTCCTGGCGGGTTACCGCGGAGTACAACCCCCACAACGGGTCCTCGGATTCCACAGGAAAATCCGACCCGAACGCGAGCACCGCGCCGCTGTCGAGCAGCGACCGCCACGCGTAGGCGCCGGCGAGGCGATCCGCACCGAGTCGCGTCTCCGCCCAGGGCATATCCGACGTCGCATGCGTCGGCTGCATCGACGCGATGATCCCCAGGCGGCCGAAGCGCGCGATATCGTCCGGGGAAAGAATCTGACAGTGTTCGACGCGAAGGCGCGCATCGCTCGCTCCCGATTCGCGGAGCACGCGTTCGTAGATGTCGAGGATGATCCGGTTGCCACGATCGCCGATCGCGTGCGTGCCGACCTGGAAACCCGCGCGCACCGCTTCGCGTGTCCACACGAGCAGCGAGTCTGGCGGATCGACCAGCAATCCGGTATTCCCCGGGTCGTCCGAGTAGGGCGCGAGCAACGCAGCGCCACGCGACCCGAGTGCGCCGTCGGCGCGAAGCTTGACGGCGCGAATCACGAGCCGCCCGCCCAGTTCGGACGACGGCCCCGCGCGCATGCACGCACGTGCGAAGGCCGCATCGTCGGAATCAAGGAGACAGTAGATATTGAGTGTGAGATCGCCCTTCGCGCCGATACGGCGCAGCATGCGGACCACGCGCCCGCTCGTCGCGGCTTCGTGGATTCCCACCAGGCCGTGGCGATTGCACTCCCCGATCGCGAGCCGCAATCGCGTCTCGAGTTCCCGGTCATCAGGCGGCGGCACCGTGCGGTAGACGAGGTTCATCGCCTCGTCGATGAGCACACCGGTGGGTATGCCGTCCGCATCCCGGATAATTTTCCCGCCCGGCGGATCCGGCGTCTTGCGGTCGATGCCGCAGGCGGAGAGCGCCACGCGATTGACCCACACCGCGTGTCCATCGATGCGCTCGAGCGCCACGGGATTGGCGTCGAACCCGATCAGGTCACGCCAGGTCGGAAATGCCGTCGCCTGCCAGTCGTTCTGATCCCACCCGCGGCCGACGATCCACGCGCCCGACGATACGGTGGACGCCGCCTTGCGCACGCGCGTCCGGACATCGGCCGCAGATAGCGTTCCCACCAGGTCGACGGTGCGCAGCGATTCGCCGAGTCCCGATAGATGCCCGTGCGCGTCCACCAGCCCCGGAACGATCAGACCGCCGTGCAGATCAATCACGCGCGTGCTTGCGCCCCGAAACGCGTCCGCACCGCGATCGTCCCCCACATACACGATGCGATCGCCCGAGACGCCAACGGCCGTCGCGCCATGCGCCGGCGTCCCGGTCCACACCACGCCGTCGACGAAGAGAATGTCGGCGGCGGCCGTCGCCGGTGAAACAGTGGCAAACTGGAAGAGCGTCGCGGCGAACGCCGCGACCAGGACACTACATGGTGCGCGTGGCGGTGAGACGGTCGAGGCGCATGCGCGCTTCTCGCCGGCTGATGAGGTCGGGGTCTCCATCTTTGAGCATCTCCAGCACACGACGGTAGCAGGCGACCGCGTCCGACGTCTCCCCTTTTCCTTCGTAGGCCTGGCCCAGGCGGAGCCACGCCATGGCGTACATCGGGGCGATCTCCGGGTTCAACGTCGGACCGTCGACGATGGTGCGCAACGACGCCACCGCCCCATCATAGTCATGGGACGCGAGTCGGCACGATCCGATCACGTACGACGTGTTCAGGTCCATGACCGTCAGGTACCCGGACTGCCGCGACAACGTCCGCGCGAGCGCGAGTGCCTGTTCGCACTGGCCGGTCGCCGCCGACTCGATCACGCGGACCACGGTCCGCCGGGCCTCGGGAACCTCGGATCCGTGCTTCGCCATCACCGCGTTCACCGTCGCCGTGTCGCCCGTGAGCGCGGTGTAAATCGCCACCTGTCGCCAGTACTCGCCGTGCTTCAACTTCGGGGATGCGTCCGAGAATGTTTGTAGTTCAGCGAGAGAACGCCGCGGATCCTGGTAGGCCCAGTACAACAATCCCGCCCGCGCGATCGCGAACGCCACTGCGGACGTCGAGTCCTCGAGCGAACCGACGGCAGCCGCATGTCCCTGATCGATCACGGCCATCGCTTCGCGGTACCGACCCAGATACGGGTAGAGAACCACGAACGCTCCGACGACGCTTCGAACCGGACACTGATATCGCTGGCTTTCGCCATCAGCCTGTCCGCCTCGTGCAACTGGTCGAGCGCCTCGTACGGATGCCCGGTGGCAAAGCGGATCATCGCCAAGCGCACCGGGAGACGCGGGTCCTCCGGGTAGCGCTTGCGCACCGCCTCGATGATCTGCGATGGCGCCGTCGGGATCGCCGCGATGCAGGTGCGCGGCTGCGAGGTACTCGTACGCCTCGGACGACGGCGCCGCCTGCACCCAGCGTTCCGCCGCCTTCTGGGCGTCGTCGTATCGCTCCAGGCGCATGTACGTCCACGTGAGGTGCTCGAGCGCCCGGTCCATCCCCGGGTCGATCACCAGCGCGGCCTTCAGGTACACCACCGCCGAATCGTACATCGCCGAGTGGAATTCGGCGTCGCCCAGTCCGAACAGCATCTCCTTGTCCGCGGGATAGAGCTCGCGCATTTCCCTTAGAATCGGGAATCTGGGCCTCGAAGCCGTCGTCGAGACCCGCCTTCAGCACGCGCACGAGATACCGCTCCTTCAGTGGAATGCGGTTGAGATGCTCGATTGCGTAGGCGATGTGCTTCTCGGTGTCCTCGCGGCTGCCGCGCGCCCACCACTCGGTATAGGCCAGCCGGTAGTACGCGAGCGCAAACGTCGAGTCGATGGCGATCGCACGCTCGAACGCGTGCCGTGCAGCCACGAAGTCCAGGTCGTTCAACAGCGTCTCGCCCTCGAAGTACGCCTGATAGGCGTCCAGATCCGGCGTGGTCACGTCGGCCACCGCCTCGGTACGGGCGACAGTGTCGGTCGCTTCGCGAAGGTCGATGCGAATATCGCGGGCGATCGCGTCGATCATCTCCGGGATGCTCTCCTGGCCGCGACCCTCCTTGCGCGTCGTGTAGATATACTTGTGCGACCGTGTATTCATGATCTTCAGATCGATCGTGTACAGGTCACCGAAGCGACGAATCGTGGGAATCACCAGCGCGTCGACTCCGGACGCGTCGCAGATTCGCTGGCCGAGCGACTCGTCGATCCGGCCCACGTCGGTTCGACCGAGCGTCTTCAAGATGTCGAACATGCGCGACCGCGTCATCACCGAGAGGCGGCGGGATTGTTCGAGCGCCGTGATCAGCATGCCCGAGAGCCCGTCGAGCGCCGCTTCGTCGGTGTCGTTGTCGAAGTCGATCACCGCGATTGGCACGCGGTTCTGTCCGTCCGCCTGGCGTCCCCGCAGGAAATCGTAGGTGACGAACGCCGCGACGAGGGTCAGGACCGCGGCCGCCGCGAACGCCGCGATGCGCGCGCGGCTGGGTGCAGCCGTGATGCCGCGTCTCACGCCCGTCAGGTCATCGAGCGCGCGCCTGAGCGCGACGATCAGTTGATCCAGACTCTGGTAGCGATCGCCGGGACGTTTGGACAGGCACTTCTCGACGATCTTTACGACGTTCTGCGGGAGGCCCATGCCGAAAGTCCGTGATCGGCCGATAGGACTCGTTGAGGATCGAATAGATCACGGCCTGCTCGTAGTCGCCGCGAAACGGCAACTGCCCGCCGAGCATTTCGTAGAGGACCACGCCCAGCGACCAGATATCCGTGCGCTGGTCGACCGTTTCTCCGCGCGCCTGCTCCGGTGACATGTAGGACGACGTGCCGCGCGACGTGAAACGCTCGTCGACCTTGCCGTGATCCACGGGGCGAGCGAGCCCAAAGTCCATGATCACCGCGCGGCCGGTCGTGGTGATCATGATGTTCGAACTCTTCATGTCGCGATGGACGATCCCCTTCTCGTGCGCCTGCTTGAGGCCGTCGGCGATCTGAATCAGATAGCGCAGCGCATCGACCGTCTCAATGCGACCCGAGAGCACGCGGTCGCGAAGCGTCGCCCCTTCGACGTACTGCATCGCGATGAACGTCAATCCGTCGATCTCGTTGATCTCGTAGACCGTGCAGATGTTTGGATGGCCGAGGCCGGCGGCGGCCCGGGCTTCGGTCAAAAGGCGCTGCTGGTCCTCGGGCGCGGCCACGATGGCGGGATGGAGGAACTTGAGGGCGACGGTCCGGTGGAGGCGGGTATCCTCCGCCTTGTAGACCACGCCCATGCCGCCTTCGCCGATCTTCTCGGTGACGTGATACTGATGAATGGTCCGGCCGATCATGGGGTTCCTTGCGCGACGCGGTGGCCGCGGCTAACGGACCATACGCTTCTCCGGTCGGTCCGGTTGCAGGATTGCAGGGCGGGCACGGTCAGGAGACGCGTTTCACGACGATGATCGTAAGATCGTCGATCCGGTCCGCGCCCTGTTCGTGGGCCCGAACAGCTTCGATCACGCGCTGCATGATCGCCTCGGCCGGTTCCGCGGCCGCGTCCCGCACACAGGCGACGAACCGCTCCTCGCCGAAAGGGTGGTCGAACTCGTTGACCGCGTCGGGGATACCGTCGGAGTAGATGACGAGCAGGTCGCCCGGGTTCATTCCCGTCTGATCCTGCTGGTAGGGAAAGTCGTCGAGGACGCCGAGGGCCATCCCGCCCGTCGCCAGCCGGTCGATCCCTTTCGAATGGCGCAGCAGGATCGGATTTTCATGGCCGGCGTTGCAGTACGACATCTGGTGACGGCCGACGTCGAGCATACCGATGAACAGGGTCGCGAACTTCTCCGGATCGGTACTCAGGTGAATCAGGCGATTGGAACGCGAAATGGTCTCTCCGACGGGTGCATCCAGCGCCGTCTGTCCACGGAGCGTGGCCTGCAGATTCGCCATCAGGAGCGACGCCGGGAGTCCCTTGCCCGATACGTCTCCCAGACAGATTCCCCAGAGACCGTCGCGCACCGGAATGAAGTCGTAGTAGTCGCCGCCAACCATCTGTGCGGCGATGCTGCTGGCGGCGATGTCATAGCCGGGAATCGCCGGGGGCGACTTGGGCAGCAGGTCCGCCTGAATCTGGGCGGCTAGCTTCACCTGCTCCTGAATGCTGGCGAGCGCCTTCTCTTCTTCGTACAGGCGCGCGTTTTCGACGATCTGCGCGGACTGGCCGGCGATGATCGCGAGCAGCCGCTGATCTTCGTCAGTGAATCCCGCGCGATCCTTCTTGTTGTAGCTCGTGATGATCCCGATCAGTTCGGATTTCACCATGAGCGGAGCGCACAGGATCGAATGGATGTTCTCGTCCCACTTGAGTCCGCGGAAGCGGTCGTCATTGCGCGGGTCGTTGGAGCACAGCGGCTTCTTGTAGAGATGCATCCACCCGAGGATGTTCTCGTTGAGGTGGTAGTGCGGGTGCTCGGATGAACTCGTCATCGCGCGAACGAGCGTCTTCATGGGCTCGTTGGCGGAGCGGTCGACCAGGGTGACAACGGTCTGCTCGGCCTGGACGGCCCGCATGGACCGGTCCACGATCTTGTGGATGATGTCCTGCGAGTCCACCGACGCACCGATCGCGCGCGCCAGGTCGTTGAGGATCGACAACTCTTCAACCGCCCGCTTGAGTTGGCGGTTTTCTTCCCGCAGCGCCCCCACGTTCTCGGTCGACTCCCCGTCCTCCGACCGCCCGAATGGCAGGCGAAAACTCTTTTTCGTCATGTCGGCCTCTCTGCTAAAGTACGGGGTTCGAGGCTCGAACCGGCCGTTTCCGGAGTATCCGACGGCCTCCATGGGAATGCAACAGCGTTTGGCGGGTCGCCGGCCCCACCATGCCAATGCGAATCGAAACGGTCCAACTCCATTTTCTTACCGACGAGGGCGCGTCGCTCTCCGACATCACCTCGGAGGTCAACGCGTTCGTCCGCGATTCCGGGCTGCGCACGGGCCTGTGCATCCTGACCCTCCCATCCGAAGGCTGCTGCCTGACGCTGACCCCGGACCTCGACGAAGGCGTGGACGATCTGCTTCGGATCGTTCGCTCGCACCTGTCGGAACCGTCGGACGCCGACCTCGACGCCGACGACCCGGGCCAGCGGGACCGTCTCGATCTCGACATCAATGGCTACGGGGCCGCCGGCATCATGGCGGATACGCTGTCGCTGTCGATCCGCGACGCGGGTCTGAACCTCGGGAGCTGGGACGCCGTCGTCCTTCTGGACGCCCGCGGCCCGGTTTCCCGCCCTGTCGATGTAACGCTCATCGGCACCTGACTTTCTTATTTCACGTGAAGGCATCTTTCTAATGCACTGCTCCCGATTACGTTCCGGTTTCCCGCAGTCCGTCGATACCGCGCCCACTTCCCGCGCAAAGGGTCGGCCCGCGATGACCCGCTCGCCAGCATTGCCGGCCGGCCCCGCCGGCGGCCAGACCTGGATGATCGGAGCCGGCATCGCCGCGGCCATCGCATTGCTGGCGCTCCTGGGCGCCGCCGGTCCGGGGCTCCTGGGGGGCTCCGTTCGGTTCTGCCGCTGGTTCACGCTGATGCTGACCCCCGGCGCGGCAATCTATGGACTCGTTGCGCGCCGCTCACCCGACACGCTCGAGGCAGTGCTGGCGTCCCTCGTTCTCTCGCCCGTCGCCCTTGCTTGCGCCGTGGTCATCGCCCTTCTCGGGGGACTCCGAGCGCCGGCGATCGCGCTCGGGGCGATCACCGTTTCCGGCGTCACCGCCGTGGCCGCGCTGGCGGCGATCCGGCGGCCGTTTACGCCCGTTCGACGGCGCGACGCGATCGTGTTGCTCGCCTTGGTTGCCGCGATCGTCGCATTGACCGCCGGGCTCCCGCTCGTGCGCGAATGGTGGCGGGTCCGTGACGATGCCTGGTTTCACGCGGCGGTGGTCGCGCAGATCGATCACTACGGCGCGCCCCCGCAGGACCCCTATTTCGTCGGCATGCCGCTCCAGTACATGTGGTTCTATCACGCGCTGGTCCTGGTGCTCGGCACGTCGCTCAAGGTCAGCACATTCTGGGTGATGGCGCTCATCAACGTGCAGGCACTCGCCGCACTCGGCGTCGCCGGCTATCACCTGGCATCGGTATTCCGCGAACGCATTGAACACCGAATCCTCGCCAGCATCACACTGCTGCTCGGATTCAACGCCGCGTTCTGGATGTTCCTGCCGGTGAAGCTGGCGCGCTCTCTGATCGGGGACGTCCGCGGTATCGAGGAGATCAAACGCACGTTCTCGCTGACGCCGTTCGACTACACGACCGCGTGTCATTTCATGCAGATCTATCACAACCAGGAATTCTTTCTCGACAAGTTCATGGTCGCGACTGCGTTCGGACTCGCGTTGACGTTCATGACGCTCGCGTGGTCGTCGGCGTCGACATACCTCGGGTCACGCCGGCCTGCATCCCTGGTCCTGCTCGCGGGCGCGCTGATCGGCATGCTCGGGTTTCACAGTCTGGTCGGATTCGTGATGCTGGTGGGACTCGTAGGCGGCGCGATCCTGGCGTACCTTGCCGACCGCCGTGACACCGCACGGTTTAAACCCCTCGTCATCCTGGTGTCGGTATCGGTGATCTGCTTTCTCGTCATGACTCCGTATCTCTACGAGGTCATGCACGCCAAAGAACGCGAGCAGGTCTTTCCGCTCAGCGTCTCGCTGACCAAGACCCTGAGCATTTTCATCTCGGTGGCGTTTGTCGCGTTTCTGGCCGCGCGCAACCGCGCGTTCTGGAAGGACCGCTCGCTCCCCGTCCGGTTCTTCCTGTTCGCGACGCTCGCGATCACCGCATTCTGCCTGTCCATTACGCTGCCCGGCCCCAACACGTACGACAAGCTCGGATACTTCGTGTTCATTCCACTCTCGATACCCGCCGGGTTTCGGATCGCGGATTCGGTGCGTCTCGCGCACCGGGCGGGCCCGCGTCGCAACGCTCGCCGCGTGGGTGCTTCTGTTTTTCATCCCCGTGAACGGGCTGGCCATTGCGTCGTGTTTCGCGACCCCCGGTCAGGCCGTCGTCACGTCGGCAGAGGCGCGTCTGTCGGCCTGGGTGCGCGAGCACACGGATCGCGACGCTGTCTTTCTGGACAATGACGATCACGTGTTTCTGCTGGTCACGGGTCCGCGACGATATCTGTTCGGCCGGTGGTCGTACGCGCAACAGTGGGGGTATCCGCGGGCCGAGATGGCGCGGCGGTTTCACGCGCGCGCTGCCCTGTATCGATCCGCCCCCCTGGATTCATTGACACTTGATGAACTCGCCGGCGTCGGCGCGCCGCTCTTCGTGGTTGTGCGCGCCGAGTACCGGAACACCGGCGCGACCGTGACGACGCACCCCGACCTCTTCCACTCCGTCTATGACGATGGGGAGATGGCGCTGTACCGAGTCGACGAAGACGCGTGCCGACAGGCGATGAAGACCGCGGCGCCGGCGCCGGACGACGCGGCGATCGTGCGGGAGTCGGGGCTCTAGTCTAGACGCGGGGCTGATCCGGGTCGCGTGACGCGCCGGGCTCGTGCACTCGCTGGATGGCCACGGCGCGCGCGAGTTCCGTCATCTGTATTCTGCAGGTCGCGCAGCCGTGAGTACAGCAAGAGCCCGAAGAACCCGAATCCGATGAATGCCATGTAGAAGAAGAGATCGACGCCGCGACCGACGCCGACGGCGGCGGCGATTCGGGTGGTGAGATCCGGCATGGCGGCCATCACCATGCCGAGCAGCACGAAGGCCGCGACGACGACCCGGTCCATCATCCCCGACCGCAGTCGGCCGAAGTAGAGAAAGAGAATCACGATCAGCAGAATGATCAGGATGGGCTGGACCGGTCTCATCGGAAAATCCTCCTCAGAACGAGATCGACGACGATGCGGACGCCGTTCCAGGCCGACTGGCCTTTCGCGCGCGAATACGCCGTGTATCGAATCAGCGTGGGTACTTCCACGACACGCAGGCGCGCGCGGCGAATCTGGAGCAGTATCTCCGACGCGTGTGCCATCCGGTTCTCATGCAGATGGATCGACTCGAGCGCGCGTCGGTTCAGCGCCCGGAATCCGTTATGGGCATCGGTGAGCCACAACCCGGTCAGGAGTCCGTTCACGACGACCGCCCCGCGCAGCACCCAGCGTCGAGCGAACGGGACGGCGCGCGTGTCTTCGGGACGCAGAAAACGCGACCCGAGGACGACGTCCGCATCGCCGGCGCGAATCGGGGCCAGCAGGGCGTCGATGTCTTCGACCCGGTGCTGGCCGTCGGCATCGAAATGCACGGCCACGTCCGCACCCGCCGCCAGGGCGTACGCCATCCCCGTCTGCAGGGCCGCGCCCTGCCCGAGGTTGATCGGGTGGCGTAGCGTGCGCACCGGGAGCGTGGACAGGATCGCCGGCGTGTCGTCGCGCGACCCATCGTCGACGACCACCACGACATAGTCGGTGGCAAGCAGCGGCCGCAGGCTCTGCGCGAGGACCCCGGCCTCGTTGTAGCACGGAACAATGACGAAAACCGAGTTGGGCATGAAGACTGCGTGCCGCCAGGTCGAGGCACACTCCTATTCTAACACAGAGCAACGAGTTGACACCAAGCAACTTGCCCGGAGGGGACCCCTCCCCGCGACGCCCGAATATCCGCACCCGGAACGATCGGGAACGACGCGGAGCGACGCGCCACACCACACACGCCGCGATTGCGTCTCCGGCTGACGTGCCCTAAACTTGCCGGCTCGGATCCCCGGACACTCACGATGACGCGCTCCACCCTCCGTTCGTACCATTCCGTCAATGCGGCACATCGGTTGCTTGTACAGAACCCATGAAGCGCAAGCTCCTTCTCGGCGTCGTCGTCAGCGCCATTTTTCTCTTCCTTGCGGTCCGTGGCATCGACTGGTCGCAGTTCGCCCGGGAGCTCAAGCGCACGCAGTACGCCTATCTTATTCCCGGCGTGTTCTTCACCCTGCTGGGCCACTTCTCGCGCGCGGTCCGCTGGCGGTTTATATAGCGCCAGTCAAGAAATGCCGGGTGAGCCGGTTGTGGTCGGCGACGGCGATCGCCTTTATGGTCAACAACCTGCTTCCCGCGCGTCTGGGCGAGTTCGTCCGCGCCATCGCCATCGGTCGTACGGAGCGCGTCAGCAAGTCGGCGGCGTTCGCCACCATCGTCTATGAACGCGTCGTGGACGTGTTCGTGCTCGTGCTCCTGCTGTGGTTCTGCGTCGTGCGGATTTCGGGACCGCCCTGGCTCGCGCGCAGTGCAGAGGTACTGGTCGCGCTCAACGTCGCGCTCTTCGTGCTGCTGGTCGCGATGGTGCGCTGGCGTCCGCGTGTTCGCGCGCTACTCGCGCGTGTCCTGAGCCCGCTTCCCGCCGACACGCGACGACGCATCCACTATTCGGCGGACGCGTTCGTGGACGGGCTCGGTATCGTCACCACGGTCCGCTCCGCCGTCCCCATCATCGCGCTGTCGATCGCCGTCTGGGGCTGCGCCATCCTGGGCGTTCACTTCGGCATCCTCGCCTTCCACCTCGACGTGCCCCTCATCGCGAGCCTGTTTCTGATCGTCCTCATTTCGCTGGGATCGATGATTCCATCGGCGCCCGCGTTTCTGGGAACGATGCAGTACGCGTGCGTCATCGGCCTCGGGGTCTACGGCGTCGGGCGCTCCCAGGCGCTCGCGTTTTCCACCGTGTACCACGCGACGCAGTTCTTCCCCATCACGCTCGTTGGGCTGTACTACGCCTGGCGCTCGCACATGAGTCTTTCCGAGTTGTCCGACGGGAACGTGAAGTAGGCCGCGTGCGCTAGTCGGTGGCGCGCGCGTCCAGGACCTCGCCGACGATCATCTCGGCCAGGCGTTCGAGCATTTCGGCGCCGTGCGCCGCCGTGGCGCGCGCGGGCGCCCCGGCGTAGGCTCGTCGAGCCCCATCTCGGCGAAGCGGTCGACGCCGCGGGCGAGCATGTCGGACAGGCTGACGGCGACCTCGGGCAGCGCGGCCCGGGCCGCTTCGTCCACCAGCGCCCGGACTCGCCGCCAGGACGAGCGAGGTCTCGTAGCGGCCGGCGTGGCATGCGCCGCTCTTGAACTCGTCCGACAGGGTCCGGGCCCAGCGCCGCGTGAGCGGGCACGCCACGCGCGACCTTTCGCCGCGCGCAGCCCGCCGATCACCGCGCGCACGGCCGCGTCGTGGGCCGGCTCGAGGTGGTTGTTGACCAGGCACACGTGGGCGAACCCGGCCGCAAGCAGCCGTCGACCACCGCGCGCAGGTAGGTGGTCAGGACCGCGGCGGCCGGCACCGACACCGCGCCGGCGAAAGCGCGCGCGCATTCGGTCACGCCGTAGGGCACCGGCGGGGCGAACGCACCGCCAGATCCCGGCCGCGCTCGAGGACGCGCGCGGCCCGCGCCGCCGCGCCCGCGAGATAATCAGGTCGGTGTCGAGCGGGAGGTGCGGCCCGTGCGGCTCGATCGAGCCGACCGGCACCAGCAATCACCGGCACGCGGACGCCGCCCAGCGCCGCACCGAGTTCGGCTGCGTGGTCAGACGCGCCGCAAACAGGTCCAGCGTCTCTATTGCCATGGATTCAACCCCGCGCGTCGCGTCGATGAGCGCCTTGCGGTCGATCTTGCCGCGGTCGTTCCGGGCAGATCGTCCACGGACCACCCAGCGCGGGTACTTGTGCTTCGACAGCCGCGCCTTGACGTGATCCTGCAGCTCGGCGCGAGCGCGGCGCCGGACGCGTCGTCCGTCGGCCGGCCGGCGCTTCCTCGCGCAGGACAACGAACGCCTTGGGCTTGTCACAGGCCGTCGTCCTCCGCGGGGATGACCGCGGCCAGCCGCCACCGCGGCGTGCTCGATCAGGCACTCCTCGACCTCGAGCGGCGCGACGAACACGCCGCCGACCTTGAACAGGTCGTCGGCCCGGCCGCAGAACCAGAGGTAGCCGCTCGTCGTCGATACGGAACAGGTCGCCGGTCCGGCACCAGTGGCCGTGGAAGGTCTCGCCAGCTCTTGTCGCGGTCGAGGTGAGTAGCCCAGCGCCACGCTGTCGCCGCGCACCCACATGACCCCGATCTCGCCGCGCGGCACATCGGCTCGGCGCCGGGCCCGTCCGCGTCCTTCGGCAGGATGCGAATCTCGTAGCCCTCGACGACCCGGCCGAGCGAGCCCGGCTTGATGTCGCCGGGCCGGTTGCTCGCGTAGATGTGAAACATCTCGGCCGAGCCGATGCCGTCGTAGACCTCGTTGCCGAAGCGGGCCATGAAGCGCTCGAGCAGCGGCGGCGGCAGCGCCTCGCCCGCCGAGAGATGGAACCGGATGCACGAACAGGTCGAGCCCGGGACCCTCGCCTCGCGCGACGCGCTCGTCGTCGAGGTCGAGCAGCTTGCCCATCATGGTGGGAACGTTGGTCACCACCGTCGGGCGGTAGCTCGCGATTGCGGCGGCCAGGGACTCCGGCGTCGGGCCGCTCGGAGAACAGACCGCCGTCGCGCCGACCGCGAACGGGAACATGAGGTTGGTGCCGGTGGCGTAGCCGAAGAACAGCCGCGGCACACTCACGGTGACGTCGTCGCGGCGATAGCCCACGGTGCGCTTGGCGTAGACCTCGGTGTTGAAGGCAAAGTCGCGGTGGGTGTGCATCGCCGCCTTGGGCTTTCCGGTCGAGCCCGAGGTGAACAGCCAGATTGCCTGATCGTCGCGGCGGATGGTTGCCGCTGCGGCATGGCCGGGCTCCCGGCCGCTCGCGACATCGGCCGAGGGCGCGGACGTCGAACCGTCGCGCCCACCAATGGGCCGGCACCTCGAGCGACCGCTCCGGGTCTTCGCCGGTCGGCGTCGTCGGGCACCAGCAGCACCGACCGGAGCCAGGCGCGCTGTTCAGCGCGTCCGGAGCCAGCGCCGGCGACCGTCGGCGTCGTGATCAACGCCGCGGCACGAACGTAGTCGACGACGTACGCGAGGTCGTCCCGGCGGCGACGCGGGGTTGCCCATCGCCACGACACCGCCCGCGCGCCAGCGTCCCGAAGAACGCCCACGCGAACGGCGGCGCGTCGGGCAGCACGATGTAGACGCGCTGCTCCGGGGCCAGGCCGGCGCGACGCAGATGCGACGCGACCGAGCGCCGCGACGTGTCGGCGACCTCGGCGTAGGTCCAGGCGCGCTCGCCGTAGCGCAGCGCCGATCTTGTCCGCCCAGGCCCTCGGCGAGGCGATCGAACAGGAAGTAGTCGGCCAGGTTGAACACGTATGGAAATGTCGGACGCGGGTC
Organism: Candidatus Latescibacterota bacterium; assembly: GCA_963761125.1. Lineage (GTDB taxonomy): Bacteria > Krumholzibacteriota > Krumholzibacteriia > WVZY01 > JAKEHA01 > JAKEHA01. Next base: position 323,003 of record CAVXFV010000006.1, read on the forward strand.
TGCGGTCAAGCCTCGTTCTCCTCCATGACCACCGCGGTCGCCTCGATCTCGACGCGCGCGCGCGGCTCGACCAGGGCGGTCACCGCGACGAGTGTCATCGCCGGATAGTATCGACCCATCACGGCGCGATACGCGGCACCCAGCGTGTCCTGGTTGCGCCGATACTCGTCGATATCGGTGACGAACCATGTCATGCGCACGAGGTCGGTCGGTGCAGCGTCTGCGGCCGCGAGTACGTTGACGATATTCTTGAGCGCCTGCCCGGCCTGCGCGACCAGGTCCGGACCGACGAAGGTTCCGTCAGCGTCGGTCCCAATCTGACCCGCAACATGAATCTGGCGACCCGTCGCCTCCACGGCATGGCTGAAGCCCCGTGGACGGCTCCACCCCTCCGGTTGCACGATCCGTTTCATCGTGGCCTCCCGTCTTTGTTCGATTCCATGACTCCGCGCGCGATGATGAGCTTCTGGATGTCGGTCGCGCCCTCGTAAATCCGAAGCGGCCGGATATCTCGATACAGTTCTTCGACCACCGATCCGCGCTCGACGCCGAGCGCGCCGTGGATCTGGACGGCGTCGTCGATGACGCGCTGCGCGGCTTCGGTGGCGAACGCCTTCGCCATCGCCGCCTCTGCACTCACCCGCCCGCCGTGCGTGTCCTTTTCCCATGCCGCGCGATACACAAGCAACGCGCTCGCGTCGATCGCCGTCGCCATCTCGGCCAGCTTCGCCTGCACCATCTGGAATTCCGAGAGCGGTGACCCGAACTGTCGCCGCGACGCCGCGTGCGTACTGGACTCCGCGAGTGCGCGCCGCGCGAGGCCGGTCGCGGCTGCGCCGACGGTGGCGCGAAATCCATCCAGCGTCGCCAGCGCCACGGCGATGCCGCGTCCCGCGTCCCCGACCATCCGGTCCGCCGCAACGCGGCAACCGGACAGGCGCACCGTTGCCATCGGGTGCGGCGAGATCACAGTCGTGCGCTCGCTCGCGTCCAGGCCGGGCGTCCCGGCGTCCACGACGAACGCGCTGATGCCTTTCGTGCCCGGGCCTTCGCCGGTCCGCGCGAACACGACATAAAAGTCGGCGATGCCGCCGTTCGAAATCCAGCACTTCTCTCCGCCCAGCACGAACGCGTCGCCGTCTCTCGTGGCCGTGGCAGCGATGGCGCCCAGATCCGATCCCGCGTCTCGCTCGGTGATCGCAAACGCCGCGATCGCCGCGCCCGAACGAACGCGAGAGAGATACTCCCGCTTCAGCGCCTCCGAACCGAACAACGCGATCGGGCCGCTCCCCAGTCCCTGCATTGCGAAGGCGAAATCGGCCAGGCTCCACTCGCAGGCGAGCGCTTCGCGCACGATACACAGCGAGCGCACGTCGGGCGCGCCCGCCGGAGCCGCGATTTCGAGCAGCCCGGCCTCGCCCAGAGAACGAACGAGTCCGCGCGCCGCCGCATCGATATCGGTCATGGCGCGATACTGTCCGACCTCCGACCCGGCCCAGGCCGCCGCCCGGGTACGGAGCGCCCGGTGCGCATCGGTGAAGAACGGCCAGTCGAGATGCGATGCGGTCACGTCAGTCCCCTTCGAACGTCGGCGTCTGCTTCTTCACGAACGCCTCGTAGGCGCGATGGAAATCGCGCGTCTCCATCAGGAGCGCCTGCTCGCGTGCCTCCGCGGCGATCGCGGACGGCAGATCGAAGTTCCACTCTTCGACGAGCATGCGTTTGGTGATCCGGTGTGCGCGAATCGGGCCGTCGGCGATCTCGTGCGCGAACGCGAGCGCGTCGGCCGCGAGCGCTTCCGGGGGGCACAGTCGATTGAAGAACCCGCAGGCGTGCGCCTCGTCCCCACCCATCGCCCGCCCGGTGTAGAGCAGCTCGGCCGCGCGTCCGTGTCCGATGATTCGCGGCAACATCGCGCACGCGCCCATGTCACAGCCCGCCAGTCCCACCCGGACGAAAAGAAACGCCACGCGGCTGCGCGGGGTTCCGACGCGGAGATCCGATGCCATGGCGATCGCCGCGCCGGCGCCGGCACAGACGCCGTCGACGGCGGCCACGATGATCTGCGGGCACTCGATCATCGCAAGAACGAGATCCCCGGTCATCTTGGTGAAGTCTCCGAGTTCGTCGCGCGTCATCTTGACCAGCCGGCCGATGATGTCGTGCACGTCGCCGCCCGAGCAGAAGTTGCCGCCCGTTCCGGTGAACACCACCGTCCGCACCGCGTCGACGTCGCGCAGCGCGCGAAACGTGTCGCGTAGCTCGGCGTACGAATCGAGCGTCAGCGCGTTCTTCCGCTCCGGGCGATCCAGCGTCACCGTGGCGACGCCGCGCTCGAACTCCCAGCGGAAATGACTCGGATGAAAGCGGACCGGATCCATATCCCCTCGATTCTAGAGAATGCTCCCACCATCGACGACGATGGCCTGTCCCGTGACCGAGCGCTGCGCCGGATCGCACAGCCAGAGAACCGTTCGCGCGACCTCATCCGGTTCGATCAGGCGTCCCTGCGGATTGGCCGAAGCGAACACCGCGCGAATCTCCGCCTCGGACTTTCCGGTGCGCGCGGCCGCGTGTTTCATCGAATCGGCCAGGAGATCGGTATCCGTGTACCCGGGACAGACCGCGTTCACGGTGATCCCGCCCCGCGCCGTCTCCAGCGCCAGCGCGCGTGTGAACCCGACCAGCGCGTGCTTCGACGCCGTGTACGCGGTCACGTAGCGATACCCCGTCAGGCCCGCCGTACTGGCAATGTTCACGATGCGGCCCTCCCCCCGATCGATCATGGTGGGAAGCACGGCGCGCGCGCAGAATACCGCACTCATCACGTTGGCGTCGAGCATCCGCCGCCAGGTCGCCTCGTCGGTGTCCATGAACGCGTTGGACGCCGCCGCGCCCGCGTTGTTCACCAGGATGAACGGCGCGCCCAGGTGTCCGCACGCGTTGCCGATCGCGCGCTCGACCGCGTGCCCGTCGGTGACGTCGGCGACCACCGCGAAGTGCGCGTCCTTGCGACCCGGAAGTGCGAGTCGCGCGCCTTCGAGACGATCGCGGGTCCGCCCGACGAGCGTCACGCGAGCGCCTTCGGCGGCCAGCGCGCGGGCGATCGCCGCCCCGATTCCCCGCGCACCGCCCGTCACGATCGCGTGACGGTCCGCGAGCATCGATCCCATGTTCGTGGCGTCGGCCATGCGGAGTCCTCCTCGTCGGTCAGATCGGTCCCGCCGGCGCTTCCCGGGCCCGGCGCATCAACGTCTCAAGCTGGCGGCGCGCGGTCAGATACGGATCGGGCCATACGACGTCGGGGTAGCCCAGTTGCGCCGCCGCGCGCAACGTCCACATCGGGTCCCACAGATGCGGCCGGGCGAGGAGACAAATATCCGCGCGCCCGGCCGCGACAATGCTGTTTACATGGTCCGGCTCGTAGATATTGCCGACCGCGAGCGTGGTCAGACCAATGTCGAGTCGGATCCGTTCGGCGAACGGCACCTGAAACATGCGCCCGTAGACCGGTTTCTGGTCCGGCGTCACCTGGCCCGCCGACACGTCCACGAAATCGGCGTCGTGCGCCTTGAGCGCGCGCGCAATCTCGACGCTGTCCTCGATGGTGATGCCGCCCTCGACCCAGTCGGTCGCCGATATCCGAACGCCCAGCGGCCGCTCGTCCGGCCACACCGCACGCACCGCGTCCAGCACCTCGAGCGGGTAGCGCAGGCGGTTCTCCAGGGAGCCTCCATACGCGTCACGGCGGGTGTTGGTCACCGGAGAGATGAAGCTCGACAACAGGTAGCCGTGCGCGAAGTGCAGTTCGAGCGCGTCGAACCCGGCGTCGATTCCCCGTCGCGCCGATGCGACGAATTCGTCGCGCACCCGGTCCATGTCCGTGCGCGACATCTCGTGCGGAACCTGATTGCGTTCCGTCCACGGGAGTGGAGACGGCGCCATGATCGGCCAGTTCCCGCGCTCGAGCGGTTCCTCGTCGCCCTCCCACGCGAGGCGGGTCGATGCCTTGCGACCCGCGTGCCCGAGTTGAAGCGCAAACTTCGCCGGGCTCTCGCGGTGCACGAAGTCCACAATCCGTTTCCACGCCGCGACGTGCCGATCGTCGTACATCCCGGCGCAGCCCGGCGTGATGCGTCCCTCGGGAGAGACGCACGTCATCTCGGTGAAGATCAGCCCCGCGCCACCGACCGCACGCGCGCCGAAATGCACGAGATGGAAATCCGTGACGCATCCGTCGACCGCGCTGTACATCGCCATCGGCGAGCACGCGACGCGATTGACAAGCGTCATCGACCGGATCCTGTACGGCAGAAACATCGGCGGCACCGCGTCCTGCCGCGCGCCGTGCGTCTCGCGGTCGCACAACCAGCGTTCGAACGACTCGAGGTACACCGGATCGCGGGCGCGCAGGCTCTCGTGGCTGACGCGCTGACTGCGCGTAATGAGGCTGTAATTGAACTGCTCCGGGTCGAGATTCGCTTTGAGTCCCACCTGCTCGAACCACTCGGTGCTGTTGCGCGCGGCGTTCTGCAGGCGGATGACCTCGATGCGGCGTTCGTCTTCGTAGCGGGCGAGGCGCGTTTCGATATCGCCCTCGTCGTGGAGGTGTTCGGCGAGCGAGATCGCGCTCTCCATCGCGAGCCGAGTCCCCGAACCCACGGAAAAATGCGCGGTCGCGGCGGCGTCGCCGAGGAGCACGATCCGGTCGTGATGCCATTTCTCGCAGTTGATCCGCGGAAAACTCAACCACGCCGCCGACCCGCGCAGGTGGTCCGCATTGGAGATCAGACGATGGCCGTCCAGGTGGCGCGCGAACAACCGCTCACAGAACGCGATGCTCTCGTCTCGCGACATGCGGTCCAGACCGTCCGCCTCCCAGGTGGTGTCCAGGCACTCCACGATGAACGTGCTCCATCCGCCACCGAACGGATAGCAGTGCGCCTGGTACCAGCCACTTTCGGTTCGCTCGAAGTAGAACGTGAAGGCGTCGAATGGCTTCCGGGTCCCGAGCCAGACATACTTGCAGCGGCGCACGTCGATATCTGGCTTGAAGTGCTCGGCATATTCCCTTCTGATTACGCTATTTGCACCATCGGCCGCGATGACCACATCGACCCCGCTGATCACGCCATCCGCCGGCACCTCGCTCTCGAAGTGGATCTCAACACCCAGGCCCTCGGCCCGGTCGGTGAGGATGTCGAGGAGTTGTTGTCGGGCGATTCCACAGAAACCGTGGCCACCGGACCGGATCACGCGGTCACGGTAGTACACGTCGATGTCATCCCAGTGGACGAACCGATCGGTGATCGCGCGGTAGGTGGACTCGTCGGCATCGCGGAGCCGGCCCAGCGTTCCGTCGGAAAACACCACACCCCACCCGAAGGTACTCCCCCGGCGGTTGCGTTCGAAGACCGTGATTCGATGAGACCGATCACGGAGCTTCATCTGAATTGCGACGTACAGCCCGGCCGGGCCGCCACCGATAACACCGATGTTCATGGACATGTGCGCCCTGATTCTCGCAGATTTATGAGCCCTGACAAGCCCGGAGTTCCCGGGTGGGCGTATAATGACGGCGCCCGGCCACCGGGCGTCTATGCCGCAGCCGCCATCCCCATCTCCTCCACCACGTGGTGGCACCGCGCCCCGGATTCTCGCGGGTCTGTCGGTCGCGCTGCTGGCGCTCAGCACAGTGGACATCGTTCATTTCGCGCAGCACCCCGCCCTGCGGGCGCTCGTCCTCGTAGCCGGGTTGCTCGCGGCCGTGCCGCTGCTGGCGTCCCTTGTGCCAGCCGGCCGGATTGACGCCGGCAACTCGCGCCGCGTGGTCACGGCGCTGTTTGTAATCAGCGCCATCGGGACCCTCTACGCCATCCCCGCGCGGGTCCTGTTCGACCGCCGGCCGATCCTCACCGACGATTACGCCGTTCACTACATCCAGTGCGAACGTGCGCGCACCGAGTTGCGTCACGCGTTTCGGGCCAACTGTTACAGCCCGTGGTTCATGGCCGGCTATCCGGCCGGCACGATATTCGACGTGGATATGAAGGGCGCGGAACTGTTCTGCTCCGTACTGCCGATGCCGACCGCCCTCGCGCTGAAGGTGTTCGTCCTCGCCGCATTCCTGGCCCTGGTGCTGGCCGTGTATTCCGGAACGCGTCAGCTCGGCTTCGCAATCGAGGAGAGTGTGCTCGGGCTGCTGCTCTTTCTCGTGTACTGGCACTGGGGGCGTCCGTACGCCGGAGACTTCCGCTATGTCGGCATGTTCTCGTTCGTGGCGGCGTGCTACTTCTCGCTGCTCCTCGCGGGAATCCTGCGATCGTTTCTGCACGGCACGCACCGCCGGGTGTTCTTCATCCTGGGACCCCTCGTGTTTCTCCTCCACGCATCGACCGCCGTTATGGTCGTCGCGCCCTTCCTGTCGATTCTCGTCGTTCACCGCGGACGCCTGCGCCGGCGGGAACTGGAACTGCTGGGTATCTGGGCGCTCGTCGTCGTCTTCGTCAACGTCCTGTGGCTGAAACCGGTGATCGAGTTTCTCCCCGACAAGACCGAGACGACCGCGTACTACCAGATGACGGGCATGGGCGCGCTCGCGCGGCTGCTGTTGCGCCCGACGTCGGCGCCCGCGCTGGTCCTGCTGGTCGCCGCTGCGCTCGGCGCGTGGCGCTTGCGGCACGACCATCGCACCGGCGATGCGCTGCCGTGCGCCGCTGCGGTGATATTCCTTCTCGCGTGCGCTGCCTTTGGAACGCACGTCCCGGGCCTTCGGCAGATGGAGCCCGGCCGCTTCCTCCTCGGCGCGCTCGTCTTCGCCGTCCCGCTCGCGGGAACCGGAAGCCGCTGGATCCTCGATCGATTCGCCACCGCCGCCGGGCCGGCGGGCGTCGGGTTGCGACGCGCCGCGATCGTCTGTTTCGCACTCCTTCCGCTGCCGCTCGCGATGCTCGAGGCGAAGGCCTTCTACCACCACACCATCGGGTTGGAACTCACGCCCCCGGTCGAGCGATTTCGCGAGGCGATCCGCGCCCATGTCCGTCCCGGCGCGCGACTCATGATCGAGGACGCGAACGCCAGCGTGTACGGCGGGACCTACTTTCCCGCCTTGCTTCCCCTCGAAACCCACGTGGAGCAAATCGGCGGCCCGTATCCGCACACGCCGCTGCGCCACGCGCGGACCTCGTTCACCAGCACGCGCATCCTGGGCGCGCCCTATGACGCGCGGGATCCGTCGACGCTGCGCGCGCAGCTGGATTTCCTGCGTGTGCGCTGGATCGCAACGGCCACACCGGGCGCCGCCCGTCTCGCGGAATCGATCCCCGGGATATCGGTGTTATGGCGCGAGCCGCCGTTCGCGCTGTGGGAATTGTCAGGCGGCGCACCCTGGGAGCCTGCCGTCACCGCAGAGTTCGATCGCATCGAGGCGACATTCGCGTCATCGGCCAACGGAGCGTTCATCCCGTATCACTGGGTCAGCGGACTCGAGGTCGCTCCGCCGGCTGAAATCGTCCCCGCTCTGCATGACGACGACCCCGTCCCGTACATCTACGTGCGGCCGCACGGCGCGACCCGGGTCGTCATTCGTTATCGGGGATGAGTCGGAACCCGGATTACTTGACGTAACCGAGCGACTTGAGCTGCTCGAGGCGTTCTGTTTCGTCCGCGGCCTGCTTCATCCGCGACTGCCGCGCCTCTTCCCAGGCCCGGTCGTCGTGGCTGTCCACCGTCCTGAGCGGCACACGTTTGATGAACGCCGGGTCGATGACGTTGAGCAGCGGCTTGCCGTCGAAGTCCTTTCCGAGCGGAATTCCTTCGAGCGCCAGCACGGTCGGCAGGATGTCGGTCATCTTGCCGATCGGATGCAGACGATCGAGTACCGGCGTTCCCGTCCACGGCATCTTCTGGATGTCAGGACCGGAGGCGATAAACACGCCCGGAGGCGCGTCGAGATGATTTCCCGAGAGACGGAACCCGGGTTCGTCCTCAGGGTGGAACTCTCGGTCCGGATTGACGGTGTGCATGCCGTGATCGGAGAGAACGATCACGGTGGTACTGTCGGGCAGCTCGGAGAGGATGCGTCCGATGACGCGGTCCATGTGAATGTAGTAGTCGTCGATCACGTGGCCGAAGCGCGCGACTTCGACATCCGTCGGCGGGTGCCAGAACTCTTTGGGATAGGCATAGCGCCAGAACCGATGTCCCGCAACGTCGGTGCCGCTGAAGTACACCGCGAACACGTCGAAGTGACGGCCCGACGCGAGCAGCTTCTCGGCCACCTGGTCGTACACGGCGTCGGCGCGGAACGACCACAACGACTGGTCCCAGATCAGTTTCGTAAACTCCGTCACCGGCTCTGGGACCGCGCCGAAGATCTGCGTGACGACGCTGTCCATCGAGCTGTCGGTTGTGGCCAGCGTCTGCATGACCTCCGGCGTGAGCTCCGGCGGGTACACCTGGTCCTCGACGCCGGGCAGGAGTGCGCCTTTCCAGATCGCATTCTCGGAGTTGTGTTCGAGCACGCCGGTCGTGTTGGTCTGTGCAACCATGACGCCGTTGACATGCTCCGCCGGGTAGGTCATCCACCAGCCGATGCACCCCACCGTGCGCCCGTAGTCGGACACGATGTTCCAGAATGCTTTCGTCTTGCGGTGTCCGCTGGTGAAGAACCGGTAGTCGCTCTCTCCGGGTCCGGTGCGGTACACGAAATGAACGATGCCGTGCTTGTCGGGCGTCTTGCCCGTCGCGATCGACGTCCAGATCGCCGGCGAGTACGTGGGGGTCATCGACTCGAGATACCCGTAGCTACCCCGCTGCATCAACGCGGCGAGCGTGGGCACCTTCCCCGCTTGAACCAGCGGCTCGAGCACGCTCCACTCCATCGCGTCGACGCCGAAGATCGCGACCGTCCGTGACGGACCGTCGGCTTTCTTCTCGCGGGCGCCGCACGATACCGCGAGCGCGGCGGCCGTTACGGCGACGAGCCAGACTCTGGATACGCGGATAGTCATGCGCGCACGGGGCGTGGGAAAAAAGTTGGAGGCGGCACCCGGATTCGAACCGGGGATAACGGTTTTGCAGACCGTCGCCTTAGCCGCTTGGCTATGCCGCCGCCCGGACCGTGCCGCGTCGGTGCCCGCCGATGTCACCGTCGCCGCGGCGGAAAAGAAAAATGGAGCGGGAAACGGGATTCGAACCCGCGACATCCACCTTGGCAAGGTGGAGCTCTACCAGCTGAGCTATTCCCGCTCCGTAACACGATTTGAGACGTCCCATTATAGCGACGGGACGGCGGTTGTCAACTCCCGCTCTCGCTATGGTTTGCGCGGCACCCGGACCCTCGCCGGGACGACCCAGGCGTCGGGATAGTAGTGGCCCCGGACCGTCGGCAGCACGGTATCGGCGGCCTTGCGGTCGACGAAGTCGCCGACCCGGACCTTGTACATCCCCCCGTCGAGGTCCACGTACGCCTTGATTCCCAGGCGTTGCCCCGCCACGGTGGCGGCATTCTGCGCGACTTCCTTGTCCGACGACGCGAACACCTGAATCCGGAACCCGTCCGCGGTGCTGTCAGCCGGCGCCGGCGCCGGTGCGCGCACCGTATCCGGAGGCGCCTCGGCCTCGGTAACGTCCAGCGAACTGTCGGCGAGCGGGATCTCCTCGACGTCCGCCTCGACCGGAGCATCGGACGACGGAGGCGGGACTTTTCCCTCCCCTTTGAAATCGTACGGCGGGGCGTCGGTGCCACGCGCCGGCACGGTCGCGGTCGTGTGACGCGGCGCGGCCGCACACGCGCCGAGCACGAGGAGCCCGACGAATAGCGCCATCCTGGTCAACAACGCTCTCATCACGGCGAACACCTTACCACTCTCTTCCCGGGGCGAATACGAAAAACGTCCGTCGCCACATTCCCTAGTCGGCCTGCAGCAATCGGTAATAGGCCGCCTCGATCTGGTCGGCGATGAGGTCCCAGTTGTACACCGTTTCGCAGCGGCGTCGCCCGATTGCGCCGAGCGCGGCGCGTCCGGCCTCGTCGTCGATCAGGTCGTCCAGCGTCTGCAAGAGCGCGTTGACGTCGCCGCACGCAAAGTACCGCGCCGCGTCGCCGCCCACCTCCACGTTCTCGGGAATATCGCTGAGAACGAGGGGGCGCGAGTGGGCCATCGCCTCACATACCGTGATCGGCAACCCTTCCACGCGCGACGCCAGCACATAGATGAGGCAGTGCGCATACAGCGACTGGAGGTCCTCGCCGAACACGTCCCCGGTGAACGTCACGCGATCACCCGCGGCGCGCCTCAGCATGTCCGTATACGACGTCCGCGGCGTTTCCGAACCCACGACCACGAGTTCCAGAGTGCGCGGCAGCTGATTGAACGCCTCGATCAGGGTGTGCAGCTCGCGATCCGGAATGATCCTCCCCACGGTGAGGACGTATCCGCCCGGACGCAGCCCCCAGCGCGCGAGCGCGGTCATCGGCGGGAGCGTTGCGGGAAGCGCCGCGCCGTTGGGAATGTAGGTCGGTTCGACGCCGTATTCGGTCACGATGTGTGCCTGCATCAGCCGGGACACGGCAATCACGCCGTCGCTCTTCCGCGCTCCGAGGCTCTCGCCTCGACGGAGAAACGACTTCGCGCGCGCTCCCCACTTGACCTGGCGCCAGTCGAGTGCGTGGAACGTCGATACCACCCGGCGTCCGAACAGGCCCGCGACCGGCGAGAACGCCGCCGGGCCGATGCCGTGCAGGTGAACGATATCGAAGTCGTGGAAAACGGCCGACTCCGCGGTGCACAGCAGCGTGTGCGACGCCGCGTCGAGGTGCTTGGTGTGAATACTCGGGCGATAGACCAGTCGGACACCCCGGTAACGCTCCGCGTCGTCGGCCGCGCGCCCGTTCGACTCGGGCCGCAGTCGCGACCGGCAGAACGCCCAGACATCGTGACCACGCGCGGCCAGGCGCGTCGCGATGTTTTCGACGTGCGTCTCGACGCCGCCGTATCGCGCCGGTAGCGCCTTCTGGCCGATCATCGCAATCCGAAGCGGTCGCATGCCGGTGCGCCGCGTCATCGCTCCGCCTCCGGGACGGCTCTGGCGACCATGGTCACGCGGGACGCCCGCGACCCGCGCCATGAACATCGAGTCTTGGACCGGGACATGTGAACGATCGGGGTAAACACGAACGAACGGTCGGCGCGACGCCGGCGTCAATGCGACAGATGCGACCGGAGTTTCTCGCGCGCGATCCACCCGAGCGCGCGCGGCAGGTTTTTCTTGAGGGACGATCGAGCGGTGCAGATCATCCAGCACTGCTCGCATCCCGCGATCTGCTTGCGCACGGCGTCGGCCTGATCCGACTCCCACACGTCCTCGAAGGAGCGGCCCTTGAGGTCGCCCATCGGCGACGGAATCGTCAGGCACGGGTAGACGATGCCTTCCGGCGCGAGATAGAAGAAGTCGATGCCCGCGGTACATTCGAGGATGCGACGTTTCTCACGGTTGAAGATCAGCGTGCCGTTCTCGAAATACGCACGCAGCCAGCGCTTCGGGTGGTAGCTCACCAGCTCTTGCTGCATGACGTATCCGAGCGCATCATAGAGCGTCTCGGACGACACGTTCTGGTTCACCTGCGTCGAGAAATAGATATCGGAGTTCTGCGCGACCGCGGTGGTGAACTGAAAGCCCATCTCGCCCGCCATGTCGTAGACCTGACGCATTTCGTGGACGTTCTCGTTCATGGCCGTAAAGCCGATGCGTACGTTGGTGAACCCGCGCTCCTTGAGTTGCTTCAGCGTGGCGGTCGCGTTCTCCCACGCGTGCGCAACGCCCCGGATGCGGTTGTGCGTTTCGCCGATCCCGTCCAGCGACACCCCGACCCCGATGTTGGGAATGGTGCGCCGCAATTCCTCCATCGCCTTGACGATCTGCTCGGTGCGGAACCCGTTCGTCGAAACGACGATTCGCGGGTTGCCGCACTTCTGGTGGATCACCTTGACGATGTCAACCACGTCGGAGCGCATGAAGGCTTCCCCGCCCGAGACGTTGATGTCGCGGAGCGTCGACGGAACCTTCTCGTAGTCGGAGACCGACAGGAATTCCTGCGGCTTGAGCTGCCAGATGTTGCACATCTCGCAACGCGCGTCACAGCGGTACGTCAGCGCGATGATCGCGTCGGTCGGGTATCGGACCGCAGCACGGTCGCCGTTCGCCGTGGAAGTCGTCTCACGCTGAATCATCAGGCAGCCACCAGTTCTTCAAAGAGCATCTCGTAGCGGGCGGTCGTACGCTCGATGCGGTACTTCCCGCGCGCCATCTCGCGGCCGCGCGCGCCCACCCGGCCCGACGCGGCCGGGTTCTCCAGAATATAGGTCAGGCACCGGGCCAGCGCCACGTCGTCGCCGGGCGGCACCAGGAAGCCGGTTTCGCCGTCCCGCACGATCTCGGGAATCGATCCGACCGCGCTCGCGGCTACCGGAATTCCCACGGCCATCGCCTCGATCACGGCGAGCGGAAGTGTCTCCACTACGCCGTACGACGGCAGGACGACCACATCGGCGGCGTGCAGCAATCGCGCCACATCGCGCCGGATACCGAGAAAGTGCACGTCATTCGCCAGCGCCAGCGACGCCGTCAGGCCTTCCAGCGCGCCACGGCGTTCCCCGTCTCCCGCCAGGAGGACCGTCGCGCGACGACCCCGGTCCCGCAGGCTCGCCACGGCCCGGAGCAGCGACTCGTGTGCTTTCTCCGGGCGCATGGCCGCAATCATCAGGATCACCGGTTGCGACAGGTCGAGTCCCAGCGACCGGCGCGCCGCCGCGCGCGCCACGTCATCCACGGGCGGAAACTCCCCGATATCGATCCCGTTCTCGATCACGGTAACGCTGGAGACCGGCAGTCCCTCCCTCGACCGGAGAAAGCGTGCATGCGTCTCCGACACCGCGATCACGCGCGCCGTGAACGCCATCAGGACCCGATCGCTCCGGCCGAACATGTGCGCCTTTCCGAAGAGTCCCGTCGCGTGCGAAGCCACCACCATTGCGCGTGCTCCGCACGCGATGCCCGCCAGCCGCCCCAGCGTCATGGCGTTGTGATGGTCGAGACAGACGACGACGTCCGGCGCGAATTCATGGAATCGTCTTACGAGCCGCACCAGCGCCGACGCGTCGCGGCGCCCGCGTGCAAGTCGCTCGGCGCCCCGGAATCCCGCCTCGAACAGGGCCCGTCCGGTATCCCCGGCCTCGTGCAGAAAGAACAGTCGGGTATCGAATCGTGCCGGCGAGAGCCGGCGCAACACGTCGGCGGTCACCCGTTCCGCGCCGCCCACGCCGAGTGTCGAAGCAACCAGCGCCACGCGAATCGGGTTCCCGGCGCCCGGCGTCACGAACTGCTCGTCCCCGGTTCCCGGCTCCCGACCGGGTCGATGCCGATCATGTGACCATCGTCGCGCAGGGACTCCATGGCCGCGTCGAGCACACGCACGACGTCCAGGCCGTGCGCGCCGGAGCTGCGGGGGCTCGCGCCGCTCGTGATGCAGTCAAGGAAGTGCTGGCACGCGACCTTCAGGGGTTCGCTGTCGTCGAGCCGCGGGATCAGGATGTCCCCGTACCGGTATGACAGGTGGAATTCACCGAAGGTATCGTAGTGCGGCGTCACGGTGACGCCCTTGTCGTAGATGCGGATCTTTTCGAGTGCGCTGACGTCGTCGTAGACGAGCATTTTCTTGCTCCCGACGACGGTCGTTGAGCGCAGCTTGTTGGGATTGAGCCAGCTCACGTGCACGTGCGCGATCACACGGTGAGGGTAACGCAACGTGAGGAATGCGACGTCTTCGACATTCTTCCGGATGTAGGACCCGGCCTGGGTGGCGACCGATTCCGGCATGCAATCGAGAATGTAGTTCAGGATGGACACGTCGTGCGGCGCGAGATCCCATACGACGTTGATGTTCTCCTGGAAGATACCGAGGTTCACTCGCGTCGTGCTGATGTACAGAATCTCCCCCAGCTCGCCCGACGTGATCACTTCCTTGATCTTGTTGACGGCGGCCGTATAAACGAACGTGTGTCCCACCATGAGCACGCGCTTTCGGGTCTCCGCCTCGGCAACCATCGCCGTCCCTTCGGCGGGCGAGAGCGCCAGCGGCTTTTCGACGAACACGTGCTTGCCGGCGCGCAGGGCTTCGATGGTCAGCGCGGCGTGCGTCTCCGGCGGTGTCGCGACGACCACCGCGTCGATATCCGGCCGCGCCATGACGCGCCGGTGATCCGTCGTGGTCTCGATGTGCGGATACAGGCTCCGCATATGCGCAAGGCGGTCTTCACTCAGGTCGGCGCAGACGACGACGTTCGCGCCCTTGAGGTGGGAAAAATTCCGAATCAGATTGGGGCCCCAATACCCGCAACCAATCACTCCGATGCGAACCAAGGTGATAACTCCTGTGTGTGACGGGCGTATCAATACCCACCGAGCCCGAACAACATCACGGGCACGGTGCGCAATATGATCTTCAGATCGAGCGTCAGGGACCAGTTCTCGATGTAGTAGAGGTCCAGCATCACCATCTCGTCGAACGGCACGGTGCTGCGACCGCTAACCTGCCACAGGCCGGTGAGCCCCGGCTTCACGGCCAGACGGCCGCGGTGCCATTCTTTGTAGTGGGCGAGTTCGTAGGCAAGCGGCGGGCGCGGACCCACGAGCGTCATTTCCCCGCGGAGAACGTTGATGAACTGCGGCAACTCGTCGAGGCTCGTCTTACGCAGGAATCGCCCGATCGGCGTCACGCGCGGATCGTTCTGGAGCTTGAAGACCGGTCTGTGCTCCTTCTCGACGCCGCCCTCCTGCATCATAAGACGGCCCTTGATGAATTCGGCGGCGAAGTTGCGGTGTTCCTCGTCGCTGTTGTCGGCGAGCATCGTGCGGAACTTGTAGAACTTGAACGGCTGTCCCTCTCTCCCCACGCGATCCTGGACGAAGAGCACGGGGCCTTCCGACGTCAGCTTGATCAGTGCGGCGATCAAGAGGTAGAACGGCAGGCCCAGCGCAACCACGGCCAGCGAGAAGAGAATATCAACCGCGCGTTTCAGAATCGCTCCACCCATGCGGGAGTCCGCGGGGGTCGCGGGCAACGCGTACGCTCCACGAACCACTTCCGACGCGTAGAGCGGAACGACCTTCTGATCGGAGTACCGGAACGCTGCGAGGTTCTTCTTCACGGCTGCTGACCTTCCATGCTGGTGGTGCAAATCAAACGGATACTTCGACCTTGCACAGTACATCAGCGACGGCGTCGACCTGCTCGTCGGTTAGCTCCGGAAAAACCGGAAGCGACACGATGTGCTCCGACAGGAACTCGCTCACAGGAAACGACTCGCCGGTGCGTACGACGTGTCGATAACCGGGCTGACGATGCGCCGGGGGTACGATGTGCCGCCCCCAGCCCACGCCCGCGTTCGTGAGCGATTCCTGCACCACGCGCTGCCGCGGGTGCTTTGCCGCCAGGATGTGAAACACCGGCTCCGAGCCGGGAACTTGCGTCTGAAACTCGAACTCCGATCCTTTCAGCCGGGACCGGTAGTGCGCCGCGATCTCTCTGCGCCGCTCGTTCCAACGGTCGAGGTGCGGTAGCTTGACCCCGAGAACCGCCGCCTTCATCGTGTCGAGCCGGTAGTTGTATCCGACGGCCGGAAACACGTTCGGCTCGTACTGGCCGTGATGACGCAGCGCGCGCACCTTGGCCGCAATGTCGGCGTCGTTCGTCGTGACCGCTCCGCCATCCCCGATCGTCCCCAGGTTCTTCGTCGGATAGAACGAAAACGCTGCGGCATGTCCGAACGACCCTGCCTTCCGTCCGACGAATGTGGCGCCGTGCGCCTGGCACGCGTCCTCCACCACGGCCAGTCCGTGACGCGAAGCGATCGCGGTGATCGACTCCATATCGCACGGCTGTCCGTAGAGGTGGACAGGGATAATCGCTTTGGTTCGGGGGGTAATCGCCCGCTCGATCTTCGATGGATCGATGCAGAACGTTTTCGGGTCGACATCAACCAGGACCACATTCGCGCCCGTGTAAAGAATCGACTCCACGGTCGCGATGAACGAGTTGGGGACGGTGATCACTTCGTCCCCCGGTCCCACACCGAGCGCAACGAGGGCGAGATGCAGCGCCGCAGTTCCCGGAACTCACGCCGATAGCATGTTCGCAGTCGCAATAGCGTGCGAAATCCCGCTCGAATTCATCGAGCGCAGCCCCGAGAATAAAATCGCCGCGGGAGAGCGTTTGCTCCACCACTCTGGAGATTTCTTCACGGAGCGCCCGATGCTGTAGCGAAAGGTCGAGAAACGGAACCTTTAGCGTATGCCCCATCAAGACACCCGGTAATGAGTCGACCCTTGCCCCTGACGCGAGTCGATTGATTCTACCACACTTACAGCGAACTCTTCCAGAGCTTTTCCCGTCATTTCCCAGGGCCGCCGCGGGAATCACGGAGGACTTCGCGGCGCACCCAGGCACGCAGGCCCTCCCCCCTCACAGACGGCCCGTAGGCCTCCCAGACGCGTTCCCGGGCCCGTGCCGCAAGCGCCAGCGCAAACCCCCGGTCGGTCAGGAGTCGCTCGATGTGCCGGCGGTACGCCACCGGGTCTTCCGCGATCAGCACGTGCGTACCCGATTCCAGGCCCATTCCCGCCACCGCCAGGCGCGAACAGACCACGGGAAGCCCCGCTGCCATCGCTTCGAGCACGCGAATACGAAGCCCGCCTCCGAACCGCAGCGGCACCACCAGGCATGCCGCCCGCGACAGGTACGCGCGCGGGTCGGGCGTGCGGCCCGGCACTTCCACATTGCGCCTCGACGCAAACGACGCGACTTCGAGCGGCAGGTCGCCGCCGACGACAGTCACGCGCATATTTGGAATCGTCTCGAGTTGCGGATAGATGTCGCGTACGAAGTACCCGATGGCGTCGCGATTGAACGCCGCCGACATCGCGCCGAGAAACAGAACCTCGTTCGAGTCACGCGGACCGGCGTGCTCGACGAAGCTCGACGCGGCCAGGCCGAACGGGAGGACGTCCACGGCGGTCCGGCCGTCCGTCAGCTCACGCACGGCGTCGGCGTCGCGGGCAGTCAACGCCCATACGCACCTCGCGGCGCGGTACGCCCGCACTTCTTCCAGGCGTTCGACCCGCCACCGGCGCATCGCGCGCACGCGCGCCAGCGGCGACGCTTCGAAGCGCACGCGTTCGCGGTTCACGGCGAGATCGATATCGTGCGTCAACAGGACCGTCCGCGCGCGAGGAAAAACATCCAGCAGCGGATAAAGTTGCCAGTACTCGAGAATGACCAGGTCGAAGGGCTCGCGCGCCAGCTCGCGCGCCGCCCGGATGAACGCGCCCGGGCAATCGTAGAGACTCTTGAGCGACCGCCCGCCGACGAGCGACCGCGCGATGTATCCGATCTTGTACGCGATTCGCCGCGTCCACCCGCGACGGTTCGGGGGAAGCACCGTCACGACGCGCGAGCACCACGTTTCCAGAGCGCGGGCGTGTTCGCGTTCGGCGGGATCCAGAATTCGCGCCAACACGGTGACGTCGAACTCCTGCGCCAGCGACTCGATCACCCCGAACGAGAGGACCTTCGTTCCCTGCACCGGCGGATAAGGCAGCACCGGCTTCACCAGCAGGATGCGCGTCTTCATCGCAACTCCGGCGCGCGCGCGCCCAACATCTCGCAGTACATCGCTTCCATTTCGTGGACGTGCCGCTCCAGTGTGAAGCGTTGCTCGAAGCGCCGCCGTGCCGCGTTTCCCATCCGCGACCGCAGAGCGCGGTCGCCGATGAGCGTGCTGAAGGCGGCCGACAGCGCGCCCACGTCTCCCACACCCACCAGTGTGCCGGTCACGCCGTCGTCGACCGCTTCCGGGATTCCGTAGACCCGCGTCGCGACCACCGGAACACCGGCGGCCATGGCCTCGAGAATCGTGTACGGGAAGCCTTCGATGCGCGACGGCAATGCGAGCAGGTCCACCCCGCGCAACAGCTCGCGCACCTCCGCCGGCGACCGGCGACCGACAAACTCCACGCGGCCGGCCACACCGAGCTCGGTGGCGAGACGGCGAGCATCCGGCTCGACCGGGCCCACGCCGATCACGAGCAGTCGCCAGGCACTCGAATCCACATCGAAAGTGCTTTAATTGTGTCGTTCAACCCTTTATGTGGAAGCAGATTACCAATGAACACCACGAGCGTCTCCGCGTCCGGGACCCCGAGCGCGCCGCGCACGCGCGCGCGCTCTGACGCCCGCGGCGCCACATCGGGCTCGACTCCATTGTAAATGACACGCGCGCGGGATCGGGCGACCCCCTGGCCCACGAGGTACGGCAGGTTCGCCCGGGAGACGGTCACCCCCCGGTCGGGCCAGCGATACGCGAGCCGCTTGACCCACGCGCGCTTCCAGAGCGGCGCGACCATCGGCAGGTGTTCGGTGGTCACGACGCGTGCGCCCGTCATGCGCGCGAGCGGGACCAGAAGTCCGGTCTAACCCGAGTACGGGCCGGGCATGTTGACGTGGACGATATCCGGCGCATCGTCGTCGAACGCCCGAACGATCCCGACCGCGTCCCAGAGGCGGTGCGGCAGTCGCATGGGGACGCGGCGAACGGCGATGCCCCCGCGCTCCAGCTCCGTCGCCCAGGCCAAGAGCGCCGGGTCCTCTCCCGCCGCCATCACGACACTCGGCGTAAAGCGCGTCCGGTCGAGGGCGCCCGCCAGCAGGGACGCATAGTGTTCGGCGCCGCCGAGGAAGGCGGCATCCACGGTGTAGCAGATCGAAATCACGATCCGTCTCCGATGGCTCGCTCGCCGATCTGCAATCGCGCGCATGGCGTGCCCGAGTAGTGATCGCGATTGAACAGCAGGTCGTCGATGTGGAAGTTCGGGATGACGGTCTCCGGCTCGGCGCCGAGTTGCCCACCTGATACGTTCCCAGACGCGCGGAGCGCGGCACCGCGACCGAAAAACGTTCGCACAGGTCTTCACCGACCGGCCATCAATCCCAGGGTCGTAGATGCCGTGCCCGGGCCGAACGTCGGCGCGGAAACGTGGGTACACGCGCGACCGGCGCTCGATGAACCGCCGAACATACTTCTCCCCCGGCCACCAGTGCCCGGACACGATCGCCTCGTCGGTCGGAGAAGCGCAGGTGAAAGAGAACACCCGGCGAAAATGGATAGACGCCGTCCTTGCGGTATCCGATGACGACCGTCACGGTGTCGCCGGGCAGCACGGTCGTCGGATAAACCGCGAGGCCGGTCACCCGGAATCCGCCGCCCGGAATGTCGACCGGACACGGCGCGAGCGCCGGCGAATCGACGGTAACCGGAGCGGGCAGGCCGTCCCACGGGTGCGAGGGCACGCCGGCCGGGTCGAAGCGATACACGACGAAGTCGTCTCCCGAGGCCACCCGCCGAAAGCATTCCGGTATCGCGTCGAGACGTTCGAGCGCCCGGCGATACAGCGCCGGCGCCGCACACGGTCGCGTACCCGGCCGCGTGGGCGCCGGCGCTGTCTCGCCAGGCGCTGAACGTCTCGACGCGATACCGGAACATTCGGCGGTGGCCTCGGGAGACGACTTCGTGGTGTATCGCTTCGACCCGGCCGGCGTGCCCTCGCACCCGTGGGACGGCCTGCCGCTCCGGTTACCGTCGAATCGCCGGCGCTCGCGCCGTGTCCGGTGACATTCCCGGCGGCGGATTCCGGGTGACCGGCCTCGCGGTTTATCCGACGACCGTGCTGCCCGGCGACACCGTGACGGTCGTCATCGGATACCGCAAGGACGGCGTCTATCCTTTTTCGCCGGGTGTTCTCTTTCACCTGCGCTTCGACCACGAGGCGATCGTGTCCGGACCGTGGCCGGGGGTGGCCGCACGGTCATCGAGAACGGTCGCGCGTGTACCACGTTTCACGCGGGGACGGTTCGGCCCCGGGCACCACATCTAAACAGAAAATGTATGGCCGGTCGGTGAAGACCCTGTCGAACGTTTTTCGGTCGCGGTGCCGCGCTCCGCGCGTCTGGGAACGTATCAGGTGGAAATGCGGCACCGAGCCGGAGCCCGTCATCCCGAACTCCACATCGACGACCTGCTGTTCAATCGCGATCACTACTCGGGCACGCCATGCGCGCGATTGCAGATCGGCGAGCGAGCCATGGGAAAAATCAGTGATTTCAATCTGCTACACCGTGGATGCCGCACTTCCTGTTCGGCGGCGCCGAACACTATGTGTCCCTGCTGGCGGGGAAACACGAGCCGGACACACTTTACGCCGAGTGTCGGTTGGATGGCGGCGGGAGAGGACCCGGCGCTCTTTGGCCTGGGCGACGGAGCTGGAGCACCGGGGGGGCGCCGTTCGCCGCGTCCCCATGCGACTGCCGCACCGCCTCTGCGGACACGGTGGGGTCGGTTCGGGCGTTCGACGACGATGCGCCGGATATCATCCACGTCGTCGTCCCCACCCAGTACTCGGGTCGGACCGGACTTCTGGTCCCGCTCGCGCGCATCGACGGGAGCCGCTCGTGACCGCCCGACACCTGCCGATAGCGCCGCTCTGAAGCGCGCGGCATAGCGGCTCGCGGTATCGCTGGCTCGACCGGGGGGTGACCGTCTCCCGGGCGAACCTGCCGTCCCTCGTGGGCCAGGGGGTCGCCCGATCCCGCACGCGTGTCATTCACAATGGAGTCGAGCCCGATGTGGCGCCGCGGCGTCAGAGCGCGCGCGCGTGCGCGGCGCGCTCGGGGTCCCGGACGCGGAGACGCTCGTGGTGTTCATTGGTAATCTGCTTCGCTAAAGGGTTGAACGACACAGTAAAGCACTTTCGATGTGCAGTTCGAGTGCCTGGCGACTGCTCGTGATCGGCGTGGGCCCGGTCGAGCCGGATGCTCGCCGTCTCGCCACCGAGCTCGGTGTGGCCGGCCGCGTGGAGTTTGTCGGCGCCGGTCGCCGGCGAAGGTCCGCGAGCTGTTGCGCGGAGTGGACCTGCTCGCATTGCCGTCGCACCATCGAAGGCTTCCCGTACACGATTCTCGGAGCCATGGCCGCGGGTGTTCCGGTGGTCGCGACGCACGGTCTACGGAATCCCGGAAGCGGTCGACGACGGCGTGACCCGCGCCACTGGTGGGTGTGGGGGAACGTGGGGCCGCTGTCGGCCGCCTTCAGCACGCTCATGCGCAACCTCGCGCTCTGCGGTCGCGGATGGGAAACGCGGCACGGCGGCGCTTCGAGCAACGCTTCACGCTGGAGGCGGCACGTCCACGAAATGGAAGCGATGTACTGCGAGATGTTGCAGCAGCGCGCGCGCCGGAGTTGCGATGAAGACGCGCATCCTGCTGGTGAAGCCGGTGCTGCCTTATCCGCCCCTGCAGGGACATGGAGACCCTCTCGTTCGGGGTGATCGAGTCGCTGGCGCAGGAGTTGCAACATCACCGTGTTGGCGCCAATTCTGGAATCCGCCGAACGCGAACAGACCCGCGCTCTGGAAACGTGGTGCTCGCGCGTCGTGAGGGTGCTTCCCCCGAAGCGTCGCGGGTGGACGCGGCGAATCGCGTACAAGATCGGATACATCGCGCGGTCGCTCGTCGGCGGGCGGTCAGCTCAAGAGTCTCTACGATTGCCCGGGCGCGTTCATCCGGGCGGCGCGCGAGCTGGCGCGCGAGCCCTTCGACCTGGTCATTCTCGAGTACTGGCAACTTTATCCGCTGCTGGATGTTTTTCCTCGCGCGGGGGGGACCCGTTGAGCGCGCGATATCGATCTCGCCGTGAACCGCGAACGCGTGCGCTTCGAAGCGTCCAGCCGCTGGCGCGCGTGCGCGCGATGCGCCGGTGGCGGGTCGAACACCTGGAAGAAGTGCGGGCGTACCGCGCCGCGAGGTGCGTATGGGCGTTGACTGCCCGCGAACGCCGAGCACCCGCCGTGCGTGAGCTGACGGCGGGCCGGACCGCCGTGGACGTCCTCCCCGTTCGGCCTGGCCGCGTCGAGCTTCCGTCGAGCACGCCGGTCCGCGTGACTCGAACGAGGTTCTGTTTTTTCTCGGCGCGATGTCGGCGGCGTTTCGATCACAACGCCATCAGGTACTTGGTACGCAACATGCACGCTCCCGCAACTCTGGACGATTGCAAATATGCGCGCGCATAAATCGGCGGCAACCTGCCGCTCGAAGTCGCGTGGATTGCGCTCGAGGCGCGATGTGGAAGTGCCGGGCCGCGCGCCCGACCCGCGCGCGCACCTGTCGCGGGCGGCATGCCTGGTGGTGCCGCTGCGGTTCGGAGGCGGGCTTCGTATTCGCGTGCTCGAAGCGATGGCAGCGGGGCTTCCCGTGGTTGTTCGCGCCTGGCGGTGGCGGGAATGGGCCTGGAATCGGGTACGCACGTGCTGATCGCGGAAGACCCGGTGGCGTACCGCCGGCACATCGAGCGACTCCTGACCGACCGGGGGCGCCGGCGCTTGCGGCACGGGCCCGGGAACGCGTGTGGGAGGCTACGGGCCGTCTGTGAGGGGGGAGGGCCTGCGTGCCTGGGTGCGCCGGGAAGTCCCCGTGATTCCCGGGCGGGCCTGGGAAATGACGGGAAAAGCTCTGGAAGAATTCGCCGTAAGTGTGGTAGAATAATCGACTCGCGTCAGGGGCAAGGGTGGAATCATTACCGGGTGTCTGATGGGGCATACGCTAAAGGTTCCGTTTCTCGACCTTTCGCTACAGCATCGGGCGCTCCGTGAAGAAATCTCCAGAGTGGTGGAGCAAACGCTCTCCCGCGGCATTTCATTCGGGGCTGCGCTCGATGAATTCGAGCGGGATTTCGCACGCTATTGCGACTGCGAACATGCTATCGGCGTGATTCCCGGACCTGCGGCGCTCAGCTTCTCGCCCTCGTCGGTCGGTGTGGGACCGGGGGACGAAGTGATCACCGTCCCCAACTCGTTCATCGCGACCGTGGATTCGATTCTTTACACGGGCGCGAATGTGGTCCTGGTTGATGTCGACCCGAAAACGTTCTCATCGATCCATCGAAGATCGAGCGGGCGATTACCCCCCGAACCAAAACGATTATCCTGTCCACTCTTACGGACAGCCGTGCGATATGGAGTCGATCACCGCGATCGCTTCGCGTCACGGACTGGCCGTGGTGGAGGACGCGTGCCACGCGCACGGCGCCACATTCGTCGGACGAAGGCAGGGTTGTTCGGACATGCCGCAGCGTTTTTGTTCTATCCGACGAAAATGGTGACAATCGGGGATGGCGGAGCGGTCAGACGAACGACGCCGACATTGCGGCCAAGGTGCGCGCGCTGCGTCACCACGGCCAGTACGAGCCGAACATGTTCCGGCCGTCGGATACAACTACCGGCTCGACACGATGAAGGCGGCGTCCTGGGGTCAAGCTACCGCACCTCGACCGTTGGAACGGGCGGCGCAGAGAGATCGCGGCGCACTACCGGTCCCGGCTGAAGGGGTCGGAGTTCCAAATCCAGATGCAAGCCCCCGGCTCGGAGCGTGTTCACATCCTGGCGGCGAAGCACCCGCGGCAGCGCGTGGTGCAGGAATCGCCCACGAACGCGGCGTGGGCTGGGGGCGCACATCGTACCCCCGGCGCATCGTCAGCCCGGTTATCGACACGTGTAGCACCGGCGAGTGCCGTGAGCTTCCTGTCGGACCACGTCGTGTCGCTTCCGGTTTTTCCGGAGCTAACCGACGAGCAGGTCGACGCCGTCGCTGATGCACTGTGCAAGGTCGAAGTATCCGTTTAATTCACCACCAGCATGGAAGGTCAGCAGCCGTGAAGAAGAACCTCGCAGCGTTCCGGTACTCCGATCAGAAGGTCGTTCCGCTCTACGCGTCGGAAGTGGTTCGTGGAGCGTACGCGTTGCCCGCCACCCCCGCGGACACCCGCATGAGTGGAGCGGTTCTGAAGCGCGCGGTTGACATTCTCTTCTCGCTGGCCGTGGTTGCGCTGGGCCTGCCGTTCTACCTCTTGATCGCCGCACTGATCAAGCTGACGTCGGAAGGCCCCGTGCTCTTCGTCCAGGATCGCGTGGGGAGAGATGGACAGCCGTTCAAGTTCTACAAGTTCCGCACGATGCTCGCCGACAACAGCGACGAGGAGCACCGAACTCGCCGCCAATCATAAGGGCCGTCCATGATGCAGGAGGGCGGCGTCGAGAAGGAGCATGACCGGTCTTCAAGCTCCAGAACGATCCGCGCGTGACGCCGATCGGGCGATTCCTGCGTAAGACGAGCCTCGACGAGTTGCCGCAGTTCATCAACGTTCTCCGTGGGGAAATGACGCTCGTGGTCCGCGCCCGCCGCTTGCCTACGAACTGGCCCACTACGAAGGATGGCACCGCGGCCGTGTGGCCGTGAAGCCGGGGCTCACCGGCCTGTGGCAGGTTAGCGGTCGCGGCGCCGGGCCGTTCGACGAGATGGTGATGCTGGACCTCTACTACATCAAACTGGTCCCTGACGCCTCGACCTGAAGATCATATTGCGCACCGTGCCCGTGATGTTGTTCGGGCTCGGTGGGTATTGATACGCCCTTCATCAGCACAGGAGTTACCACCTTGGTTTCACGGATTGATTGGTTGCGGGTATTGGGGGCCCAATCTGATTCGGAATTTTTCCCACCTCAAGGGCGCGGACATCGTCATTGTGCGCCAACCTAGTGAAAACCGCCTCGCGCATATGCGGAGCCTGTATCCGCACATCGAGACCACGACGGATCACCCGCGCGTCATGGCGCAGCCGAGGGTGTCAACGCGCTCGTCGTCGCGACACCGCCGGAGACGCACGCCGCGCTGACTATCGAACCCCTGCGCGCCCGCGAGCGCGTGTTCGTCGAAAAGCCGCTGGCGCCTCGCCCGCCGAAAGAGGACGGCGATGAGTTGCCGAGGCGGAGGGGTGAAAGCGCGTGCTCATGGTGGGACACACGTTGGTTTATTCGGCCGCCGTCAACAAGATCAAGGAAGTGATAGCATCAGGGCGAGCTGGG
>CAVXFV010000007.1:0-257856 GCA_963761125.1 Candidatus Latescibacterota bacterium
TCGTGAGTGACACCGGCCCTGGAATCCCGCCGGAGATGATCGAAAGCGTGTTCAAGCCGTTTGCCACAACGAAGGAGCACGGTATGGGCATGGGGCTGCCGATATCGCGCACGATCGTCGAGACGCATGGCGGGCGGCTCTGGGCGGAAAGCAGCCCGGGTGGCGGCGCGTCATTTCGATTCACGATCCCCGTTTCCGAAGTACGAGTGAGCCATGCCTGACCGCTCGCGCACCGTCTATGTCGTCGATGATGACGCGTCGTTTCTCAAGGCCGTCACGAGATTGCTTCGCGCCGAGGGGTTTCAGGTGGAGTCGTTTGCTTCGGCCGCCGAGTTCTTTGAACGGCGGCGGCCCGGCGAGCGGGGCTGCGTGCTCGCCGATCTGCGCATGCCCGGGATAAGCGGGCTCGATCTGCAGGCGACGCTCGCCGATGGGCCCGACCCGTTGCCGGTTGTCTTTCTCGGCCCACGGAGACGTACCGACCACCGTCCGCGCCATGAAGCAGGGTGCGGAGGATTTTCTGGTCAAGCACGCGCCGAAAGAAGCGCTGTTTGCCGCTGTTCGGCGGGCGTTGGAGCGGGACGCGCGCGAGCGCGCGGAACGCTCGCATCGGCGCGAGATCCAGGAGAAGCTCGATTTGCTCACCCGACGCGAGCGGGAGGTCCTGGCGCTTGTCGTTCAGGGCAAGCTCAACAAGCAGATCGCCGCCGACCTCGGAATTCACGAGCGAACGGTCAAGCTCCACCGGACCGCCGTCACCACCAAGCTGGGCGTTCAGTCCGTCGCCCAGTTGACTCGCCTGGTCCAGGATATCTCGATCCTGCCCTAAGGGGCAGTGTCGCGGATTTGCCCGCCGCGTTACCGTGGGTGCGAACTACAGTGATCCAATCGACGAATATCTACGTGGCCGTCATTGATGACGACGATAGCTTCCGGCAATCGCTGGCACGCCTGCTGCGGGCGGCACGCTATCAGCCAGTGACCTACGGGTCGGCGGAAGACTTCCTCGCCGACACCGCTCATCCGAAATTCGATTGCCTTCTTCTCGACATCGCCCTCGGGGGAGTCTCCGGTCTGGAACTCGGACGGCGTCTGTCCCAGGTGGGATCCACGGTGCCGATTGTTTTCGTCTCGGCGCACGATGATCCGAAAACGCGGGACGAAGCGCGTGTGGTGGGGTGCGCCGCGTTCGTGAGCAAGATCGAGCCGCGGGATGTGCTCCTCCAGGCCGTTGCCGACGCAGTACGATCGCGCCACTGACCGTGCGTCACGCCGTACCCTTGGCCATTGCGTGATACCACGCCGCCAGCGTGTAAATCGTCCACAGCTCGCGCGCGTGATCCGCTCCCGCCAGGTGCCGGTCGACCATCGCTTGCACGACCCCGCGATCCATCCACGGTGTGGCGTTCAGGTCGCTTGCGGTCATGTCGGTCAGCATGGAGCGCAGCGGTCCGCGAAACCACTCGGCGAGCGGGACGTTGAATCCGTGCTTGGAGCGATCGGTCAACTCGTTGCCAATGAGTGCACGGAAGGTATCGCGGACAACGAGTTTTCCCACGTCTCCCCGGCGTTTCAAGCGCCCGGGGATCCGCAGGGCCATTTCCACGACGCGATGATCGAGGAACGGCACGCGCGCTTCGAGCCCGTGTGCCATCGTCGCACTGTCGACCTTGGGAAGTAGATCGTCGGCGAGAAATCCGTGGATGTCGATGCGGGCTGCCCGATTGATCGCGTCGCCGCCCCCGATCCCGACCCACCCGGCCTCGAGCGCACGTCGGGTGCGCGCCAGGCTCGGAGCCGACGCGAACGACGGCGTGAGCAAACGGACCGCGGCGCTCGGCATCACATACGGATATGCGCTCGACGCGGATCGCTCGCCGTGCGTCAGGAAGCGTTTGACGTGCTGCAGCGCGCGGGCCCGCGGCGAGGCCAGACGCCGATAGTACCCGTAACCGGAGAACAGTTCGTCGGCGCCCTCGCCGGTGAGCACCACCTTCACGTGTTGTCGCGCGAGGCGGGCCACCTGGAACAGGGGAACGCACGCGGGATCGCCGACCGGCTCGGTGAGGTGCCGGATCGCATCGCGCGCGGTGCTCGCAAACGCGGCCGGCGTCAATTCGGTGTGGTGGAGTGTCGCGCCGAAGCGCGCGGCCGCCATACGCGCGAACGGCGTTTCGTCGAAGCTACCGGCGACACCGACCGTGAACGCCGCGATCGGTCGTTCGCTCAAGTCCGCCATCAACCCGAGCACGACCGATGAATCGAGGCCGCCGGACAACAGCACGCCGACGTCGACGTCGGCGCGCATGTGCTTACGCACCGCGTCGTCGGCCAGCTGGACCAGCGTCTCGCGCCACGCCGCCACCGAGCGCGTGTCAGTGACCGGCAGGGGCAACGACCAGTAACGCCGCGGTTCGTCCACCCGTCCCGCGACGATCGAGACGATCCCGCCGGGCGGAACCTTGCTCACCCCCGCGACCACCGTCGTCGGCCCCGGCGTGAACTGCTGCTGCAGATACAACCGCACGCCGATCGGATCGGGCTCGAGCGGAACGTGGCCCGACGCCAGCAGCGACGGCACCGTGGAGGAGAAATACAACACGCCGTCGTGCTGCGCGTAGACGAGCGGCTTGATCCCGAGACGGTCGCGCACCAGGTGGACGGTCGACGAGCGGATCTCGTGCAGCGCGAACGCAAACATCCCCTCGACGCGTCGCAGGAAGCCGTCGAGTCCCCATTGCTCGTAGCCATGGACGATGACTTCCGTGTCGCTCCCGGTACGAAAGCGATGGCCGAGTCCGATCAGTTCCTCGCGAAGTTCGACGTAGTTGTAGAGTTCGCCGTTCGCGACGACTTCGATCGAACTGTCTTCGTTCGCGATCGGCTGGTGCCCGGTCTGGACGTCGATGATCGACAGACGCCGCATGCCGATGGCCACGCGGCGGTGGATCGATGTGCCGACGTCGTCGGGCCCGCGGGCGCGGAGGGCGGCGACCATACGATCGAGCACACCGTTGTCGGGCAGGTCGCGCGCGGACGTGGCAATCATGCCCGCGATGCCGCACATCTAGAAAGACCAGCCGAGGCTGAAGGTCAGGCCGTAGTCGGTTTTCTGGCCGTTGGCCGGCGGGCGGTTATCGTAGCTGTCATAGAACGTGAGTTCGACGAAGAAGTCGCTCACGATTTCGCGTCGCGCGTGAATGTTCAAATCGGCGCGGATTCGGCCCCAGTTGGTGAAGCTGGGATACACATCCAGGGTCGTGGTGTAGTCGATCTTCGGAAAGTTATACGCAAAGATATCGTGCTGGACGCTCACCAGGCCTTCGATGTTGTCGGTCTGGGTGTTGTCCGCGGCGAATTCCCGGTTGACGCTCACGCCGGCGCTGCTCACCAGCTGAACACGGTTGGACTTGACGAGGTTCGCTCCAAGCGCTCCCGAAAGCGAGGTTCGCAGGTCCAGTCCCTGCTCGTCGTTACGTCCCACCTTGGCCGTACTTTCGGCAAACAGGATTCCTTTCAACAGACGCCGGTAGTCGAGGGAAACATCGTAACGGACCGTCGTCGGCGTCTGGGCGGTGCTCTTGACGATCGAACTGAAGTCGAAACGCAGCTGCCGCTCGATCGTGCGGCGCAGCACCCATCCGCTGGTGTTCAGTTGTGTATTCTTGTCCGATTTCGTGTAGCTGTAGCCGATGCTGAATGAGCCGTCGAGCTGTTGCCAGAAGGACGCCTCGAGCGGCGTCAGGGCGACCACCGAATCACGGGGGACCTCGTAGGTCGCGCCCTTTCGAATGACTTCCACCGTTCGGTCGTGTCGCATGAAAATCGCGCCGACCCGCTTGTGTCCGGCGCGGTCTTCGAGGCGAAATTCGTAGACGCTGTTGAGCGAGTCGACGTCCGCCCACTCGATATTGACCGTGGACAGCGCGCTGGTGCTGAGTTTGAGAATGCCGCGGTCGAGCTGCTTGATCTCGCCGGTCAGCCGGTCGCCGTTGACGAGATAGACGAGGTCGGTCTTCGAACGCGCACAGACGCCCGCGGGAAGCAGGAGACTCGCGAGCACGACGAGGAGAATTCTTCCGGCGATCCGGTTCATCGGAGACGGAGCCGAGACTATCACGACAGGTGCATCGCGAGGTATCCTAATCAGAACCGTCACCCGTGTTTTCGATATCGGCTGAAAACCATGGAGTGCCCGTCATGACTCATTCGTCACCGGATCCCAATCGGCCCATCGTCCCCAACGTATCGCCGGAGGAGTACCGCCTCATTCGCGAACTGCGCGAACAGAGTCCGGCCCTCAATCCGCCAAAGATGCGGCGCACGCGCGCCGAAGCGTTATCCGATCGTTTTGCCGCCGTGATCGGCTCGTGGCGATTCGTCGCCATTCAGTCCGCCATGCTGGCCGCGTGGCTCGTGCTCAACGTCATTGCGGCGGTGCATCACTGGGACCCGTACCCGTTCATCCTGCTCAATCTGATGCTGTCGTTCCAGGCCGCCTACACAGCGCCTATCATCATGATGAGCCAGAACCGGCAGGCGAACATCGATCGGCTCGAAGCGCACCACGACTACGAGGTGAACATGAAGGCCGAACTCGAGATCGAGCTCCTGCACGACAAGGTAAACCTGCTGCGAGAACAGGAGATCGTCGAGCTACTGCGGCTGTTGCGCGCACAGGGTGAGTGCGTGACCCGTCTCGAGAACAAGCTGATGTCGGGCGAGAAGTAGGGTTTGTGGCTTTCATGCAGTGTTTGCAAGATTGACGATTGCCCGGTTTTCGATAACTTCGTACTCTACAGAATGTTCTTTTCAGATGTCACGGTTGTCTCAGGAGGAAAGTGAACCATGGGTATGGTCAAAGAATTCAAGGAGTTCGCGGTCAAGGGCAACATGATCGACATGGCCGTCGGAATCATCATCGGCGGTGCGTTCGGCAAGATCATTTCGTCGCTCGTTGCCGACGTCATCATGCCGCCCCTCGGGCTGCTCATCGGCGGCGTGAATTTTACCGCGCTCAAGGTGACGCTCCGGGCCGCCGCGGGAGATCGCGCGGCGGTCACGCTCAACTATGGCAGCTTCATCCAGGTCGCCTTCGATTTTCTGATCGTGGCCTGGGCGGTGTTCATGATGGTCAAGGCCATCAACAGGCTGAAGCGCAAGGAAGCCACCGCGCCGCCGGCGCCGCCGGCACCGAGCAAGCAGGAAGTGCTGCTGACGGAAATTCGAGATCTACTCAAGACACGCTAGGAGAGTGACGATGAAGCGAGCCGCTACAGCCGGGCTCGCGATCGCCGTGCTCGTGGGCATCGGGACTCCCGTCCATGCCCAGCAGGGGATCGCGCCCGAAGTGAAAGAAAAGAAAGAAGACGAAAAGCGCGTTCTCGAGGTGGGTAAGTGGTATCCGTCCCTCGAAGGGGGCGTCAACCTGACCCAGGCCGCGTTCAGCGAGAACTGGAAGGGCGGCGAAACCGGATCGGTTTCATGGAACGCCTTTCTAAACGGATCGGCCGAGAAGCAGATGAACGAAGGCCTGAACTGGTTGAACACGATGAGGCTCCTGTACGGACAGACGCGGCGGCAGGAAGTCGATACCAACGGCGACCGTTCGTGGGGCAACGCGGAGAAGTCCGCCGACCTGATCGAGGTGGAGTCGATGTTCCGCCTGACGCACGGATGGGCGGTCGATCCCTACTTCTCGGCGCGCTTCGAGTCGTACTTCCAGGACGTCACCGATCCCTACGGGCGCTCGTTGTATTTCAACCCGATGACCTTCAAGGAATCCGCCGGCATCGCGCGTAAGTTCATCGACGACGATAACCAGCAGTTGCTCACACGCATCGGCGCGACGGCGCGCGAGACCCATCGCAATTTCTTCGTCTCGGATACCGGCAATGCCACCACCAGCCAGACCGCGTGGGACATCGGCGGCGAATGGGTCACCGACTACAAGAAACACTTCGACGACCGGGTGACCTACGAATCGCGAGTGAGCATCTACAAGCCGTTCACCTGGTCCAAGAAGGACGTGTTCGACGGGGTCAGTGCCGATTCGCTGCGGGCGGCGGGCCTCGATCCGAACGTCGGCGAATACACGACGGCCACCGACGTCGACTGGCAGAACACGCTGACGAGCAAGGTGACGAAGTTCATCTCGTTCAACCTGTATTTCGAGTTGCTCTACGACAAGTATGACAACACCATCGTTCCCGTCGCGGAAAACGGCGCGCTCACGAATCCCGGCGCCGTCAACTACGCCGTGCGTAAGAAGGGGCAGTTCAAGGAATCGTTCGGGATCGGCCTGACAGTCCGGTTCAAGTAGCGGGCGCGGCGACTAGAACGTCGCGCTGAAGGCGAGCACGAACCCGCGCTGGGTGAAGTCGGTCGTGGTGGGGACGACGGGTGCGCCGGGCAACGGGCTGGTGCCGATCTGGCCTTCGGAATTCCCCGATGCATAGAGGACGCCGAGCGCCACTTCGAGTTGCTTTGTCGACATGCTCACGCCGCCGGTCAGGTGGGTGAGATCGTAGGCGCCGAGCCCGACGAATGTCCTGTCGCTCGGATCGCGGTAGCTGCGGTCCGTGCGCACCGATCCGAACAGCGAGAGCCACGACGTCGCCTTCACCGATACGCCTCCGGCGACGTTGAAAACGGCGTCGCGCGACTGCGTGATCGGCAGCGGAAACTCCGCAGGCGGTACCTGGCTCGCGATCGGCGTCGTTTCCATGACGTCGTATTCGCTGATCGGCCCGAACCATTCCGCGCTGGCGTAGAAGTCGAACGAGCCCACCCCGACCTGCGCGCCGAGCGCGATCGATACCGGCTCGCGGTAGTCGACGCTCAGGCCCTCCTGCCGGCTGACGGCGATCTCCCCGGCCGACAGCGTGCTGTCGATGGCGACGAGATTGCGTCCCGCGGACAGCGTGCCGTGGCTCCACGGCAGTTCCAGACTCGGGAGCGTCACCGTTGCGCCCAGCGAGACCGGCCCGCCCGTCCATGAGACACCGCCTTTGGCGATGAGACGCCGGCATGCGAAGTTGTAGTAGAGGTTCTCCGAGTACGCCGCAGCCACGCTCGCCGACGAAAGAAGGATGTCCCTGGTTTCGACGCGCTGGCGATACGACACGCTGGAAAAGAACAGCGACATGCCGACCCCGAACCCGTCGACGTCGCGCGCCCACGACAGCCCGTACCAGCCGTCGTAGATATCCTGGAAGATGTAGTAGTCGAGGGCTTCGGCGGGGATCGTCGGCGACGACAGCGTTGCACCGCTCAAGTCCAGTTTGGTGGACTGGTGCACGAGATACGAAAACGTGATGACGTCGTCCTGTACGATGTGAACGCCCGGGATGCGCGCGGCAAACATGCCCGGCGCCGACGCACCCACGCTCGACTTGCCGGTCAACGGGACGTTCGTGCCCAGCGTGAGCGTCAGATCGGTGACGGTCTTGGCGAACATCGACAACGCATGGCCCTCGGCGCCGCGCGCGAGGGACCCCGGGTTGTAGTAGCTCGCACTCAAGTCGGGGTCGAGCGCCACGACCGCGCCGCCGAGCAAGGTCGCCTGCGCGCCGTTCTGAGTCGACCAGTAGTGGGCGTCCTGGGCCCTCGCGATCGCGGGAAGAATGACGCCGGCGAACGCGATCGCCACGACAAGAGCGATCGTCGCCGACTCATTGATATTGATGAACACCGGGTTCTTGCGGATCATCGGAGTCACCCTTTTCTGCGTTGGCCCTTCGCGTCAGGCCAGGCAGTGTCGTGAGTTTCTCGATCCGCGTCAACCACATAGTTTTCATCGCCAGTATCCGCCGGCGTCTCCCTACATCTTCGTGAATTCGACGCGACGATTCATCGCGCGGCCTTCGGTTTTGGCGTTGTCGGCCACCGGCCGGGTGTCACCCATGCCGTCGGTCGTGAACCGGTCCGCCGCGATCTTGAACTGCTCCGCGAGGACCTGCGCCACTGCCCTGGAGCGGCGTTTCGACAGGTCGAGGTTCTCGTCCGGCGTTCCCTGGTTGTCGGTGTGGCCGACGATCTGCACTTTGACGGCCGCGTTCTTTTCCATGTAGGCCGCGATCTGTCGCAGCACCGGCGCGGACTCGGGTTGCACCACGTCCGAGCCGCTATCGAAGTAGATGCCGTAGGTGACGAGTTTCCCGGCCGCGAACGGATCCGCGACCGGCTTGTTGCCCTCGGCAAAGCGCACGTTGGTGATCATCGGCTGCTGGTCGGACCACAGCCGGAATGAGATCGTGGTCGGTGAACCCGGGGCCGGGTTGATCTCCGGGATGTTCGCCATGCGCTGACGGTCGACGTACGCCTTGATCGCCTTACCCCGCGCCATGAACATCAGGTGATGCACGCGTCCCCATACGTCGGGGCTCTCGAGCGGCGTATCCGAGTAGACGTCGCCGGTCCGGAAGGCGAGGTTACGCCCCGACATCGGAAACACGGCGTCCCAGACTTCCTGGTCGCCGGCTCTGCCGAAGACCGTCCATACGTTGCCCGACGGCTTTTCGCAGTAGGCGTCGAACTCGAGCGTCCAGTACTCGGGCAATGTGTCCATCGCCGGGAGCTTCATGCGGATGTCGCTGTCGGTGCTGGTGCAGCGCAGCCAGCGCTGTCCCTCGCGCTCCGCCACTTCGAACGTGCCGGTCTTCAGCTGCCAGTTGGCCGGAAACTCGCCCAGTTCATCCTGGGTGAAGTCGTCGAAGAACAGCACCAGGTCGCCGGGCACGAAATCGAACTTCGTCGAAACCGCCGAGACTTTTTCTTCCGACGCCGGGGCGGCTGTCCCCGACGCACCGGGCGTCGGAGTGCCCGGGGTTGCCGGCGTGCCGGCGTCGCCGGTCTTCTTGGTCGCGCCGTTGGTGGCGTCTTCCGCCTTCTTCGTGGCCTCGTCCGTCGCCTTCTTCTTGAGCTTGTCGCCGATCCCGGCGTGCAAAACCGTGACAGACCCGGTCGCCGCCAACACGGTGACAGCGGTAAGGAACAGACCAGTCCGGAGTGAACGAATCATGCGATTACCCCTCTTCGAGAAGCGCTATTGATTGATCGAATGACGGCCCCGACGCTGAAGTCGCCGATATCGTTGCCGGGGCGGCCTTCGCCCGTTTCCCCGGGGTGCCCGTCCATGTCCCTGGGAAGGTGGGACGGATCGAGGCCCGGTTTGTCACAAACCCGTTTCTGGACTACAATGAGCCCGCCCCAGGCGACCGCAAGCCCATCGGGGCCCACAACTTCATTCGATCCACACGACAGGAGACCGGCGATGTCCAAATATCGCACCGAAAAAGATTCGCTCGGGGAAATGCAGGTCCCCGAGAACGCGTACTACGGCGCGCAGACGGCGCGCGCGGTGGAGAATTTCCCGGTCAGCGGGATCACCTTTTCGCGCGAGTTCATCCGCGCGCTCGGCCTCATCAAGCGGGCCTGCGCGCGCGCCAACATGGAACTCGGCGACCTCGATCCCAAGACGGGCGAGGCCATCGTCGACGCCGCGACCGAGGTGATCGAGGGTAAGCTCGACGCCGACTTCCCGCTCGACATCTATCAGACCGGCAGCGGCACCTCGACCAACATGAACGCGAACGAGGTGATCGCGAACCGCGCCGCCGAAATCATGGGCAAGGAGCGCGGTCACAAGTCGATCCATCCCAACGACCACGTGAACATGGGGCAGTCGTCGAACGACGTGATCCCCACGGCGATTCACGTCGCCGCCGCGATGGCGATCACGCAGAGCCTCATTCCCGCGCTGGAGCACCTGGGACTCACGCTCGAGGCCAAGGCCGAGCAGTTCGACGGTGTGGTGAAGTCGGGGCGCACGCACATGATGGATGCGACACCCGTGCGGCTGGGGCAGGAGTTCGGCGGCTACGAGCGCCAGGTGGCGAACGCCGTCGAACGCGCCGCGCGCGCGCGCGACACGTTGCTCGAACTCGCGATCGGCGGCACCGCGGTCGGGACCGGCATCAATCGCCGCGCGAATTTTCCGCAGACGGCGATCAAGTACATCAACGAGGACACCGGACTCGCGTTCTACGAAGCGATGGACCACTTCGAAGCGCAGGGTGCCAAGGACGCGTGCGTGGAGGCATCCGGGCAGTTCAAGACCATCGCGTGCAGCCTTACCAAGATCGCCAACGATATCCGGCTGATGGCGTCGGGCCCGCGCACCGGGATCGCCGAAATCACGCTTCCGGCGGTACAGCCGGGGAGTTCGATCATGCCCGGCAAGGTCAACCCGGTGATGTGCGAATCGGTGACGATGGTGTGCGCGCAGGTGGTCGGCTACGACGCGGCCACGCTCCTGGGCGGTCTCGGCGGCTATCTGGAACTCAACGTGATGATGCCGCTGATCGCGCACAATCTGCTGGAGTCGGTGCGCCTGCTCGCCAATGTGTCGCGCGTCTTCGCCGACAAGTGCGTCGCCGGCATCACGGCCAACGAGTCGCGGGCCGCCGAGTTGCTCGAGCGCAACCTGTCCACGTGCACGTCGCTCGCGCCCCGCATCGGATACGACAAGGCGGCGGCGCTTTCCAAGGAGGCGTTCGCCACCGGGCGCACCGTGCGCGAGGTCGCGCGCGAACACAAGGTGCTCCCCGACGACGAACTCGACCGGTTGCTCGACTATCGCGCAATGACCGAACCGGAGGCATAGTGCCGACCTACTGGGAATATCTGAAAGTGGACGAGCTGCTCTCGCTGCAGCAGCCGGTGGGTGACGAGCACGACGAGATGCTCTTCATCATCATCCATCAGTCGTACGAACTCTGGTTCAAGGAGATGCTGCACGAGATCGACTACCTCGGCGTTCTCTTCGGCCGTCAAGATCTGCCGCGCGCGTCGCACACGTTCAAGCGGATCCTGACCACGCTCAAGATGCTCGTCGCCAAGATCGATATCCTGGAAACGATGACGCCGCTCGAGTTCCTCGCGTTCCGCGAGCGCCTCGAATCGGGGAGCGGCTTCCAGTCGGCGCAGTTTCGCGAACTCGAATTCGTCCTGGGACACAAGCGCCACGGCATGGTGACCAGCCATCCGGAGCATTCGCGCGCGCGAGCCCGGCTCGAGAAACGCTTCGGCGCTCCCACACTGTGGGACGCCTTCGCCCGCTTCCTTTCCGCGCTGGGCTTCGACGTGCCGAGCGACGTGCTCGAACGCGACGTCACCGCCCCCATCGTGGCGTCGCCGGCGATGCAGGCGATACTCACGAAAGTCTACCGCAGCGACTCCGCGCTCGCGTCCCTGTGCGAGCGCATGGTGGACCTCGACGAAGGCATGCAGGAGTGGCGCTATCGGCACGTCAAGATGGTCGAGCGCACCATCGGCACCAAGCGCGGAACCGGCGGGAGCGAGGGCGCCGAATATCTCCGGACCACGCTGATGCGGCCGCTGTTCCCCGATCTCTGGGAAATCCGCACCTCGTTCTGATGGGAAACAACCGCCCGCAACCCGCCGCGACGCCGTCTCCCGCGGAACTCTACGCGTCTCCCAACGCGCTGGCCCCTCATTATAGTCATTTCCGCGTGGCGGACCGGCTGCTGCTGACGGGGCACTCGCACCAGGCGTGGCCCGACGTCGCGCTTGAAGGCCAGCGCAAGGCGTTCCTCGACGCCGCCGAACTGGTCGACGGCAAGTGGTCGCGGGCATTCGACGTGGCCGACGCCGTCCGCCGCGGGTGGGCGCGTCTGCTCGACGACGCGCCCGAGCGCGTCGCGCTGGGACACAGCACGCACGAGCTGGTGGTGCGCTGGCTTTCGGCGCTGCCCATCGTCAAACGCCCGCGGCTGGTGACGACGGACGGCGAGTTCCATTCGATCCGTCGCCTGGTCGATCGACTCGCGGAGGAAGGTATCGAAATCCGCAAAGTGGACGCCGCTCCGGTGAGCACGCTCGCGGAACGACTCGCGCGCGAAGTCGACGCCCGGACCGCAGCGGTGATGGTGTCGTCGGTGCTGTTCCAGACCGCCGACATCGTGCCGAATCTCGGCACCGTCGCGGACGCGTGCGCGCGACACGGCGCGGAACTGCTCGTCGACGCGTACCATCACCTCAATATCGTGCCGTTCTCGATTCGTCGCGACGGACTCGAGCGCGCGTATGTGACCGGCGGCGGCTACAAGTACTGTCAGCTCGGCGAAGGGAACAGCTTTCTGCGGTTTCCCGAGGGATGCGAGCTGCGCCCGGTGGTCACGGGATGGTTCAGCGAATTCGCCACCAGGGAGGCGCCGATTCCGAATCGCGTCGCCTACGGCGACGGACCCGCGCGCTTCGCCGGCGCCACCTACGACCCGACCAGCCACTACCGCGCGCGCGAGGTGTTCGGGTTCTTCGAAACCCATGGTCTCGGGGTGGATCTCCTGCGGGAAGTCAGCCAGCACCAGGTGGGACGGCTGATCGATCGCTTCGACGCGCTCGATCTCGATCCGAAACTCGTCGCGCGCGATCGCGGGCGACCGCTCGCCGCAACGGGCGGATTTCTCGTGCTGCAGAGCGCGCGCGCCGGCGACATCCAACGCGCACTCCACGAACGCGGTGTGTATTCCGACTACCGCGGCGAGGGACTGCGACTCGGGCCGGCGCCGTATCTCTCCGACGCCCAGATCGACGAGGCCATGCGGCGACTGGGCGAGGCATGCCGGACGCTGCGCGCCTGAGCGACTTGCCCCGCCGGCACCATGCAGAAAAAAAGGCCCTCCCATCCGGGAGGGCCCTTTCGTCGTGCAGCGATCTTTTCGACGCACTACATCTTGCTCTTCATCGGCTCCTTGCTCATGTCCGCGCCGGCCTGCGACAGCAGGTCGCTGAAGTTCTTCGACGTCGCGGCGTAGTCGTGGAGGGCCTTGACGCCGTCGGGCGTGGTGGCGGAGGCGACCGTGACCCAGCCGTCCGGGGTCTTGAAATTCTCCACCGTAACGTCCTTGCGACCCATGAACGTCATGTGGCCGACGCACAGCGGACACAGTGTGTCCTTCTGGTCCTGCGTCATCGTGGGAATCGTGGCCGCACGACGCTCGCACTCGGCCTCGGCCTTCTCGAACGAAGGCATCGTGCTTTCGTCGGCGGTCATCATGGTTTCGACATACCCGTTCTTGGTGGGATAGACGGCGTGACGGATGTTGGGACCGATCGCCGGGTCCATCATCCATGCGGAACACACCGGACAGTTCATCATCTTGCCCATTGCTTCGGCCGGGGTCATGGTATCCGTCTTGGACGCCGTGCCCGCCATGGCAACGGTCGCGAGCATCAATGCCGCGACGGTACAGAGAATGCGTTTCATACTCGAACGCCTCCTTGGCCACATCAATTCTTGTTAGGGTTGGTTCGACGGCCGTGAACCGACCGTACACCAGGTTCTATCGCCACGTACGCAGCGAACAACTCACCTGGATGTCGGATATTGTGCGCTTCGCGAGCGCGCCGGTCAAGTGGCATGCATCGCCCGGGTTCCGGCGCGGTTTGCGGCGTCCGGTCTCGGGCCAGCGGGGGGCGTTCCCCCGTAGAATGTGCTTGTCGCCGTCTCCCGGCTGTGGCAAGCTGCGGCAGACGGTTGCCGCCGCCGCACTTGCGCGAATCACGAAATCATCCCGTCCATGAGTGCATTCAGATACTACTCGTCCACGATCGCCAAAAAGTTTCTGACCGGTCTGACCGGCGCGCTTCTGATTCTGTTTCTGGTCGCCCACCTGGCCGGAAATCTCACCCTGCTGGTCGGCCGCAACACGTTCAATAGCTATTCGCACCACCTCGAGTCGCTCGGCATCCTGCTGTATGCGGTGGAAATCGGACTGCTGGCCGTCATCGTGGCCCACGTCGTGATGGCGATCGGCGTGCAGCTCTCCAAACGCCACGGGCGTCCGACGGGGTACGCGACGTACGCCAGCAAGGGGAAGCCGAGCCGGCAGACGTTTTCGTCGCGCACGATGCTGGTAACCGGGCTCGTGCTGCTCGCGTTCATGGCGTGGCACGTGTGGATGTTCAAGTACAACGAGGGACACCCGATCCCGACGACGTTGCTGGACGGCAAGGAAGTCCGCGACCTCTACGGACCGGTGGTGCTCGCGTTCAAGAACCCGCTGATCGCGTGGACGTACGCAATGGCGATGTTGCTGCTCGGCTTCCACCTGCGACACGGATTCTGGAGTTCGCTCCAATCGCTGGGCGCGCTCAACCCGCGCGCGCTGCCGCTGGTGTACGGCCTCGGGCTCGTGGTCGCGCTCGTGCTGGCGGGAGGGTTCATCGTGCTGCCGTTGTGGATTCTCTACGTCGTGCCGGTGCCCGGCACATAGGCGAGAACCGATGAAGATCGACACGTCCATTTCGCTCGATGCCCGCGCCCCCGCCGGTCCGGTGGCCGAGAAGTGGGACCGTCACGAGAACGAGATCAAACTCGTCGGTCCCGCGAACCGGCGCAAGTTCACGATCATCGTCGTGGGCACCGGCCTGGCCGGCGGGTCGGCGGCCGCGACGCTCGCGCGAGATGGGCTACAACGTCCTGAACTTCTGCATCCAGGACACGCCGCGCCGCGCGCACAGCGTCGCCGCGCAGGGCGGCATCAACGCCGCCAAGAACTACCAGAACGACGGCGACAGCGTGTGGCGCCTGTTCTACGACACGGTCAAGGGCGGCGACTACCGCTCGCGCGAGGCCAACGTCTACCGCCTCGCCCAGCTCTCGGTCAACATCATCGACCAGTGCGTGGCGCAGGGCGTGCCGTTCGCGCGCGAGTACGGCGGCACGCTGGCCAACCGGTCGTTCGGCGGCGTGCAGGTGTCGCGCACGTTCTACGCGCGCGGCCAGACCGGCCAGCAGCTGCTGCTCGGCGTGCTACAGCGCGCTGATGCGGCAGGTCGGCGCGGGCACGGTCAAGATGTTCCCGCGCCACGAGATGCTCGACCTGGTGGTCGTCGACGGACGGCGCGCGGCATCGTCTGCCGCGACCTGGTGACCGGCGAAATCAAGCGCTTCGCCGCCGACGCCGTGGTGCTGGCGACCGGCGGCTACTCGACGGTGTTCTTCCTGTCGACCAACGCGGTCAACTGCAACGCCACCGCGATCTGGCGCTGTCACAAGCGCGGCGCCTGTTCGCCAACCCGTGCTTCACGCAGATCCACCCGACGTGCATTCCGCGCATCGGCGAGTACCAGTCCAAGCTCACCCTGATGAGCGAGAGCCTGCGCAACGACGGCCGCGTCTGGGTGCCGAAGCAGCAGGGCGACAAGCGCCCGCCCAACGAGATCCCGGAAGCCGAGCGCGACTACTACCTCGAGCGCCGCTACCCCGCCTTCGGCAACCTCGTGCCGCGCGACATCGCGTCCCGCGCCGCCAAGGGCGAGTGCGACGACGGCAAGGGCGTCGGCAACACGGGCTTCGCGGTGTACCTCGACTTCGCCGACGCGATCAAGCGCCTCGGCCGCGACGTCGTCGCCGACCGCTACGGCAACCTGTTCCAGATGTACGAGGAGATCACCGGCGAGAACCCGTACGAGACGCCGATGCGGATCTACCCCGCGCCGCACTACACGATGGGCGGGCTGTGGGTCGACTACAACCTGATGAGCACGATCCCGGGCCTGTTCGTGCTCGGCGAGGCCAACTTCTCCGACCACGGCGCCAACCGGCTCGGCGCCAGCGCCCTGATGCAGGGCCTCGCCGACGGCTACTTCGTCGTGCCGCGCGTGGTCGGCGAGCTACCTGGCCGACGCCGAGCGGGCTCAAGGCGAAGGTCGACCACCGATCACGGCGTTCAAGCGAGTCGAGGGCGAGCGTGCGCGCGGCTACGACAAGCTGCTGGCGGTGCAACGGCAAGCGGACGGTGCGCGACTTCCACTGGGAGCTCGGGCGCATCATGTGGGACAAGGTCGGCATGGGCCGCACCGGGAGGGCCTGAAGAAGGCCATCGCGAAGATTCGCGCGCTGCGCGAGGAGTTCTGGCAGGACGTCGAAGGTGCCGGGCAGTCCGGCGATCTCAACAAGCAGCTCGAGATGGCCGGCCGCGTGGCCGACTTCCTCGAGCTCGGCGAGCTGATGGCCCGCGACGCGCTGATGCGCGAGGAATCGTGCGGCGGCCACTTCCGCGAGGAGCACCAGACCCCGAGGGCGAGGCCAAGCGCGACGACGAAGACTTCACGCTACGTCGCGGCCTGGGAGTACAACGGCGACGACGCAGGAGCCCGTCGCTGCACAAGGAGCCGCTCGAGTTCGAGAACATGAAACCGTCAAGACGCAGCTACAAGTAGAGGCGGCCGATGGACGAGGCATGACCATCACCTGAAGATCTGGCGGCAGAGGAGCGCGAGGCCGAGGGCCGCTTCGAGGACTACACGGTCTGCGGACGTCATGCCCGAGATGTCGTTCCTCGAGATGCTCGACGTCCTGAACGAGGACCTCGAACGCAAGGGCGAGGAGCCGGTCGAGTTCGACAGCGACTGCCGCGAGGGCATCTGCGGCACCTGCGGCCTGGTGATCAAGGGCGTGGCGCACGGCCCGCGGCTGCGGATGCACCACCTGCGAGATGCGCATGCGCCACTTCAAGGACGGCGAGACGATCACCGTCGAGCCGTTCCGCGCGGGCGCGTTCCCGGTCATCAAGGACCTGGTCGTCGATCGCAGGGCCTTCGACCGCATCCTGCAGCAGGGCGGCTTCGTGTCCGTCGAACGCGGGCTCGGCGCCCGACGGCAACGCCGTGCCGGTTCCGAAGGAGGATGCCGACAAGGCCATGGACGCCGCCGCCTGCATCGGTTGCGGCGCCTGCGTCGCGGCGTGCCCGAACGCCTCGGCGTCGCTGTTCGTCAGCGCCAAGATCAGCCAGCTCGCGCTCCTGCCCCAGGGCCGGCCCGAGCGCGAACGCCGCGCGCTGGCCATGGTGCGCAGATGGACCACGAAGGCTTCGGCGACTGCTCGAACCACGGCGAGTGCGAGGCGGTCTGCCCAAAGGAGATCTCGATCGAGAACATCGCCCGCATGCGCCGCGATTTCATGGGCGCGGCACGCCATTCGAAATCCGATCACGGCGGCGACTAAAGCCGGCTCTATCGTGCCGCGCAAACGTCCGACCTCCGAGCCCCGTCCACTCACCGATCGCTCGGTCCGACTGATGCTCATCGTGCTCGCGGTTGCCGTCCGCGTTCCGCTGGTTCGTTACTACGACTTCGTTACCTACGACGGCACCTACTACATCAACCAGGCGAAGGCGCTGCTCCACGGTGCGCTCGCGGGCGGTTCGTTCCCGATCGGCTATCCGCTGGTGATTGCGCCGATCCTCGCGGTGGCCCGCGACGGCGTTCTGGCCGCCGCGCTGGTGTCGTTCCTCGCCGGCATCGGGTCGGTACTACTGCTCTATGAACTGGCGCGCACGCGCTTCAACCGGATCGACGCCGCGCTCGGCGCCGCAGTGCTCGCGGTGACGCCGCTGTTCATTCAGGTGTCGCTGGTGACGCTATCCGAATCCGTGTACGTGTTCTGGGTGTTGCTCGCACTCGTGCTGTTCGGTCGGGAGCGGTTCGCCGCGGCCGGGCTCGCGATGGGCATGGCCGCGGCCACGCGCCCCGAAGCGCTTGGCGTCGCCGGCGTGCTCGGCGCGATTCTCGCGTGGCGCTGGGTGCGGGGTCGGCGGGTCGCACCGCGATCGGTGCTGGCGTTCGCCGCCGGGTTCGCCGTGCTGTACGCCGTCAGCGTGACCGCGATGTCGATTCCGGAGGGTCATCTCGCGGTTCTGTCGCGCTCCGGTGCCTACGGGTCCAAGGCGACGCCGTGGATGCTCCGCGAGACGGCGCTCGACTTCGAGGGAAAGCAGAAGGCGGAAGCGCAGATTCGGGAGAAGTGGCAGCCGCTCGATCGTGCCCGCGAGTACGCGACCCGCGTGCCGACCGACGCCGGCCGCGTGGCGTGGCACCTCCTGCCCGCCATCCCGCTACTCGCGCTGGCCGGCGTGCGCCGCCGGAGAGACTACGTGCTCGCCGCGTTCGCGCCGATGCTCGTCATTCCCCTCTTCACGGAGGATCGCGGCGCGTTGCGCTGGATGGCGCCCTACGTGCCACCGCTGATCTATTACGCGATCGCGGGTATCGACGGCGTGGGACGAAAGCGGCTGGCCGATATTGCGCGCACCGCAGTGGTCGTCTGCGCCATGCTGGCGCTGGTCGTGCACCGCGACGTGCTTCGCAGCGGCATCGAGGATGCCATGCGGCCGGTTCGCGACGTCGCACGCACGTTCGCACCGAAGGTGTCGCCGGGCGACCGCATCGCCGATCGTAAACCGTATTTTCCGTTTTACGCCGGCGGTCAGTACGTGGAGATTCCGATCGCGCCGTACGACGAAGCCATTGCGTGGCTGGCGAAGAACGATGTCCGCTACCTCTCGCTGTTCCAGCCGTCGATTCACAATCTGCGCCCGGCGATGCGGCCGCTCGTCTACGATCTGGCGGCGATCCGCGGCGAACTTCGGTATCAACAGGTGTTGTTCGACCGAACCGGGGAGATCGTCTACCAGCGGGCGCTCGAAACGGACCCGCTGACCGAGCGGCCGCTGACGTCGCACGCGATGGCGGATCTGGCGCCGGCCTGGTCGCCCGACGGCGCGTGGATCGCGTTCCGCCGCAATCTCCAGGACGGTACGAGTACGATCTGCCTGACGGATGCGGCGGGCGATTCCGTGCGAACGATTCTCGACGTCGCGCGCGTCGCCGACTTCCTTTCGTGGTCGGCGGACAGTCGCCGGATCGCGTTTTCGAACGTCGTCGACAACAACCAGGATATCTACACCGTGGACATTCGGACGCACGCGGTGACCCGTATCACCCGCGACCCGGCGCGCGACTACGCGCCGTCGTGGTGCGCGGCGACCGGCGAGATCGTGTTTGGTTCGGACCGGGGCGGGACGCCGGGCGTGTACGCGCAAACCGGCCCGGGCGGCGCCGCGACCCGGATCTCGTCGAAGGGCGTGGCGGCGGGGCCGCCGGGGGTGTCATCGTCGGGAAAATTCGTGGCGTGGAGCGACGCCGTCGGCCGACTCGTTCTGTCGGATCGGCGAGCCGGACGCGAGGCCACGCTGGCCGCCCCGACCGGAATTCTGTCCGCGCCCGCGTGGAGTCCAAACGAAGACGTGGTGGCCGTGGGGGCGTACGACTGGGGGAG
This sequence comes from Candidatus Latescibacterota bacterium, assembly GCA_963761125.1. GTDB lineage: Bacteria > Krumholzibacteriota > Krumholzibacteriia > WVZY01 > JAKEHA01 > JAKEHA01. The sequence continues at coordinate 19,149 of CAVXFV010000007.1, forward strand.
CGCCGACATCTATCTGATTCGCGTCGCCGATGGACGGTCGTTACGATTGACCCGGCAACTCACGGGCAAGAGCATGCCATGCTGGAGCCCGGACGGCCAGCACCTCGCGGTCGTCTCCGGCGAACACAACGACGTCGCGATCACGGTGCTCGGAAATCTCGCGCCGTACCTCGGCCGTCTCGACGAGGCCGACGACGTCTCCGCCTTCAAACGCCCGCCGGACACGCGCAGCGCGCCGCCCGCGCCCTAGGTCGCCGCCGTCTCGCCCTTCGTCTCGCCTTTCAGGTACACCGTTCGAATCGGGAACGGAATCTCGATGTTTTCCTGTTGGAACCGCTTGTGGAGGGCCTTGACCAGTTCGTGGGCCGCGGCGAATTGCGCCGGGAAATCCGTACACTGGATGATCACGTTGAAGTTGATGCTGGAATCGGCAAACGTGTGAAAGCGCACGACGGGCTCGAAGTCCTTGACCGTCCCGTCGACCCGCTTTACGACCTCGCGCGCCACGTCGATCGCCACCTTCTCCACCTTGGGGAGGTCGCTCGAGTACGACACGCCGACAGCCAGCAACACGCTGAACCGGGCGTTGGGCAACGCGTAGTTGGTGACGATCGCGTCCGTCATCTTGGTGTTGGGGACGATGATCAGATTGTTTTTCAACATTCGAATCGTGGTCGATCTCCAGCCGATGTCCTGGACGAAGCCTTCCTGCCCGGAGTCCAGGACGATGTAGTCGCCGATATTGATTTCCTTGAGCGCGAGCAGTTGTATACCGGCGAAGAAATTGGCCAGCGTCGGCTGCAGCGCCAGTGCGACGGCGAGACCGCCGACGCCCAGAGCCGTAATAATGGGCGTGATCTGGATGCCCATCGTCTGGAAGATGACCAGCAGTCCGATGCCGAATACGACGACATTGACGATTACCTTGGCGAGGCTCACCGACGACGGCACCAGCCGGTGGGCGTAGTGGACGGCGATGCCGCTGGCGAAACGCGCGGCCACATAGATCGTGAGGACCATGACTCCGACGCGCGTGCCCGTGGTGATCTGTTTGTCGATATGGGCGGGGAGGGGCAAGAACGGCAGGGCGAAGTAGACACCGACAAAGAGAAACGCCCAGCGTGTCACGCCCTTGAACGAATCGATGACCACGTCGTCGAGCTTGCCCGGCGTGCTGGCGGCGAGGCGCCGCAGGCTGCCGATCAGGACGCGGTCGACGATTTCGCCGACGACGAACGAGAGCGCCACGATGCCGCCCGCGATCAAAAGGCCGCGCGTGTCCGCAGAAAGGTGTTCGAGAAACGCGAGTGTCGAAGCGATCATGGGGTCACCCTACCATTGAATTGTCGAACCGATCAAGCGTGCGCGTGCAACGGGCGCCGCGGCAGACCAAAGCGCTGGACGGGGGGCGTGAACGGCGTATCATGGGTCCGGAACCCGCGCGAAGCGGCCGCGTCGGAGCCACGGACATGACAGAAAAGCAAGACGACATGGTGGAATATCAGATCGCGCGCCGGGGCATCCGGAATACGCGCGTGCTCGCCGCGCTTCGCGACGTGCCGCGGGACCATTTCGTCCCGGAAGAAGAACGATCGGCGGCCTACGAAGACTATCCACTCGTGATCGGTTACGGTCAGACGATTTCGCAACCCTACATCGTCGCCCTGATGACCGAAGCCATCGAACCTCGCGATACGGACCGCGTCCTCGAGATTGGAACCGGATCCGGCTACCAGGCGGCGGTACTGTCGCGCGTGGTCCGGGACGTGTACTCAATCGAGACCGTGGAGCCGCTCGGCCGGGCCGCCATGGCGCGCCTCGCCGAACTCGGCTACGACAACGTGCACGTGCGTATCGGCGACGGGTATCGCGGCTGGCCGGAGGAGGCCCCGTTCGACGCCATCGTCGTGACCGCGGCGCCGGAAGAGATCCCGCCCGCGCTCGTCGACCAGCTCGCCGAAGGCGGACGCATGGTCGTTCCGGTGGGGACCAACTACCAGGAACTCGTCCTGGTGCAGAAACGGGACGGCCGTATCACGAAGCGCGTGCTGACCACGGTTCGCTTCGTTCCAATGGTGAAGGAAAAGAAGACCGATCGGCCGGAACCCTGACGGTCAGGGTGCGGCCGCGGATTCCCCGCGACGGACGGTCACGGTGGTGTGGATCCCGCCGCGCACCAGGAAGTCGCCCACGACTTCGATGAAGCGCGGGCGGCACGCGCCCGCGATGTCGTCCAGGATCCGGTTCGTCACCGCTTCGTGGAACGCACCTTCGTTCCGGAACGACCACAGATACAGCTTGAGCGACTTCAACTCGACGCACAACGCGTCCGGGACGTACCGGATGCGGATGGTCGCGAAGTCGGGCTGCCCCGTGCGCGGGCACAGGCAGGTGAATTCCGGGCAGTCGAACGAGATGAGGTAGTCCCGGTCCGGATTGGGATTGTCGAAGACTTCGAGCTGGCGCGACGGCTGGGTGGTCATGGCGCCCATCATAACGGGGGACGCACGCCGACGCAACCGGATGCGAGCGATTGAAAGAACTCGACGTACGCGGCGCCCAGCGTCTCCGGAGAGAAGCGCTCGCGGACAATCGCCCGCGCGCGCCCGCTCATGTCTTGCAGTATCTCCGGGTTGCAGGCGATCGTGCGAACGGCCTCCACCATGTCTTCAAGGGAACCGCATACGCGACCCACGCCCGATTCCCGAATCAGATCATCGACGTCGTTGAACGTGACCACCGGGACACCTTGATTCCATGCTTCGAGATAGGTGTTGGGGAATCCTTCTATGGACGACGTGTTGAGCAGGAGCGATGTTCCGGCCAGAACCTTCGCAACTTCTTTGTACGGAAGCCGGCCGGTGAGCTCGACATTCTGCAAGTCCGCGGCGTCTCGTTCAATTCGTTGCGGAGTTTCCGATTCACCCGACAACCCGCCGCCGACGATCGTGAAGCGCACGTCGGGGAGACGACGCGCGATCTCGAGCACCATATCGGGTTGCTTGATCTCGCGTAACGCACCGATCCACGCCACCTTTCCCGTCACGACGGGTCGCGTGTGTTCGACGGGCACGACACCGTTGGGTATCAATCGAATGGGTATGTCGAAGCGGCGACCGGCTGCCTCCGCCTGACGCTCGTTCTGGACCACAAACCCGCGGCTCGCGCGGAGTCCGTATGCGAACAGGGTTCTGTCGCGAAGCCCCCGAATGCGGACGTCTCGTGGCGAAAAATCGGTATCGCTCCCCGCGCCGTACACGAAGACGCGTCCGTGTTTCCGGCAGAAGATTGCGGTCATCCCGGTGACCATGCCCGCGTTGCGCTGGTAGTAGACGTCGGCGTCGGCGCGCTCGAGGGCGTTCATGATGCCCGTCCAGCGCGGGTGAAAGAACCGAAGGCCGGGGACGCCATCGCCGGAATCGAACGCATTCTCGGCGGGGTAGGGAACCCGAGCCGGATCCTTCAAGTCGGAAACGACCAACGTCACCTCGTGACCGGCCAGGCGAAGGGCGCCCGCGACGAACGCCGCCTGGGTCTCGGCCCCGCCGAACTGCTTGCCGGAGTCCCCGTCGAAAAACGGAACGATGTTCAGTGAGACGATACAGATCTTCATGCTCACCACCTGCTGACGGTGACCTCTCCGATTTCGACGCCCGCGTAGCTGTCGTCGTCGAAGAAATAGTCGCTCAGCCGGTGGTTCTCCTGATTGGCCACGCGCAGCATGCGCGCCTGGACGCGGTAGCGTCCCGGCGCAATATCGGTTGGCACGGCGATACGCACGTCGTCCTGGACGATTTCGCCCGGGTCCCATGTGTCCGGGGCGAACAACCCGCCCTGGATCATGTGGTCGTGACGGAAGCGATAACGTTCGTGCTTCCATTTTTCCACTAGCTTGCGCGTGAGTTTCGGAAACGGACGCCCGTGGAACGGGAGCGCCAGACTCTTGCGGTCGAAACGGATGGCCACCACGTACGTGCCGGGCGGCGACTCGGGCAGGCGCGACCAGTACAGGTCGCTCACGAGTTCGCCTCCCGCGGGAATGATACCCGCGCCCCGCAGGCGCGCACCCACCAGCACCGCCTCGCCGGAGCGTTCGCCGATCCTGTGCGCGTCGATCGGAATGGCCTCGACGACCGGGCGCGGCACCGGCCGGGGCAGCGTGCTCAAACGCTCGTCGTGTCTCCAGCGGAAGGCGGTCAGTCCATCGTCGAACGCGATCGGTTCGAACTCGTATCGGAGCGAGCGAAACATCTCGGCCGATTCCTGCGCCGTGCGCGGTTCCAGCGTCCAGTAGTTGAGGAGCAACCCCTCCGGGAGCGCGGCGTTGATCACGACGTGCGTCACGTGGTTCTCGCGGACGAGAAAATCTTTCTCTCTCGCGGTCGTATACGGGCTGACGATATCGCGCGCGGCGTTCATGCGTTCCTCGATGTGCTGGTCGTTGGGAGGCGCATGCTGGTCGAGCGTGCACACGACGTAGTACGGCGTGAATGCCGACATCATGTACGACGTGACCGGATCGCTCGCCACCACCGAGCCCGGCGGGAACGCGGTCGCCAGCTGGTAGAGCCCGCGCGCCCAGCGTTCGGGACTCAGGCGACGCTCGGCATCGAGCACATGGGACGAGAACGCGGTGCGCCCGAGCAACGGCACGACGATCAGTACGATGGCGGCGGCGGTGGCCACGGTGGCGACCGGTGCGCGCGGACGCCGCGCGAGCAGGAACGCGGGAAGTAAGTAATAAGGAACCAGCGCGTCGAGCCGGAACACGAGATACTTGAGAACGCCGTAGGCCGGCGTAAAGGCGAACGGGACCAGCTCGATCACGAGGTACGTGATCAGCGCGGCGATCGTGTATCCCACGGCGGGAATGTCACGCCGGTAACGCCAGAGGGCGCCGATGCACAGGACGGATGCCAGGCCGAGCGGACCCAGAATCTGCCACAGCCGGGCCGGGTCGGCCATGAACCAGCGGTCGGTCACGAACACGGCGCCCTGCACCTGCTCGTGGAGCGGATTGGTCTGATAGGCGGTGATCAGGCGGTACACCATGAACGGCGCCACGCCCACACCCCCGGCGACCGCGATGCGGATCGAGCGCGACAGGTGTTCCTCGATCGTGGCGCACGGCGAGCACGTGCGCCACAGGACGATGATGCCTGCCGCCCCCATGACGAGCACGCCGTATTGAACGTGAACGGCGGAGGCCGCGAAGCCGTAGGCGACACACCAGCGGAGCGCCGACGACGGACCGCGGTGCAGATACTCGAGCGCCGACGCGATGAACAGCAGCAGAAACGCCGCACCGAATCGATTGGGGTAGAACGCCGCGCGAATCAGTGGATTGCTGACGCCCCAGTCGGTCCCGACGAGAAACAGCACGACGGCAATCGCCGCCGCCAGCCGGTGTCCCCGCATCATCGACCGCGTCGTCGAATAGATAACCAGCGTCATCACCAGCAGCAGGAATCCGCCGTACGCGCCGAGGACGTCGATGGGTGACGCTCCCGTGTGCCGGGCGGTAAAGCCGTAGATGCAGTGGAGGAGGGCCTTGCGAATGTCCTCGCCGTTGGCGCCGGGATTGTAATAGAACGCCGTCGTGGGAAACGCCTCGCCGGTGCGCGCGATCTCGGCGACATACCCGGCGTGATCGATGGTGTCCTCGGTGATCCGCATCGACGGGCCGGTGACAAGCACACCGATGACCGGCTGAACGATCAGCAGTGCGAGTACGACCAGCAGGCGTCGGTCGCGGGCGCGGAGCGGCTGGCGCAGGGGATCGATGCGCGTGGGATCCTCCCCGGGAGCGAGTGCCGCGAGGGCGACGATCGCGACCGGCAGCGCCATCCGGAATGCGTCGACGGAGACGCCGGTCAACGCCCAGAAGAACGCGCACAACAGCAGAAAGGCGACGCCGCTGGTACACACGAGCGCGGCCGATTCGAGGGGATCGCGTCCCCGGAGGCGCGTCAACCGGTTGACCAGGACTCCCGGCAGCACCACGCACGTGGCGAGAACCACCGGGATGCCGATCACCGTGGATGCCCACGCCGGCGCATACGGTGTCAGGACGTACGCGGCCATGGCCACGATGAGCAGAATGGGTGAGCGTGGAGAAACCATCGGATACCCTGCGCCCCCGGCAAAAAAACGCCTAAGGTTTTGTCTTTATAGCAGATGTGCCCACGTGCTAAAATAGGAAAGTTGAAGTAAATTCGAGCGGACCCCAATGGTTTGCGTCCCAAAATCCCCGAACTCATATCTCCTGACGGGCGAATCACCCACTTCGCGGTGACGGGACGAAATGCCGTCCGGCTGGAATGGAAATCTGGTAATGCCGCTTCGCATACTCATCCTCGATACCGAGTTCCAGATGGGCGGGAAGGAGAAGAAGCTCTTCGACTTCATCCGGCGTACCGATCGGGCCCGATACCAGATTTCCGTTTGTTGCCTCAAGGCGGGGGGCTACTTCAAACCGAAGCTCGAGGCCATCGGCGTTCCATTTTATGACAACCTGCAGCGCAACAGTCACGACGCGCTGGCGTTTCGAAGTCTCCGGTCGATTCTGAAAACGGAGAAGCCTCAGATCATCTATACCTTCACCCATCCGAGCACGGTGATTTTCTCGTACCTCGCCCGCGCGATGGGTTTGGCCGATCGCGTCATCGTGTCGTACCACGCAACGGGACGCGAGGAGGGGGGTCGCATGATTCCAACCTATCTCCTGCCCATGCTGCGTCGTGCCGACGTACTTCTGGCCGTCGCCGAAATGCAAAAACAACATCTCGTCCAGGCCGAGGGGCTCCCGGGCGACAAGATTCGCGTCATTCACAACGGGGTGGACACCGCGGCGTATCATCCGGCCAATGACGGTGAAAAGGCGCGGTCGCGCGGCGACCTGGGGATTCCCGCGAACGCGACCGTGCTCGTCTGTGTGGCCTCTCTGAAATCCGCCAAGAACGTCGACGTCCTCCTGCGCGCGGCGTCCGGGCTGCTTCGCGACCATGCGATGCTGCGCCTCGTCCTGGTGGGCGATGGGCCCGATCGTGGCGCTCTCGAATCGGCCGCGCGGGAGTTGGACGTGCACGAACGCGTGGTCTTCACCGGACTCCGGGACGACGTGCCCGAAATCCTGCATGCGGCGGACGCGCTGGTGCTGCCGTCGAAGTGGGGAACGGAGACGTTTCCCAACGTCGTTCTCGAGGCGATGGCAAGCGGGCTGGCGGTGGTCACGACCGACGTGGGCAGTGTCCGCGAGATGGTCGAGGACGGCAAGAGTGCGCTCATCATCCGGCCCGACGACGAGCCGGCCCTGCGCGGGGCGCTGGAACGGATTGTCGCCGACGAGGAATTCGCGCGCGCCCTCGGCGCGCGCGGGCGAGAAATCGCGCTGGCACGCTTCCGTATCGAAACCATGTGTGAGAAACGTGAGCGGCTTTTCGAAGAACTGATGGCGACCGAGCGCGGAAATGTGGAGCACGTTTCCGGCATCCACTCATGAACGTACTCAAATTCGTTTTCGGTCACCGCGGCGCGTCGAATCTGGTGAAGCGCAGCGCGCAGATCGCCACCCGCTTCGGACCCACGCCCGATCGCATGGGCGGGCGCTTCGAGCGCTTCATGGATATCCTCGACGAGTACGCCATCCGCCCGACGTTTCCGATCACGGCGCTGCCGATGAGCCGGAATCCGTCGTTCGCGCACCGGCTTCTCGATCGCGGCGCCGAACTCGCCGTGCACGCCTGGTCGCACATCGATCTCTCCGCGCTCGACCTGGTGGGCCAGCGCGAGCACATGAGCCGCGCGGTGGAACTGTTTCGCTCGTGTTCGGTGCCGTTCACGGGCTTTCGCGCGCCGTACCTGCACTGGAACGACGACACGATGCGCGTGGTCGGGGAGTTTCAGTTCCGTTACAGCTCCAATCGGACCGTGTGGTGGGACGTGCTCGACGTCGGCTCGCTCACGCCGAAACAAAAAGAAGGCATGGACCGCGGGATGCAGTTCTACCGGCCGGTTCCCGCGGCCGGCTTTCGCGCGCTCCCGTTTCGGCGCGACGGCTTCATCGAGATTCCCGTCTGTCTGCCGGACGACGAGATTCCGCTCGACCGCATGTACATCCACGACGCCGACTATCTGGGCGTGATGTGGCGGAAGATCCTGGCGCTGACGCACGCGCGCGGAGAGTTGTTCACGTTGCAACTCCATCCGGAGCGCATCGATTTCTTTGCCGACGCGCTGCGCGGTCTCCTGTCGGAAGCGCGCAACGTTCCGGGTGGGGTGTGGATCGCGACGCTCGACGAAATCGCCCGCTGGTGGGAAGCGAAGGCGGGCAACCGCGCGCAGTTCATTCGCGACGGGCAGGCGTTTCGCGCGGAGATCGCGGCGTGCGACGGCACCGCCGTCGTCCTTCGCCAGAACGGGAAAGAGCGCGTGCTCCAGCCGGGGACGTTGCAGGTGGACTCCGCCGCGCGCCCGTGCGTGGGAGTATCCCCGGGATCGAGCCGCGAGGCGATCGCGATCCTGGCCGATCTGGGCTACATCGTCGAAACCGGGGAACGCACCGACGGCTACGCCGTGCATCTCGGCAATGTCGACAAACACGACTACGGCGCGATCGACGCCTGCCGGCGCGTGATCGACGAGTCGCACCGGCCGCTGGTGCGGTTCGCCACCTGGCCCGGCGGGCGCGCGCAGCGCGCTGTCGGTGACCGGCGATATCGACGCGCTCACGATCTGGGATTTCGTTCAGCGGTTTCGCGGCTTCTGATTTTTCGAATGGCAGACCGCGCACTCATTATTTCCGAGGACCTCGTCGCACCGTGGGACGAGGGCATCAAGAAGTTCACCGTCTCGGTGGCTCGCGCGCTCGCCCATGATCACGAGATTCACGTGGTCAACGTCGACCGCAGCGGCTTCAAACCCCGCCGGAACGGATCGCCCCCGGATGCGCTCGAAGCCTCGATCCAGACGGTGCGCGGCAGCCGCACGTTTTTCGGCCCGGCGGTCGGCTCGGTGGTGAGGTCGTTCGAACCCGACGCCATCGTGTATGTGCCGTCGCCGTCGTCGACGGTGTCGAGCTTCGGACGCGCGTTCGCGCTCAAGCGGCACCGCCCCGCCGCGCGCGTCGGCATGGTGGCGTTGATTCCGCGCCGTCATCCGTCGGCGCTGAAGCCGCTCCTGCGCACCGCGGCCCCCGATTGTGTGTTCGTTCCGTCCAATGCGTCGCTCGTGCACCTCGCCGACCTCTCGGTTCCGGGGAGCGCGCTTCCGATCGGCGTCGACACCGCGACGTTCCACGCGGCGGACGCCGGGGAACGTGCCGCACTGCGGCGTGAATTCGGCGTTCCCGCGGACGCGTTCGTCTATCTTCACATCGGACACCTGCGCCCGAAGCGAAACCTGGCGCCGCTCGCGCGTCTTGCGCGACAACCCGGTGCGCACGTCATCGTGATCGGCAGCACCAGTACGCCGGAGGACGCGCGGGTCCGCAGCGATCTCGAAGCCGCCGGCGTGCAGGTCATCCGCGAGTTCGTGCCCGTGGAGAAGTTCTACCGGCTCGCGGATTGCTATGTGTTTCCCACGATCGATGTCGAAGGGTGCGTCGAGATTCCGCTGTCGGTGATGGAAGCGCTCGCGAGCGGCCTCTCGGTGATCACCCGGCCGTTCGGCGGTCTGCGCGACTTCCTGGCCGCCGGCGACGACATCCGCTATTTCGATACCGACGACGAGCTGGTCGCGCACGCCGAAGCGTTCCGCGCCGGCGCGCGACCGGTGGTGCGCGACATGCGCCCCTTCGAGTGGCGTACGGTCGCCGAACGCATCATGAGTTCTCTGATGAATGGCACCGGGACGGTGAGCCGGTGAGTGCGGTGGAGACGAATACCATGCGGGCGACCGGCACCCCGGAGGCCGCGGTCCTCAAGGCGGCCGCGCGCATCGCGAATCCGGATATGGTGGAGGACCTGTCGCAGTACGACGCCGCGTTTCTGCACGCGGTCGCCGCGCTCCTCGAGCGGCAGAAGGTCTCGTTCATTCCGATCGTCGCCCGCTACGGCGAACGGCTGACGGGGACGCCGCTGGTGGAATTCGCCGAACGCGATCTGGTGCGCTACCGCGCGCAGCGCGACGAGTTCGAACGCATTCGCCTGCGCTTCTCGGTGTCGAACATCGAATCGATGGTGTTCAAGTCGGTCGGCGCGATCCCGTCGTTTCACTATCTCTCCAGCAACCTCGACATTCTGGTGCCCGAGGGCCAGGCCGCGGCGGCGCGAAAGTGCCTCGTCGATCTGGGGTACGTGGAGCTCTTGAACGTCGAAGAGCCCGTGAAATTTCTGTTCCGGCGTTTTCCCGGTGACGGTACCAGCTTCGCGTTTCATCTGCACGAAGTCGTCGGATGGGGGGTTCCGTTTCTCGACAACGCCATCGTCTGGGCGCACGCGGTCACCGGTGTCGACGATCCCGACATCCGCATCCCGGGACCGTCGGAAGCGTTGCTGGTGACACTCGCGCACTGGTTCTACGAAGACAAGGAACTGTCGCTCGGCAATCTCCTGCTCACGGCGCACGCGCTGCGGAATGTCGAAAATGCGCTGGCGGAGCCCGCCGCGCACGCCCGCCGGCGCGGTTGGGAGGAAGGCTTCTGGGGAGCGATATGCGTGTTCGACGAGGCGTGGAAACGCCTGTTCGGCGAGACGTGTCTGTCGCGCGAGCAGCACGCGGAACTCGACCGCGCACCGGCACGATACGCCGCGGTTCGCAGTCGGTTGTTTCCGGGCGTGCGCTATCTCGAGCACGGCGTCGCCGCCAGGATCCCGTTCAAGGCCGACAAGGTGGCCTACTATCGAAAGGTGATGCGCGACACGCGGCGGAGTTTTGCGCGGAAGATCACCGACGTCATCGACACCGGGTTGTGGGCCGTCCGCTGGAAACTCCACATCCGCAGCCAGCCGCCGGTGCTGATTTCGGTGAGCGGCATCGACGGCTCGGGAAAAAGCATGCAAGTGGAACGACTGCGCGCGGTGTTCGAAACCTGCGATGTCCGCGTCAAGACCGTGTGGGCGCGTGGCGTGTCGTCGCGGGGCGCCGGCGCGGTGCTGCGCGCGGGCAAGACCGTCCTGGGCGCGGGGGAGCGCGACGCATCGGACACGCCCACGCCGGATCTCGAACGCTCGCACGCTCCGCGGCGAAGCCGCGCGCTTCGAGAAGCGCCAGCGCCAGCTTCGTCATCCGCTCGCGCGCTGGGTATTCAGCGTCGTCTACGCGATCGATCTCAAGTGGGCGTACGTCATCAAGACGCGGTTCTGGTTGATGCTCGGGTATGTCGTGGTCAGCGATCGGTATATCTACGACGCGCCTCGTCGACTACGCGCTGTTTACCGGAACCGACGCGTCGAAGCCGCCGTTTGCGCTCAACCTGCTGCGCGCGTTGGTGCCGCGGCCGCAACTGCCGGTGGTGCTGGACGTCGACCCGGCGGAGGCGCTGCGCCGCAAGCCGGAAGAGGGCGGGACGGCCCACCTCGAAGTGGCGCGCGGGATGTTTCTGGAGATCGCGAAGTCGCACCGCCTGACGGTGATGCCGTCGGGGCCGGACGCCGACGAGATCCAGCGCGCGCTCGCGCGCAACGCGCTCACCGCGTTCTACGCGCGGTACGGCACGCTGATCAACTGGTTGCTGCGCTCCAACCCGGGTCAGCTGAACCCGCGGACCGACGTGTAGCGGGCGCGGGCGGAGACCGACGTGCGCGTTCTCGTTTTCACCAATATGTATCCCACGCCGGACGCGCCCTTCTACGGGTCGTTCGTGCGCGACGAGGTGGCCGCGCTCCAGAAAGCGGGCGTCGAGGTCGACCTCTACTTCGTCAACGGCCGCGCACGAAAGCTCAATTACGCCGGGATGCCGCGCGGGTTCTTTCACCGCATGCGGCGCGCGCGCTACGACGTGGTTCACGTGCACCACTCGTTTTGCGGACTGGTCGCGAGCTGGCAGCATCGCGTGCCGGTCGTGTGGACGTTTCACGAGGGCGAGATATCGGGGGGCGCCGAAGACGCGCTTCGCGAGCAGCCGATCAAGCGGTTTGCGTATTCGCCGCGCCTCAAGCGCTTCGTCGCCCGCCGGATGGACGCGGTGATCGTCGTCGCCGAGCACCTGCGCGAACCGCTCGGCCGGCCCGACGCGGCGTGGATTCCCGCCGGGGTCGACCTCGACGTGTTCGTGCCCATGGACACCGCCGCCGCGCGCGCGCAACTCGGGTTGGCCGCGGACCGGCGCTACGTGCTGTTTCCGGCCTCGCCGTCGCGCGTGGAGAAGCGCTTTGACATCGCGACCCGGGCGGTCGACATCCTGAAACAATCGGACGACATGCGCGACGTCGAACTCATCGCGCTCGATAACGTCCCGCACGATCGCGTGCCGCTCTATATCAACGCGTCGGAACTGATGCTGATGACGTCGGCTTTCGAGGCGTCGCCGGTGACGATTCGCGAGGCGCTGGCGTGCAACGTGCCGGTGGTGTCGACGGACGTCGGCGACGTGCGCGTGATGCTGGACGGCCTGGAGAACTGCCGCGTGGTCGCGCCCGATCCGGCGAAGATCGCGGAGGCGTTGCGCGCGACCCTCGCGGGACCGCGGCGCATCGCGGCGCGCGCGCGCATGGAGCCCTTTTCGCTGGCCGCCGGCACGGCGCGATTGATCGAATTGTACGGGCGGCTCATCCGCGAACACGGAGCGAGATCATGACCGGCCGCGCGGCTGCCATCGTCCGTCACTCGTATTATCCCTCCGAGCTGAACGTCAAACGCGAGGCCGATGCGTTGCGCGAAGCGGGCTTCGACGTCCACGTGATCTGTCTCTGCGGCGACGGGGAAGCGCCCACCGAGACGATCGACGGCGTGTCGGTTTACCGGCTCCCGGTGGGCCACCGGCGCGGGAACATCGCGCGCTACCTGTGGGAATACAACGCGTTCTTCGTGCTCGCGAGCGGGAAGCTCGCGCGACTCCATCGTCGGTTGCATTTCGCGGCGGTGCAGGTCGAACACGATGCCGGACTATCTGGTGTTCGTGGCTCTCTATCCCAAGCTGACCGGCGCGAAGGTCGTGCTGCACCTGCACGAACCCGTCCCCGAACTGTTCCAGACGATGTTCCCCGATCGCTGGTATACGCGGCTGTTCGTCCGGCTCACCGCCGCCGTCGAGCAGGCGTCGATCCGCTTCGCGGACCGCGCGCTGACGGTCACCGACCAGATGCGCGACAACTTCGTGCGTCGCGGCGCCGACCCGTCGAAGTTCACGGTCGTCGTCAACGTTCCCGACAGCCGGCGCTTCGAGATCGCGCGCTGGGAACATCTGATGGCGAAGGTCGCCCCGGTCAAGCGGGAGGAACGCGCGCGCGGCGTCTTCCGCGTGCTGACGCACGGCGCGATCGAGGAACGCTACGGCTACGACACGATTGTGCGCGCGGTGGCGCGCGCGGCGGCCGACGTTCCCGGGATCGAATTCAACTTCATGGGAACCGGCGGATACCTGCCGGCCCTGCAGGACCTCGCGGGCGAACTCGGGATCCGCGACCGCGTCCACTACCTCGGGTTCGTCTCGTTCGAGCGCATGATCGAAGAAATTCTGCTCGCCGACGTGTGCGTGGTTCCGGTCAAACGGAGCCCATATTCGATTCTCGTGCACACCAACAAGATGTTCGAGTACATGGCGCTCGGCCGGCCGGTGGTGGCGTCGCGACTGGACTCGGTGGCGGCGTACGCGCCCGACGATGCGGTGGTGTTCTTCGAGCCCGGAGACGACGCGGACCTGGCCGACAAGTTGTGCTGGGCCGCCGCGCACCCGGAAGAACTCGCGCATCGCGTGGTCGCGGCGACGGCGCTGTACGAATCGCTGCGATGGGACCGCGAGAAGGAGCGCTACCTCGGTCGCTACCAGACGCCGTCGCCCCGCTGATCGAATCTTCACGCCCCGCGCGTTATCTTCACATTCCTCACCAACGTTTCATCGCCACTTGATTTGTCTCTGGCCGCGCGCGGCCCTAGACTCATGCAGGGTTACAGCGCGTCAGGACGCCTCTTTCCAGGTCTCCGTCACCGCGCTCTCTCGCCATGCGCGTCCTCGTTTTCACCAACATGTATCCGTCGGAACGGTTGCCGTTCTATGGCTCGTTCGTCAGCGACGAGGTGAGTTCGCTGCGTCGCGCCGGCGTGGACGTCGACGTGTACTTCGTCAACGGACGCGAACACAAGTTCAGCTACGCGATGATGCCGTTCGGCTTCTTCTCCCGCGTACTCCGCCGCGAATACGACGTCGTCCACGTCCACCACTCGTTCTGCGGTTTCGTCGCGACTCTCCAGCGTCGCGTGCCCGTCGTGTGGACGTTCCACGAAGGAGCGATGGCGGCGGTCGATTCGGAGCGCGTCGATCCGCGCGCGATCAAGCGCCTCGCCTATTCGCGACGCCTCAAGCGGTGGGTCGCGACCCGCGCCAACGCCGTGATCGCCGTGTCGGCGCACCTGCGCGACCTGATGGGACGACCCGACGCCGACGTGATTCCGTGCGGCATCGACCTCGAGCGGTTTCAACCCATCGATCCGGCGGAGGCGAAACGACGGCTCGGTCTCTCGCCGGAGTTGCGTTACGTCCTGTTCCCATCGACGCCGTCGCGACCGGAGAAGCGCTTCGCGCTCGCAGACGCCGCGATGCGCCGCCTTCGCGAGACGGCGCCGGAGTACCGCGACGTCGAGCTGATGGTTCTCAACGAGGTGCCCCACGAATCGGTACCGGATTTCATCAACGGGGCGGAGGCCGTGTTGATGACGTCGAAGTTCGAAGCGTCGCCGATTACGATCCGCGAAGCGCTGGCGTGCAACGTGCCGGTGGTTTCGACGGCCGTCGGCGATGTTCCCGCCGTGCTCGACGGAATTCGCGGCTGCTACGTGGCCAACGACGACCCGGATTCCCTGGCGGCCGCACTGCGCGCGGTCCTCGCCGGCCCACGCCGCGTCGAGTCGCGACACCGCATGATGGCGTATTCGATCGATCTGCAAACCAGGGCACTGCTGGACGTCTATCGTCGCGTGCAGCGCGTGAGCGCGACGGTTCTGGCAAAAGGTGCGGCATGAGCGCCCGACGGCCCAACGTCGCGTTCGTCCGGCACTGCTACTTCGCGCCATACGAACTCAAGGTCAAGCGGGAAGCCGATGCGCTGCAGGCCGCGGGTTTCCAGTCGCGCGTGATCTGCCTGCGCAACGAGGGCGAATCGGCGCGCGATACCGTCGACGGTGTCGAGATCTACCGCCTGCCCATTCGTCACCGGCGAGGCAAGATTGCCCGCTATCTGTTCGAGTACAACGCGTTCTTCTTTCTGGCGTCGCTGGTGCTCTTCTGGCTCCACGCGCGGTACCGCCTGCGAGCGGTGCAGGTGCACACGATGCCCGACTACCTGGTGTTCTGCGCACTCTTTCCCAAGATGACGGGAGCGAAGGTCATGCTTCATATCCACGAACCCATGCCGGAACTGTTCGGTGCGATTTTCAAGCGCTGGTACACGCGCTTCTTTACCGGCGCCGTCACCGTCGCGCAGCGGGCGTCTATCGCATTCGCCGACCGCGCCACCACCGTCACGCGCGAAATGAAGGAGACGTTCGGCCGTCACGGCTCGAAGACGGACAAGGTCACCGTGGTGCTCAACGTGCCCGACGATCGCCTGATGCGGCTCGATCGTTATGAACACCTGCGCGCGCGAGTCGAAGCGAGGAAGGCAAAGGAGCGCGAGCAGGGGATCTTCCGCGTCTTCACGCACGGCGCGATCGAGGAGCGCTACGGAAACGACACCATCGTGCGCGCGATTGCGCGCCTGCAGTCCGAGATTCCGGGAATCGAGTTCCGTTTTCTGGGCAAGGGCGACGCGATCGACGACGTCCTGGCGCTCGCGGGCGAACTGGGCGTCGCCGACCGCGTCCACTATCTGGGCTTCGTGCCCCTCGAGGACATGATCGAGGAAATCCTTCTCGCCGACGTATGCGTGATTGCGATGAAGAAGAATCCGTACTCGGTATTGGTCCACACGAACAAGATGTTCGAATACATCGCTATGGGTCGACCCGTGATCGCCGCGCGACTCGACAGCACGGTGTCCTACTTCCCGGACGACTGCTTCGTCTACTTCGAGCCGGACGACGACGAGAACCTTGCGAGCAAGATCAGGTTCGTGCACGACCATCCCGAGCAGATGAAGATCCGGACGGCCGTCGCCGCCGCGCGCTACGACGCGTATCGGTGGGAGCGCGAGAAGACCAAGTACCTGGGCGTCTACTCGGGGCTGTTCGCGGCTGACGCGAAGTTGCGGGTCGAGACCCGCCGCCCGCCCGTTCGTGACATCGCGAGCGACGCCGAACGGGAATCCACCGTGAGCGTCGCTACGCCGGCCGCCTGATCGTCCTGTCGCCGCGCCTCCCGGCGCGCGATCGCGGTGTTTTCCCTTGTCGGGATTCGCGGTCTTTGCCTACCATCCGCTCCATCTGGCCGGCCGGCGCCGATTTGCGGCGTCGCCACGCCACGATCGGAGGTTTCATCCTGACCCGCAAGACGTCATCGACGAAGAAGGCCGCGCCCGCGCGGCGCTCGTCGCGCAAGGCCGTCGCCGCGCCGCGCCCGAAGAAGTCGCGCAAAACGGTCGAAGAACCCGAAACGTTGTCGCTGTTCGGCGATGCCGCGATCGAGACGCCCAACCCGAAGGCGGCGAACGCGGCGAAGCGCGAACCCGATGTCGAGCCCGTCTCGGACGCGCCCGCGGAGCGTCCGCGACGCCGGTCGTCGGCCGAGTATTCGTCCGCCGAGGCCATCGGCAAGAAGCAACGCGAAATTTCCGTCAGCGAATTCTTCGCCAAGAACCGGCACCTGCTCGGCTTCGACAGCCCGACGCGCGCCATGCTGACCGCGGTCAAGGAAGCGGTCGACAACTCGCTCGACGCGTGCGAAGAAGCGGGGATCCTGCCCGACATCGTGGTCGAGATCGACGAGGTCGAAGAGAACCGCTACCGGCTCGTGGTCGAAGACACCGGCCCCGGCATCGTCAAGGCGCAGATTCCGAAGATCTTCGGCAAGCTGCTCTACGGGTCGAAGTTCCACGAGCTGCGCCAGTCGCGCGGACAGCAGGGCATCGGCATCTCCGCGGCGGGGATGTACGCGCAACTCACCACCGGCAGACCGGTCAAGATCACGTCGCGCACCGGCGCGCGCACGCCGGCGCACTGCTACGAACTCCAGATCGACACCAAGAAGAACGCGCCCGTCGTACTCGACGACGGCGCGATCGAGTGGGAACGCCCGCACGGGACGCGCATCGAGATGGAACTCGAGGCGGTCTACCAGAAGGGCAAACGCTCGGTCGATCAGTACCTCCACCAGGTGGCACTCGCGAACCCGCACGCGGATATTCGCTTTGTGGCACCCAAGTCGGACCCGGTGCACTACGCGCGGTTGAGCAACGAGCTTCCGCCGCCGGCGACGCCGATCAAGCCGCATCCGTACGGCGTCGAGCTGGGCGTGTTGATCGAGATGATGCAGTCGAGCCACGCGCGCAACGTCGCGTCGTTCCTCTCGCAGGAGTTCTCGCGCATGAGCCCCAAGATCGCGCAGGAAGTGCTCGCGATCGCGAAGGTGTCGCCGTCGACGAAGCCGGCGCGTGTCACGCGCGACCAGGCCGAGGCCATCATTCGTGCGTTCCCGAAGGTGAAGATCATGCGCCCGCCGACGGACGTGCTCTCGGTGGTCGGCGAGGATCTGCTGGTCAAGAGCCTGCAGCGCGAGGTGAAGGCCAACTTCTACACGGCGGTCTCGCGCCCGCCCACGGTGTACCGCGGCAATCCGTTCCAGATCGAAGTCGGCGCTGGCGTTCGGCGGGGAACTGCCCGGCGACGAGATCGTGCAGCTCTATCGCTTCGCCAACCGCGCGCCTTTGATCTACCAGCAGAACGCGTGCGCGCTCACCAGCGCCGTCATGAGCACAGCGTGGAAGTCGTACGGGGTCGACCAGAGCCGGGGCGCGCTTCCCACCGCGCCCATGATCATCATGGTGCAGATCGCGAGCGTGTGGGTACCGTTCACGTCGGAAGCCAAGGAGTCGGTCGCCCACTACGACGACATCATCAAGGAAACCAGGCTGGCGCTGCAGGAATGCGGCCGGCGCCTGGGCGCGTTCATCCGCCGCGGGCAGCGCGAGCGCGACGAAATGAAGAAGCGCTCCTACATCGAGAAGTACATCCCGCACATCGGGATCGCGCTGCAGGAGATTCTCGGCATCTCCGACTCCGAGGAAAAGAAGATCGTCACCACGCTCGAGGACACACTCGAACGCAGCCGCAAGCTATAATAAGGACGACGCGCCATGTCATCGACCAAAGTTTCGAAGAAGATCAAGGACGAAGCCGCCCGCGTGAAGACGGTGATCCTCAAGGGCGACAAGCCGACGATGAAGTTCCCGCTGCGCTCGCTGCACCAACGTGAACTACCAGCCCAAGATCGGCTACTTCGAGCTGCAAGGGCGAAGACAAGGAGCGCACGCTCACCGTCAACACGGTCAAGACCTTCGCCCAGACGCTGCAAGATGATGGCGCTCTCCAAGGAGCTGGTCGACACCGACGACATCGCCACCAAGCGAGAGGCCTACTACGTCTCCAAGAACTGGGCCGAGGCGCGCTTCGACGAGCAGCCCGAGATCCGACACGGTGATGGACGACGTCGAGGCGCTCTTCGGCGTCAACCGCGAGCAGCTCGGCTTCATCCCCGAGGAGAAGGGCGGCGACGTGGCCGGCAAGCTCGTCGGTCATCGACCACGACCGCGACACCGGCGAGGCGCTGCGCATCGACTGCACGCAAGCTTCGGCAGCGGCGCCTACTCGATCCCGATCTCGGTCGAGGACCTGAGCTTCGAGACCGACGCCGAAGTTCATCCTCGTGCATCGAGACCGCCGGCATGTTCCAGCGGCTGGTGAAGCACAACTACTGGAAGCAGGCCAACTGCATCCTGGTCTCGCATGGGCGGCGTGCCGACGCGCGCCTGCCGCCGCTTCGTCCGCCGGCTGGCCGACGAGAAGAGGACTCCCCGTCTACGTGTTCGTCGACGGCGACCCCTACGGCTATCAGCAACATCTACCGCACGCTGAAGGTCGGCAGCGGCAACGCCGCGCACCTCAACGAGTTCTTCTGCGTGCCCGCAGGCGCGGTTCCTGGGCATCACGCCGCAGGACATCATCGACTACAAACTGCCCACCCACCCGCTGAAGGACGTCGACATCAAGCGCGCCAAGGACGCGCTGAAGAACGATCCCTTCATCCTGCACCACAAGCCCTGGCAGGACGCCATCGAGCAGATGATCAAGATGGGGGTCCGCGCCGAGCAGCAGGCCCTGGCCAAGCACGGCCTGAACTACGTGATCGACGAGTACCTGCCCCGAGAAGCTGAAACACCCGGAGCGGTTTTTGCCATAAGGTTGACGGGCCAGAGGCCGGGAGGTAGACTCGGGACCTCGAAAGGGGAGTCCATGCAGTGCCCGAACCCAGCGTGGAACGCGACGCCCGTCTCACCATCCGCGCCCGACACTACAGCCCGAAAACCGAAAAGACGTACGTCGCCTGGGTCCGTGGCGCGGCCGCTCGGCTCAGACGTTATGCGCACCTGAGGTCGAGACAAGATGAGCGGTTGCCCAGATGACCTGCGAGAGCTCTACTTCGAGTTCGGACGAGCAGCCGAGATGGGACAGGTGATGGAGACCGAGGCCGGCAACCTCGCCTTGGTCTATGCAAGCATGCTCGCTGATACGTCCAAGATCACAGACGAGCAGCGCGAGTTCTTCCGAGCGCTTGTTCAAGACGTAAACGAACGCACCTTTGGCAATCTCTTTCGAGAGATCCAGAAACTGGGACAGATTGACGCCAGCATCCTCTCTGCCGTGAACGACGCTTTGGAAAAACGCAACTACCTGACCCACAAGTTTTTCCGGGCGCACAACTTCGCCATCCACTCGGTGGACGGGCGGAAGGCCATGCTCGCCGAAGTCCGAGAGATTCAAGCGTCCTTGAGTTTAGCGCATGCGATGCTGTCGGGCATGACGGGGTCGTTGAGTCAGCTGCTCGCGAAGCTGCTCGGGCGCAAGGTGCTCTCGGAGCTGGAAGCGATTGATCTAATGGCGCGAGGCAAGCAAGTGGATATCTGATGCCAAGCCCGGCCGATGAGGCGCATCACAACAGCATGCAGCGAACGGCGCTTCGCGCCGCAGGTGTATGCTGAGCGTTGGACGGACGGCGCGACTTTGCCGAGGACATGATGGAGGCTCTGTGATTCACAGTTTGCCCACTGAGTCGGACCTGAAGGCGGCAGCCGTCGACTACCTGTACATGGCGTTGTCGGATGCCATCGCGATCGTGCACGGCGAGAAAGACTACGTCGAGGCCGCGGAGCACGGGTTCGATGATGATGAAGCCGCCGATCTTATTCGAGCTTACTGGGCAAGCGTGCGAAGGAGGCTGGCCAAGTGCGCCTCCCTGTTGCAGATGGGTACAGAGCTGTTGCTCAAAGCTCATGTTGCCCGCGTCTCGCCGTACGCGTTGCTAGACAGCGTGGCATCGTGGCCCAAGGCCGCGTCGAAAGCAGACGCCTACTTCGACGAGTTCCGGACGATCGATGCGCAGGCGTTGACCCAAGTGGTCAATACGCTGTGTGACCAGCGCTTGAGCGCGGAGTTCGAGGCCACTTTCGATCGCGTTCGCAGGCGGCGGAATGCGATCGTGCACGCTGCAAGTGACCGAGCTGTGCCGACATGTGAGGCCGTCATTCGCGACGTCCTGCTCGTGTCTGCCAACCTCGTAGGTGAGGGGCAATGGCGGGAACTGCATCGGAGCCAAGCGCACGCGGTTCCGTTCTCCAGAATTGACTACTACTCATCTATTGAGTATGGGTTGCTGCAGGACTTCGATTTCATGCTGCGTCTTCTGAAACCTGCGGAGGCCCAGCGTCACTTGGGCCTGAGCAAGCGGCAGCGCCGATACTACTGCCCAGAATGTCGCCTGGGTAAGTTCGCCCCAGATATCAAGTTGGCCGTCTTGACTCCTAACAAAGCAGATGCGTGTCAGGTCAGTTGCCTTGCGTGTGGCAACATGTTCCAGGTGACACGACGCGGCTGTTGTAGTTGCGCGGGCAACGTCATCGACGAAGATAGATGCTGCCTCTCTTGTGGTGCATACTCTGCAGATGAATAGCGCCGTCCAACTCGGCGCAGCAGCTGACGCGCCCCAGAGGACGCGCAGCTGAGCGCCAGATCCGTTGGGCAGGCGGTACCGAAAGGCGGACTAGTGGCTGAATCGCATGACTCAATCGATGGCTGCCGGATGTCGGACCGGGTAACGATCTCAGCCTGCGCCCGAAGCGGGTGAAGCGCAGCGTTAGCCTTCCTCTAAGGCGGTCGCATTGTTCCAAAGGGACCTGAGGGCCCGCCTGTTCGGGTATTAACAACGGAGTCGGAAACATGCCGGGTTATTCCTACAGCGAGGTGTTCGTGCCGGGAGGGTTCCCTGACCACACCTACAATCCTCGGACCAAACTGAATCTCGAGAATCGGCTCGGAGAAGTACTTGAAAACCTATGCAAGCTGACCATCGTGACGGGCCACACGAAATCGGGCAAGACAGTCTTGGTGCGCCGCGTTCTTCCGCGCGAAAACGCGATCTGGATTGACGGAGGGTCGGTTGGCGAGCCTGATGATTTCTGGACCGCTATCGTCAACCAGCTCAATCTATTTCAGGTCGCCAGCGAGGGGGATAGCAGTGAGACGGCAGGTTCGGTGGAAGCACGCGCTCGCGCGGGCACCAACCTGATCATTGCCAAGAGTGAGGGCGAAGTGGCTGGGACTCTTTCCCATGGCCGCGCCAAGACAAGCGGTACGGAACGAAGCGTCTCTTCGAGGACCGTGGCCTTGCTAGGTTTAGCGCAGGCGAACACCCCGCTGGTGATCGATGACTTTCATTATCTCCCCAAAGCAATGCAAGGCGACGTGGTGCGGGCCCTGAAACAGCCAATCTTCGACGGCCTGCCGGTCGTAATCATCGCGATTCCGCACCGCCGCTACGATGCCGTAAAGGTAGAGAAGGAAATGACGGGCCGAATCCTCCCGATCAACATCCCATTGTGGGCCGAGGATGAGTTGCAGTTCATCCCCAAGACCGGCTTCGAGCTGCTGAAAGGGCCATGTTCGAACGGTTTCGCGGCACTGTTGGCCGAGCAATCGATTGGAAGTCCCCACCTTATGCAGGAGTTCTGCCGAGCTGTCTGTCGCCACAAGGGAGCAAAGAGGGGTTTCGAGGGCGAACCGGCAGATTTGGACGTTGCGGGTACCGATGCTGTCTTCAAGGAAACGGCCGAAACCATTGGTCGTCCAATCTTTGAGAAACTGGCCCGTGGTCCGAGACAACGCACGGACCGCAAGGAACGCGAATTGGGGTCAGGCGAGACGGTCGACATTTACGGCCTAATCCTGCACGCGCTAGCGCACCTCAAACCTGGCCTGGTGACGGTTGAATACGAGCAACTACGTGCTGCAATTCGTGACATATCGGCCTCGGATTCCCCCTCAACTTCACGAAGTGGCCCGCGTACTGAAGCACATGGCGACTATCGCTGCCACCGACCAGAGCTCAACTCCCGTGATCGACTTCGACGAGGATGACAAGCAACTGCACGTGACAGACCCCTTCTTCGCGTTCTACTTGCGATGGGGGAACCTAGACGGTTAAGCGGTCATTCCACCTGGCCCATGGCTGCGCTCGGCGCGGGCGGACTCCGTAGCTAGGCTCCAAGGAGCCATTATGACGGTCAAGCGTGTGGACAACGAAGAAGACATCGATGCCGTCATTGAGTTCTTCACGGAGCTGGGTCTCGATCTGGAGGGGCGCGCCCCGGTCGAAGGGGACTGGGCCGACCTGTGTCACGGGATTGCGCGGCATGCGCGTCGAGATTGCCACGATGCGTACGCCGGACGGTCACGGCCGGCTCGATCTGTCCCGATTCCTCGCGCCGCCGATGGTGGCGGATCACCGCAGCGCCTCGGTGAACGGGCTCGGTTACCCGCGTGTCATGTTCGCCGTGGAGGAGGCAGACTTCCCGATGAGCCCATATGACGGGCACAGACCTGATAGGGGCCGGCGCCGCTAGACAGTCGAGAGTGAGGAGAAGATTTTGGCGAGCTGCTTGGGAGAGACGCCGAGCGAGAGCAGCGAGTTGAGCAGCAGGTCAAGGGAAACAGACCGGTCGCCGGCCTCCATCTTGGCGACTCGCGACTGACTGGAATGAAGCAGGCGAGCGAATTGAGTCTGAGTGAGTTTCTTGGATTGACGCCGACGCTTGTGCGATCGTCAGCGGCCGTCGGTGAACGCCGGCGTTAGGCGTACACGATTGGAGGATTAGCCAAGATGAGCGAGCAGCCAAAATCGATGATAACGATTGGAAAGTGGACCGGAATCGGACTTGTGATTGGTGTGGCGCTCGGCGCAGCGTTGGGCAAGGTGGGGCTCGGGGTTGCGTTCGGCGTTCTGGCAGGTGCGGCGATCGGGGCAGCGCTTAGCAGGCGCTCGAAGGACGACGGCCCATCAGCTAAGACCTAACAGGCTGTTCAATGCTGGCCAGGACTCTGAACCGTCTATGACTCCGGGGGATTCTGCTGTGACAAATACTTTCAAACCGCTTGGCAACAGCACCCTTCAAGTCGGGCGCATCGGACTCGGATGCATGGGTATGTCGGAGTTCTACGGCGGAGAGCGTGACGAAGCGGGCCACATCAAGACTCTGCATGCAGCCATCGACCTCGGCATCAACCACTTCGACACCGCCGACATGTACGGCGCCGGGCACAACGAAGCGCTGATTTCCAGGGCCTTCTCGGACCGCTGGGACAAGGTGATCGTGGCAACGAAATTCGGCGTTCGACGGGGAGCGAACGGTGAATGGCTGGGCCTTTGTGCCCGACCGGAGTACGTGAAAGAGGCCTGCGAGAAGAGCCTGAAGCGCCTCGGCCTCGAGACCATCGACCTCTACTATCAGCATCGCCCGGACCCGGACGTGCCGGTGGAAGAAAGCGTTGGCGCCATGAAGGAACTGGTGGAGGAAGGGAAGGTGCGCTTCATCGGCTTGAGTGAGTTCTCCGCCGAACAGATCCGTGCTGCCCATGCCGTCCATCCGATCACCGCGCTTCAGACGGAGTATTCGCTCTGGACCCGAAATGTGGAAGAGGAAGGGATCCTGGAGGTCTGCCGAGACCTGGGCATCGGCTTCGTCGCCTATTCTCCGCTGGGGCGTGGCTTCCTCACCGGCGCGATTCCCAACAGGCAGGCGCTCGACGCCAATGACTGGCGGCGTGACAATCCGCGCTTCAGCGACGAAGCGATGTCGGAAAACGCTCGCTTCGTGGAGTTGATCCGAGACATCGCCACGCAAAAGGGCGCGACGGAAGCCCAGGTGGCGCTTGCCTGGGTGCTGGCTCAGGGCGAGGGCATGTTCACGATCCCTGGCACGCGGCGCATCGAACAACTGAAGGACAACCTGGGAGCCTGGAAGGTGCAGTTCACTGCGGAGGAACTGCCGGGAGATCCGACGACGCCTGCCGCAAAGGACGGCTGGATCGCGCTATTGATGGCGATATGCGATCTCGGGTCAAGCGGAAGCTAGTGCATACCTTGAGCATGCGACGTCGGGCTCGCGCTTGAGGGAGTGCACGCAGCTGGTCCAGCCCGCTCACTTAAAGAGCGGACGTTTGCCTGCGGCAAACACAGATGAAATTCTGTCGTTAACCGGCTTCAGGAGCGCGCCATGCGACCCCTTCGGTATTCCATCAATGTGACGCTGGACGGGTGTTGCGATCATCGGGAAGGGATCGCGGACGAGGAGTTGCATCGTCACGCAGCAGAGAACCTCGCGCGGGCGGATGCTTTGATCTTCGGGCGGGTGATCTACCAGATGATGGAGGAAGCATGGCGGGTGCCGGCGGAGACGGGCGTGAGGCCCGGATGGATGGAGGAATGGATGATGCCGTTCGCGCACACGATCCACGCGGCGAAGAAGTACGTGGTGTCGAGTACGCTGGATCGGGTCGATTGGAACGCGGAGTTGGTGCGCGGGGATCTCGCGAATGTGGTTCAGCGGCTCAAGCGGGAGCCGGGCAAGGGGCTGCTCGCGGGCGGCGTCACGCTCCCGCTGGCGCTGGCGGAGCTGGGATTGATCGACGAGTACGAGTTCATCGTGCACCCGAGGCTCGCGGGGCATGGACCGACGTTGTTCGCGGGGTTATCGAAGCGCATCGACTTGAAGCTGGTGAGTCGGCTGGAGTTCGGGTCGGGGGCGATGGCGATGCGGTACGAGCCGAGAAGGTTCTTGCGTTGACGGTTTGACGGGGCTTGATCACGTTCGGAAACCAGGATGAGAGCTCTCAAAGTCATCGAACACATCTCGCTGGACGGTGTGATCCAGCACTCCGCCGACGATGACGAACGCAGCTGATGCTGGAGTTGGGCGGACCTGGGAGGTTGGATCGCCGTGAGAGGTCTCAGCGAGTTCGAGGTGGCGCGGGTGAAGCAAGCGCTCGATGCATTCCTGGCGAAGCGGCGCCCGCCTCCGCATATCCGACCGCTGTTTCTGATCGAGGAGAAATTGCTGTCCTTGCCGGTGCTGTACTTGAGCCGCTACATCATCGATCTACAACAAAACCGGGCCGGGGCATGAGCAATTACAGGTCTTATTAGCTGACCACTCAGTCATCCGGTTCAATAAAGGGAGATACAAATCATGTCAGCCTCAAAATTGAATGCCATCGCCTCTACGCTGGCATTCCTCGTCCTCCTGCCATCCACGGCGGTCCGATCCCAAACGAGCGTCAGCCCCGCGGATGCCCGCGCCATCGCCAAGGAGGCCTACATCTACGGCTACCCGATGGTGGACAGCTATCGCATCCAGCACGCCTACTTCGTGGACACGCAGAATCCCGAATACAAGGGGCCCTGGAACCAGCTTCACAGCTTCTCTCGTGTCTACACACCGGAGGACAAGGCGGTGCAGACGCCCAATTCGGACACGCCCTACTCCTTTTTGGGCATGGACCTGCGCGCCGAGCCGATCGTGCTCACGGTGCCGGCGATCGAGAAGGATCGCTATTTCAGCATTCAACTGATCGATGCCTACACGTTCAATTTCGACTACATCGGTAGTCGCGCCACCGGCAACGATGGCGGCAGCTACCTCGTTGTCGGGCCGGGCTGGAAGGGCGAAGCACCCAAGGGCGTGAAGAAGATAATCCGGGCGGAGACCGAGCTGGTGCTTGCCACCTACCGCACGCAGCTTATCAACCCGGCCGACATCGACAATGTGAAGAAGGTGCAGGCCGGCTACAAGGTGCAGACGCTCTCGGCGTTTCTCGGTCAGCCTGCCCCCGCAGCCGCGGCGGCCATCGATTTCATCGCGCCGCTCACGCCCGAGGCACAGAAAACCTCGCTGCAGTTTTTCGATATTCTGAACTTCATCCTGCAATTCTGCCCAACGAACCCGTCAGAGACAGAACTCATGACGCGTTTCGCCAGGATCGGCGTTGGCGCGGGCAAGACCTTCGACGCGGCCAATCTTTCGCCCGAGATGAAGACGGCAATCGAACAGGGCATGGCCGACGCCTGGACTGACCTGGCGAACCTGGAGAAACGAATCGATGCGAAGGAAGTGACCTCCGGCGACGTGTTCGGCACGCGGGAGTTTTTGAAGAACAACTACCTCTACCGCATGGCCGCCGCCGTGCTCGGTATCTTCGGCAATTCGAAGCAGGAGGCAATGTACCCGCTTTATGCCCTCGATGACGGCGGGCAGAAGCTGGACGGCGCTAACCGCTACAGCATGCGCTTTGCGCCGGGTCAATTGCCGCCGGTAAACGCGTTCTGGTCGCTGACGATGTACGAGCTACCGTCGAGTCTTCTCTCCGCGAATCCAATCAACCGCTACCTGCTCAACTCTCCGATGCTGCCGCAGTTCAAGCGCGATGCCGATGGCGGGCTGACGCTGTGGGTTCAGAATGACTCCCCCGGCAAGGACAAGGAGGCCAATTGGCTTCCCGCGCCCAAGGGTTCCTTCTTCATGGTCATGCGCCTCTACTGGCCGAAAGATGAAGCGCTGCAAGGCAAGTGGACCGCACCGCCGCTGAACCGGATGCCATAGAACAACGGGGCAAGAACCCGTCCGTGGGACAGGCCGAACTACGGGTACTGTCCTGCTTTCGTTTTGTCTAACCAAAGGATGCAAATGATGAGAACAGCATTTCATGGTCTGCCCATCGGGCTGATTGTTGGTTTGGTGGCGTCTACCTGCATGGCGGCGAGTGCGCCGAAGATGAAGATGGCCACGGAGATCCCGTCGGAGATCAGCACGCCCGATTCGGTGGAGACACGCCTTGGCACGCTCCGGTTCGACGATGGGTTTCCCGACGATGCCACGGTGCAGAAGATCTACGACAATCTCGACTTCCAGCGCGGCGTGGACGCGTTCCTGAACGGAATGCCGGGCGCTTCGACCGAAGCGGCCCGCCAGGGTTTTGCCAGCATGGGCGCCGACAACAATCAGACCGTCCTCATCATGGAAGATCGGATGGACTCGAAGTCACTCTTTCTGACGCCCAACACCGAGAGCATTTACAACATGATGTGGCTGGACCTGAAAGACGGTCCCCTGGTCTTCGAGACGCCGCCCAATGTGCTGGGTGTGATCGATGACCATTGGTTTCAGTACGTGGGCGACTTCGGCCGGGTCGGCGCCGGACAAGGGAGCAGGCGGCAAGTATCTGCTGCTGCCTCCCGGCTACAGCGGCGACGTCCCGGAGGGTTATTTCGTGATGCATTCCCGCACCTTCGGCAATGTGGTCTTCTGGCGCGGCTTTCTGCAGGACGGCAGCACCGCGGCCGCCGTCGAGGCTTCCAAGAAGTTCGCGCGGGTCTACCGCCTGTCGGATGCCAAGAGCCCGCCGCCGATGAAGTTCATCAATGTCTCGGGCAAGTACTTCAATACCGTTGGCGCCAACACATTCAAGTTCTACGAAGACGTGAACGCCGTCGTGCAGTACGAGCCCAACGAGGCCTACAGTCCCGAGGTGCTCGGTCAGCTTGCCGCCATCGGTATCGAGAAAGGGAAACCGTTCGCGCCCGACGCGCGCATGAAGAAGATTCTCACCGAGGCGGTGGCCGTTGGCAACGCGACCGCGCGCGCGCTGGTCTTCAAGTACCGCGGCGAAGACGCTTACTACTATCCGAACAGCGCCTGGTTCGCGGCCTTCATCGGCGGTAGCTACGAGTTCCTGTCCCAGCCCGGCGTGCGGAATCCCGATGCCCGCGCTCATTTCATCTACTACGCCACCGGCGTCACGCCCGCGATGGCGCTGAAGCTGGTGGGCAAGGGATCGCAGTACGCGGCGGCCGCGACGGACTCTCAAGGCAAACCGCTGGATGGCAGCAAGACCTATAAGATCCACCTTCCGCCCAACATCCCGGCCAAGGACTTCTGGTCGTTCGTGGTTTACGACAACCAGTCGCGTTCCATGCTGCAGACCGACCAGCGCTTTCCAAGCATCGGCAGCGACAAGAAGGGTGTCGTGGTGAACCCGGATACGTCGGTGGACGTCTGGTTCGGTCCGACCGCACCCAGGGGGCACGAAGCG
Organism: Candidatus Latescibacterota bacterium; assembly: GCA_963761125.1. Lineage (GTDB taxonomy): Bacteria > Krumholzibacteriota > Krumholzibacteriia > WVZY01 > JAKEHA01 > JAKEHA01. The sequence goes on from CAVXFV010000007.1 coordinate 47,871, forward strand.
AACTGGGTGCAGACCGTCCCCGGCAAGGGCTGGAACGTGCTGCTGCGCCTCTATGGCCCGGGCGAGTCGTGGTTCGACAAAAGTTGGAAGCCCGGGGAGTTTGAACCGGTCAGCTAGACCACGGCTCACGCCGGTGAACCAGACGTTCGAGTTTTTCCAAGATGAACGCCGGCATGTTCATTCGTACTCGTCAGCATGCAAGCAACGCCTTGATTCCGCACATGAGAAGGCAGGCCATGCTACCGGTGATCGCTCTATGCACTGCGTCGATGGTGCCGGGGCTTTCCATGGCGCAGCAATCGCCGGCGTTTGGGAGAATCGCGGGCAAGGTGATCGACGCCCGCTGCGGAGGAGCCATGGCGTACGCGAACGTTTTCATCGTGGGAACCACGATGGGCGGGATGTCCGGCCATGACGGCACGTTCTCGATTGATAGTATTCCTGCCGGGACCTACACGTTGAGGGTGCAGATGATGACTTATGACACGGCGGAGGTCGCGGGCCTCATCGTCGAGGGTGCAGCCACCGTGCAACGGGAAATTAGGTTGCAGAAAAAAAGCGCCAGCAACCGCATCATCGCTGCCCCCGGCGGCTCGGGGACGTGCGAGGTCCATGGCAGGAAAATGTTGAGTGTCCTGGTTCCAGTCGCATATGGACTCCGCGTATTCGACCCGAAATTCGAAGCGGTCCGGGAGGCCCGGTTTCCCCATGCTGAGTCCTCGTATGATGGCGGATGCGTGGTCGTTGACGGAAGCCCGTGCAGGGCCACGGTCTTGATGTGTCCGGAGTGCGTGGCCGCTTGCAATCGTTTCAAGGGTAGCGACGTCTGGGACGTCGCGACAGCGAGTGGGCGTGATCTGCAGCCGCACAAGTTCGCGGATGTGATGGAGTTCAGCATGCCCCCTAACGCCGAGACGGAGAATGTGGTTGAGGCCTGCAGACAAACCTCAGTTCTAAGAACCGACAGCGTCACGGTTCGGATTGCGAAGGGCGATTGGTACTTCGTGGCGGACGAATGCCCGCGCAAGTTCGATCGAGAGGCCACCGTCATTCAAGCCGGGGCGGCCGCCGAGATTGGCGTCGTCGAATCGGGTGACAGCATGGACGTGTACGTGACGTTCCTCGCCACGCCGGTGGACACCGAAACCATTATCATGAGGATACAGGTGCAGGGTCGCGAGGGGTTGGGCCTCGCGGCGGCGATTGTCCGCAGTGTCAGATTTCCCGCGTCCTGACCGCAGGCTTACGTGTTCACAAAAGTTACAAACATGGACATATTCTCTTGACGTGTTCATGGGATGGACACTAAACTGTCGATGTGTCCATAAAATATGATTATTTGAACACAAGATGGTTCCCGGATCGTCCTTATAATAACCTGCCGCCCCTTCCGCCCGAGGGCGACCTGGAAACGCGGGCGGTCCTCAAGGCGTGCGTGGCGGCACGGGCCTCCCTCGCCGCGTTGAACCAGGCCACGGTTCTGATTCCCGATGCGACCATCCTGATCAACACGTTGCCGTACCTCGAAGCCGAAGCCAGCTCGGCGATCGAGAACATCGTCACGACCACTGACGCGCTGTTTCGATTTGCTCACGCGCCGTCCGCGGCGGATCCGTCAACGCGGGAAGCACTCCGATATCGCACCGCACTACTGACCGGCGTAGCAGACATTGCGAAGCGACCGCTCACCACTCGGACGGCCGAGATGGTTTGCAATCGCATCAAGGACATCGATGTGATGGTGCGCCGGGTGCCCGGGACGAAGATCGTCAACAAGGCGACGGGTGAAGTCATCTATACGCCGCCGGAAGGGGAAGGCCGCCTGCGCAACATGCTGGCCAACTGGGAGCAGTTCCTGCACGGAGAAAAACAGCTTGATCCGCTGGTCCGGCTGGCCGTGGCGCACTATCAGTTCGAAGCCATCCACCCCTTCACCGACGGCAACGGTCGAACGGGTCGTGTGCTCAACAGTTTGTTTCTGATCGAAGAGAAGTTGCTGTCCTTGCCGGTGCTGTACTTGAGCCGCTACATCATCGCCCACAAAGAAGAATACTATCGCCTGCTTGGCGACGTCACCCGTCACCAGGCGTGGCAGGAGTGGACCATCTTCATGCTCAACGGAATCGACGAAACGTCGCAATGGACGACCGCCAAGATCGATGCAGTGTGCAAGCTGCTCGATCACACGGTTGACTTCGTCCAGTCGCGTGCCCGCAAGATATACAGTCGGGAACTGGTGAATATCCTCTTTGAGCAGCCGTATTGCCGAATCGCCAATCTTGTAGAGGCCGGGGTCGCGAAGCGCGTGACGGCGTCACGGTACCTGAACGAACTTGTCGAGATCGGAGTCCTGCGCGAAGAACCAGCCGGCAAAGAAAAGCTGTTCGTCCATCCGAAGCTGCTCACGCTCCTCACCCGTGACACGAACAGCTTTCCACCATATCGGTCGTGATGAGGATGTGCTGACAAAAACAACCTGCCGGTGAGTGTGAGTTCAGAGGTATGCTTCCGCCGATGAGACCGCTTCGGTATTCCATCAATGTCACGCTGGACGGGTGCTGCGATCATCGGGAAGGGATCGCGGACGAAGAGCTGCATCGTCACGCCGCGGAGAATCTCGCGCGGGCGGATGCGCTGATCTTCGGGCGGGTGATCTACCAGATGATGGAGGAGGCGTGGCGCGCGCCGGCGGAGACGGGCGTGAGGCCGGACTGGATGGAGGAATGGATGATACCGTTCGCGCATGCGATCCACGCGGCGAAGAAGTACGTGGTGTCGAGTACGCTGGAGCGCGTCGACTGGAACGCGGAGCTGGTGCGCGGGGATCTGGCGAATGCGGTTCGGCGTCTCAAGCGGGAGCCGGGCAACGGGCTGTTCGCGGGGGGCGTCACGCTCCCGCTGGCGCTGGCGGAGCTGGGGTTGATCGACGAGTACGAATTCATCGTGCACCCCAGGCTCGCGGGGCATGGACCGACGGTGTTCGCGGGGTTGACCAGGCGTGTCGACTTGAAACTGATGAGCAAGCTGGAGTTCGGCTCGGGCGCGGTGGCGATGCGGTACGAGCCGAGGTAGAGTTCGATCAATCCCGAGCGGAAGGCGGATCCATGAAATTCCAGAATTGGATCGCGGGACTCGCGGTGCTCACGGCGCTCGCGGGCTGCAGCAGCGCTAACGACAACACCGTACTCACCCCCACGCCCACGCGAACGCTGAAGTGGCGCCTGCAGCAAGGCAGCGTTCCCTTCATCGCCGTGTGGGGAAGCTCGGGCAGCGACGTGTTCGCGGTGGGCCCGATCGGCACGTCTCATTATAACGGTCACTCCTGGAGTCGGATGAACACGGACGACCTCGACGCCGTGTGGGGAACTCGGGCAGCGACGTGTTCGCGGTGGGCGGCAGCACGATCGTCCACTACGACGGCAGCGCCTGGAGCCCGATGACCGGCGGGGCGAGCACGCTCACCGGCGTGTGGGGGACGTCGGGGAGCGACGTGTTCGCCGTCGGCGGTCAGGGCACGATCATCCACTACAACGGCAGCGTCTGGAACCCGATGACCAGCGGGACGTCGGTGAGCTTCTACGCCGTGTGGGGGAGTTCGGGAAGCGACGTGTTCGCGGTGGGCGGCGCCGGCAATATCCGTCACTACGACGGCAGCGCCTGGAGCGCGATGACCAGCGGAACATACGCGACCATCCGAGATGTCTGGGGGAGTTCCGCGAGCAACGTGTTTGCGGTGGGCGATGGCGGCATGATCCTTCACTACAACGGCAGCGTCTGGAACCCGATGACCAGCGGGACGACGGCGATCCTCGGCGGCGTCTGGGGGAGTTCGGCGAGCGACGTGTTCGCGGTGGGCGAAAGCGGCACGATTCTGCACTACGACGGGAGTGCCTGGAGCCCGATGACCAGCGGCACGACGTCGTCGCTCCGCGATGTCTGGGGAACGTCCGCGACCGACGTGTTCGCGACGTGCGACTGCCCGACGGTCCTTCACTACGACGGGAGTGCCTGGAGCCCGACGACCGGCGGGGTGACGGCGGACCTCTACGGCATGTGGACAAGCCCGGCGAGCAGCGGTTTCGCGGTGGGCGATGCCGGAACGATCGTTCACTACAACGGCAGCGCATGGAGCGCGATGCCGAGCGGGACGTCGGAGTCTCTCTACAGCGTGTGGGGGAGTTCGGGGAGCGACGTGTTCGCCGTGGGCCAGTCCGACACCATCCTTCACTACGACGGCGGTGCCTGGAACGTGATGAGCAGCGGGACGGTCCAACCTCTCTATAGCGTGTGGGGGAGTTCGGGGAGCGACGTGTTCGCGGTCGGTGGGTTCGGGACGATCCTGCACGACGACGGCAACGGATGGAGCCCGATGACGAGCGGCACGAACGAGTCGTTCGAGGGCCTGGGGGGAAGTTCGTCGAGCGATGTATTCGCCGTCAGCGCGTTCGGGTCGATCCTGCACTACGACGGCAACGCATGGAGCCCGATGACGAGCGGGGTGACGGTGGAGCTCGACGGCGTGTGGGTAAACTCGGCGAGCGACGTGTTCGCGGTGGGCTCGTCCGGCACGATTCTGCACTACGACGGCAGCGTCTGGACCGCGACCATCGCCCAGCCGCCGTTGAAACTCCTGGGCGTGTGGGGGAATTCGGGGAGCGACGTATTCGTGGTGGGCGAAAGCGGCACGATCCTGCACTACGACGGGAGCGCCTGGAGCCACATGGTCAGCGGCGTGACGTTGTCGCTCGTCGGTGTGTCGGGGAGCTCGGGGAGCGACGTATTCGCGGTGGGCCCGTTCGGTACGATTCTGCATTACAGTCGCGAGGTCCAACCATGATGCGCCGGACGGTCACAGCCGGAGAAAGGTGAAATGCATGAAACTGATAACCAACACGCAGGTCTCCGTCGATGGAGTGATGCAGGCGAATGGAGGTCCGGATGAGAACGGCAGGCGCGTACTCGAGCGCGGTGGATGGGCGAGGCCGCTCTTCGACAGCGAGTCGATGGCGTTCGTCAACGAGTTCTACCAGCGTGCCGACGCGTTTCTTTTTGGCAGACGGACCTACGATGTCTTCGCGGGTTACTGGGGCGTGAGAAAGGATCTGGAGAATCCAATCGTGGGTGCGTTGAACACGAAGCCCAAGTACCTCGTATCGAACACAATCACCAACCCGCAATGGGCGAACACGACCGTCCTCTCCGGCGACGTCGCGGCGGCCATTAGCAAGCTGAAAGCCACGCCTGGAGGCGAGCTGCAGGTGCACGGCAGCGGCGCGCTGGTCAGATGGCTACTCGAGAACAACCTTGTCGACGAGATCAACGTGCTCGTCTGCCCGGTGATCGTCGGTCAGGGAACGCGGCTATTCCCCGACAACGGCCCGGATGTCGCCCTCGACCTGGTCGACTCGCGCACCTTCCCGAAGGGGATCGTCCTGCAGGTATACCGGCCCAACGGGCGCCCGCAGTATGCAACTTGACGGGTGTGCAGCCACGCTCGCCGCACTGCAGCCGCTCCTGGGACACTGGGAGGGGGGCGGTCGCGCGGAGTTTCCGACGATCGCGCCGCACGAGTACGTCGAGTCGCTCGACTTCACCACCGAAGCCGGTCGCGATCACATCCACTTCGAGCAGCGGGCCCGGCACCGGCCGGTGGGGACGGGTGCATACGGCCCGTCGCACTGGGAGTCGGGTTTTCTGCGCGTGATCACGCCCGGCGGGGTCGAATGGACGAACGTCCAGGACAACGGCCGCCTCGAACTCGCGCGGCTGGCGCTGACCGTGACGCCCGACGGCCTTCGCCTCGAAGGGGAGACACTCCAGTTTCTCAATGACCCGCGCATGATCCGGGCCCGGCGCGTGCTCGTCTTGAGCGGCGAGACGCTCCGATACCAACTGGAGATAGTCACGACCCGGGTGGAGACGCTCACCACGCACCTGAACGCGGAGTTGCATCGCGCTTTCGAAACCGCAGGCGCATAAAAAAACCGAGGGGACCAAGCACGGACCCATCTGGACCCTCTTGAACCCCTCAGCTTTGAACGGCTATAGTCTATCACGGCGTCGGCGGCCCGAACAGGGACAAACTACAATGCTCCTCGCCTCCGCAGAACACTGCCGCGAGCTTCTCACTCGCGCGTACGCGCGTCGCGATCGCGCAGAGTTGGATCTCTATGAGATCCAAGCGCGGAGAAGTGCGGTCGTACGCCGACTCACTCAGATTTTCGGGGAGGACCTCGGGCTTCGAAACCAGGGACTCGGCACCCATTGGGTTCTGGCCGCGAGCCTGCACCGCGAACTCGGGGACCTGTCGGTGGCGTGGATCAGGCAGTCGAGGCGAATCCGCCGGTTGAACCGCTTCATCGTGCCCCTGAGCGCCGAACTCTCCCAGGGCGCGCCTGCGCGGCGGGTGCCGTGAACGCGGCGGGCGAACTGCCTCTGTTCAGTGCTGACGAAGCCACCCTGCTTCGGGACGGCGAGTTCGCGGGTTGTGTGCGTCGGGCGTTGCTGGCCGCGCGCACCTCGATCTGCGCAACCCAGTTCGTGACCGACCTGCGCCCTCACGAGGATCGCGATCGAGAGATTCTGCTGCTGGGCCACGCGTTCGCAGAGGCGCGTTGGCGTGGGGTGACGACGCGAGTCATCCTGCCCGAGTTGCCGCTGGCCGATCTCGACATCGACGGCAACTATCCGTTCGCAGCATTCCTGCATCATCGTGGCATCGCCGTCCGGCGCTTCCCGCAGAGGCGGAGCAAGAAATCGTTGCATACGAAAATGATCATTGTCGACCATGAGCTGGTGATTGCAGGCAGCCACAACTGGACCCCGACGTCTTTCCAGGCGAATTGCGAACTGTCGATCGCCGTCCGTTCGCGCGATGTAGCTGAGCAGTGTAGCCTGCTGTTCGAGGACTACTGGTCCGTGGCCCGGGAGTTCGAACTGTGAGCGCGCGCAGCACGGGCGACCGTCAGGTGCTTGATGCGTTCGAACGCTGGCTGGGAACCGATCTGTTCGACGGCGACTCGGCCACTGACTACCTGACCGCGTTCCACGACATCACGACCGCGTCCCTTGGGGTGTTGCCCGGCGATGCGGACCGCGTGGCCATCGGGTGGGGTGCTTTCGAGGCCTATCTCGACGGTTACGCAACCTTTTGTCTTAGATCCCTGTTGCCGGGGCGAGCGAGACGCCGCGTGCACCGGAGGCGCCCTTCTGCCGCCGACCCACCCGGCTTCGTGTCCAGCGAGATGATCGCGGCGGTCCCGATCAATACTGCGTCTTTCGACGAGTTGCGCAAGGTCCCGGGCATCGGAGCCCGGCTTGCGACGCGTGTCGTCGAGGAGCGCGAGCGTCTCGGGCCTTTCACACGGCTCGGTCAACTCGCCAGCGTGCCCGGCTTCACTCGCGAGGCGTACCAGCTCGCAGCCCCCTATCTCACCGCACGGCCCAGGCAGGCGCCCATTGCATACCCGGAACTGGAGAATCTGCCGTGCATCGGATTCCCCGAGTACATTCGTTTCTTGCACGACAAGGACATGCTGGTGCCCGGACACGAGTGTTCAACCGGTTCACTACGGTTGGCGACACTGGCGGTGCAGCAGATGTGCCTGGCCGCGGCGTCCGCACGATCGGCACCCTATTGGCAGAAACACCGCAATGCGGATGCGACCACAATCCGGCTTCGCCAGCAGGACCTTGTGCGCGAGCAGTCGTGGGTGCGCGTGGACAATCGGCACGGCCGCTGCAAGGTTGCGCCCGTCACAAACAGCAGCTACCTGACGGTACTCCGGAATCTGATCGATTCTGCGACGGAGAAGATCTGTATCAGTGTGCACATGATGAAACTCGGTTCCCGCAAGCTGACCGCAGAGGTTCTCGACCCACTGATCGCTGCAAGCGCACGGCAGGTAAAGGTACGGATACTGCTCGACCGGGAACAGGCAACTCTCCGCGAAGCGGACCGAGGTGCGCTCACGCGCCTGCTTGAGTCGGGAGTACCGGTACGCTACAACGTCAATGAGCCGATGATGCATCGCAAGGCGCTGATATTTGATCAAGGATGCCTGCTTGTCGGGAGTCATAACCTGACCCCGAACAGCATCTTTCGCAGCGAGGAGCTCAGCCTGTTCGTGCAGAACGGCGAACTCGCGCGGAGCGAGGGAGTGCACTTTGACGATCTGTGGAACGCAAGCAAAGAAGGACAGGCGGAGGGGCGTCGTTAGGGCCCACCCGATGGAGTGACGATGTCGCTATACCGCAGTGATCTCCCGCTGATTGACCCGGAGGACGACGGTGAGGACGGCCTCACGTCGTCGCCAGGTGGTCCGGCTCCGGATCTCGAACCGGATGACGGTGGTTTCCCGGAGGGTGGTGGGGCCGGTGGCGCTTTCGACAACCCCGACGACCTCAACGACGACCCGGAACCCGCATTCGACGACGATCCGTACGACCAGGATCCCTACAATGACTCCGGCGAGGATGACCAGTACCTGATGAATCCGAGGCCGGAGCGATGTATGCAGGCTCGATGGGCCTTATGGGCAGCCGAGGACCAGATAGAAACCGATGAACGGGCGCTCGATCGCGATCAGGAGAATTTGACGAATGCCCGTCGCGAGCTCGTCGAGTGCGGATCGACTCGTGGCCGCCGCTACTTTGTCATCGGCGCGCGAGGGAGGTGGCGAGAGGAAACCTGCGAAGATCACTACCTGGGATACGTCCAGCGGCTCGAGCGATCGATCGCGATGCGACAGAATCGAATACGTACGCTCCGGGCACAGTTACCTGCACTGGAACAACGAGTACGGGACGATTGTCCTTGAGTGACTGTTTTGGGAGGCACATGATGAACGTCCTGTTGTGGGTCTTGCAGGTGCTCGCCGCACTCGTGTACGGGGCGTCGGGCGTGATGAAGGTGTTCATGTTCGACAAGGCGAGCGAGGGGGTCCAGTCGTTCGGTGCGTTGCCGCGGGGCGCCTGGGCGGCCCTCGGCATCCTCGAATTGTTGTGCACGGTCGGCCTGATCGTTCCCGGCGTCTTCCACTGGAAACCGACATTGACGGTGGTGGCGGCCACCCTCCTGGCCATCGAGAGCCTCGTGTTCATCTGGGTACACGTCCAGTATCACGAAGTCCCGGCCATCATTATGAGCGCCGCGCTGGGTCTGCTGATGACGTTCATCGCGTACGGCCGGATGTTCCTGAAACCGATTCTCTAATGACGCGCGGTCGTGTGGGAGCGGCATCTGGAGGAGGAGACGATATGAAGCCACGACTCAACGTCATCACGCTTGCCGTCAATGATCTCGAGAAGTCACTCGCGTTCTACCGCGACGGACTGGGGCTCCCGACCAAAGGGATTATCGGGACGGAATTCAAAGGCTCGAAGACGGAACCCGCGGGAGCGGTGGCTTTCTTCGAATTGCAGGGCGGCTTGATCTTTGCGCTCTATCCGCGCAAGGAGCTTGCGAAGGACGCCAGCGTGCCGGAAGCTGCGGCGAGCTCGCTGGAGTTCAGCCTGGGGTACCTCGTCGGGAGCAAGCAGGCGGTTGATGAACTCCTCGAAAAAGCGCAAGCTGCGGGAGCCACGCTGACCGGCGATCCCCATGACCGGGCATGGGGCATCTACTCGGGGTATTTCAAAGATCCGGATGGGCACCTGTGGGAAGTCATCTGGAATCCACAGGCGCCGATCGACGAGTCGCCTTGAGGACCACCGCAGCAAGAGCATGGAATCGGGTTCGTCGGGTCACTACTCCAAATGAGGTAAAGCCGCATGAAAGACGAAATCATCTGGGTCGGGCAAGTCGGAATCAGATTCTTGCTCGAAGCTGCCGACACGAACGGTTCGGCGGCGATGTTTGAATTCACGGTGCCCGTGGGGGCGAAGGTGCCGGTGCCCCATTATCACAAGGCGTACGACGAAACCATCTACGGAGTGGAAGGCGTGGTCACGTTCACCGTGGAGGGAAAGCCGGTGGACATTGGGCCGGGGGAAACGTGTTTCATTCCGCGTGGGGCCGTTCATGGGTTCAACAACCTGAAGCAGACCGATGTGAAGGCGCTGGCCGTCATTACTCCGGCACTGCTCGGCGCGGATTTCTTCCGGGAGGCGGCCGCCATTGTGAATGCCGGCGGCCCGCCGGATGTCGAAAAACTGAAAGCCGTCTTGCTGAAACACGGCCTGGTTCCCGCGATGCCGCCGGCGGCGTCCCGATGAACGAGGTGGGACGCGCGGTCTAACCCCCGGATGTGGCGGACGTTCCGTTGCGCGTCCCGCACCCGATCGGCTCCGAAAGCAACCCGCGGGGCGGTTGCGCCGTATGGTCTGCCATGCCCGTCAAAGCGCTTCCCGATGTGGCCCGCGGCCGTCTGGCCCTGGATGGCTGCGTGGCCGTGGACGTCATCCACGAGAGCCCGATCATCCAGATCGTTTGCTGGCACTGCCTGTGCGAAGGCGACGCGCTTCGCGCCGAGCGGTGCCACTCGCACCACGTGCTATCGGTGAGCCTCGATGGTGCCTGCCAGATTCACGATGGCCGCCGGCGCATCATTATGGATCCGGCCACCGCGGTCCTTCACCGCCCGGGAAGCGCCTACCGCACGACGCATCCGTACGGGTGCAACGACTCCGGAATCTCCATCGCCTTTCGTGACGACGTGGCGCGGGACGTTTACACACGCCCCCGGTCCGGCGCCCCGTCGGTCACGATCGCGATCCGTCCGTTGCGCCTCGCGCTTCGGCAGATTGTCCTCGCTCTCCGACAGCGCGACGGACTCGCGGTCGACCCCGTCGTCATGGATGAGATCGCGCTCGAGTTGCTGGCTGCGGCCGTGGAAGCGACGACGTCGTCGTCCAACGCGGTGAGGTCGCGGACGCGCGACGACCACGGGCACATCGCGGACGCTGCGCGCGAGTATCTCAACGCGCATTTTCGCGAACCGGTTCGTCTGGACGAAATCGCGCGCGAGGTGGGAGCGTCGCCGTTTCACCTGTCGCGTGTGTTCCGCCGCCACATGGGGGTGGCCCTTCGCGGTTATCTCCACCGCCTCCGTCTCGGCGCCGCCATGCACGCGCTCTCCGACACCGACGCCTCGATCACCCGCATCGCTCTGGACGCCGGGTTCTCCAGCCACGCGCACCTGACCGCGCTCTTCGCGCGCGAGATGGGGGTGCCCCCCAGCCACATTCGCAATCTGCTGGGCGCGCGCCGGGTGGCCGACGTGTCCGGCTCGCCGCTCTTCGCCCGCCGGCACTAGCCGCGGCATCCCCCGCAAACGAGCAGTTCCTGAAAGCCCGCCCCGACGGGTGGCGGCTATCGTTGGTTCGTAGGCTCGAAGAACGGAGCGCGCCCCGGGTTCAACGGAGCAGATGCCATGAGATTGACTGCAATCGTCACCACCGTCGGAACTCTGGCACTTTCGACCGCATCATCTCCGGCGGAAAGCCCGCAGAATCCGGGGCGCGACCGTGCGCTCGCCACCATCCAGGCGGCCGACATGGAGGCGCACGTCCGGATTCTGGCCTCCGACGATTTTGGGGGCCGCGCGCCCGCGACGCCGGGAGAGACCAAGACGCTCGCGTATCTCACCGGCAAGTTCGCGGCGTTTGGCGTGACGCCGCCCCCGGGCGCGAAAACCTATCTGCAGGATGTGCCGCTGGTGCGCAAGACGGTCAAGGCGTCGACGCACCTGGAAGTGCGCGGAAAGGGAAAACCCCTGCGGCTCGTGCTTGGCGAGAGCATGAACGCGGGGACCGGCGGCGCCGCCGACCGGGTCGTCATCGAGGACTGCGATCTCGTGTTCGTCGGCTACGGTATCGTGGCCGATGAGCAGGGATGGAACGACTATGACGGAGTCGATGTGACGGGAAAAACCGTCATCGTCCTGATGAACGACCCGGCCGGTGCCGCCGACAGTCTGTACTTCAAAGGCCGCGCGCTCTCCAACTACGGCGTCGGGAGCAACAAGAGCGAAACGGCCGCGCGGCACGGCGCGCGCGGCGTACTCTTCATCCACGACCCGGACATCGTCGGTTATCCCTATGCCGCGCTCATGTCGAACGTCTCGCGGCCCCGGTTCGAACGCGTGCGCGATGCAGAGAGTGCGCCCGTTCCGGAGTTCTGGTCGACGATTCCCAGGGAGATGGCCGCGACGATCCTCGAACGCGCGGGACAGAACCTCGATGACCTGACGCGCAAGGCGTCGCAGCGCGGGTTTCACGCCGTGCCCCTGGGACTGAAACTGAAGGGCGAAATCGACGTGGCGGTGGAGCAGTCGATGTCGCACAACGTCATCGGCTATGTGCCGGGCAGCGAACGCCCCGACGAAACCGTCGTGTTCACCGCGCACTGGGACCACGTCGGGATCGGCGCGCCGGTCAACGGCGACTCCATTTATGATGGTGCGGTGGACAACGCCACCGGGACCGCCGCGCTGCTCGAGCTCGCACAGGCGTTCACGTCGCTAAAAACGGCGCCGCGGCGATCGGTCGTTTTCATCGCGACCACCGCCGAGGAGCAGGGACTTCTGGGATCGTATTACTACGCGGACCATCCGGTGTTTCCGCTGGAGCGCACCATCGCCGAGATCAACATGGATGCGCTGTTTCCGTTCGACGACTGGAACGGAATGACCGTGGTGGCGATGGGGAGTTCGGAACTCGAAGATTATCTCCGCATCGCGGCGGCGGCGATGGGCCGCAAGCTCGAGGCCGATCCCGCTCCCGAACAGGGCGCCTTCTTCCGGTCCGACCACTATCCGTTCGCGAAGAAGGGCGTTCCCGCGATCTTCGCCGTGGGCGGTCCGTTGAGCGAGCCGGAACCGTCGCAGGCGGTCATGGACCGGTTCACCGACTACATCACCAACCGCTACCATCGTCCCAGCGACGAACTTGGCGACGACTGGGACTTCCGCGGAATTGTCGGCGACACCAAAATCTACTTCCTCACCGGGTACGACATCGCCAACGACGACCGCGTTCCCAACTGGACCCTCGACAGCGAATTTCGCGCGCTGCGCGACCGGCAGCGGGAATCGATCCGCGTCGTCGGCGGCAACTGAACGTCGTCTCCCTCGCCGATCGCGACACCCGTCCGGCGCTCCGTCGCCCGGCCGGAATTCCTTGCCATCCACGGGCCCGGTCGCGGTAAACTCCCGCAACCCCGCGCGGGCATCGGGCCGGCGCGCTCACCATGTGAGGAGGACCCGGGTGCTCAAGGACGTCTTCCGTACCAAGAACATCGCCCACATCCTCGAGACGGCCGATACCTACGGCTCGCTCAAGCGCACGCTCGGCCCGTTGCAACTGACGCTACTCGGCGTCGGCGCCATCATCGGCGCGGGCATATTTTCCACGGTCGGAACCGCGGCTGCGGGCGGTGCGGGACACTTCGGCGCCGGGCCCGCGCTGGTCATCTCCTTCGCGATTACCGCCGTGACCTGCGGATTCGCCGCACTTTGTTATGCGGAGTTCGCGTCGATGGTGCCGATCGCCGGCTCGGCCTACACCTACGCGTATGCGACGTTCGGCGAAATGGTCGCGTGGATCATCGGCTGGGACCTGATCATCGAATACGCGGTGGGCAACGTCGCCGTGGCGATCTCATGGTCGGGTTACTTTCAGCAGTTGTTGCGCACGGTTGGACTTTCCGTATGCCGGACTGGCTGGGCATCGATTACCGCTCGGCCCTCCAGGCCGCCCATCAAGTATGACGGCCGACCGGTCGCGATGCCGCTCGCCGGATCGAGTCTGGCCGACGCAGCTCGCCGCGCGAGGCTTCGGCCAAGCGCCCCGCCTGGCCGGCGTGCCGATCGTGTTCAACCTGCCGGCGTTCGCATCGTCACGCTGATCACCTGGATCCTGGTGCTCGGTATTCGCGAGAGCGCTGGTTTCAACGCGGTGATGGTCGATGGTGAAGCTGGCTTTCATCGCGTTCTTCCTCATCGGTGGGCGCGTTCTACGTGAGGCCGGCGAACTGGACAGCCCTTCGCCCCCAACGGCTCCGCGGGCATCTTCTCAGCGCGGCGGCCATCATCTTCTTCGCCTACATCGGCTTCGACGCGATCTCGACCGCCGCGGAGGAGACGAGAGAATCCCACAGCGCGACATGCCGATCGCCATCTTCGCGAGCTTGATCGTCTGCACGTTGATTTACATCCTCGTCGCCATCGTGTTGACCGGCATGCTTCCGTGGCAGCAGCTCGGCACCGCCGAGCCGCTGGCGACCGCTTTCTCGGCGCGCGGAATGAACTGGCCGACCTGATCATCTCCCTCGGCGCGTTTTTGGCCACGACCTCCGTGCTGCTCGTGTTCCAGCTCGGCCAGCCGCGCATCTTTTTCTCGATGGCGCGCGACGGACTGCTGCCAGCGTGGGCGGCGCGCCGTGCATCCGCGCTATCGCACCCCGCATGTCAACACAATCGTCACTGGCTGATCGTCGGCGCTTCTGTCCGCAGTGCGCCAACATCAATGAGGTCGTCGAACTGAGCAACATCGGCACGCTGTTCGCGTTCGTGCTGGTCTGCATCGGCGTCACCGTGCTTCGGTTCCAGGATCCGGATCGGGAACGCCCGTTCCGCGTGCCGCTGGGACCGTTCCTCTTGCCGTCGCTCGGCGTGATTTCGTGCGTTTTCCTGATGATTCACCTGCCGCCGGCGTCGTGGTGGCGGTTCATCGGGTGGCTGGTCGTGGGGATGGCGGTCTACTTTTCGTTTGGCTATAACCACAGCGCGGTGGGTCGCGCGGCGGGTCGTAAGATCAGCTCGTCGCCGGCACAGCGTCTGGTCGCGATGGGATTCCTGCTGGCCGGCGTCGGCCTCTTCGTGATCCCGCACAGCGCGGGTCCCGCCGAACTCCTTCGGCTCGTGGGTGCGGGGAACGCGCGCACGACCATCGGACTGGCGATGATCGGAATCGGAACACTGGCCGGTATTTTTGGATCGATGTCGATGGCCCGCAGGGAGACGCTCACATGAAAAGATGGACGGGTTTCATTCGCGCCGGCGCGTTCCTCGCGCTGGTCGCAGTCGTGGCATGTTCGAACTTCAAGAGCTCGCGACGAATGGACATGGGGCCGTTTGCGGAAAACACCGTCAACATGCTGGCCGAGGCCCAGAAGGTCGTTCAGCCCCTGCAGTGGAACTATCTGCGCGACTATCGACCGATGGCGAATCGGGATTCGATCGGGGCCGAATTGGCGATCGTCCGAGGCGTGTTCCGGGGAATCGGTCTCTACTCGATCCAGGTGGTGTCGCTCAACAATGCGAATCTGTCGGGAAAAGAGCGCGCGGCGAAGCTGGCGGACTATCTCGACGACGTCTGCCGACCGATCGTTCAAGCGGGTAAGGCCGGCCCGGTCGGGCTGACCGCCGGGCACCTGGATTCGGTTCTCACCAACATCCGGGCGCAGACCGACTATCTGAGTGCGATCGGCGCGGCGAACCCGCTGATCTACTCCATCGTGACGTATACAATCGCCCGCGTCGATCACTTACAGGCGACGCTTCAGCCGGTGTTTGGGCAGATCGCGTCCGATATCGAGTCCCGGTATGCGGACACGCGTCACCAGGTGACGGATCTGAATGCGCTCGAGACCCGCGACGTGCGAACGTTCATCGCGCTGGAGGATTACCGCGGGGGGACGGGCTCGCTCGAGTCCGTGGTTGCCAGCGATCCGTCGATCGCGGTGACCCTGGCGCCCGGAGGCAAGTCCTCCGCGGGCACCGTCGACGCCGCGCAAGGGGTTCTTCGCCAGCGCCTGGCCACCATCGATGAAGTGCGCAAACAGCTCGAGCTGAAGACCGACCTTCACAACAACCAGGCTGCCGAACTCGACGATTTCCAAAACGAACTCGACCGTCGCGTGCGGGCGGCACGACTCATGCTCATCTACTGGTTGCGCTCGCATAGCAATCTCGCCGCGGGCATTCAGGTGCCGCCGGCGATCAACATCGGGGAAATGGTGGGCTCGTCCGCGAAGAAGGCCGTCAGCGCGCTGCCCTGAGCCATCGAGGGCCACGGCACCTCGGAATCGGGTTGACACCCCCGCGGCGAGCCCGTAATATCCGCGGACTTCGGTGGGGTCGAGGTGGTAGGATACCGTCCCGGCCCGGCAGGTGGAAAAGGGCAGCGGAGAACTTCCCTTTATTTTTTGGTGGATCAGTTAGTATGTCCTAACTCCCAACGCGACACGCCGCGTTTTTTTGGGGGCCGTAGTTAGGGCGACCTAATTCAGGCTGCGGAAATCGGTGAGGAGATATTGGTGCATGTGCGTCTGCGACGCGGCGCGGTGGCGGCAATCGCCGCGATCGGGCTGGGAGCCGCGCTGACGGCGATGACTCCGGCGGCGATGGACGCGTGGGGAGCCGAGGGAAATTCGCAGGCGCGGAGCGAGGATACGGCCGCGCCCCCCGTGCTCCAGGACGTCTACGTGATCGAGATCGAGAACCTTCGCTTTCGACCGGACACGCTTGTCGTCCCGGCCGGGAAGAAGATCAAGCTGGAGATCCGCAATCTCGACCCGACGCCGGAGGAATTCGAGAGCTATGACCTCAACCGCGAGAAAGTGGTCACGGGCAAGGCGACGATCAAGGTCTTCGTCGGCCCGTTGAAGGCCGGCACCTATCGCTTTTTCGGTGATTTTCATCAGGACACGGCACAGGGAGTGATCATCGCGCGGTAATCGCGAACCGCTCTCTCCATTCAGACGGGAACATCGATTCATGGTATCACTCGCTATCATCGTCTTCAGAGAAGTGCTCGAAATCTCGCTCATCCTGGGCGTCATCTTCGCCGCGACGCGCGGTCTTGACCGACGCGGCCCGTGGATCGGCGCCGGCCTGGTCGCGGGGCTCCTGGGTTCCGGAATCGTCGCGGTGTCCGCCGGCGCGATCTCGTCGGCGTTGTCCGGCATCGGCCAGGAGCTGTTCGACTCCGCGGTGCTGCTGACGGCCGCCAGTCTGATCGCGTGGTGTGTCGTATGGATGAAGCGCCACGCGATGCACCTCTCGGAACGCCTGCGCGACGTCGGCCAGTCGGTGGTCGAGGGGCGGACGCCGCACTACGTGCTCGCCGTCGTGGTCGCGGTGACCATGCTGCGCGAAGGCGCCGAAATCGTTCTGATGACATACGGGGTCATCCTCACCGGTCTGCCGGTGGCGAGCGTCGTGACCGGCGCCGCGCTCGGGCTGGGCGTGGGCAGCCTGGTGGGCGCAGCGCTCTACTTCGGCCTCGTCAAGATTTCCGTCCGCTACATGTTCATGATCACCGGCTTCCTGCTCGTATTCCTCGCCGCCGGCATGGTGGCGCAGGCGATGTCGAAACTGGTCGCCGCCGGCGTCATTTCGTTTCTCTCCACGCCGGTCTGGGACACCTCGCGCATTCTGTCCGAAGGCAGCCTGATCGGGAGCGCGCTGCGCACGCTCGTCGGATACAGCGCGCAGCCGACGGGTCTGGAGATCGCGAGCTATCTGGCGGCGGTGGCCACGATTGTAACGTTGCTGCGAATCTACGGCGGTGCGGCGCGTCCGGCGCCCCGGGCGTCCTGATGCGCGTCGGGCTTCCCGCGGCGGCTGCGTGCCTCGCGGCCGTCCTCGCACTTCCAACCGTCGCGACCGCGACCCTCAAGGTCTATTCACCCATCGTCGAATTCCGCGAACTCGAGGTCGAGTGGCGCGGCGGATACGAATTCGATCCGCGTCCCGACCGCGACGGCACCCACACGCACAAGTTCGGCGCCGGGTACGGTGTGTTGCCCCGGCTGTTTCTCGAGAGCTACGCCGAAGTGGAGAAAACGCCCGGGGGCGAGGCGGAGTTCGAGGAAGTCGAGGTCGAGGGCAAGATCCAGTTGACCGAGGCGGGGCAGTACTGGCTGGATGCCGGGCTGCTCGTCGAATACGCCGCCGCCCTGGAGGACGGTCATGACGATGACGCCGCGATCTCGGCGCTGCTGCAGAAGCAGACCGGATCCCTCCTTCATATCGCCAACATCATCGTCGGCCGCACGATCGCGTCGGGCGCCGACGTCGAGACCGGACTGGGCTGGAGCACGCGATATCGCGCGGGTCCCCGGTTCGAACCCGGCGTCGAATACCACGCCCGGTTCGGACCGATCAGCGGGGGAACCCCGTTCGATCGTCAGACACATTACATCGGGCCGGTCGCGTACGGTCGGCTGGGGTCATTGCGCTACGACGTCGGCTATCTGTTCGGGCTGTCGGACGAGGCGTCGGATGGCATGGTCAAGTGGAGCCTGGAGTACGAGATTCGGTTTTGACAGCCGGCGCGCGTCCGCTAGGATAGCCCCCGGGAGGGATGCCGATGTCGCTGACCATTCTCGCAATCGCGTTCATGGTGCTGCTCGTCGCCGCCTACCGGCTCTACGGCGGCTGGGTCGCGAGGCAGTTCCGCCTCGACGACACCCGGGAGACGCCGGCGCACCGCTACGCCGACGGCATGGACTTCGCGCCGATCCGTCCGTTTTATCTCTTCGCGCAGCATTTTTCCGCCATCGCCGCCGCCGGCCCGATCGCCGGTCCCATTCTGGCGTGTCAGTCGTTCGGCTGGCTCCCGTGTCTCTTGTGGATCAGCCTGGGCGTCGTCCTGATCGGCGCGGTCCACGACTTCTCCACGCTCCGGCGGTGTCCGTCACGGCGCCCGTCCATCGCCGAAATCGCCCGCTGGAACTGGGAACGCGGTCCGGACGCGCGCTGATGGGGTTCATCTGGATCGCGCTCATCTTCATGTCGTGGCGCTTCACCGATATCACCGCGGCGACATTCGTCGTGGGCACGGATGAACTCCGGCAGGGCCGGGTCATTTCAATCCGGGTGGCGCGGTCGCGAGCGCGAGCGTCGATGTACCTCGTGCTCGCGTTGATCCTGGGGTTCATTCAGCAGCTTCTTCAAGCTCGACGCTGTGGCTGGTCGCGATCATCTTCGTCCCCTTGACATTCGGTGCGCGTGGCTGGCGGCACCGCCATGTCGCACGTGTTCATCCTCGACCACAAGCACGTGGGCGATGACATCATCGGTCTACTGCGCGGTGGCGTCGGTCGTCCCGGTGTGGTCGCTGTTCCAGCCGCGCGGGTATCTGGGCGGGTTCGTGCTTTACACCGCGATCCTGGTGGGAATCATCGGGGTGCTGTTCGGCGGATACGAAGTGTGCAGCCGGCGTTCAAGGGATTCCACGTCGGCGGCATCACCGGGTCCTTGTTTCCATTCCTGTTCGTGACCATCGCCTGCGGCGCATGCTCGGGATTCCACGGGCTGGTGTGTTCCGGCACGACATGCAAGCAGATTGAGCAAGGAATCGGACATGCGCAAGATCGGTTACGGCGCGATGCTGGGGGAAGGATTCGTCGCGCTGATCGCGCTCGTGACCATCATGATCGCCACGCCCGAGTCGATGAAGGGGCTCTCGCCGGGCACGATCTACGGCAACGGCATCGGCCAGTTCATGACGCTGATCATCGGCGCGAGCCAGATGGCGTTCGCGGTGACGTTCGGGGCGATGGCGTTCTCGACCTTCGTGTTCGATACCCTCGACGCTGACCATGCGGCTCGGCCGCTACATCCTGCAGGAGCTGTTCGGGTGGCGCGGGCGCCTGGGCGCGATCGGGGCGACCGTCGATCACGCTCGCCACCCGTCCACATCCTCTTCTTCGCGCAATCGGGCGGCTGGCTCAAGTTCTGGACCCTTTTCGGCGCCTCGAACCAGCTCCTGGCCGCGCTCACGCTGCTGACGCTCACCGTCTGGCTCCACCGCGCGCGGCGGCGGATCGCGTTCACGCTGATCCCGATGCTCTTCGTGCTCACCATCACCTTCTGGGCGATCGTTAAATTGTTGATTGCCAATGCAAAACTTGCCCACGGATTCGATATCGCATTCATGAACGCAATCTCGGCCGGGGCATTGACGATCCTCGCTCTGTTCCTCGTCGCGTCGGCCCTCGTCCGCCTGCGCGAGGACCGGGCGTCGGGGGTCGCGGTCGAAGCGTCGTGAGGCCCGAAATGGGCGTGGACCGGCGGCCGGGCGGTGGGCTGATTTGCTTGACCGTTTCTCGAATTGGCATCTATATTGATAGGGTGACCGGTCGAGCACCCAGGGGCCGGGTCAGAGGAACCATCGCAGGAATGACGGGACCTTGCTCGTGCAGGGTCCTTTTTCTTGGCCGCCAAGAAGGATGAGTATCGATGAGTCGAGACAATAAACGAGATCCCTCGCGCCGCCGAGGCAGACTGGAAGAGCGCGGTTGCCAAATACCGTCGACCGCATCACGGTCGGAGTATCTGGCAACTCATCAACACCGTTGGACCCTATATCGGCATCTGGTTCTTGATGGTGTTCTCACTCGAGATATCCTACTGGATCACACTGGCGCTTGCGTTCCCCGCGGCCGGATTCCTGATGCGGTCGTTCATCATCTCCCACGATTGCGGACACGGCGCATTTTTCCGTTCGCGGCGCTGGAACACCATCGTCGGGACCATCACGGCGCTGTTCGCTTTCACGCCGTACGAACAATGGCGCCACGAACATGCCGTCCATCACGCGTCCGGCGGCGACCTCGACAATCGAGGCATCGGCGACATCTGGACGATGACGGTCGAGGAATACGCAAACGCGTCTCCGTCCCGGCGGTTTCAGTATCGGTTGCATCGCAGCCCGTGGGTAATGTTGACGGTCGGCGCTTTCCTTCAGTTCATGATCCTGCAGCGATTCCCCAGGCGCCCGATGACCGACCGTGAAAAGAAGAGCATTTATCTCACGGACGTGCTGATCGCCGCCGTGTCGGTCGGCATGTGCCTGCTCATCGGCTGGCAGGCGTTCTTGAAGATCCAGATCCCGGTGATGATGCTCGCGTCGACGATCGGCGTGTGGCTGTTCTACGTACAGCACCAGTTCGAGGGAGTGCACTGGTCGCGGCACGAGGAATGGGAATTTGCGACCGGCGCCGTCGAGGGAAGCTCGTTCTACAAGCTCCCGCGTCTCCTGCAATGGATCTCGGGCAGCATCGGCTACCACCACATCCACCACCTGAGTCCGAAGATTCCGAACTACTATCTCGAGAAATGCTACCGCGAGAATCCGATCTTCCAGAACGTGCATCACATCACGCTGCGTTCCAGCCTGAAGTGCCTGAAGTTCCGCCTGTGGGACGAAGAGCTGAACCAGCTGGTGGGATACAGCGCGGTGACGGAATACCGCAGACGCCACGGTCTTGCCACCGGCAACGCCGCGTAGCCCACTCTACTCTATTTGAGCAGTACCATCGTACGCGAGAGACTCGTCGTTCCGATTCGCAGGCGACTGACGTAGACCCCGCTCGCGACCGCGTTCCCCTTCGCATCCGTTCCGTTCCACTCGATCTCGTGCCGGCCGGCAGACACGACGTCGTCGACGAGTGTCGCGACGTGGTGACCGGCGACGTCGTAGACGGAGAGCGTGACCCGACCCCGCGACGCCACGACGTAGCGCAGGGTCGTCACCGGGTTGAACGGATTGGGGACGTTGGGGAGAAGCTCGGCCGACGCAGCGGGCGGGGCTGACACGATCGCCGTCGGCGCGGAGGTTTCGTAGAGAAGAATTGTTTCTCCGGGCCCGGTAACGACCGCGCAGGTCGAGAATGGCTGCACGTCCGCGAGGTCGACCGTCGTTGGACTGACGACCGGGTCCCAGCTCGAACCGCCATTCGACGTTTCGAGGACGATCCCGTGCGCGCCCACAATGAAGCCGTGCGTCGCGTTTTCGAATGCGACCGCGTTCAGATCGACGGACACGGGAGACGTGACCGGATCCCAGACGCCACCGTCGTCGACGCTGCGCAAAATGGTCCCATGAGAGCCGACGGCGATGCCGGTCTGGGCGTCGGCGAACGCGACTCCGGCCAGCCACTCCGCGACGTCCAGGGTGACGGCCGGCCAGGTGGTTCCTCCGTTGGTGGTCCTGACGATGGCGGCCACGCGGGCGTTCGACGGTCCCATCCCGCCTACGGCGACGCCGACCAGCGGATCTGCGAAGGCGACGCCCATCAGATTCGCGCCCGGGGCGACGGTGCTCGGCGTCACGATGCCGTTGTCGATCATGACGACGGTTCCGCTCATGCCGACGGCCGCACCGCGCGTCTCCGACGCGAACGACACCGCGCGCAACGGCGCAATGGTGGCGTCGGACCAGATCGTCGACCAGGCGGCGCCGTCGTCGGGGGACTCCATGATAATCGCTTGCGTCGCGCTCGTAGGCACGTCGTAGCGCACGCCGACCGAATATGCGTGATGGGTCGGGCCGGATGACGGGGCAAACGCGACATCGTAGAGGATGCCGCCCGCGCTAACTGAATGCCATGTGTCGCCGCCGTCGCTCGTGCGCAGGATCACACTGTAGTCGTATCTGTCGTACGGCGCGTAAGGATCGTCGATATGCCAGCCGACGGCGACGCCGGTGGTCGCGTCGACGAACGACGACTTGCCGCCGTCGAGGGACTCGTCCGACGCGCCAGCGACCTGCGCGAGAGGATCCGGTGGCGCCCAGCGGCATACGGCTCCGCCGTCACCGACGAACAGGCGTACGCCATTCGTGTTTACTGCCACGCCGCGAAGAGGCGGCGATGTTTGTTCGATCGACCACGACGCAAGACCGTTCGTAGACGCGTGTGCTTCGCCGTACGAGGAGCAACGACCGGGATTGTAGACGTCGCAGATCGTGGTCAGCGCCGAGAACGCGACGTCCTGCGGATCGAACGCAAGGTCCGTGACGGCCATTCCGGTCTCGGACTGTCCGGGATCGATCGGATACGGAGTCCACGTTGCGCCCCCGTCGTCGGTGACCTGCAGCGCACCAAGGCTCGCGAACGCGCCGTTCAATGCATCCGTAAAGGAGACCGTCTGCGAATAAGGTGTGATTACGGCCAGCGTCCAGTTCGCGCCCGCGTTGTCGGTCTTCAGGAGTCCGAGATTGTAATCGGTCACGAACCAGGCCGTCGGCGAGGCCACGGCAACCGCGCGCATGTCGAGCGAGGGTATGGTAATCGGCGACCACGTGTCTCCGCCATCGGTGGTGAGAACGGCGGTCGTGCCGCCGACCGCCAGGCCGGTGAGCCCGTTGACGTCCACGCTGTAAAGATTCTCCTGCGTTCCGCTGTCTTCGGGCACCCAACCCGACGAAAGATTCACCGTCTTGATGACGACGCCGTTGTCGCCGACGGCGATTGCCGACGTGTCGTCGAGCCGGGCGACATGATTGAGAGCCGTCTCGATTCCGTTCACCTTCGTGGTCGCGGTCCAGGTGAGCCCGGCATCTGTGGACACAAGGATCGTGCCCGCGTCGCCCACGGCGACGGCGACCGACGGGGTCAGAAACGTCACGTCGTTGAGCGTGTGTCCCTGTGGCATTGGATAAAGCCACTGCCAGTCGGCGCGCGCGTGCGACGGCAGCAGGAACGGCGAAACGGCGAGAACGAGTCCGAGGACGGAAGCGGAGGGTCTCATAACGCGCCTCGAAGGGATTGAGGGCGAACAGCGTCCGAACGGCTGCGAATGCGTGAAGTGTACCATCAACATCCGGGAGGAGACAACCGGTGCCTTAGCCGTCCTTGACCGCGACCGGTGGGGCATGTAGCTTGTGGAGACCTGAAGCCACGAACTGTCTTTGACCGTCGAGGAACCATGTTGTCCTTCTCATGCTTGCGCGCGTGTCCGGTACGGATCTCCGCGTGTCTCGCCGTAATCGCTTGCGTCCTTCCGGTCCTGGTTGCGGCGGAAACGCCCCGCCTCGACGAGAAAGTCGTCGTCCACCAGGGGTTCGGACCGGCGTCGGAGCAGTTCGGTCGCACGGGTCTCGAAAACGTCAAGAAAACGACCCGCATCGTGACCGGGTTCGCCGCGAGCGCCGACTATATCGCCATCCCCGATCGCATCAAGCGCGACGTCAAGATCTTCACCACCTCGGGCGTGTTCGAGCGGGCGATCCCGCTTCGCCTGACGGACGGCAAGGCCGACACGGTCCGCGCGCGCGACGTCGCCATCGACGGCGAAACGCTCTACGTGCTGGTCGACGATCTCCCCGAGGGTTCCAAAGTCATTCCGCCGTCGATGCGCATTGCCACGTTCGACATCCCGACCGGCCAGTGCACGACGGTGCGCACGCTGGACACGTCGTCGCTCGTGCCCACCGACGGCAAGGCGAGCGCGCGGGGCGCCGACGCCTACCTGCTGCATCCCGACGACGGCCACCTGTGGCTCGTCGATTCGATCCGCCAGATGGGCTTCGAAATTCTGTTTCCGGGCAAGACCGTGGCGCAACTCGCCGCGCACCCGGTGTACGGCTGGGGCGGGAACGAGCACCGCTTCCGCACCGACGACAGCGTGTCGTCGATCAATCTACTGGGGGGCACCGGCGAACTCGAGCGACGCTTGCCCGAGTCCGGTGTGATGGTGGCCGTTTCCAACGACGGCGGCGAGTTCGCGGTGCTGCAGTACGTACCGATCGACGGCAAGCTGGACTGGGGCATCTCGGTCTACGACGCCGCCGGCGACAAGCTGGCCATGACACCGCGACCCAACCGCTCGTGGCGTCCCTTCAAGGCGCCGATCATGGAACGCAAGTACGAGCTGGTGCAGACCGCCGCCGGCCCGGAACTCTATGAACTGTACGCGAATGCCGACGGTGTCAGCGTGGCCCGCTGGGCGCGGTGATCCCGCCTCCCATCCGCGGCATTGACCCCGCCGCCGCCTCTATGTTATTCTAATATTTCGCTTTATGGCGGTCGCCCGCCGTATTTCGGGTAACCCCACACGCGCCTCCCTCGTGCCCGCCGCCGACGGGATCGCCATTCTGGAGTTCGATACTTGGAACCCATCAAAAAATTCTTCTCGCTGATCTGGCGAGGCTGGAAGAAGTTCGCTCACGTTCTGGGCGCAATCCAGACCCGGATCCTGCTCACGATCACGTATTTCATTATCCTCTCGGTCGCGTGGGTCGCCACGAAGGTGACGGGCAAGGACCTGATCGATCGCCGGATGGTCAAGAAGCCGACCTACTATCACCCGCACGATCCCATCAAGGCGGATCTGGCGAGTGTGAAGCGACAGTTCTAGCTACCCCGGCTCCGGAGCGATCGATGTATATCCTCGGCATTTCGTGCTATTACCACGACTCGGCTGCCTGTCTCTTGAAGGACGGCGAAATCGTCGCGGCCGCGCAGGAAGAACGCTTCACGCGTGTGCGTCACGACCAGGAATTCCCGACGCAGGCGATCAAGTACTGTCTGCGACAGGCCGGAATCACCATCGACGACGTCGCGTATGTGGGCTTCTATGACAAGCCGCTGGTCAAGTTCGAACGCATTCTGACCACGTACCTCGCGACATGGCCGCGTTCGTTCCCGTCGTTCATCAAGTCCACGCCGGTCTGGCTGCGCAAGAAGCTCTGGATCCCCGGACTCATTCGCAAGGAACTCGATTACAAGGGCGACGTGCTGATGTGCGAACACCACATCTCGCACGCGGCGAGCGCGTTCCTCGTCTCGCCGTACGAGGAATCGGCGATCGTCACCGTCGACGGCGTCGGCGAATGGGCGACCTCCACGATCTGCCACGGGAAGGGAACCGACATTCAGATTCTGAAGGAGATCCGTTTTCCGCACTCGCTGGGACTCTTGTACAGCGCGTACACCTACTACCTGGGATTCAAGGTCAACAGCGCCGAGTACAAGGTGATGGGACTCGCGCCCTACGGAGAACCGAAATACGTCGACAAGGTTCTCGAGACGATTACGTACAGCGAGGACGGTTCGTTCAAGATGAACATGGACTACTTCGCGTACGACTACGGTCTCCAGATGACCAATCGCAAGTTCGAGAAATTGTTCGGTCAGAAACGTCGCGAACCCGAGTCCAAGCTGGAGCAGTTCCATAAAGACGTCGCGATGAGCGTGCAGAAGGTGACCGAGGAGATCGTGCTGCGCATGGTTCGGCACGCGCACGAACTCACCGGCAGCAACAACCTGTGCATGGCGGGCGGCGTCGCGCTCAACTGCGTGGCCAACGGCCGCGTGATCAAGGAGACGCCCTACAAGGACGTGTTCATCCAGCCCGCGGCGGGAGACGCCGGCGGCGCGGTGGGTGTCGCAACCTACATCTACCACACGGTTCTCGGAAACCCGCGGAAGTGGCAGTGGCAGCACGCCTATCTGGGCCCCGAGTACACGGCCGACGAGATCCGCCAGTATCTCGATTCCAACGGAATCGCCTATAAGGAATTCGACGAGGACGGCATGCTCGACGCCACCGTGCAGGCGATGGTCGACCAGAAGACCGTCGGCTGGTATCAGGGCCGGATGGAGTTCGGTCCCCGTGCGCTCGGCGCGCGTTCGATCATCGCCGATGCGCGCAACCCGGAGAACAAGAGCGTCGTCAACCTGAAGATCAAGTTCCGCGAGTCTTTCCGCCCGTTCGCACCCTCGGTTCTGGAAGAGAAGTGCAGCGAGTGGTTCGATCTCGATGTCCCGAGCCCGTACATGCTGCTGGTCGCGGACGTGCGTGAAGGCAAGCGCACTATTCCGTCGGTGACGCACGTCGACAATTCCGCGCGTATTCAGACGGTGGACGCGACCGCGAATCCCCGCTACTACAAACTGATCAAGCGCTTCGACGAGAAAACGGGATGCCCCGTGATCATCAATACGTCGTTCAACGTGCGCGGCGAACCGATCGTTTGTACGCCGCACGAGGCCTATCTCTGTTTCATGCGCACGAACATGGACGTCCTGGTGATGGACCGCTTCGTCATGTACAAGCCCGATCAGAAGCCGCTGGAAGAGGACGTCGACTGGCGCGAACTATTCGCTCTCGACTAGGCTCGCGCGCTCTTGCCACATTTTGCGCGCCTGTGATACTCTCCGGTTCTCGACCATCATCGGGATCCGGAGGTCTTTCTTTCCATGCACTTCCTTCACGCGGCGCTGCGATTCGGCGTCGGCCAGTAGTCAACGTGTAGATGGCGCGCGCGCGAACCCGAAAACCTTCAAAACGCTCGGCCTTTGAACTCAAGTCGGATTTGCTCCGCTGGGAGTGCAATCCGAATCGTCTGGGGTTCGAAACCACGGCCGATCTCCGATTCAAGCCGGATATCATCGGGCAGGAACGAGCTCTGGACGCGATGCGTCTCGGCCTCACGATCCGCAGTCCCGGATACAACATCTTCATCTCCGGGCTCCTGGGGACCGGCAAACTGACGGCTATCCGGCACATGCTCGACGCGATGGATCTGCGCCGCGAAGACCTCGTCGATATCTGCTACGTCCATAATTTCGACAACGCCGACGAACCCGTGTGCCTGATGCCGCCGATGGGGCAGGCGTGCAAGCTTCGCAAGCTCATTCACGAACTTCGAAAGACGATCACGGAATTCATTCCCGCGGTCCTGCAGAGCGAGCAATTCAAGCTCAAGCAGGCGGCCATCGCCGACGACGTACAGAGGCGGCGCGACGATCTGCTGGCCGGGCTGGAGACGGAGGTCACGCACAAGGGCTTCTCCATGGTCGAGGTGCAGCACGACGGTTTTGAGCGCCCGGAGATCGTACCCATGGTGGACGGCGAAGCCATTCCCGTCGATCGCCTGCCGTCCATGCTCGCGCAGGGGAAGATCGGCCAGGGCGACTACGACAAGCTCAAGCGGGCGTATCCGGAGCTATCCCGCAAGCTCGACGATTTCCTGCTTTCGGCGCGCGTCCTGGCCAAGGAGCTCGACGGGCGGACCGCCAGGTTGGAACGCTCGTTTATCGAGCCCTTCGTCGACCACGCGCTCGAGGAAATCAAGCACACGATGAAGGACGAGAAGGTGGTGCGTTTCGTCACCGACCTGCGCGAATACATTCTCACCAATCTGCCGATCTTCGTCACCGTCAAGTCCGACGACAAGCGGCCCAGCCGGGAGTTCCTCCCCTTCGAGGTCAACGTTTTGGTGGACAACACCGGATTGAAGGAAGCCCCGGTGGTCATCGAGACGTCTCCGACCTACGTCAACGTCTTCGGGACCATCGAGCGCTACGTCGGGTCCGACGGCGAACAGACCGCCGACCACACCGCGATTCGCAGCGGCTCTCTGCTGCGCGCCAACGGCGGCTATCTCATCATGAATCTCATCGACGTGTTCGAGGAGCCGATGGTGTGGGCCGCGCTCAAGCGCTCGCTCAAGAGTCAGCGGCACACGATTCGTGGGTTCGATTCGCTCCTGCTGATGCCGATCGCGTCGATCAAGCCCGAACCGATGGTGCTGGATCTGAAGATCGTGCTGATCGGCGACGCCTGGAGCTACCAGATGCTCTGGGAGTACGACGAGGACTTTCGGAGCATATTCAAGGTGAAGGCCGATTTCGACAGCGAGATGCCGGCGACACTGGCGAATCAGAGGAAGTACGGGCGCTTCGTGCGCGTGCTGACACAGCTCGAAGACCTCCCCAGATTCCACAAGAGCGCCGTGGCGGCGATCATCGAGTACGGCGTCCGCCTGGCCGGACGCCGCGACCGGCTGTCCACGCGCTTCAGCGAGATCGGCGACGTCCTCCGGGAGGCCGTGCACTGGGCGGAAGAGGCGGGCGCGAAGACGGTCAAGAGAGAGCACGTCGAGCAGGCGCTCGAAGAACGCCGCGAGCGCGTGAGACTCATCGAAACCAAGATGCAGGAGATGTACGACGACGGGCGCATCCTGCTCGATACGCGGGGCCTGGAGGTCGGACAGGTGAACGGCCTCGCGGTGTACGACTTCGGAGACCACGTGTTCGGACGGCCGAGCCGCATCACGGCGGAGACCGGGGTCGGACGCTCCGGCATCATCAACATCGAGCGCGAAGCCGAGTTGAGCGGGCGCATTCACAACAAAGGCGTCCTGATTCTCGAAGGTTATCTGCGACGCATGTACGCCCAGGACAAGCCGATCACGGTCAGCGCGAGTCTGTGCTTCGAGCAGGGATATTCCGGTGTGGACGGCGACAGCGCATCGAGCGCGGAGATGTACGCCCTCCTGTCGAGCATCGCCATGGTGCCGCTACGTCAGGACCTCGCCGTCACCGGGCTCGATGAATCAGAAGGGCGAAATCCAGCCCATCGGCGGAGTGAACGAAAAGATCGAGGGCTTCTTCGACGTGTGCAAGGGGCACGGGTTCACCGGGCGCCAGGGTGTCGTCATTCCGGCGCTCAACGTTCCGGATCTAATGTTGCGGGCGGATGTCGTCGAAGCCGTCCGGCATGGGAGATTCCACATCTACGCGATTCGCTCCATCGACGAAGGCATCGAAATTCTCGCGCGGCGCAAGGCAGGCCGTCTGTTGCGGTCGGGGCGATTCGAGCCGCGGTCGTTTCACGACGCGGTCGACCGCGCGCTGCGGCGTCTCCACGAGGAACTTCGGAACGCGGAAGACGGCCATGGCGACACCGTCAGAGTGGAGTCGAGCCCCCACGCGGCGAAGAACAAGAAGCCCCGTCCGCCCAGACCCCCCAAGACGCCTCGCGAAGAGACCGACGCGCGTCGGTTGCGACGCCGCGGATCGCGGCGCGCGTTGCGTTGACCTGCCGGCCCGCCCGATGACGCCGCCGCGCGAACCACTCGTCCGACAACTCGCCCTGGATGCCGGGTTCTCCCTGGTTGGCATCGCCGGTCTCGGTCCGGATCCTCACGCCAACGCGGTATTCGATCGATGGCTGGACGAGGGCCGTCACGGGGACATGGGATATCTCGCCCGCCATCGGGCGCTCCGCGCGGACGCTACCGCGCTGCTTCCCGGCGCGCGATCCGCCGTGTGCGTGGGACTCAACTATTACCAGGGGGTCGAACGCGACCAGCGCACCATGGACGGCGGAGACGAGCGCGGCCGCTTTTCGATCTACGTCCACGGCGAAGACTATCACCGCGTGATGAATCGAATGCTGGCCGACCTCGAGGCGCGCATGCACGACGCGTTTCCCGGCATCGAGTCGCTCGCGTGCTGCGACACGCGACCGGTGTCGGACCGCGCGCTCGCGCTTCGCGCCGGCATCGCGTGGCTCGGCAAGAATACCAATGTGATCTCGCCGGAATACGGCTCGTGGATTTTTCTCGGGGAAATCCTGAGCACGCTCGACCTCGTCGCCGACGAGCCGCTGGAAACCCTGTGCGGAAAATGCACGCGGTGCATCGACGCGTGTCCGACGGGCGCCCTCGACACGCCATTCACGCTGGACGCACGCCGGTGCATTTCCTATCTGACGATCGAGAAGCGCGGCGAGATCGCGCCCGATCTCGCGGACAAGATCGGCATCGACGTCTACGGGTGCGACACCTGCCAGAGCGTGTGTCCGTTCAACCGCGTGGCCGCCGATTCGCTGGTCTTCCGTGGCGAACAACGAAGCGCGCTCGTCGACATGCCGATGAGCGCGCTCGCATCCATTTCGGACGATGAATTTATCGCGTCGACGGAAGGAAGCGCGATTCGTCGCTGCAAGCCCGAGGGGATGCGCCGGAACGCATCGATCGGCGCGAGAAACGCCACGAAGAAGGGCGATTGAAACGGGGAATCAGCGCGCGATCGTGAGTAGCGTCGGCGTGGTGGTTTCCTCGCCCGACTTCAGCCGGTCGAAATAGCGCTCGCGGGCTTCCAGCACCCAGTCGTAGAGAAACTCCTTGTGCCAGAACTTGCCGGCGCGCTCGTAGTGCCGGGCAGCGGCTTCGTAGTCGCCGCGGCTCCCGAGAATCTCGCCCGCGCGCGTGCACGCAATCATCTGATAGGTCTCGTCCCACGGCGCCGCTTCCGGATTGATGACGCCGGTGTAGGCGTCGAGCGCCTTTCCGGGTTCGCCGGACATGAGGTAAGCCTCCCCCAGGTAGAACATGTCCGCGATGGTCGGGTTCTTTGCGGCGACGAGCTGCTGAATCACGGCCCGGCGCGCGTCGTCCTTGTTGCCGTAGATCGCCGCGATGTCCGCCGGGCCCGGGCCGGTTCCGCCCGGGGTCTTCTCGAGCGCCGATAACATCTCCCTGGCCTCGTCCTGCATGTAGTCGGTGCCCGCATCGGCCAGCACGCGGTTCCACATCGCGCGCGCCTGGTCGGCGTCGCCGCGCGCCGCGTACATGCGGCCCAGTTCGAAGGCCGAGTATCCGACGATCCAGTCCGGGTGATCGGGCTTGTCTGCCAGGATCTTCTGGAAGCGCTGTATCGCCCGTGCCGGATTGTAGATCCGATCCGCGCACGCCCTCTCGAAATGCACCAGGTCGAGCGTCGCGACGTCCTGCTCGCGCGTGGGCACGGTCTCGATAAGCGCGATGCGGGCGTCCAGACTGTCGCCAAACTCGCTCCCGCGCGCCGGCAACAGGGGATAGATGATGGCGTCGGCGCGCTCGAACGTCACATGTTTCGGGAACTGTCGCTGCAGCAAACCGAATCCATCGAGGCCCTCCTCGAAACGCCCCTCGAACCCGAGGTAGACGGAATAGAGGATCAACGCGTTGTCCGTCTCCATCATACTGTTCCAGCCGCGGGACAGCTCCATCATCTGCAGGCCCCGGTCGCGGTCTCCCGACGGGAGAAACAGGAGCTTCGAAACGAACTTGAACGCCGCCGGCAGCGTATCGGCGAAATACAGGAAGGCACCCATCAGGCTGGACGCGACCGGGTCGCCCGGGCGGATTTTCAGGTACGATTCGAGGTCGTCCTTGCCCTTCTTGGCTTCGCGCCCGGCCGACCAGAAGCTCTTTTCGTACGTGTGCACGTGTGACTTGAGCATCCAGGCCCAGCCGCGATAGAGCCGGTAGTCCGGGTCGGGGTCCTTTGCGTCGATGCGCGCGTCGCAGAACGCGATGGTCTTGTCCAGTTCGTCGTACAGCGGCTGGGCGGCGCGCTTGATGTCGTCGCTGTGCTCGTCGTCGACCGGGATCAGTTCGCGGTAGAGACGCGCCCGCATCAGGTGGTAGAGGGGCTCTCCCTTGCAGATCGGGGCGAGCGAGTCCGTCCACGCCAGGCTGGCCATGACCTCGGCCTGGAAGATCCGGTCCATCGTCCGTCGCACTTCCGCCTCGGTGAGATCGCGAGATGCAGTGATGACCGGACTGCTGCCCGCGGCCGGGCGGCCACCGCCCAGGGCCACCGCCGCCGCCATTGCGCAGGTAACTAAAAGTAAAACAAATCGTTTCATATGATTATGGCCCCGTTGTCGGGGCCAGAACGTCGGCGGAGTATGCACGAACCGGACCGCTTCGCCAAGGCCCAGATCGATCGCTGGATGGCACGGCCGTTGCTGTCTCCTCCCGGAACTACCCCGTTTCAGCCATGGAAGATACAAAAACCAAAGTCGAGAGCGAAAGCTCCGTGTCCCCCGAGCACCTGGCGGCGGCCGAACAGGTCCTCAAGGCGCTGACCAAGCTGGTCAATGGACGCAAGATCTACGCGGCGAACAATCCGCGCCTGGAGCAATTCCGCGCGGAGTTCGATTCCGCGCTGCTGCGTTTCTTCGAGATGGAAGACGAGCTGGTTTTGACCGTTGACCAGTATGCGCTGCGGTGGAACGACCACGTCGTCTACGAAAACATCAAGCGCGAGGAAAGTCTGGCGTTCATTCTCTTCAAAGACGGGATCGGCGAGGTGACGATCCTGCCCCACGCGGTCGGCAAGGAAACCGCGGGGCTGGTCGAGATCCTCACCAGCGAAATTCACAACGACGGCAGCGACGAAGACGTCGTCACTCGTTTCTGGAACGCCGATTTCGAGCACATCACGTACCGCGTGCTCGACGATTATCTCTCGGGCGAATTCGGTCGCGGCGCTGCCGACGGCGGTTCCGACGAACGGCAGGACGAAACCAGCGACCACCCGGAACTCCTGCCCAGCCTCAACGAAAAGGGCCGTGTGTTCGTGGATCGATCGCAGACGCTGCGGTCGGTGGACGAGTTCCTGCGCGGTGCGCTCACGCTGCATCACCCGGAAGGCGACGATCGCCAGCGCGAGGCGCTTTACCAACGGCTCTTGCGGACCGTGTTTGCGGTACCGGCGGAAGAAATTGCGATCTATACGCGCGAGCTCGAAGAGGAGCGCCTCTCCGACGGCGTCGCCGCGTTCGCGGAGGCGATCATCGTGTTCACGCTGATGCCCGACAACCCGTCGGGCGTGCGCGACATCATGTCGATCCTCGATCGCGTTCTGGACTACGCCGTCGAGGAGAAGAACGCGGAAACGCTCACGAGCTTGCTCACGCTGACGCACGAGTTCCTGGATCGCGATGACCTCGCCGACAACGTGCGCATCTATTGCGAAAAGGCCGTGCGGCGGCTCTCCGATCCGGCGCTGCTCACCATCCTCATGGAAGAGATCGCCGGTCCGAGTCCCGCGACAACGGCGACTCTGGCATACGCGACGGCGATCGGACGGGGTGCGGTGGAGCCGGTATCGCGCACGCTGCACCGCGCCGAAGGCACTGCTTTGCACCGCCAGATCTGCGACACGCTGATCGCGGTTGCCGGCGACGGCGCCGCGGCCGCGCTCGACCGCTTCGATATCGACAACCCGCAGGTCGCCGTCGATTCCGTCTATATCGCACGCAAAATCGGTGTTCCGGCCCTGACCGCCCGGTTGCGCGAACTGGTGTTCTATCCCGATCCGCGCGTCAAACTGGACATGATCGAATGGCTGTCCTCGCGCCGCGACGGCGAGTCCACCGATTTACTGATGCAGTCGCTCGCCGATCTGGACAAGCGTGTCCGGCTGCGCGTCCTCGATGCGCTCCAGGAGCGATCCGACGCACCCGTCCGCGAAAAGATCGCCGAACTCGCCTTCGGGAAGGATTTCGGCGACCGCGCCTCCGACGAACAGGAGGCGATCTTCCGGGCGCTCGGTCGTGTCGGCGACGCGCATACCGTCGACCAGATCCGCGGTTTGGTCGAAAAGCGAAAACTGTTGAATGTCGGCAAAGGCGCCGAGTCCAAATTGCTCGCGATCCGCGCGCTCGAGCGCATCAAGGATCACAGCGCGCTCGACGTCCTGACGCGACTGGCATCGGACACCAACGAGGCGGTGAAGTTGCGGGCCACGCGCGCCCGCGACGCGCTTGCCGCCGCACTTGAGTCCAAGGATACGGAGAAAACGGAATGATCAAGGACCGCGTGCATTTCGGCAGCACGTCCAGCACGGTGGCGGCGGCGACCGACGACGACGGACGCACACCCGAAGACCGCTCCTTCCTGAAGGCGCAGGGGGAAGCGCTCATCGTCCACCTCTTTGCCGCGAGCCGCACGCTCCGCCTGTACGAGTCGACGAACCGCGCCGCGCAGCGGGCGCTCAGCGAGGTCATGCTGCCGCTGCGCCGAATCGTGGAACGCGAAGGGCGGGTATTCATTCGTTCCGCGAACGATCTCCTTCTGATCAACGAGTACCGCATTCCCGTGGAGCCGCAACACTACGGGCCGTTCGAATACTGGACGGAGGAGATGAAGAAGCGCGGCGTCGAAGCGATCGAGTTGGCGACCAGCGTCGATGGTGACGACATCGCCGTGTTTCTCGCCGAGTTCTTCAAGGCGCCCGAAGGCGAGGATGCCTGCGGCGAGATCGAGAACCGACTCAAGGCCGCGGGAGTCTCGTCGATCACCCTGACGAAATGGGTGGAACGCGAGACGCGCCTGGCCGACGTGAAGAAGACGGTCACCGACGTCAAGCAGGAGAGCAACCGCGTCTATTTCCGGACCGTGGCGCTGATGGGCAACGTTCTCCGGACCGCGGAGGAAAAACAGATCCTGCAGATGCGCAAGGCCAAGCGCCTCACGCAGCAGATGGTCGACATCATCCAGACGGACGAGTCCATGCTGCTGGGCTTGACGTCCATCAAGAACTTCGACGCGTACACATTCGCGCACTGCGTCAACGTCTGCATCCTCTCGATGCTCATCGGCGATCGCATGCGGTTCGAGAAAGCGGACGTCGCGCGGCTCGGTCTCACGGCGCTGATGCACGACATCGGCAAGACCTACGTCCCGGCCACCATTCTGAATTCGACGGGCAAGCTGAACGAGCGCGAATGGGAACTGATGAAGTACCACACGTTCTTCGGCGTCAAGGAACTGTCGCGCGTGAACGCGGTCCGCGAAGCGGTGGATTCGATGTTCGTGGCGTTACAGCACCACGCCCAGTACAACAACAACGGCTACCCCCAGCGGCCGGGTGGCTGGAAGCTTCGTCTCTTCGCCCGCATCGTGACCATCGCCGACTACTACGACGCCATGACCGCGTGGCGCACGTACCAGAAAGAGCCGATCACCGCGGACCGCGCACTGCAGTTCATCATGGCGAACGCGGGAACGATCTTCGACCCGTTCATCGCGAAGGTGTTCGTGCAGGCGATGGGCCTGTATCCGGTGGGTACGATCGTCGAGGTGGAGGGCGGAGAAGTCGGTGTGGTGACGCGTCAGAATCGCGACAATCGCTACCTGCACCGGCCGGTGGTCGAGGTCGTTCGCACCGACGGCGCCACGCCCACGCGCGAAATGATCGACCTGTCGGAGCGGAACCCGGACGGCAACTACGTGCGCACGATCAAGCGGGCGCTGCACGAATCCCAGATCGATATCGACCGGCGCCTGTGCTTCCTCGCCGATTCCGGCACCGAATAGCCTAGTACTTCGGCACCGTCGGGTCGACGGTGTCGGACCAGGCGTGCATTCCCCCGCGCAAATTCCAGATCCGTTCGAATCCCGCGTCCTGAAGAAACTCGACGGCCTGCGCCGACCGCATCCCCGTCCGGCAATACACGACCGTGTCGCGCGCCGCGTCGAGTTCGTGCATGCGCGCGGCGAGTTCGCCGAGTGGAATCAGCACGCCGCCCAGGTTGCAGAATTCATACTCGTGCGGCTCGCGCACGTCGATCAGGACGACGTCGTCGCCGGCATCGAGTTTGCGTTTGAGTTCCCTGACGTCCATCTGGGGTACGCCCACGTCCACAGGCACCTCTTTTCCCGGAATCCCGCAGAATTCCTCGTAGTCGATGAGTTCATGAATGGTCGGGTTGGTGCCGCACACCGGGCATTCCGGGTTTTTTCGAAGTGCCAGTTCGCGGAACGTCATCTGCAGCGCGTCGAACAGAAGCAGCCGCCCGCTCAGCAAATTGCCGGTTCCGAGCACCCACTTGATGGTTTCGTTGGCCTGGATCGAGCCGACGATTCCCGCGAGCACGCCCAGCACGCCACCCTCGGCGCAACTCGGGACCCGTCCCGGTGGAGGCGGTGCCGGATACAGGCAGCGATAGCACGGGCCGTCGCCGGTCGCGAACACCGAGACCTGCCCCTCGAACCGCGAGATACTCGCGTACACGTACGGTTTGCCGAGGAGCACGCACGCATCGTTGACCAGATATCGCGTGGAAAAATTGTCCGAACCGTCGACAACGATATCGAAGTCGCGGAGGATGTCCATCGCGTTGTCGGCGGACAGGCGCGTCTGGTGGAGCACGAATTGGACCTCGGGGTTGAGGTCGTGCAGGCGGTCGTGTGCGGCGTCCAGCTTCCGTCGTCCGACGTCACGCGTTCCGAACGCCACCTGCCGCTGCAGATTCGTGGCGTCGACGACGTCGAAGTCCACCAGGCCGAGGGTTCCCACGCCGGCTGCGGTCAGGTAGAGCCCCGCGGGGGCCCCGAGGCCGCCGGCGCCAATCATGAGCACCCGCGCGGCTTTCAGCCTGAGCTGGCCCTCGACCCCGATCTCGGGCAGCGCCAGATGGCGGCTGTAGCGCCGGCGTTCGTCGGGCGAAAGCACCGCCGCCGCGCGCTCGTCGGGACGCGGCAATGCGGGATGGAATCGGGAACCGGGGAGGGTCATGATCGATATCGGACCGGATGGGCGCGATTTTCGCTTCGGCAAGAACGCCCGTTGGGGCGCGCACGACGCTAAGATACCACCGATCAATGGATTCGGCAACGCCACGCGGCGTGCCGCCGCCGGTCTGAAGCGGAAAACGGCGTGGAACCTCCTCGTGGCGGGCGGTATAATACCCTAGTCACTTTGCTGACGGGTGACACCGCCCGATTGAGTCTAATCATTGAAAAATAACACGTTTCTAGGAGATACCATGCGCGGACGATTTGCGGCGATGGGTGCTGCCTGGGTCGTCATGCTGCTGGCGGGCCTCGTGCTCGCAGCGGATCAGAAGACCGACGCCGGCCCCAAGCCATCGATTGAGATCCCCCGGATGATGCAGGACTTCGGCGACGTCTTCGAGCGCCCCACCTACGAGTACTCGTTCGTGGTTCGCAATCGCGGAAATTCCGACCTCGTCATCCAGTCCGTGAAGCCCGGTTGCGGCTGCACGGTGGCGAAGTTCGACTCCATCATCGCACCGGGGAAGGAAGGCAACATCAAGCTCGTACTCGACGGCGGACGCGTTCACGGCGAATTCCAGAAGACGGCGAGCGTGAAGTGCAACGACCCGGACCACCCCGAGCTCACG
This sequence comes from Candidatus Latescibacterota bacterium, assembly GCA_963761125.1. Classification (GTDB taxonomy): domain Bacteria; phylum Krumholzibacteriota; class Krumholzibacteriia; order WVZY01; family JAKEHA01; genus JAKEHA01. Next base: position 85,319 of record CAVXFV010000007.1, read on the forward strand.
CTGACGATCGCGGGCCACGAGATCCCGTACGTCAAGGTTCAGCCCGAGGGAACGATCTATCTGCACGGACGCTTCGACGAAGACGTGGAAAAGCAGGTCGTCCTCTCGTCCAACGAAAAGGGAGTCGACCTCAAGGTCACCGGCGTTTCGTCCAATATCGACGACAAGATCACCTACAGCTACGCCCCCGGGCCCGGGAAGGGCGAGACCACGCTGACGATCAAGAAGAACAAGGACATGCCGACGTCGTCGGCGTACGGAGCGATCACCGTGCACACGAGCAGCGACAAGGCGCCGGACACGGTGCTCCAGGTGCACGTGATGACGAAGGGCACGATCAGCGTCACGCCGTCGACGCTCAACTACGGCGTCGTCAAGTTCGGCAACAAGACGCCCGGCGATCCCGTGACCAAGTCGGTGATGATCCTCAAGACCGAAGGCGAGTTCCAGGTGAAGGACGTCGTGGTGAGCAACAAGAACTTCACCGCCAAGGTTCAGCCCGTCCAGGCGGGCAAGCAGTACAAGATCGAAGTGACGTTCATTCCGCCCGCGCAGACCGAAGCGAGCCAGCGCGAAATCGGAGAGATGATCATCAACACGTCGGACGAACACGAACCGTCGGTGCGGGTGCACCTGATCGCCCGCGCGATGTAAGCAACGGGCCCGTCCGAACGACAGGCAGGGAGTGACAGGTTCTATGCGCAGAATGGGGTGGATCACAGTGGGGCTGGCGGTGGTGTTCGCCGCCGGCGCCGCGCTGGCCCAGGATCGGTCGGCGCCGAAGCCCGACCCGAACGGGCCGATGATGGAGATCCCGGATCGCGACTTCGATTTCGGGCAGGTCTTCGAGGCGGACAACTACATTCACGACTACGTCGTGTTCAACCGGGGCAAGGCCGACCTCGTCATCGAGGACGTCAAGCCGAGTTGCGGTTGCACGGTGGCGAATTTCGACAAGGTCATTCCCCCGGGCGGCAAGGGCAAGATCCAGCTGGTACTCGACGGCAAGCGCGTCACGGGCCAGTTCGTCAAGACGGCGGCGGTGCGCAGCAACGATCCGATCCGTAAGCAGTTCCAGATCTCGATCTCCGGGACGGAGATTCCGTACGTGAACGTCGAGCCCGCGGGCACGGCAGTGATGCAGGGCCGCTACGGCGAGCCGGTCGAGAAGCAGCTCCTCATTTCTTCGAACGAGAAAGATCTCGATTTCAAGATCACGAGCATCACGTCCAACATCGACGACAAGATCACGTACACCTACCAGCCGACGCCGAACTCTGGCCAGTACGAGATCGACATCTACAAGAACAAGGAACTGCCGACCTTGACGACGTACGGGAACCTGTTCATCCACACCAACAGCAAGAACATGCCGAAGGCGGAAGTTCAGGTCTACGTGATCACCAAGGGCATCATCGCGGTGACGCCCAGTATGGTCAACTTCGGGGCGGTGCGGTTCGGGGACAAGCAGGCCGCGGGCGTCCCCGTCGCCAAGAGCATCATCCTGTCGAAGACGACCGGTGACTTCGAGATCTCCGAAATCGCTCTCAACAACCCCAACTTCAAGGCGGTACCGGAAGTCATCACTCCGGGAAAGCAGTACCGCGTCGAAGTCGTGTTCACGCCCCCGATGAAGAAGCTGGTCCGCCACAATGAATCCGCCGAGATGATCGTCAAGACGACCGACCCGCTCGAACCGGCGATCCGCATCACGGTCGTCGCACGGGCAATGTAAGCGAGGAAAACGAATGAATCGGAAAACGGTTCTGGTTGGAGCGGCCGCGACGGCCCTGGTGCTGGCTGGAATATTCATGGGCGTGGCGCGAAAGTCCGACGCCGACGACCACGCTGCGGGTGGACAGGTGCACGCGCAGGAAACCAAGCCACTGGGCGCCCCGGCGTCGGCGAAAGCGGCGTCGGTAACGCTTCCCGAAGGCACGAACGCCACCGACGTGTACGAGAAACTCACCGACGAAGTGAACCAATTGTCGCAGCAGGCGATGAGCGCCAATTCCGCGGACGAGCAGTCGGCGTTGTTCGATCAGATTGCCGGCAAGTACGAGGCCTTTCGCAAGAAGTATCCCGGAACGCCCGAGGCGTACGACGCCGCGTTCCAGCTCGGCGCGATGAATTACAGCCTCCAGCGCTACGACGTCGCCGAGGCGTTGCTGGGCGAGTTCATCACCAAGTCGGACGGGTCGGCCCACGACAAGCTCGCATACGCCCATTTCTACCTGGCCGAGTCGTACAAGGGACTCGGGAAGTACGACAAGGCGGAGGGGGAGTACAAGACGGTGCTCGCGCAGTACAGCGACGTGAACAGCAAACTGACGTCGTACACGCAGGCCAACCTCGAGGGGCTCGCTTCCGAGCGCAAGATCGCGGTGGGCAGCGAGCCGATTCCATTCAGCGTCAAGGGGCTGCACGGGGAAACGTTGTCGCCGGCGTCGTACAAGGGAAAGGTGCTGTTGATCGATTTCTGGGCGACCTGGTGCGGTCCCTGTGTGGCGGAGATGCCGAACGTGAAGAATATCTACGGCAAGTTCCATCCCAGGGGCTTCGAGATCGTCGGGAATCTCGCTCGACCGGGAGCGCGATAAGCTGGACACCTTCATCCAGCAGCACGACATTTCGTGGCCGCAGTATTTCGACGGCAAGTGGTGGAACAACGATGTCGCGAAGATATACGGCGTGCAGCAGATTCCGACGACGCTGCTCGTCGACAAGCAGGGCAAGATTCGTTACAAGTCGCTTCGCGGCAAGCAGCTCGAGGACGCGGTCGAGAAACTGTTGAGCGAGTCCTAGGGGCGCCAGCGCGCGCACGGGCTTTTCAGGCGGCCACCCTCACGGGTGGCCGCTTTTTTTGCGCTTCAACGGTGGTGATCGGACAGCGCCTCGTCGACGATGCGCATCTCCATGGCGATACGCGCGTCCCATGAAACGAACGTGTCGCGCGCCAGGCGGGCGGCGGCATCCGCCATGCGCTTCCGGGCGCTCTCGCTCTCGAGCAGCAGGCCGATGGCGTCCGCCAGCGCGCCGACGTCGCCGTCGTCGACCAGTGCGCCGGTCTCTCCCGCCCGAACGACGGTCGCGGTGTCGCCGGTATCGTAGGCGACCACGGGAACGCCGCAGATCATCGCCTCACACGTCGGCAGCGCGCGGTTGGTCAAGGTGCTCGTCGACACGAACACGTCGGACGCGCCCATCAGCAGGGGGACGTCGTCGTGGGGAACGGTTCCTGCGAAACGCACGGTATCCGTCAGCCCCGCGTGCCGGACGGCCCGTTCGCACGCCGCACGTTCGCGGCCGTCACCCGCGATGACGAACGTCGTGTCGCGCCGCCCGTCGCGCACCAGCCGGATGGCGGCATTGATGAAGTCCATCGGCCGCTTGGACGGCACCAATCGCGCGAGAAACACAACCACATGACCGTCGCGCGGGAGTCCGAAACGCTCGCGCGCGGATATCCGGTCCACGCGGCGCCCGGCCCAGTCGAGGTCGAGGCCGTTGGGAAGGAAACGAATGCGCTTCTCCGGAATGCCGCGACCGCGGAGGATCTCGCCGCCCCGCGTGCCGTCGTCGAGGACGATCCAGAGGTCCTGGGGAAACTTGAGCGCCAGGAGTTGCTCCACGTTCTTGAACCAGTATTTCGGCGCCGGCCATTCGGTATGGACGAGGTCCATGACGCCGAACAACTTGACGATGGTGAGTGCGCCGGTGTGTCGCCCGCACCTCCAGGACGCGAACGTCGAGTAGTGCGAGTGACCGAGAACGACGTCGGGCCGCAGGCGCCGCGCGAGCCCAAGCGCGCGCGGGGCGACAATCAGATTGAAGAGAATCGGCCAGAGCGGCCGGCGGATCGCGGTCGGAAGCCGACGCGTCGCCCGGAAGAAATTGGGATACGTGTGGGTGTGCACGCGTTCGTCGCGCGACGACGATCGCGGTCGGAGAAAATGCAGCTCGTAGCCCGCGCGAGTGAATGCGTCGATGAAGCGGTTGTCGTCGGAAACGCCCGCTTTGACGTCGCCGTGCGAGGCGAGGGACCACACCGTCTCCCACGGGGAGATGACGAGGATGCGCGCACACGCGGCACCGTCGTCGGTCGGCGTCACCCGATCGTGCACGAGAGCGAACCGATCCGTTCGATGGTGGCGACGAGCTTGTCGCCGAGGCCCAGGAATCGCGGCGGCGTTCGCGACACGCCGACACCCGCGGGCGTCCCGGTGGCCACGATGTCGCCCGGCTCGAGTGTGGCGGTCTGCGAAATGTAGTGCACGAGGAAGTCGACCGTGAAAGTCATACGATCGGTACGACTCGACTGCATGGTGTCGCCGTTGAGCGTCAGCGAAATAGCGAGCTGGTGAGGATCCGGAATTTCGTCGCGCGTGACCAGCCACGGACCCAGCGGACCGCTGCCGTCCGCGCTCTTTGCGCGGAACCACTGCTGCTCGCGGGCCTGGAGGTCGCGCGCGCTGAGGTCCATGAACGCCGTGTATCCGGCGACGTAGTCGTAGGCGTGTTCCCGCGGAACGCGGCGCGCACGCGTGCCCATCACGAACGCCAGCTCGACTTCGAAGTCGTACTGTTCGACGCCCGGCGGATACGGTGCCACGTCGCCGTCGCCGCACAGGGAATTCGGTCCCTTGGCGAACATCATCGGATAGTCGGGCGCCGCCTTTCCCTGTTCTTCGGCGTGCTCGCGATAGTTGCGCCCGAGGCAGATGATCTTGGTGGGATCGGGAATCGGCGGACCGAGCCGGGTTTCTGCCAGGGAATGGCGTGTTGCCGCCGGGAGCGACGCGGCACGCGTGGCGATGTCACGCACCTCGTCGAGAGCGCCGGCGGCCAGGATGGCGCGCAACGACTGCGGCAACGACGCCGAGACCGCGCACAGGTCCACGATCACGTCGCCGCACACGACGCCGGGCCGTTCGTTTCCGGGGGGGCCGAAACTTACCAGTCGCATTCGCTAGCTCGTCAGGTCGTGCAATCGTTTCAGGAACTCGGTCTCGTCGATGAACTCGACCACGCGAAGGTCGCTGCGTTCGTGACCCGACGCGTCGATGAAGATGATCGTGGGCACGCCGCGAATCGAATACTTCTTGCGCAAGTCGCGGACGGCCGCCGACCCGTGCTGCGTCAGGTCCGCCTTCAGCGGCACCACGCCCCTGGCCGCGGCGACGACATCGGGATGGGAGAAAGTCTCGCGTTCGAGTTCCCGGCAGGGCAGGCACCACCCGGCGGAGAAGTCGATGACGACGGGTTTTCCGTCCTGCATGGCCTTGTCGATGGCGGTTTCCGTGTACGGGACCCACGCGATACCCGCGTGGTCGCCGCGCCCGAGGATATGACCGGGTGCCAGAATCAGGTAGAGACCGTAGAGCGGCGCGGCCACACCGACGAAGCGGCGGAAGCCGTTGAAGGCGAGCACCCGGCTTCGCGCACGCACGAAGAATCCGAGTGCGATTCCCCCGATGATCAGGATCGCGCCCAGCAGGCCGAAGTACACCGCATCGCCGACCAGCGCGTGCGCAAAGTACGCCGCCATCGCGAGCAGGATGACGCCGAATAGTTTCCGGATCCATTCCATCCATTCGCCGGACTTGGGCAGGCGCGCGATGTTGCCGGACGCGACCGCGAGAATGACGAACGGCAACCCCAGCCCCAGCGCGAGCACGAAGAACAGCGAGAACCCGAGCAGCGGGTTGCCCGTCTCGCCCACGAACGTCAGCAGCCCCAGCACGAACGGTCCGATGCACGGCGCGGCCACGATGCCCACCGTGAGTCCCATGAGGAACGACCCGACCGCACCCTGCTTGGCGGTGCCCGCAATTCCGGCGAGGCCCGCCGGGATGCGAATCTCGTAGAACCCGAACATCGACAACGCGAGGACGATCATCACCAGCACGATGACGCCGGTCACGATGGGGTTCTGCAGCGCGCTGCCGAAGAGGCTTCCGGTGACGGCGGCCACCAGCCCGAGCGCCGAGTACATCGTCGCCATCCCGAGCAGGTAGAGCACGGCCAATAGAATGGTCCGCGATCCGCGTCCCCGCGACTGGCCGCCAAAATAACTGACGGTGATCGGGATCATCGGATACACGCACGGGGTGAGGTTGAGCGCGAGTCCCCCGAGGAACACGAGCACGAACCCGAAGAACAGACCCCGGTGGGCGATGGTCTGCGCGAGGCTGTTGGCGCTTCCGCCGGAGTCGGCGTCGTCGACGCCGGTCGTGCTCGCCGGCCCGAAGTCGATCTTGTCAAACACCTCGGAGTTCGCGAAGTCGACGGCGTCCCGCGGCGACGAGATCACGAGCGGGATGGCCACGTCGATCGTCTGCGGGAGCATGCATTTTTCGTTGTCGCACGCCTGGTAGGTGACTGTCGCCTTGAGCGACACCGGACCGATCGGCATATCCTTCGCGATGTCGATGGTCGCACCGATGTAGACCGTTCCCGCGTACAACCGCAGCGGCTTTTCGGAGAAACTGAGTTTCTTCTCCTCGCCGGCGGGGTAGACCGGCGTGCTCACGGTGATGCCGTCGGTGGGCTCGAACGCCACCTCCGTGGGCACCATGAAGTCCTCACTCGCCGGATTCGCGTTGACGTGCCACGGTGACTGCATCTGCAATTCGATGGCAACATGGGCGTTGCCTCCCTGGGGAACGTTCGACAGGGAGACGTACCCGGTCGCCGTCACCGGCTCGGAGAGCGAGCCGACGAGGTCGACGGCGTGCGACGCGGGTGCCAGCACGCAGAACACGGCGATCCAAACCAGCAAAAACACGAAGGCTTGTCTTTTCATGGGCATATGGATATCGGGGAAGTGGCGTAATGTGCCGGTGGCGGCCTGTTCTTGTACACCGGGGACGGTCATGCGGTTCGCTTTCGATGATAACCGGTCCGAGGGGTGCGCGCAACCGGCGGCCGGGTCCGTCGCTCGCCTAATCCGGAGCCGCCTGCACCACGCGGTCCAGCAGATACGGCCCGAGCAGTCGATACACGGGGCGATAGAAGTACAGGAGGTAGTGGCCTTTCTTGTTGCGGACCTGCGCGGCCGTGACCATCGCCAGGGTATTGGGCTGGGTGTCCCGCGAGAGCATGTAGGAGATGTAGTAGGTCACACCGGGGAGAGACCCCTGGTACACGATCTCCTTGTCGTCGCGGTTCGTCTCTTCGAGCCCCTTGCGAGCGGTAAACTGCGCAAGGCGATCGATGGAACGATAGGTGTCGAAATCCATCGGCGCGATGTACGCCACCGTGTAGGCGGAATCCATCGTCGCCAGGTACGAGGCGTTCGGGACGGGGATGCGCACGACGTCGTGCGTCGACGCCACGCCCGCCATAATGAAGAGCCCTACCGCCACCGCGACGATGAGCACGAACGTCGTCGCAACCAGCACCCGGAACAGACTGCGGATCATGGCTGCCCTTTCCTCACGAGCACGGTGTCGAACACCGGCGTGAACGGACCCCGTTTGCCCCGGTGCCGCACCAGGAAATGGGGCGGCTCGGTGCTCATCCAGAACGTGATCCGGGGGCGAAAAACAAACACTTTGACCACGACTTCGATCCGGTTGCAGACGAAGCTGCCCGCCGGAACGGTTACGGTCTCCGGCCCGCGATCGTGCACGTCAACGTGCACCGTCCGCCGCGACCAGTCGGCGACGAACAACGAACCCGACGCGGACGCGCCCGTCGGAAAACCGCGGAGCCAGATCAACAGCGACGCGTCGACGACCAGCGGCTCGTCGTCCGGCAAGTCGACTCGCCGGATATCGGACTTATCGTCGGCGACACGCTCCATCACCAGCGTGCGTCCCTCGACCCGAAACGAGTCCGTCTCCGCCGTCGCGCCGTCCGCGCTGATCACGCGTCGCACCGCGTCGACGAAGGTTCCGTCGGGCCGGGTCCGGATGACGCCGAACTCGGCCGCGTCCGCGCGCTCAGTATGGAACGAATAGACAACTCCGGTCGAGTCCGTTGTGATCTCGATGTGGTGGATCTCGGCGGAGCCGCTGTCGGCGTCCGACGGAGTGGCCGTGTAGACGTAGGTCTCCGTGCCGGCGCGGGTTGCACCGGCGGTCGTCGTCGCGCCCGGCGCCGACGGGCCCGCCATAACGGCCGCCACCGCGACTATGGCCGCGACGCCAACCACAGAACGTACGCGAGGGGAATGAGGCCGAACCAGAGGGTAAAGGTCAGCGCAGTGGCGATGGGTCGATCCATGCGACGGTCCGCATCGCCTGATCGGATGAAGCGCACGAGCAGCCCCGCGAGAATGAGCGCGTGCGGGACGGTGAGCAGGTAGGCGGCGCCGAACCACCCGGCCACGATCCGATCCTTCCACAGGAGCACACCGGCGACACTTGCCGCCAGCGCGGCCACGATCGCGATCCCCGCCGACTGTCCGGGCCCGAAGATCACCGCGTAGGACTTCTTGCGGACGGTGGCGTCGGCGGCGCGGTCCGGAATGCCCGTCAGCGTCTTCGCGGCCAGCACAGCCCAGAAGACCGGCATGCTCACGAGAAACGGAATCGGATGGGTGGGCCGTCCACCCTGTGCGACCCAGCCGAGCAGCATCGCATAGGTGCTGTGCAGAAACGAGACGGTGATCTCGCCGAATCCGCGGTAGCCGAGTTTGAGCGGCGGCGCGGTGTAGCCGAGACCGAGCACGACACCGACTGCGACCAGCACGAGCACCGCGGCTCTCGCCGGCGCCGGCGAGACCGCAACCAGCAACCCGGAAATCACGCCGGTGCCGATCACCGCCCCCGCGACGGCGCGGATCACGTCGTCGTGCGTGAGAGCGCCGTCGACGATCATCCGCGATCCACCCGTGAACGGGCCGAAGCGTTCGTTCTCGCGGTCGGCCGGGACGTCGAAGTGTTCGTTGGTGAGGACGGTCGCAAACTGAATCAGGACCCAGCAGGCGCCGGCGAGAGCCGCACGCGTCCAGTCGAACGATCCGGTGGATCCCGCGCCCCAAAGGGCGCCGGTGGCGACCATGACGAGTCCGATCGGATAGAACCGCAGACGGGCGACCCGGAGCCAGGCGACGGGTTTGGAAACGACGCGGTCGCTCATGACCCGGCATTCTCGACGGCCCGGTAGAACGGCAGGCGCGTCACCGTTTGACCGCCAGCGTCAGGCCGTCGCGTAGCGGCAGCATCACCCGGTCGACGCGCGGATCGCGCGCGACATGCTCGTTGAAGGCGACCAGCGCGTGGTCGTCTTTCTCGCGGGGATCGAGCACGCGCCCGCTCCAGAGGACGTTGTCGGCGAGGATCACGCCGCCGGAACGAACTTTGGGCAGGCAGGCCTCCCAGTAGTCGACATACGCCGGCTTGTCCGCGTCGATGAATACCAGGTCGAAGGGCCCCGCGAGCGATCCAATGGTTTCGAGCGCCGGGCGCAATTCGAGCGTGATCTTGTGGCCGTTCGGGCTGCGCGCCCAGTAGCGGCGCGCGATGGCGGTCGATTCCGGGTTGATGTCGCAGGTGATGATCTGACCGTCATCGGGGAGCCCATCGGCCATCGCGAGCGCGCTGTACCCGGTGAAGGTCCCGATCTCGAGCACGCGCCGCGCGCCCATCAACCGCACGAGGAGCTTGAGAAAGAGGCCCTCGGCGTGACCGACCATCATCTGCGGGCTCTTCATGGACGCGCGGGTCTCCGCGGCGAGTTCACAGAGGAGGTCCGGTTCCGGCGAGGAGTGCGCGCCGGCATATGCTTCGATCGCTTCCGAAACGAGGGGAATCATCGACGGTCCTTTCCGCGCCGTGGCGCGCCGGTCGTTGGAAGGATACGGGAGAGCGGCCGAAATCCGCAACGTAACGCTCGGATGAGTTGCGCGCCGGCGCCCGCGACATTACTATGCCCGAACGCCATGCAGGTCCTCTATCTCATACGCCACGCCGAGACCGCATTCAATCGTCAGGGACGCATCCAGGGTCACACCGAGTCGACGCTGAGCCGGCTCGGCATCGAACAGGCGCGCCGGATCGGGCGGCGGCTGGAACGCATCGACTTCGTCGCGGCGTATTCGAGTTCGGCCAAGCGCGCGCTCCAGACATGGAAGGTCGCCTTCGGCGGTACGATGGAGATCGAGCCGCGCGACGGGTTACGCGAGATCAACCTGGGGGCGTGGGAAGGGCAGCGCGCGTCCGTGCTGCGCAAGCGCTACCCGCGTCAGGTGCACCTGTGGTTTCACCAGCCGAGCGCCGTTCGGATTGCCGGCGCGGAAACCGTCGGCCAGTTTCGGCGGCGCGTCGTGCGCGAGATGAACAAGATTCGGAAGGACCACCCTTCGGGTGAGATCGCGGTGGTGACGCACGGCGGCGTCATCTGCGTCTACCTGACGGCGCTGCTCGGAATGAGCCTGGACGATCTGTGGCAGTTCAAGATCCGCAACGCGTCGGTGACGCGCGTGCTGTTTCCGCAGGGACGTGCCCGCGTCGATCTGCTCGGAGACATCCACCATCTCAACGGTGCCGTGCGCGAAGTGGCCGGGCAGCCCTTTCGCCTGTTCCCCTGAAGCGCTCCGGCCATCACCACCGTGTGGACCGCGTCGCGCGCATCTGACGAACGCGTCCGCCCGCGAGCACGTATAGCCCCACGATTCCCGACACGAATCCGCCGACGTGCGCCCACCACGCGACGCCTCCGGAGAGTTCCCGCGCGCCGAGCGACGCCACGCCCTGGAACGACTGCATCACGAACCAGAAGATCAGGAGCACCGACGCCGGCAGTTCGACGAGGCGGATGAAGATGAAAAAGAACACCGCGGTCAGCACCCGTGCCCGCGGAAACGCGACCAGATACGCGCCCAGAACCCCGGCGATCGCCCCACTCGCGCCCACGGTCGGCGTCATGGACATCGGATTGACGAACACCTGCGTCAGCCCCGCGGCGATTCCGCAACCCAGATAAAAGATGATGAAGCGAAACCGCCCCATCAGATCCTCGACGTTGTTCCCGAAGATCCAGAGGTAGAGCATGTTCCCGAAGATGTGCATGAAGCTGCCGTGCAGGAACATCGAGGTGATGAGCGTCAGCGGGATGAACGACGGCCCCGGAGTCTGAACGATGGGGCCATATCCGGCGCCGACGAGATCGGTCATGTGGGTGATCTCGTAAGGAACCACACCGAAGCCCGCGACCACGCCACCGAGCGCCTGGCGGAGCGTCAGTTCGTAGATGAATACCACGACGTTGATCGCAACCAGCGCAATGGTGACGATCGGCGTCCGGGACGTCGGGTTGTGATCCTTGAGCGGAAACACGGGTCAGTCGTCTCCGCGCGAGAAGGAATCGAGGACGCGCTCGACGTGCGGCAGGCGTTCACCGCCGGCGATCTTTCGCGCGTGGCACATCGCCTGAAGCAGGCGGAGCGACGCGGCGTCGTCGACGTCGTACCACATCGGAACCAGCGACACCGCGAGTCCCGCCTGGGCCGCCGCGCGCACCGTCTCGTCGAAGACGGTGGGCTCCCCCCACGAAATCCCTTCGAACAACGCCGGCGCGGGGGCGCGGAGTCCGACCAGGGTGTAGCCGCCGTCGGCCGCCGGGCCGAGCACGACATCGCGATGTTTGAGCTTCTGAAAGGCGCGGCGGATGGTGCGGATCGGAAGGTCGGGGCTGTCGGAACCGATGATCACCGCGCGGTCCCCGGGTGCCGCGAGCAGGTGACCGAAAGCCGCGGTCAGGCGGTCGCCGAGCGTCTTCCCGGACTGCGCCTCGACGCGCCACCCGGGCGGAAAGACGGCGTCGATCTCGGGTGTCCGGTCGCCGTCCAGAAAGACGACCGGGGCGAATTTCGACCGGCGGATTCTACCCGCAATATCTTGCAAAAATGAAAGATAAAGGTGGCGGGCTGCCTCGGGTGTCAGCGGCGGGGAGAGCCGGGTCTTGACCCGGCCGGTGACCGGCGACCGGACGAAAATTCCCAATTGGTTTCGTGGCATGGCGATAGGGCGATTCCGCCGGCCCGTCCGGCACCGCCACTGTAGCACGCGCGCCGCCATCGTGGCAGCGCGATCGCCGACCGCGTTCGGTCATTGACACCCCCCGGCAATCCGAGTACCTTCAAGTCCGAATCTCTTTGTGAATTTGATTACAAGGCCTTTGCGGCTCCCGGGTTACCGGCCGCTTCCCTCGATCATATGACGCTCGCGCTCAAGTACATTCCCGTGCTGGTGCTGTTCCTGCTCGCGGCGATGATCCCGATGATCATGCTCGCGGTGGCGGGGGTCACCGGCCCGCGCCAGCCGAGCCCGCGCAAGATGACGCCGTTCGAGTGCGGCGTCGAGTCGTTCGGCGATACCCGGCTCCGGTTCTCGGTGCGCTTTTTTCTTGTCGCGCTGTTCTTCATCGTCTTCGATATTGAGGCCGTGTTCATCTTTCCGTGGGCGGTGTTGTTCCGCGAACTCGGGTTGTTCGGGTTCTTCGAGATGTTGATCTTCCTCACGGTCCTGCTCCTCGGCCTGTTTTATGTCTGGAAAAAGGGAGCGCTGGAATGGGAATAAAAGACACTGGATTTCTGCTGCCCACGACCAAGGACGAAACCGGCGTCGTTACGACGCGGTTGGACGCGGTGGTCCGCTGGGGACGGAAGAACTCGCTGTGGCCGCTGCCGTTCGGAACGGCGTGCTGCGCCATCGAATTCATGGGTGTGGTGTCGAGCAAGTTCGACATTTCGCGATTCGGCGCCGAACTCGTGCGCTTTTCGCCGCGACAGGCCGACCTGCTCCTCGTCGCGGGAACGATCAATTATAAGCTGGCCCCCGCGCTCAAGCGCATCTACGACCAGATGGCGGAGCCCAAGTACGTGATCTCGATGGGCGCGTGCGCCTGCTCGGGCGGATTCTACGACAACTACGCGACCGTGCAGGGAATCGAGCAGATCATCCCGGTCGACGTGTTCATTCCGGGATGTCCGCCCCGTCCCGAGGCGATCCTCGACGCGGTGCTCAAGCTCCAGGAGCGCATCGAGAAGGAGCCCGTCGCGAAACGCGGACAGCCGCGGCGCCACGAAGTGGTCGAGAAATTCAAGGACAACTAGCGCGCAATCCAAGAAGACGTGACCACTACCACCGAATCCGCCAAACACGACGCCATCGTCGCGGACTTGAAGAACCGCTTCGGCGAGAAAGTTCTCGACGTCGACCGTTCTCACGGCGACTGCGCCGTTATCGTCGACAAGTCGGCGCTTCACGACGTACTCGCATTTCTCAAGACCGATAAGCGATTCAACATGCTCTCCGACATCGGCGGCGTCGACTGTTCGGGGCTGCCCTCGTACCGGGAGCGCTTCGAACTCGTCTATACGCTGTATTCCGTGCCGGAGAACGTGCGCGTGCGCATCGACGTCCCGGTTTCCGAGCTGGACCTGGACGTCCCGACGGCGACGGACCTGTGGAAGTCGGCCAACTGGGCGGAGCGCGAAGCGTTCGAGATGTTCGGCTTCAACTTCGTCGGCCATCCGTGCCTGAAGCGGTTGCTGACGCACCACGAATTCAAAGGACACCCGCTGCGCAAGGACTACCCCATCATGGCGGGGCAGTGGTGTACGGCGATGTCCGATCTGACCGACGAGTTAAACGAGCCCTGACATGGCGGACAAGACGATCGATATCAAGGATTTCGTGCCTCGCGACGGCGAGGAACGTCCCCGGTACACGTCGAAGGATTTCGACAACGACGTCGACGTTGCCCGCGACGATTTCGACGAGGGCCTCGACCTGCCCGATCTCGACAGCGCCCCGATGTACATCAACATCGGGCCCACGCATCCGGCCACGCACGGAACGTTCCGTGTCTATTCGCGGCTCAACGGCGAGACGGTGGAGAAGGCGGGCGTCGACATCGGCTATCTGCACCGCGGCTTCGAGAAGATCGTCGAGACGAAGCAGTACAACCAGGTGATCCCGTACACCGACCGGCTCAATTACTGCAGCGGGCTGACCAACAACGTGGGCTACTGCAAGGCCGTGGAGCGGATGATGGGGATCGAGATCACGCCGCGCGCGCAGATGATCCGCGTCATCATCATGGAATTGCAGCGCATCATGGATCACATGATCTGCTGCGGGACCAACATCGTCGACATCGGCGCGCTCACGAATTTCTGGTATTTCTTCAATGCCCGCGACGCGCTCAACGACGTCATCGAGGCGCTGACGGGTGCGCGGCTCACGTACACGTACACGCGCGTCGGCGGGCTCGCGTGGGACCTGCCGGACGGATGGCGGGAGAGCGTCAAGGCGGCGCTCAAGAAGGTGCCCAGGGCGATCGCGGACGTCAACGGGCTCGTCGCCAAGAACCGGATCTTCCAGGACCGCACGCGCGGCGTCGGCATGATCAGCGGCGAAGACGCGCTCGACTACGGCTGGACCGGCCCGTGCCTCCGCGCTACCGGCGTCGACCTCGACCTGCGCAAGGCGCGGCCCTATTACGGCTACGAAAATTTTGAATTCGACATTCCGGTGGGCGTCAACGGCGATGTCTACGACCGGTTGATGTGCCGCATCGCGGAGATGCACGAGAGTCTGAAGATCGTCGAGCAGGCCATCGATCGCGTTCCCGACGGTCCCATCAACGTCGCCGACAAAAACGTGACGCTTCCGCCCAAGCACAACGTGCATACGTCCATGGAAGCGCTGATCAATCACTTCAAGCTCGTGATCGAAGGCGTCCAACCGCCCCCGGGTCGCATCTACGATGCGATCGAGACGCCCAACGGTGAACTCGGTTTCTACATCATCAGCGATGGCAGCGGACATCCCTATCGAATCAAGGTCCGCCCGCCGTGCTTCTACCTGATGAACACGCTCAAGTTCCTCGTCGAAGGCGGCATGGTGGCGGATATTGTCGCCATTCTCGGCGGTCTGAACATTATCGCCGGAGAGCTGGATCGCTGACATGTCGCACGCACGCCACACATTGACGTCGACCGGAAAGCCGTTCGCGTTTTCGCCGGAGAACGAGAAGAAGTTTCCAGCATCTGCTCACCCAGTACCCGAGCAAACGCGCCGTCATCCTGCCCGCACTGTGGCTGGCGCAGGAGCAGGACGGGCACGTCACCATCGAATCGATGGAATACGTCGCGAAACGTCTGGAACAACCGCCGGTTTCGGTGTTCGCCGTGGTCGAGTTCTACACGATGTTCAAGACCGAGCCGATGGGGAAGCACCACATCCAGCTCTGTCGGACGCTGACGTGCTCGATGCGCGGCTGCGAGGGAATGCAGGCGGTCGTCGAGAAGAAACTCGGAATCGGCCCCGGAGAAAAGACGGCCGACGGGTCGTTCAGCTTCGAACTGGTCGAATGCCTGGGGTCGTGCGGAACCGCGCCGGTGATGCGCATGGACAACCGTTACTGGGAGGACCTCACGACCGAGAAGCTGGAACGGATCATCGACGCGTGCCGTGCCGGTCGCGATCCCGCGGGTGAGGAGGTGGGCCGCAAGTAGCGGCGAACACCATGTCGCAGAAGATCGTCAGCATTCGTTTCGACAAGCCGGATAATCACACCCTCGCGGGCTACCGGGCCAACGGCGGGTATCGTACGCTCTCGAAGGTGTTCGCGATGAAGCCCGACGACGTCATCGACGAGGTCAAGCGTTCCGGGCTTCGCGGTCGCGGCGGGGCCGGATTTCCGACAGGCATGAAATGGAGCTTCGTTCCGAAGGTTTCGGACAAGCCCAAATACCTGTGCGTCAACGCCGACGAGGGCGAACCCGGCACGTTCAAGGACCGCCTCATCCTGCAGCACGATCCGCACGCGCTGATCGAAGGCATCATCACCTGCTGCCACGCGGTGGGGATCAAGACCGCGTACGTGTACATCCGCGGAGAATACGATTTCCCGATCGCGCGGTTCAGCGCGGCCGTGCGCGAGGCCTACGAAGCCGGGCTCCTGGGCAAGAACATCAGGGTTCCGGTGTCGATGTCGACATTGTCGTCCATCGCGGGGCCGGCGCGTACATCTGCGGCGAAGAAACCGGACTGATCGAATCGCTCGAGGGCAAGAAGGGCCAGCCCCGACCCAAGCCGCCGTTTCCCGCGGTAGTCGGTGTGTTCGGGTGCCCCACCGTCGTGAACAACGTCGAAACCCTCGCCGCGCTGCCGTGGATCATCGAAAACGGGGCCGAGAAGTACGCCGCGATCGGCACGGAGAAGAGCAAGGGAACGATGCTCTTCTCGATCAGCGGCATGGTGGAACGCCCGGGCGTCTACGAGAGCGAGTTCGGCGTCAACCTGTGGCAGTTCATCGAGGCGTCGACCGGCGGCGTCAAGGGCGGCAAGAAACTCAAGGCCGTCATCCCCGGCGGGTCGTCGTCCGCGATTCTCACCGCCGACGAAGCGCGCAACGTCAAGCTCGACTACGAATCGATCGCCGCCGCCGGCTCGATGGTCGGATCCGGTGCCATCATGGTGCTCGACGAGGACACCAGCGTCGTCAAAGCGCTGGAAGTCGTGCTTCGTTTCTACGCGCACGAATCGTGCGGGCAGTGCCCGCCCTGCCGTGAGGGCAACCTACTGGCTGTACGAAATCGTCAATCGCATTCGTAACGGGCAAGGGGCGTCCCGAGGATATCGATTTGATTCTGTCGATATGCCCGGACATGATGGGCCGTACCGTGTGCGTGCTGGCCGATTCCGCCGCGATGCCGGCGGCGAGCTACATCAGAAATTCCGCCACGAGTTCGAAGCGATGATCGACGCGACAAATCCACCCGCGCGCAACTCAGCCCGGCGGGGTCAATCTGGAAGCGAGAGCGCTGTAATGGCCGTCACCTCACCATCAACGGCAAGAAAGTCGAGCGAAGGAAGGCTCGCTGTTGATCGACGTGTGCGCGGGAATCGGGATCGACATCCCGCCACTTCTGCTACCACGAGGGCCTGGGACCGGACGGCAACTGCCGCATGTGCCAGGTCGATTTCATCTCCGAGCGCGGAAACAAGCTCGGCATTTCCTGCAAGGCCGTCGTGACCGAAGGCATGGTGGTGGAGACGCACGGCGAGGCGTCGAAGGGGCGCGCGCGTCGGTCGAAGAGATGCTCCTGCTCAACCATCCGCTCGACTGTCCGATCTGCGACAAAGCGGGCGAGTGCACGCTCCAGAACTACTACATGCAGCACGATCTCCAGCCCAGCCGGCAGAGTTTCACGCGCTTCAAGAAGGGCAAGGCGATGGACATCGGTCCCACGCTGATCCTCGACCAGGAGCGCTGCGTGCTGTGCGATCGTTGCGTGCGCTTTTTGCGCGACGTCGCCCACGACGAGCAGCTCTACATCGCCGGCCGCGGGCACGAGGCGTACATCACGACGTTCCCGGGACAGGAAGTGACCAGCCCCTATTCGCTCAATACCGTCGACCTGTGCCCGGTGGGAGCGCTCACGTCCAAGGACTTTCGCTTCGATTCCGCGACGTGGTTCCTGAAAAACGCGAACTCGCGTCTGCACGACGTGCGCGCGCGGATGCAGCATGCAGGTCCAGGCGAGGAAGGACCAGATCTACCGGATCCGCCCGCGGCACAACGCCGACGTCAACGGATACTGGGCGTGCGACGAGGGACGCGTGAACTACAAATTCGTCAACGCCGACCGCATTCGGACGTCGTTCTTCCGGCACCGCGGCGAAACGTTCGACTGTTCGCGCGAAGAAGCGATTACGCAGATTCGCACCGCCCTGGGGTACGCGCCGTCGGGCGCCGTCGAAGCGCCAGCGCGCGTGAAGAGCGTTGTTCTCCTGTCGGCGACGTGCACGCTCGAGGAAATGTTCCTGTTCGGCCGGCTGGCACAGGACCGGCTGGGCGCGCCGGTATTCGTCGCGCGCCACGTTCCCGATGGCGTCGACGACGCGCTTCTGCGCCGCGCCGACAAGCATCCGAACGCGAAGGGCGCCGAGCTGCTCGGCCTCCGGGTGCTCGATCTGCAGCGCAACGGCGGAGATTCGGACGCCGTCATCAACGCGCTCGGCCCGGACGGCGTGCTGATCGCCGTCGGGTTCAACACGGACGTGTCGCCGGCGCTGGACTCGATCGTGTCGCGCGCCAGGACGATCATCGCGCTGTCCGCGTGCCGGACATCGCTCACCGAGCGCGCCGACATCGTGATCGCGGGATTGACATTCGCGGAGAAGGACGGGCTCGTCGTCAATTTCGAGGGCCACGTCCAGCAGTTGAGACCCGCGATCGATCCGATGAATGATACCGAATGGCGCATCGCCGACGCGCTCGCCGCGTCGCTGACCGGCGCGCCGACGCACGAACTCGCCGGCACACGTGCGCAAAGCCATCATGGATACCGTGCCCGCGTTCGCGGGCGTCGATTTGATCAAGCCGGGGTTGACGGGCGTGCGCGTTGCCGCGCAGCCGGTCGTGTGATCGAACGACGGCCGCCGATCGCCAGGGAACACGAATGCCGAACTGGATCGACCTTCTCATCATCGGCGGCAAGGCCGTTTTCATCTGGGGCTTTGCCCTGACGTTACTCCCCGTGCTCATCTGGTTCGAGCGCAAGGGTGCGGCTTTCATTCAGGACCGCGCCGGCCCCAATCGCGCCGCCATTCTGGGCATCCGTCTGGCGGGCTTCATCCATAATATCGCGGACGTCGTGAAACTCCTGATGAAGGAGATGATGATTCCGCCGCAGGTGAACCGGACCTATTTCATGATCGCGCCGGTGCTCGGGTTCACGTTCATCCTGAGCGCGTTCGCCGTCATTCCCTGGGCCGACCGGTTCATGGTCGCGGGGCGCGACATCCCGATGCAGGTCGCCGACCTGAATACGGGCATACTCTTTATTCTCGCGATTACCTCGCTCAACGTGTACGGCATCGTGCTGGCCGGGTGGTCATCCAACAACAAGTTCGCGCTGATGGGCGGGCTACGCTCGACCGCGCAGATGATCAGTTATGAAATCCCGCTCGGCCTGGCGCTGATCGGCGTCTTCATGGTGTTCCAGAGCGCGCAGCTCAACGAGATCGTCCGCGGCCAGGGCGAGTTGTTGTGGGGGGTCCTGCCCCGCTGGGGCATTTTCGTACAACCGCTCGGCGCGATTCTCTTCATCGTGGCGGCGTTCGCGGAGACCAATCGCAATCCGTTCGACCTGCCCGAAGGCGAGTCCGAAATCGTGGCCGGCTATCACGTCGAGTACAGCGGGATGCGCTTCGCCCTCTTCTACATGGGTGAGTACGCCGCGATCGTGCTGTCGTCGGCGATGATCGCCACGCTGTTCTTCGGGGGCTGGCAGATCCCGTACTTCCCTACGGACAAGATCGTCGCCACCGCGGACACGTGGCTGAAGGTGATGACCGGCGTCGGGGGAGCGGGCGCGCTGGCGTTTGCATTTCTGATGTTCGTCTATGCGCGCCGGATGCGCGGCGGGTTCGGCGATCTGCGCGACAAGGAAGGCTACGTGCTCGGCGTGGTGAATGTGCTGGTGGGTGGCGCACTATTGCTCTTCTTTGCGTGGACGTTCCGGATGGGTCCGTTGCCGGCGTGGGGGGCACGAACGGTCGCGCTCGTCGCCCAGATCTCGGCGTTCGCCTTCAAGACGATCTTCTGGTGCTGGGTGTTCATCTGGGTGCGCTGGTCGTTGCCGCGCTTCCGCTACGATCAACTGATGCGGCTCGGCTGGAAGAACATGATTCCACTGTCGTTCGTGAATATTCTGCTGACCGGGTTGATTCTGATCCTCATCCATCGGTAGGACATGGCGGTTCTTTTCTACATTTTTGCCGCGCTGTCGATCATCGGCGGGTTGTCGATGGTAAGCCTCCGCAACCCGCTCTCGTGCGCGTTTGCGTTGATTCTTTCGCTGTGCTCGCTGGCCGGCCTGTTCGCCATGCTGCACGCGGAGTTCGTGTTCATCCTGCAGGTACTGGTGTACGCCGGCGCCATCATGGTGCTGATCATCTTCACCATCATGCTTCTCAATCTCAGGAAGGAAGAGCTCGAGGAAGCCCCGGTCGGATGGATGCGCCTGTTGTTCACGGCGCTGGTGTGCGCCGTCGGCGCGTTTGCCGCGATCCGCGTTTTCTCCGACGTGCAGCCCTCCACGATGGAGTTGGCGTCGGATTTCGGAAGCATCGAGAGCGTCGGCCGGCTGATGCTCTCCAATTTCATCTATCCGTTCGAAGTGATCTCGTTGATCCTGCTGGTCGCGATCGTGGGCGTCGTGTTGCTGGCAAAGAAGGTGATCTAGTGGGTCCGGTCGGAGTGAACCAGTATCTGTATCTGAGCGCGATTCTGTTCTTCATCGGTGCGTTCGGCGTGCTGTTCCGCCGCAACCTGCTCGTCATGCTGATGTCGATCGAACTGATGCTCAACGCGGTGAACCTCTCGTTCCTGACGTTCTCGCGCTACACGACCGGTAATTTGGACGGACACGTGATCGCGTTTTTCATCATGGCCCTGGCGGCGGCGGAAGCGGCCATCGGGCTCGCGATCCTGGTGATGATCTTCCGCAACCGGACCACGGTTCAGGCCGACGATCTCACGTTGATGCGCGACTAGGAGTTCGCCGCCGAGTCTCATGGAACATTCGCTCTGGCTCATCCCCTTCGCCCCGCTGGTCGGCGCCGCCCTGAACGGGCTGCTGGCGCTCGTCTACAGCCATCGCGAGCGCGGGCCCGACGAGCGGCTCGTGTCGCTGATCGGGTGCGCGGCGCCGATCTTTTCGTTCGTGGTGGTCGCCAAGCTCTTCTTCGCGATGCGCGCGATGTCGCCGGACTCGCGCCTGTTCGAGCAGACGCTGTTCCCGTGGATCGCCGCCGGTTCGGTGCACATCGACGTCGCGTTCTGGGTGGACGCGCTCTCGATGACAATGCTCCTGATCGTCACCGGCGTAGGATCGCTCATTCACATCTATTCCACCGGGTACATGCACGGCGATCGCGGGTTCGCGCGCTTCTTCTCGTACCTGAACCTGTTCATGTTCGCGATGCTGACGCTGGTCATGGCGCGGAACCTCCCGCTCCTGTTCGTGGGCTGGGAGGGCGTCGGGCTGTGTTCGTACCTCCTGATCGGGTTCTGGTACAAGGACATTGCCAACGCCGCCGCTGGCAAGAAGGCGTTCATCGTGAACCGCGTCGGCGACTTCGCGTTTTTGATCGGCATGTTCATCCTGTTCGTGACGACGCTGCACGTCGGAAGCCCGACGCTCGACGTGCCGGCGCTGCGCGGACTGGCGGCGGTTCACCACGACGCGTTCGTCAAGGTCGGAACCGCGGCGTGCGTGCTGCTCTTCATCGGCGCATGCGGAAAATCGGCGCAGATTCCGCTGTACGTGTGGCTGCCGGACGCGATGGCCGGCCCGACGCCCGTCAGCGCGCTGATCCATGCCGCGACGATGGTGACGGCCGGCGTCTACATGATCGCGCGGCTGAATTTCCTCTACGATCTCGCGCCGCAGGCGTCGGTCGTGGTCGCTGTCATCGGTGCGCTGACGGCGATCTTCGCGGCGACCATCGGGTTCGCGCAGCGGGACATCAAGAAGGTGCTCGCGTATTCGACCGTAAGCCAGCTGGGATACATGTTCCTCGCCGTCGGCACCGGCGCGTACGCGGCGGGGGTGTTTCACCTGCTGACGCACGCGTTCTTCAAGGCGTGCCTGTTCCTCGGCGCCGGCTCTGTGATCCACGCGTTGTCGGGCGAGCAGGACATGTTCAAAATGGGTGCGCTCTCGAAGCACCTCAAGATTACCTGGGCCACGTTCCTGATCTCGTCGATTGCGATCGCCGGCGTGCCGCCGTTCGCCGGATTCTTCTCCAAGGACGAGATCCTGTGGTCGGCGTTTTCGTCCAATTTGCAGCCGGCGTGGCTGGGACGCGCGCTGTGGGTGGTCGGTCTCGCGGCGGCGTGGATGACCGCGTTCTACATCTTCCGGGCGGTGTTCCTGACCTTCCACGGGAAGGACCACGTGTCGGAAGAGGCCAAGCACCACCTGCACGAATCGCCGCCGATGATGACGATGCCGCTGATTGTCCTCGCGGCGGGCGCGGCTCTGATCGGCTTTTTGGGGACGCCGTCGGTGCTCGGGGGGAGCAACGCGTTCCACCACTGGCTGGAGCCGGTGTTCGCCGGGCAGATCGGTGCGCATCCGATCGGCGTGGGCGTGGCGCCCGCGATTCACGGAATGACGACGACCATCGCCGCGGAAGCCGAAGGCGCGCACGGATCGTCGCTCGAGATCCTGTTGATGATCCTGTCGGTCGTCGTCGCCGTCGCGGGGATCCTCTTCGCACGCGCACTCTACATCCAGATGCCCGGCTCCGCCGCGGCGTTCACGTCGCGGATGGGCGGTTTCTATACGCTCGTCTTCAATAAATACTACGTCGACGAATTCTATGAGCGCGCCATCGTGCGGCCCGGGTACGCGATCGCGGACCGGATCATGTTCCGTCTGATCGACGCGGGGATCATCGAAGGCATCGTCAATGGACTGGGCGTGACCGCGCGCTTGATCGGAGCGACGCTGCGCCTCCTGCAGTCGGGCCTCGTTCGGACGTACGCGTTGTTCATGCTCATCGGTTTTCTGTTCCTGATCTTTCACCTGATGCGATAGGACGCGAATCGTGGACTTGCTGAGTCTGGTGACATTCCTGCCGCTCTTCGGCGCCATCTGGGTAGCCCTGATGCCGGCGAAGGCGCACGGCGGGATCCGAAGCATCGCGCTTCTGGTTTCCACGGGCGCGTTCGTCCTGTCGTTGCGTCTTGTGAGCGGGTTCCACGCGACGCCCGACATGCAGTTCGTGGTGAACGCGGCGTGGCTGCCGTCGCTCGGGATCTCGTACCACGTCGGAGTCGATGGGATCAGCCTGTTCCTCGTGATGCTGGTGACGTTCATCACGCCCATCACTGCGCTCAGCTGTTTCCATTCCATCGAAAAGAACGTGAAGGAGTTCTTCGTCTGTCTCCTGTTTCTGGAGACGGCGATGATCGGGGCGTTCATCTCGCTCGACATGTTCCTGTTCTACGTGTTCTGGGAAGCGATGCTGATCCCGATGTACTTCATGATCGGCATGTGGGGCGGCGACCGGAGGATCTACGCGACGGTCAAGTTCTTCATCTATACGATGGTCGGCTCACTGCTGATG
Organism: Candidatus Latescibacterota bacterium; assembly: GCA_963761125.1. Taxonomy (GTDB): domain Bacteria; phylum Krumholzibacteriota; class Krumholzibacteriia; order WVZY01; family JAKEHA01; genus JAKEHA01. The sequence continues at coordinate 108,424 of CAVXFV010000007.1, forward strand.
CTGATCGCGATCCTGTACGTGGTTCATCAGTATCGCGTCCAGACCGGCGTGCTGACCTTCGACCTGCCGGCGTTGCTCGGCACGGTGCTCTCGCCCCACCAGCAGTGGCTCCTGTTCCTGGCCTTCGCGCTGGCGTTCGCGATCAAGGTTCCGATGTTCCCGTTCCATACGTGGCTGCCGGACGCGCACGTGGAAGCGCCGACCCCGGGGTCGGTTATCCTGGCCGGCGTCCTGCTGAAGATGGGGACGTACGGCTTCATCCGCTTCGCGATGCCGCTGTTTCCGGAAGCGGCGATTCGCGCGATCCCGTTGATCGCGGCACTGGCGATCATCGGCATCATCTACGGCGCGCTGGTGGCGATGGTCCAGAAGGACATCAAGAAACTGGTCGCCTATTCCTCCGTATCGCACCTCGGGTTCGTGATGCTGGGGCTCGTCGCGCTCAATACGCAGGCCGTCGTGGGCTCGATTCTCGGAATGATCAATCACGGCATCTCGACGGGGGCGCTGTTCCTCCTGGTTGGCGTCGTCTACGAACGCCGGCACACACGACTGATTTCGGAGTACGGCGGACTGACGCGCGTGATGCCGGTCTACGCGACGATATTCATGATCGTCACGCTGTCGTCCATCGGACTGCCGCCGCTCAACGGGTTTGTCCACGAGTTTCTCATCCTCGTCGGTGCGTTCCAGGCCAACGCCTGGTGGGGCATTCTCGCGGCGACCGGGGTGGTCCTGGGTGCGATCTACATGCTCTGGATGTTGCAGCGTGTCTTCTTTGGCGACGTCACCAACGAGAAGAACGCGGGCCTCAAGGACCTGACGCCGCGAGAGGTGCTGGTGTTCATTCCGCTGATCGTGATGGTGTTCTGGCTGGGCGCGTATTCGAAGCCGTTCGTCGAGCGGATCGAGCCCGCCGTCACCCAGTTCGTCGGACAGATGACCAGCGTGCGGTCCGCGATGAACGCGCGTGACGGCGCCGCCGGCGATTTCGCCCGCGAGTCAGCCGACGCGACCGATTCGGCGAGGGAGGGGAACTAATGCCGGCATTCACCATGGAAATGGCCCGGTTCTTCCTGCCCCTGTTCCTGCTCGTGGGCGGCGCGTGCGTGTTGTTCGCGTGGAGCGCGGTCTCGGAACGATCGGCGCGCGCGCAGGGCTGGTTCGCCGGACTCGTCCTCGTCGGTGTGCTGGCCAGCGTGGTGTCGCTGTGGAGCACCGAGGGCTGGCCGATGTTGCACGGGATGCTCCTGGTCGACCACTTCGCGCTGTTCTTCGTGGGAATCTGCACCATCTCGACGCTTGGTACGGTGCTCGTCTCCGGCAATTATCTGCACCGCTTCGACATTCTGCGCGGCGAATACTACGCGTTGCTGCTCCTGTCGCTCGCCGGCATGGTCATCCTCGTCAGCGCCTACGACCTGATGTCGGTTTTCCTCGGGATCGAGCTGATGAGCCTGTCGATCTACGTGATCGTCGGGTTCCGGCGCCGGGATTTCTTCGCCAACGAAGGCGCGATGAAATACTTTCTGCTGGGCGCGTTCGCGATTGCGTTCTTTCTCTACGGGATGTCGATCATCTACGGCCTGCTCGGCACGCTGAACTTCAAGGGGATCGTGGTCGAGGCGGTCAGTCGCGGCTACGTGAAGTATCCGCCGTTTTTGTTCGCGATCGCGTTGATTCTCGTCGGCTTCGTGTTCAAGATCGCGGCCGTGCCGTTCCACATGTGGGTACCCGACGTATATCAGGGCGCGCCGTCGCCGGTAACGGGCTTCATGGCGGGCGCGGTCAAGGCGGCGTCGTTCGCGGCGTTCCTGCGGTTGTTCTACATGAGCTTCTTCGCAGCGCGCGCGCAGTGGGTGGGGATCATCATCGTGCTCGCGATCGCGACCATGACGTTGGGCAACATCGTGGCGCTCGTGCAGCGCAACGTGAAGCGCATGCTCGCGTATTCGAGCATTGCGCACGCCGGTTACGTCCTCGTCGGCATGGCGGCCCTGTCGATCGACAATACCCGGGCCGCATCCGCCGTGATGTTCTACCTGCTCGTGTATGCGTTCATGACCCTGGGCGCCTTTGCCCTGGTCAGCGCGATCGAGAATCGCAGCGATTCGCGGGGTCTGGAGATCGACGATCTCGCGGGGCTGGGCTTGCGGCGGCCGATGCTGGGATTCGCGATGGCGTTGTTCATGTTCTCCATGGCCGGAATTCCGCCGACTGCCGGGTTCTTCGCGAAGTACTATGTGTTCAATGCGGCGGTCGAGCGCGGATTGGTCACGTTGGCCGTCATCGGCGTTCTCAACAGCGCCCTTTCACTCTATTATTATCTGCGTGTCGTTGTCGCCATGTACTTCCGGTCCTCCAAGTCCCCGACACCGGTATTCGATGATTGGGGAGTTCGTGTGGTGCTGATCGTATCCGTTCTCGTGATCGTCTGGCTGGGAATGGGTCCGAGCATCCGCGTTCCAGGCGTCGAGAGCATTCTTTCGTGGACCGGCGATTCGCTGGAGCGAATCGTAAGCCTGCGGTAGATCACTGCCATCGCGTCCGGTCGCGCGGTCGGCCGGAAACGATCCGTCCATGCAACTCGTTCCCCGGCGCATCCTCAAGCTGATTCGGCGGATCCCGTTCACGCTCCTGCTGACGGCGACCATTCTGGTCGTTACGGCGAAAACCGGAACGCTCATCCATCCGATTTCGCCGGCGCAGTTGCTCGAGTGGGGATTCGGAGGCGCCCACCCGGCGATCGTGCGGCTCCTCCTCGCGCCGTTCCAGATCCTGCGGCCCGTCATGGCGCTGTCACTCATTCCCACCGTCCTCGTCTTCGTGGGGATGTGCGAGTGGCGTCTCAGGACGGTCCGTACCATCGTCATTTACCTCATCGCGCACGTCGTGGGCTACGTGGGGGACGCCGGGCTTCTGCGCGGCCTCGCCGACCTGGGCAGCGCGTGGGCGAAGGGGCTGGTCCTGCAACGCGACGTCGGCGCCTCGAACGGCGCCATGGGAGCGCTCGGGGCGCTGCTGGTGTTCATGCCACGCACCACGCGCCGGATCGGTATCGCGCTGGTGACGGTGTACCTGGTGGTTGCGTTTGCCGGGGACGCGCACATCTGGGACGTGAGTCATCTCATTTCGTTCGTGACCGGCATTGTCCTGGGCGCGTTCTTCTTCTGGCGCGACGAGCAGGTGTGGCCGGAACTCCAGCGGGACTTTCATCTCGATCGGATCGAACGCCGGCGCATCGTCGCCTGGATCGCGATGACCATCGGAATCGTCGACGTGTTGACGCCGTTCGCGGTGCCCGACCACCCGGGGTTCGCGCGCATTGCGTCCGTCATGCCCATCGACGACCCGCACTGGCCGCGCCACCTGCTGCTGGCGCTCGGCGCGACGCTGATGATGGTGTCGCCGGCGCTGGGGCGCGGGCGCCGAAGCGCCTGGGTCCTGTCCCTGGTGCTCCTTGTCGCGTCCACGATCGTGCAATGGCAGGAAGGCGAGCCCGGCGTCGAACACGTGTTGTCGATCATGCTGATCGGCGCGCTGCTCGTGTGGCGCCGGGAATTCCGGGCGCCGGGCGACCCGCCGACGGTCCGCGCCGGGTTGCGCGCACTGATCGGGAGCGCGGTCGCACTGGTCGTGTACACCACCCTGGGTTACCTCGTGTTGCGCGAACGGTTCGTGCCGCGCTTCGACGTGTCGAGCGCGTTCCACGAAACGATTTCGCGCCTGCTGTTTGCGCCGCCCGCGCCGCACACCCGGCACTGGGGCGCGGCGCGATGGTTCCTGGCGTCGATCCCGGTGGTCGGCTGGGGTGGGTTCGGACTCGCGCTCGCGCGACTCACGCGCGGGGCGATCGCGCCGACGCGGACGCTGGCCGATTCGGAACGCGCACGATCGATCCTGGAGACTCACGGCCGGACGGGCACGTCCTACATGACCCTGTGGCCCGGCAATTCGATCTTCTTTGCATCCGAGAGCTACGTGGCCTATCGCGTCAACGACCACACGGCCGTGGCACTCGGCGATCCGGTGGGTCCCGAGGACCGGATGAAGGACGTTGTCGCCGCATTCGCCGCGTTCGCGGACAGCCGCGGGTGGAATCCCGTGTTCTTTTCAACCGCGAACGCCAACCGACTCATGTACGAAGCGATGGGATTTCGCACCCTGCAAGTCGGCGAGGACGCCTGGATTCCGCTGTCGTCGCTCGAGTTCAGCGGCAAGGAGTGGCAGGACGTGCGCACGGCCCTCAATCGCGCGCGCCGCGACGGCCTTCGGTTCGAGATGCATAGTGGCGGGGAAGTGCCGCCCGAGATCCGGCGCCAGTTGGACGGCGTCGGCCGGGAGTGGATCTCGGGAAAGGACATCCCCGAAATCGGTTTCACCCTGGGACGGACCGAGGACGTCGACGACCCGAACGTCGAGGTCGCGGTTGCCGTCGACGCCAACGGCGTCGTGCAGGCGTTTGCCGACTGGCTGCCGGTCTTCGCACGCAATGCGTGGGTGCTGGATCTCATGCGCCGGCGCGAGACGGCGATGCCGGGTGCGATGGAATTCCTGATTGCCTCGTCGCTGGTGACCTTCCGGGAACACGGCTACGAGGCTGCGAGTCTCGCCGTGGCGCCGCTCGCGGACATCGACCGGGACGAGGACGCGCCGCTCCTGCTCCGGGTGCTGGGTCGCATTTACGACCGCGCCAACGCGTACTACCACTTCAAGTCGCTCTTCGCGTTCAAGAGCAAGTTCAAACCGGTATGGGAACCGGTCTATCTCGCGCACCGCGATCTGGCCGGCGTACCCGGTCTGACGATGGCGATTCTGCGTGCATACGTTCCCGGCCTGGACACCGCGATGATGGCCCGCCTGCTGGGCGACGCCCTCGCGCGCCGGGTCGACAAGAGTTGATGCCCGATCGTGGGGTATTGGGTATTGTCGGCGCCGCGGAGCGGCTTACATTTATAGAAGTGGTTCGCCCGCCCGGGCGATCCCGGGTTCGAAAGGTCGCGGAAGGGGCACTCCATGAAAACCGGTCACCCCGAAGTCTGGCTGCGGGGCTCCACGCACGGCATTCCCGCCCTGTTGCTTCCCGTCGCGCATGCGCTCCTGCAGGCGCGGGAAGACGTCGCACGGGTGGCGCCCGGACTCTCCCGCGACGTCCTGCGGGCCCGTCCGGGCGGCGTGGCGTCGCCGGCGTTTCATCTGTACCATGCGGCTCACGCACTCGATCGGCTGATGGCGTACGCGCGCGCCGAGCCCCTTCACGATCTCCAGCGCGACGCGCTGGAAATCGAAGCGACGGGCGAAATCGACGCCGACGCAGCCGACCTCGTCGACCTCGTGGAGACGACGATCGACCGCGCGCTTCGTCAGCTCCGGTGTACGCCGGATTCGGCGCTGCTGGATGAGCGTCGCGTGGGCCGGTCCAATGCTGCCTCCAGCGTGCTCGGGTTGCTGTTTCACGGTGCCGAGCACACGTCGCGCCATGTCGGGCAGTTCATCACCACCGTCACCATCGTTCGCAACGCGGTGGACTGAACCGCGACCGCCGCTCATACCGACCGGATGCCAAGACGCAGACTGCTTGTGGCCGCCCTGTCCCTCTCCGTGGGACTCGCGTCGGGGGCGGAGGTGCGGTCGCGTCCACCGGACCTCACGGATGTCCGCGCGGACTCGTTGTTCGACGCGGGTGAATACGATTCGCTCCTGTCTCTCGCCACCCGGGAAATCGCGCGCGCCAGTGCGCGCGGAGATTCGATCCATCTCGGACGCATGATATTCTGCCGCGGCCGCGCGCGATTCGCGTTGCACCAGCCGGGAGCGGGCGAGGATTTCGACGAGGCGCTGTCGTACGCGACGGCGACACGCGACACCGTCGGCCAGATTAACGCGATCGGGTTGCGGAGTTTCGTCGCCGTCGTCGAGGGCCGGCTCGACGAGTCGATGCGCCTGAGTGAGCGCCGGCTCGCCCTGTCCCTGTCCGCGAAAAATCGCCGCGGCGAGGGATGGGCGCATCTGCTGATCGGCTTCGTTGATCTCGAGCGCGGCGATCCGGCGAGCGCCCGGTCGCACTACGAGAGTGCGGCGGAGGCGTTTCGAATCGCGAAGCGGCCGCGCGAGGAACTGACGGCGCTGATCGGATTGGGCCGGTCGCTGGACAACCTGGGTCGGGTCGACGAGGCACGCGACGCGTATGCGCGCGCGCTGGCCAGGGCTCGGGCGCTGGGCGACGCGTCGCAGGAGGCCGACGCCTGGAACAACCTGGGCGACATCGCGTGGACGCAGGGAGAACTGGCGCTGGCCGCCCGGAACTTCGGCCATGCTTACGAGATCAAGAAACGGCTTGGCGTTGCGGACGCGGCGGATGTCGGCGGAAACCTCGCCTTTACGCACACGCAGATCGGGCGATACGCCGCCGCGGAGTCGGTCCTGGTGGATGCCATCGGAATTGCGAACGCCTGGCATCACGAACTGGGTGTTGGACGGATGCAGAACCAGTTCGGCGACCTCCGGCTCGCGCAGGGGCGACCGCGCGGCGCCGAGGCGCAGTTCCGCCGGGTGCTGGCGCACGCCGATTCACTCTCGACGCTCGTCGCCATCCCCGCGATCACCGGGCTTGCGGAGGCGCTGATTCAGCAGCAACGCGTCGACGAAGCGGTGGCCGTGCTCGATTCGGGATTCGTCGGACTTGCGTCTTCGCCTCCGTCGGCGATGCGCGCCGCGGCGTTCACAACCTGGGCGAAATGTCTGCGCCTGCACGGTGACCCGGACCGCGCGACCCGCGCGGCCGCGACCGCGTGGGAGGATGCGATATCGCGCACGGATACGACGGCGGCGATTCTGGCGGCGGTTGAGCGCGCCGACGGTCTGTGCCTCGGCGGCGACCGGGGCGCAGCGTACGCGTGGTTTCAGCGCGCGCGTGCGATGTACCCGTCGGCGTCGCGCCGTAGCGGGGACTATCAGTGGCGCGAGGCACACCGGGCGTCGCTGGGTCCGGCTCTCATCCGCTCGGCGACGATTCTGCTCGATTGGCCGCCGACGGCGTCGCGCGAGGACCGCGCACGCGCCCTCTTCGATTTTTTGCAGGAGGCCAAATCGCGCACGTTGCTCGAGCGCACGACGGATCCGCTCCTCGCCGGCGAGCTTCCGCCCGGCTTCGTCGCTCCCGTCGGGATCGGGGAACTCCAGGCGGGCGTGTTGCGTCCGGGCGAGTGCCTGCTCGACCTGTCCGTCGGGCGTGATCGTCTCTATCTGTTCGCGGTGACCCGGGACTCGCTTCGATTGCGCGTGGTCGATGACGACGGAGGAACGCATGCGCGAACCGCCGCCCGCTTCCTCCGCCTTGCCGGCCAGGCGCCGCGGCACGGTGCGCTGGTCGACATGCGGGAGCCGGGAGAATCGCTCTCCGACCTGCTTTCTGGATTCGCCGACCTGATTCGCGCGTCCCCGTCGCTCGTCGTCGCCGCCGGCGGGTGGCTGGCGTCGATGCCGTTCGCGGTAATCACACTGCCGGGAGAACGGACGCCGCTGATCGCTTCGCACCGGGTTACCTACGTTCCAGCGGCGTCGTTGCTGCGGAACCTGCGCGCGACGCGTGCGGCGACGCACGCCGGCGCGACGGTGCTCGCCATCGCGCCGGTGGATCCCGAACTCGCCGGCGCGCGCCGGGAGGTGCGGAATCTCCAGGAGCGATACGCGGCGGTGACGCGCCTGGACTCCGTTCCTTCTCTCGACGCGTTCACGGCCGCGGTCACCGCGTGCGATGTGTTGCATGTGGCGTCGCACGTCCGGGTCGACACCGAGCGCCCGTGGCATTCAGGAATTCAGGTCAACGACGCCGACGCGAGGTTCCCCTACCTGCGCGCGTCGCAGATCGCGCACGAACGATTCGACGGCGCGCTGGTCGTCCTGTCCGGATGCGAATCCGCGCTCGGGCGGGCGACTCAGGGCGAAGGCGTGCTTGGGCTCAGCTCGGCGTTCGTGTCGGCGGGCGCCCGGTCCGTGGTGGCGACCCTCTGGGCCGTGGACGATCGCGTCACGGCCGAACTGATGGAGGACTTCTACGCACACCTCGCCTCCGGCGAATCGGTGTCCAGCGCTTTGTGGGCAGCTCAGTTGCGGACACGGGCGCGCCATCCCCACCCGTTCTACTGGGCGGGGTTCGTCGCGACCGGGGACGGCGACCTCACAATCCCGTTGAGCCCGCGCCGCCACTCGCGTATCCTTTTGTTATTATTCGCGTTGGCAGGCATGGCCGCGGTGGCGGCGTCGATTCGGTTCGCCATCAGCCGGCGGACCTCCACCGTGTGACGGTTCCCCCGTTTCCTTGTCTCACGTATGAGCGACCTATCGCAGACACCGGACCGCGAGCTTCTCGATGCGGCCCGGCGCGACCCGACCTCCAGGTCCGGCCGCGCCGCCGCCGGTGAGTTGCTCGGCCGTCATCGACAGGCGGTCTACCTGTGGTGCTTCCGGTACGTCCGAGAGCACGAGCGGGCGCTCGACATGGCGCAGGACGTCCTGCTCCATGCGTTCGAGAGACTGGGACAGTTCGAAGGACGCGCGGCGTTTTCATCGTGGTTGTTCGTGATCGCGCGCAACCGTTGTCTGAACGAAATCCGCCGTGATCTGTGGCGGGACGATGTCGACCTCGACTCGCTGGCGGACGGTAGCCAGTCGGTGGAGGACCGGGTGGAAGCCGAGTTGCAGGGGGACCGGCTCGCCGCGCTCGCGAACGCGACGCTGGACCCGCTGGAGCGCAAGGCGATCTGGCTGCGGTACTCCGAGCGAATGCCCATCGAGGCGATCACGTCGTTACTGGACCTGGACCAGAAATCGGGGGCCCGCGGGCTCCTGCAGCGTGCGCGGCGAAAATTGCGCACGGCGATCGATGGAGAACAGGAAGACCGACCGGTTCGAGGAGGAGATTCATGACAACGCCATGCGTTGCGATCGAGGAAATCGCGGACGTCGTCCGGCTCCCGCGGGATGATGCGCGACGTGGTCACGTTGAGACGTGTGCTCGCTGCTCGGCGCTCGCTCTCGCCATCGAAGAGTTTGTGCACGCGCAGGCCGTCGATGGCTCGAACCCCGGGGACGCGAATGATCGCCTCGCCGCGTTCATCGCGACGCTCGTCGAGTCGAACGGCCCGGCGCCTGCGTCTCGTACGATATCCCGCGCCCCGCGACGCGGCTTCGGATTCTCGTTGATGCGGCCGGTCTGGGGGATTTCGGCGGCGCTCGCGTTGCTTCTGGTCGTTGCGATCGTGCGCGTCCATCCGTGGCTCCCGAACGACGGGGTCGTGCGGGGCGGTTCACCGGGCGGAGTCGTCGTCGAAGCCGCCGGTGTCGCCGGCGACGGAACCATCACGTTGCGCTGGGAGCCGGTGGCGGGAGCGGATTCTTACGCCGTGACGGTGTTTGCCGCCGACATGTCCGAAATCGCCTCCACCGCGCCGACATCCGAGACCACCGTGACGCTCCCGTCCGACTCGCCGCTGCTGCCCGCGCCGCGGACCGGTCGGGTCTTCTGGCAGGTCACCGCGTTCGCGTCCGGCGATGCCGTCGCAACGTCGGCGCCGCAGCCACTCGCTCTCCGCTAGGAATGTCCCGAGGAGTCGGCCCCGGCGGGGACGCGCTGCTGGTGTTCCCGGCGCCATCGGTAGGGCGGTTCGAAGCGCGGTTTCGGTCCCCGCGCCGCGGCGCGTAGAATTCGATCCGCCAGCTCCGGAAATCCGTCGTCTCCGTAGTGACTCACGGTCTCGTAGGCCAGCCCGCTCTTCAAGAGTCTCTCGGCCAGCAATTCTCCGTCGACGAACACGTGCGCAAGTTGCCGGTGGTAACGATCGCGACCGTCGGTTGCGATCTCGACGATCCGCGCCCGGGTGATCCACGCCTGCGTGGACTCCGCCGCCTCCATTCCGAACGCCTGGTCCTCGAAAATACCCACCCCGGGATGCCGGATCTCGGGCGTGTCGATGCCGAGCACGCGTATCGGTTCGTGATCGACATAGAACGTGTCCCCGTCGTCGAATCGGATCCGACTGACGTCGACCGCGACAGCGCCGGGATACGACGACCGGTGCGCCGCGGCTGCATCGTTGCGCGAGCAGCCCGATACCAGCGACAGCGCGACTCCCGCGACCAGCAGGCTCGTGGATATTCTCATGCGGTGATCTTCATGCATGGCGCATCGGGCCGCAACCGGGTTTGTGGCCGGCGAGAATGCGCTGGAAGACGGGCTGCCGGGGGTGTATGCAGAGAGGGGGAGAAGGGGGCACGTCTCATGCATACGGACTACACGTTGCTAAATTCGCCGCTGGGCGACGTGCTGGTTGCCTGGAGCGAGCGCGGAGTCGAGCGCATCGGCATCGGCGAACACGTCGAGCGTTACGTCGACATGCACTGGAGGCTGGATCCGGGGCTCGATTGCGAGGCGATCCGGCAGCTGCGGTCGTATTTCCGGGGCGAACGCACCGAATTCGACCTTCCGCTGGTCCTCGAGGGCACCGCGTTCCAGTGCGACGTGTGGCGGGCGCTGTCCCGCATTCCCTTCGGCGAAACGGCGTCGTACGGGGAAATCGGCTGCTGGGTGGGCAAGCCCCGCGCGTTTCGGGCCGTCGGAATGGCCTGCGGGCGGAACCCCCTTCCGATCGTGATCCCATGCCATCGGGTGATCGGAGCCGACGGCCGCCTGGTGGGATTCGGCGGCGGGATCGACCTCAAGCGCCGCCTGCTGGAGTTCGAACGCGAGGCACGATCCGCCCGGTCGGAGGCGGTGGAAACGCGATAAGGACTTTCGCGATCCACCGATTGGATTTACAGTAAAGCCTTGCGTTTACCCTTGGCCGCGATGTTTGTTATACTGCAGGAACACTCAATTCTGCCAGGAGCAGCCCAATGCCACGACAAGACATCACTGTCCGCGTCGCCGGAGAAGGCGGCGAGGGCGTCATCAGCACAGCGGAGATTCTGACGCGGGCCGCAGTCAACTCCGGATTCGACGTATTCACGTTTCGTTCTTACCCCGCCGAGATCAAAGGCGGACTTGCCATGATGCAGGTGCGTATCAGCACCGAGCCGCTGGCCTCGATCGGCCGCGGTACGGATGTGCTGATGGCCTTCAATCAGGAAGCGTTCGATGTGTGGGGCGATCGCATGAATCCGGGTGCGGTTCTGCTGTTCGATCCCCGTCATTGCACGGTCCCCGAGGACTATGCCTATACGCGCATCGAAGTGCCGCTACACGACACCGCGATGAAAGAGACAGGCGCGCGAATCGCCAAGAATATCGTCGCGCTCGCTTCGATGATCGGGGCGCTCGGCATCCCGCCGGAGCCGGCGCGCGAATTGATCGTGCGGCAGTTCAAACGCAAGGGTGACGAAGTCGTCGCCACCAACCTCAAGGCGTTCGAAGCCGGGATTTCGCTGCTCAACGGCAATCCGAAATTGTCGGCGTTCCGGCTCGCACCGTCCAAGACGGGCAGCAAGCCCGATGGCCGCGTGATCCTTTCGGGAAACCAGGCGTTGAGTCTCGGTGCGATCGCGGGCGGATGCAAATTCGTCGCGGGGTACCCGATCACGCCGGCGACACAGGTTCTCGAGTTCATGATGAAGCATCTTCCGGCGTTCGGCGGCAACGTCATCCAGGCCGAAGACGAGATCGCCGCGATTTCGGCGTGCCTGGGCGCATCGTTCTCGGGCGCCAAGTCGATGACCGCGACCTCCGGTCCGGGCCTGTGCCTGATGAGCGAGATGATCGGCATGGCGTCGATATCCGAGATTCCCGTCGTCCTCATCGACGTGATGCGCAGCGGACCGGGAACGGGAATGCCGACCAAGACCGAACAGGCCGACCTGATGTACGCGATCCACGGCAGCTCCGGAGAAGCGCCGCGAATCGTTCTGGCGGCGACGAATATCGAAGACTGTTTCTTCCAGGCGGTGCACGCGTTCAATCTGGCCGAGCGGTATCAGATGCCGGTCATTCTGTTGAGCGATCAGTCGATGGGCTATCGGACGCGCACGCTGGACACGCCGGACTTCGCAAGCGTGCAGCTCGATGATCGAGCCCGGCCGACGGCCGAGGCGCTCAAGGCGTATCAGCGTTTTGTCGACACCGAGTCCGGCGTCTCCCCGATCGCGTCGCCGGGAATGGACGGCGGCATGTTCGTGGCGACGGGACTCGAGCACGACAACGCGGGCGCGGCGAATTATTCGCCGGAGAATCGGACGCGTATGGTTGCCAAGCGGTTCCGGAAGCTCGACACGCTGGCGCACGAGCTCGAGGCTCAGGGTAACGGCGTGCACGACGACGGCGACGGCGCGAAGATCGGCGTCATCGGCTGGGGCTCGACCGAGGGCCCGATCGCCGAGGCGCTGGAGAAACTTCGCGGCGAAGGGATGCACATCGCTCAGCTGCATCCCAAGGTCCTCCATCCGCTACCGACGAAGGACATCGAAGCGTTTTTGTCGCCGCTCAAGAAGGTCGTGGTATTCGAGGAGAATCACACCGGACAATTTTCACATCACCTGCGGTCGCACGTGCGTGTGAACGGCACGGAATTCGTCGACGTGAATCAGTGCACGGGACTCCCTTTCACGTCGGATGAGGTCTACGCGGCGCTCTCGCAGCACGTGTAGCAGACACCGGAGGATGAACTGATGACTCAAGCTGTCGCGCTGAAAGCGAAAGATTACAAGAACGACGTCGAACCGATCTGGTGCCCGGGGTGCGGTGACTACGGCGACCTCGCCGCTTTCACGCAGGCGCTCTCGGCCCTGCAGTACGACCCCAGGCAGATCTGTATCGTCTCCGGAATCGGGTGTTCCGGGCGGTTCTCCCATTTCATCAAGAGCTACGCGTACCACACGGCGCACGGGCGCGCGCTGCCTACCGCGCAGGGCGTCAAGGCGGCCAACCCGGATCTGCACGTGTTCGTGGTGGGCGGCGACGGAGACGGCCTCTCGATCGGAGGCGGACACATTCCGCATGCGGCCCGCCGTAACGCGGATATCACCTACATGATCATCGACAACGCGATTTATGGCCTGACGAAGGGCCAGGGATCGCCGACGTCTCCGATCGGCATGGTCACGGGCACGACTCCGTTCGGTCTGGAAGATCCGCCGCTGGATCCGCTGAAGATGTTTCTCTCGTACGGTGTGACCTTCGTCGCGCGCGGCTTTTCGTCGGACGTCAAGCAGGTCGCAAAGCTCGTGCAGGCCGGCGTGGAGCACAAGGGCTTTTCGATCATCCAGTTGATCTCGCCGTGCCCGACGTTCAACAAGGTGATCACGTTTGATTTCATGAAGGGGCGCGTCGTCCCGATCCCGGACGATCACGATCCCGAAGACATCGACGCGGCGTTCCGCCTCGCTCTCGACAAGGAACACTTCTACACCGGTGTCTTCTATCGGAACGACAAACTGCCAACGATGGAGCAGAAGCTCGAGCATCAGCGCAAGCTCACTATGGAGAAGCAACCGCGGACGCTCGAGGCGCTCTTCGCCCAGTTCTAGCCTCGTCGAGATCGATCGGGTCCGTCAGCAACACGCCCCGTGCGACTGCACGGGGCGTGGACAGTTTTGTGACCGATGGCGACAGGTTCGGCTTCGACGGGCCGGGCACCGGGCCGGTCGTGCGGGTCGGATTTCCCCCTATTTTTTGCCCGCATGTGAAAGGCTTCGCTTGACAGAGGCGTTGAAAAACCGCTAATTACGTACAGCCCCGTTTGATCCGGACAATCCCACCACTGTCCGGAAGCCCCATGTGAAATTGGTAACTCGTTGACTGGCACGGGTCTTGGTACGTGTCCCGTGCAGAGGGATATCATCATGCGGCGATCGGTACTCATTATTGTCCTCCTTACGGGGATGTCGGCCGTCTTCCCCGTCGTCGGCGCCCACGCGGACTCGACCGGCGCGTTCTCGCCCGAAGTCGACGTCCAGCTGACGACACTCCGCCACCTGATCGAGGCGAAGGACTACGCGGGCTCGATGACACTCGCCGAGCAGATCACGACACAGCACCCCGAGGTGTCCGAAGGCTGGATGCTGCTCGGGTACGTGCGCAGCGTGACCTCGCATTTCGACGAATCGAACGTCGCCTACGACCATGCGCTCGAGCACGGCGCCGATCGCGAGAAGGTCATGGCGGCGAAGGCGTACAACTGCCGCAAGCTCGGTGACGTCGCGCAGACGCGAGCCTGCTATCGCGAGATCGTCGATATGGATCGCGACAACGTGGACGCATGGGTCCAGTTCGCGTCATTCGAAGCAAGCGTCGAAAACTACGACAGCGCGGTCGAGTACTACACCACGGCGCTGAATCTGGATCCCAACAACGTCGATCTGATCGAGTCCGTGGCGCGCACCGAAGAGAAACGCGGAAACATCGCGCAGGCCACTGCATGGCTCGAAACCGGCCTTTCGCACGATCCCAACAACACCCGCTTCCTCAAGCGTCTGGCGGCGATCAGCCTCAATGCCCAGGACTATGCTCGCGCAGTGGGTTACTGCGACCGCGCACTCGCCGTGGATCCCACGGACGCGACCGTGCAGCGCAACCGCGGCGTAGCGTTGTATCAGAAGGGCGACAAGAAGGAAGCAATCGCGTCGATCGAGAAGGTTCGTGAACTCGGCGGAAAGATGGACGGGCTCTACGGGCCGTTGGCCGATTGCTACCGCGCCGCCGGCCGGGATGCCGACGCGCTGCGGGTCATCGATGAGGGAATCGCCGCCGGAAATCAGGCTGCATGGCTCTACAGCCTGTGGGGAAAGATCCTCGAAGACCAGAAGCACTACGACGAAGCCATCGCCAAGTTCAACACGGCGGTCTCGTTGAACGATGAACTGTGGAGCGACTACGCGCGCAAGCAGATCGCGCGGCAGAACCAGCTGAAGAAGCGGGAGGCAATGATCGCGAGCCAGGGCGGCGAGATGTAAGCGGGCGTCCAGGAACGTCAGAGGTCCACGCGCCAGCCGCGTGGATTCGGCTCCCCCGGCTTCGGCCGGGGGAGCTTTTTGTTGGCGGGTAACGGGTTGGGGCGATCCCAGGGGCAAAGTGCGGTCTGGCCGAGGCGGAAACCGGGACCCCACGGAGGCGTGATAAACCCTTCGTTGACCCGAACCGCTTGCGGAGCGTACAATATGCGGTGCTACAGGCTTTCCGTTCCGGTTCGGGCCGGACGGGTATGGTGCACCAAGAGCGTTTTGCCGCAATGAGGGCGGCAAGGGCGAGCCGCAATTTGGATTGTACCGACGACGAACCGCAGTCTCTCTGGTTCGCAAGTTCCCACGCCGTAATTACGAGGCTGAGTCCGGGTACTTCTCGCCAGCGGGATCGAGGAGTCGCGTTCGCGCGCAGGTTGCACGCGAACGGTGACGCACTTTCTTTCGATGAGGGTTAAGGAGGAGGAGTATGAAGGCTGTTATCGTGGTTCTTCTCTCCGTGATGATTGCCGTTCCCGCGATGGCCGGCGCGCCGGCGAACGGCACGTACACGTCCACCGACATCGGTGGGCTGATGCAGCCGGGACGGTACAGCGAGTTGTGGTACGGCGGGAAACTGCTGGTCAACAACACACTGAACGAGCAGTCATGGGATGGATCGACGCTGGGCGCCCAGTGGCACTGGTACTGCCCGTGGATTTCCGTGCCGCCTGTTCTGCTGGTGAGCACCGTGAACGGCGCGGGAAATGGCCAGAAGATCTGGCGCGTGACATACACCGGCGGCTATTGCTGGCTGGACGGCTCGGGTCCGTGGGCTGGCGGCGACGCCGCATACACGGCCAATATCACCACATGGGTGGCGATCGTGACCGAGACGTACGCGAACTTCGTCGAAGTCGGTACGACACGCAACCAGAACGCGCAGGCGACGTTCAACGGATATAACCTGGAATGCATGGCGCTGACGATCTCCAACGCGGAGAAGCTGTCCGACACGACGCACGGCCTGTTGCCGGCGGACTACCCCCACTTCTGGGATTGGTTCACGTGTTCGGACGTCGGTACGGTAGGCCCCGGCGAGTGGGGCGACGTGGATGCCATCACGTTCACCGTCACCGATTGCGCAACGGTTGGTACCCAGCAGAAGTCCTGGGGCGCAGTGAAGTCTCTGTATCGTAACTAGGCGAAAGTTGGTCCCGGGTGCCGCTCTTCCTCCGCACGAGCACCTCGTCGCGGCACCGGGGCTGGATGGGTTTTGCACATACTCTTGGGTTCGATTCGTCTCGACCGACTCAAGGAGGGCGAACGTATGAGGAATGCGATTCTGGTTTCAATTTTAGCGGCGGCGCTGGTACTCGGCGCGGTCAGCGTCTACGCGGGTCCGCCGGCAAACGGCACCTACAAGTCGACGAACGGTGACTTCGACGAAGGCCGTGAGGCGTCGTCGTGGGCCGCCGGCGGCGGTTTCCTCTCGACCGGTGGCACGCTGCATGCCGAGTCGTGGGACGGCACTGCACTCGGCGGCGATTGGAAGATTCTCTGCCCGACGGTAGTGAACGTGACCCTGGTCGCCGACCTCGTGTTCGGCGGCAACGGTCAGCGGATCTACCTGATCGAATACGCGGGCGGATTCATCGAGCTCGGCGGCGCAGGCCCCTGGGCCGGCGGCGACGCATCATACACGGGCGTGATCGATTCGTACTACGAGACGCGCACAGTTCAGTATGTCGGCGGCGTCAAAGTCGGTTCGGTGAGCGACCATGCGGTTAGCGCGCATCTCCAGGGCTACACGACGGCGTGTATGACGTGGGGCATTGGTAACGGCGTGTGGCTGGGCGAGTCGCCCAACGCACTCCCGGCCGGTTATCCCGACTGGAGAGATGCGAATTGTAACGCGGGCCCGACGTCGGGCCACTGGGGCGACATTCGTGACCTGACCCTTTCGGTCAGTGGTTGCGCCGTGTCGACACAGCAGAAGTCGTGGGGCGCGGTAAAGTCTCTGTATAAGGACTAGTCCAATTCGACCGGGGCTGGGCTCCGGTCGCGCGTTCCTCGACGAACGAACCAACCGGGGATCCGGGTTCCTGTGAGCCCGGGTCCCCGGTTTCGTTTTGCGGCGGGTTATCCGAGGTGGCGAAAGAGACGCGCGCCCACATGGACCGCCCACGATTCGGGCATGTGCCGGAACGCGGTCGTGAAGATCCGATACTTCAATGAATCGCTGCGCACAACGCTCAATCCTTCGGCGGGCGGGTCGAAGTAGTAGGGAAGTTCCACGGCCGTCGTCCCCCACCGTTTCTTGAAATCGCTGAGCCCGGGATTGTCCATCGCGGTCCGGCCGAAGTCGTACCACCGGTCCCCCCTCTGAATTGCCTCCCGAATGGTCGCCCAGAGCAGCGGGTGCACCGCGGACAGCTGACGCTGGGACTCGTCGACGACTTCATACTTGAGGTACGTCGTTCCGTTGTACTGGAGAGTCAGGGTTGCGGCGATCGATCGGGATTCGTACTCGGCCACGTGGAGCGTCGCCGCGGGCGAACCGCGGAACGACTGGAGCAACGTGGAGAATAACGCGCGCGGTTGCGGAGGGACGCCGTGCCGGCGTCGTGTGCGCACGTAGAGCCGATAGAACGCGTCGAGATCCTTCTGGTCGCCCCGGCGAACGACGACGCCCAGCCGCTCCGCCTTCGAGATCACATAGCGAACGGACTTCTTGCTGAACGTTGCGAAGACCGCGTCGACGTCCGGTGTCAGGGGCAGGATGTAGTTCAGGAAATGGGCGTGGCCCGGGGACCCGCCGGGGATGACTTCGCCACCGTCGCGAAGCGCCGGCGTTCCGCGCATCTCGAAGAAAGCCGCGCGACGCCGGATACGAAGCGTTGCTGCTTCCGCAAGTAAGCCGCGCACCGCGGACTCGTCGTCCGCAAGCGCGTATCCGACGTCCGAGAACGGAAGACTCGAAATCCGCCGTCCGGTCAGCCGGCTCTCGACGGCCACCAGCGGGAGCACGCCGCACACACGACCGTGATCGTCTTCGTCGATCAGGCACAGTGAAGGATAGCGCCCGATGTCGCATACGACGCGGATCCAGGCGCTCGTGTGGTAGACCGTCGAACGCGGGTGGGACGCCACATAGGCGTCCCACCGCACGTCCGTCCATGGTTCGATGACGTGTACCGGCACAGCTTGCCGCTAGGCGTAATACTCCTGTCCGAGGTGCGTGATCAGTTCCTCGCCCATCAGATGGCGCAGGTTGTTCTTCAGTTTCATCAACTGAATGAACAGATCGTTCTCGGCGTACAGTCCGGGTGCGGCCTGTGGGCTCTTGAAATAGAACGAGAGCCACTCCTGGATCCCCGACATGCCAGCGCGCTCGGCGAAGTCCATGAACAACGCCAGATCGAGCACGATCGGCGCGGCGAGAATCGAATCCCGGCAAAGGAAGTCGACCTTGATCTGCATCGGATAGTTGAGCCAGCCGAAGATGTCGATGTTGTCCCAGCCTTCCTTGTTATCGCCGCGGGGCGGATAATAGTTGATACGCACCTTGTGGTAAAGGTTGCCGTACAGGTCCGGGTTGAGCTCCGGCTGGAGAATAGATTCCAGAACGCCGAGCTTGCTGACTTCCTTGGTCTTGAACGACTCCGGATCGTCGAGCACCTCGCCGTCGCGGTTGCCGAGGATGTTGGTCGAATACCAGCCGCTGACGCCGAGCAAGCGGGCGCGGAAACCGGGCGCCAGAATGGTCTTCATCAGCGTCTGGCCGGTCTTGAAGTCCTTGCCGCAGATCGGCAGGCGCATTTCTCTCGCGAGTTCGATCATCGCCGGGATGTCGACCGTGAGATTGGGCGCGCCGTTGGCGAAGGGCACGTGTTCCTTCAGCGCCGCGTACGCGTAGACCATGCTCGGCGAGATCGCCGGGTCGTTGGCTCTGAGTCCTTCTTCGAAGGCCTTCACGGTCTGATGCACCGGCTTCGCCTCGAGGTACACTTCGGTGCTCGCGCACCAGACCATCACCATGCGATCGAGGCCTTTTTCTTTCTTGAACTGACGAATGTCCTCGCGAATCTGATCCGCAAGTTCCATCCAGTTCTTGCCCTTCTTGACGTTGGGGCCGTCGAGCTTCTTCACGTAGCGCGAGTCGAACACCGCTTTCATCGGCACGATCGACTCCAGGCGGTCGCGAATTTGCAGGAGCAGGTCTTTTTCCAGGACGCCGGCCTTGCGCGCGGCCTCGTACGCGTTGTCCGGGATCGGGTCCCACCCGGCGAACTCGATCTGATCGAGGTTCGCCAGTGGAATGAAATCGCTGATCTGCGGCGACCGGTTGTCGGTGCGTTTCCCGAGGCGGATCGTCCCCATCTGGGTCAGCGAGCCGATCGGTTTGGCGATTCCGGCACGCACGGCCTCGACGCCTGCGATGAACGTGGTCGCGACGGCGCCCATTCCCGGAAGCAGAATGCCGAGCTTGCCCGTGGCCGGCCGGATTGAATTCGTCTTCATGGATCTCCTCCCAAGTTGCCCCCGTGGGGCGGTGAATCTAGACGACCGAACATAGCGCACGCAGATCCATAATTGAACTTTATTCAAGTTATGTATAAAATAAGTAATAATTATGGAGATTCGCCAGCTCCGATATTTCCTCTCCGCGGCTCGGCTGGGCAGCATCGGCGCGGCCGCAGCTGAGCATTTCATTACCCAGCCGGCGGTTAGCCTCCAGCTCAAGAAGCTCGAGGGCGAGCTCGGGCAGAAGTTACTGGTCCGGCGAGGGCGCCGCCTGGTTCCGACCGACGCAGGTACGGCGCTGGTCGCCCGGGCCGAAGCGGTGATCCGGTCACTCGACGCGCTCGAATCCGAGATGCACGGCTTTCGCGATCTCGAATCGGGGACTCTGCGCGTCGGCAACACCGACGCCGCGAGCGTGTATGTCCTGCCCGACGTGTACCGCGAATTCCACCGCCGGTACCCCGGCGTGCGCGTGGAGATCGTGGTGGGCGATACACAGCGCCTGCTCGACACGCTGGCGGCGAGGCGCATCGAAATTGCGACGGCGACGCTCCCGGTCGACGAACGCGACCGCGTCGTGCGGCCGATCTACCGGGACGAACTGCTCGTCGTCGTGCATCCCGACCACCCGCTGGCGAGTCGGCGTCGCACGACGCTACGGGACGTTCTGGATCACGAATTCATTACCTATCCCGCCGGTTCGCGAACGCGCGCTCTGATCGACGCCGTGTTCGCCCGGCACGGCGAAGTGCCGCGCGTGCGCATGGAGATTTCGAGCCCCGAGGCGATGAAGGCGCTGGTCCAGGTCGGACTCGGCGTCAGCGTGTTGCCCCGACCCGTCGTGGCCGCGGACATCGAACGCGGACGGCTGCGCGCGGTGTCGATACCCGACGCGTCGTTCGAGCGCGAAATCGGCATCGTCCACCGTGGCGCCGGGGGATTGTCCCCGGCGGCCCGCGTATTTCTGGAGATGGTGGAGGAGCGGTTCCCCCTGGGACCCCCGCAAAAGGGTCGCTGAACGACGCGCGGCTGTGGCACAATGGGTGCCCTTGAAGGAGGCATCCTGTGAGCGGTTTGCAGCACGAGCTCGATACGGCGCGGTCTCTGGCGAGAGAAGCGGGTCGGATCGTCATGGCCCACTACGAACGCATCGCCGAAGCCGACATCGACGAGAAGGGCCGGAACGATTTCGTCACGGTGGTCGATCGCGAGTCCCAGAAGATAATCGTCGAGGGGTTGCGTGCCGCGTTTCCCGATGATTTCATCGTCGCCGAGGAAACCCTCGCCGACGGGATCAATGCCGGGCGCGATCCGAAGTGGCGCCGCTGGTACATCGATCCGCTCGACGGGACGACCAACTACATCCATTCCTACCCGATGTTCGCGGTGACGATGGCGCTCGAGATCGAGGGCCGGCTCGCCGTCGGCGTAACCTACGCGCCCAGAAACGACGAGATGTTCCACGCGGTGCGCGGGGGTGGAGCGTTCTTGAACGACGCGCCCATGCACGTCAGCGTGCTCGAGGACCAGGGCCGGATTCTGCTGGGCACGGGGTTTCCGTTTCGCGCGCGACACCTGCTCGACCGCTATCTGCAGTCGTTCGCTCACTTCTTCGAGCGGGCGCGCGGAATTCGTCGCGCAGGATCCGCCGCACTCGACCTGGCCTATGTCGCCGCCGGACGGCTGGACGGCTTCTGGGAGGTCACGCTCAGTCCCTGGGATATCGCCGCCGGCGTCCTCCTGATCGAGGAGGCGGGCGGCCGAGTGACCGATTTCTTCGGAGGCGATACGTTCTTCGAGTCCGGTCACGTGATCGCCACCAACACCCGCATTCACGAGTGGATGCGAGAGGGTCTCACCCGCATCTTCCCGCCCGGCGGAGATTATTCGCGACGGTCATGACCACCCGCGACCCCTCGGCCGACTCGCGAGTTCACCTTTCCGCGTTGAATACCGACGCCTCATCGCCCGTTCGCTCCGGGCGCGACCTCGCCGTGATTGCGCTCGTCGCCCTCGTCGCGCGGCTCGCTTATTTCTTCGTCAACCGCCACACGAATCCGGCCTTCGACTATCTCATCATGGATTCGATGCACATCGATCACTGGGCAAGGGCCATCGTGGCGGGCGATGCCGGCCCGGCGGTCTATTTTCGCGGGCCGTTGTATCCGTATGTCCTTGCGCTCATCTATAAGATGACGCACTCCAGCGTTGCCGCCGCCATCCTGGTCAACCACCTGCTCGGGACCGCGATGTGCGCGCTTCTCTACCTTCTGGCGCGCGAATACGTTTCGCGAACGGTCGCGTTCGTCGCAGGCATCGTCGCGGCACTCTACTGGCCGTTCATCTATTTCGAAGGCGAAGTTCTGATCGAACCGCTTTTCATGGTGCTCGTCGTGCTCACCTTATGGCGGCTCGCGCGTGCCGTTCGGGGGCCCACGATCGTTCGTCTCGGGATCGCGGGTGCGTGCATGGGGCTCGCGGCCCTCGCGCGGCCTACGATTCTGGCGCTGGTGGCGGCACTCCCGTTCGTATTCCGGTCGCAACCGGCGACCGGGGGAACGCCCGGAAGGCTCGCGTGGCTGCGTTCCTCGGCCGTGGTGGCGGTCGTATGCGTCGTCGTGGTTTCTCCCGCGCTCATTCACAACGCTACCGTCGGCAGGGCCTGGGTTCCGGTCGCGTGGTCCGGCGGACTCAATTTCTATATTGGTAACAATCCGTCGTCCGACGGGCGCAGCGCGCTTCTACCGGGGGCGAAGTCGGCGTGGATGGGGGGAGACGAAGAAGCGCTCGCCGTCGCGGGCGAGCAAGCCGGCCGGCAACTGACGCCCGCGGAGGCGTCGGATTACTACCTCCATCGCGGTCTCGACTTCGTGGCCGCGCAGCCGGGCGCCGCGTTGAAATTGACGGCGGCGAAGCTGTTCATGTTCTGGGAGGGACCGGAGCGGTCCAACGAGAAGTACATCTATTTCTTCTGGGATCGTTTCGGACTCGGGCGAATCCCGATGCCGGGATTCTGGTTGATCTCTTCGCTGGCCCTCGCGGGGTTGATCCGGCTCTGGCCCCGGCGTCGCGACCTGGCGCTGCTCTACGGGTTCGTCATCACCTACATGATCGGAATCGTCGCGTTCTTCGTGGTCGCGCGGTACCGGCTTCCAGTGGTCCCCGTGCTGATTGTCTTCGCCGCGTGGTCGGGCGTCGATCTCTACGCCGCGCTGCGCGATCGTCGGTGGAAGACCGTCCTTGTCGGCGCGAGCCTGTTCGCCGCGCTCTTTCTGGTCACCAACGCCAGCTACCCGCACTTCATGCGCCAGCGCACCGGCAACATCGCCATCTCGCACTACACGCTGGCGGCCGCGCTTGCCGACCGCGGGAAGACCGACCCGGCGCTCGTCGAACTCGTGCGCGCGCGCGAAGCCTTCGAAAAAGCGCCGTCGGCGCACTACGAGTCAATCGCGCAGGACGTCTACTGGAAGCTGGGAAGCGCGTTCTACCTGCGCGGACGCTGCAAGGAAGCGACGGATGCGCTCGGTCATATTCTGCCGTCGAACCCCAATGCGGACGCGGCCCGCGTGATGTTCGCGGATTGTTGCGAAAAGACGGGGCGCCCGGCGGAGGCGGGGAAGGCGTACCTGATGATTCTTCGAAAGGACCCGCAGAATCGGCCCGCGCTGGAAGGACTCATCCGATGCTACGAGGCGACGGGAAACTACGACGAGGCCGCCAAGGTCCGCCGGCAGCTCGATTCCAAATAGACGTCAGGATTGCCAGCGGCGAGCTATTTGACCCGGCGGGTACCGCTTGCTACCATCCGGGCCGACGGCTCCGGGAGGCGGTCGAATGCGTGACGGATCACTCGTATCTTCAATTCTGCTCTCCGCCGGCATCGTGCTGGCCGGATGGTTCGTCGGCGACGGGTTCGTCAAGGGACGCTCCGCCGACCGCTTCGTGTCGGTCAAAGGTGTGTCCGAACGCGACGTCAAGGCGGACATGGCGCTGTGGCCGCTTCGCTTCACGTCGACCGACGACAACCTCGCGCGCGCGCAGCAGCGTTTCGACGAATATCGGGCGACGGTCGTCAAGTTCCTGGGCGCGCACGGAATCGATGCGTCGCGCGTGGAACTCCAGGGCTTCGACGTGACGGACGTGCTCGCGAACCCGTATCGTGCTCCCGGCGCAGTCACGAGCCGCTACATCATATCGGGTACATTGATGGTGCGCGTGGACGACCCCGACGTCGTGCAGAAAGCCAGCCAGGATCTCGGCACGCTGGTGTCGCAGGGCGTCGTGTTTTCGTCGCAGGGCGGTATGGGTGGTGGACCGACGTTCCTGTTCACCAAGCTCAACGACCTCAAGCCCCAGATGATCGCCGAGGCCACCGCCAGCGCGCGCGAAGGGGCGGAACAGTTCGCCAAGGATTCCGGCAGCCGTCTTGGCGGAATTCGCCAGGCGAGTCAGGGGGTCTTTCAGATTTTGCCGCGTGACCGGGCGCCCGGCGTGATGGAGGAATCGCAGATCAACAAGACCGTCCGCGTGGTGTCGACGGTCGAATATCGCCTCGAGAATTGAAAGGATCGGTTCGACAATGAAGCAGATCGGTATCGCACTGGCAGTCGCCGGTATGGTCGCGCTGGGCGCGGGACACGCGCACGCCGGCTCCATGCATGCCGGCGTCAAGGGTGGAATCAATCTCACCAACGTCCACGGTGGGAGCAACGCGCCCGATGACGTCACATTGCGCAAAGGCTTCGTGGGCGGCGCGTTCTTCGGGACCAGTCTCAACGAACACGTGGGCGGTCGCGTAGAAGTCCTGTACGCCCAGAAGGGTATCGAGCGCGGCACGATCAAGACGATGGATGGTGACGTCCACCCCGGCTCGCTGACCCTCGACTACATCGATGTGCCCGTCCTCTTGGACGTGCCCCTCCGGCCCGGCGAGAAGCTCGGCGTCGATCTGTACGTCGGACCGTCGTTCAACTTCAATATCAAGTCCGAGGTGGCGACCGAAGACGGCGTCGAAAATCGCGTCGACAATACCAAGGTCTTCGAGTTCGGCTTTGCGTTCGGCGGCGGGATTCAGTACGCGCTCTCGAACGTCTCGCTGCTGGTCGACGCGCGATACACAGTGGGCACGACCACGGTGTACAACGAGATCGCGGGCTACACCATCGACATCAAGAACCGCGGATTCGGCTTGATGGGCGGAATCTCGATTCCGTTCGGAGACTGATCGCGCCGGCGTGGACCGGATAATACCGCGGCGGGGCGGTCTTGGCGGGAGTCGGTTTTCCGATCGGGAAGCGACCGAATCTCCCGCCGGGACGGGGCGTGGCGGACCGCTCGCCACGCGCCCGAGATTGGCCGAAACTCCCCCCCGATCTCCGCGTATTATCTTCGAGTTGATCCTGCCGGATGACCGGGCTAGACGCCCGGATCCTGATGGCGCCGCACGGGACCCGTCACCCCACCCAAAAACCCGGGCCCGGCACGGGGACGTTTCCATTTACTTTGATAGAAGCAGGTTTCTCGTATGCGCCAGACCCCACGCTCCCATAGTCCGTATCCCATTGCCATGTTGACGGTTGTGCTTGTCGCTCTGGTCCTGACCCTCGTGCCGGCGTGCGGCAAGAAGGGGGCCGCCGAGCAGGCCCAGGGCGCTCCCGGCGGCGCGGGCGGTCCGGCGGGCGCCCGCAAGGAAGCGCCGGTCCCGGTCGCCGTGAGTGCGGCCACCACCGGCGAGATTTCGAGCTACTACACCGCGACGGCGACGCTCGCGGCCGAAAAAGAGGCCGAAATCCTGGCCCGGGTGAGCGGCGTCGTCGAGAAGCTGATGTGCGAGGAAGGCGACGTGGTCAAAGAAGGAAGCGAACTGCTCCTGATCAGCGATGCCGAATACCAGTACCGGCTCAAGCAGGCGGAAGCCGCCCGCGCGGACCTCGATTCCAAAATGGAGCGCATGAAGCAGATGCGCGACCAGGACATGGTCTCTGCCGAGGAATACGAGAAGCTTTCCAACGATCTCGATGCCGCTAAGGCGGCGGAGGGGCTGGCACGGCTGACCCTGTCGTATACGCGCGTCACCGCGCCGTTCACCGGCCGCATCGTCACCCGGTCGGTGGACGTCGGTCAGACCGTCAACAATGGTACCCAGCTGTTTCTCATCTCGGACTTCACGCCGCTGCTCGCGCGGGTCCACGTTCCGGCCGAAGGAGTTCAACAAGCTCAAGCCCGACCAGCCGGTGGACCTGACCGTCGAGAGCACCGGTACGAAGCTCCACGGGAAGATCAAGCTCGTCAGCCCGACGATCGATCCGTCCAGCGGGACCATCAAGGTGACCATCGAAATTCCCACGTATCCGGACGGCGTCCGGCCCGGAGATTTCGCGCAGGTCAGTATCGTCACCGAGCGCCGGCTCAATCGCACGCTCGTTCCGAAGGTGGCACTGGTCAACGACCGCGGCGAGCAGGTGGTGTACGTGTCCGCGGACAGCACCGCGGAGCGCCGCGTTGTCGAAGTCGGTTTTCAGGACGACCAGAACGCCGAGATCACCGGCGGTGTAAACGCCGGCGAGCGCGTCATCGTCAAGGGGCAGCGGTCGCTCAAGAACGGCGCGCTGATCAAGGTCCTCGACGGCGACGCCACCCAGGTATCCGACACGAGTTCATCGGGAGGCGGCTCCTGATGCGGTCATTGATCGCGGCCGCCGTCCGGCGGCGTGTGACCGTGGTCATGGCGGCCTTCGCGGTCGCCGCGTTCGGCATGGTCGGCTATCAGCGACTGCCGATCGAACTCTTCCCCGATATCTCCTACCCCTCGATCACCGTCCAGACCGATTTCCCCGACACCGCGCCGCAGGAGGTCGAGAACCTCGTCACGCGCCCGGTCGAGGAGGCGGTGGGCGTGTTGCGCGGCCTCAAGACGATTCATTCCGTGTCGCGCTCCGGCGTGTCCGAAGTGACGCTCGAGTTCGACTGGGGCATCGGACATGGACCTCCTGTCCATGGACGTGCGCGAGAAGCTGGACCGAATCATTCTGCCCGGACGAGGCCGACAGCCCGATCGTGCTCCGCTACGACCCGTCGCCTCGAGCCCATCATGCGGGTCGCGCTCTCGGGCAAGGGCGGGCTCAACGAGCTGCGCCATCTCGCGGAGCGCAAGATCAAGCTCGACCTCGAGACCATCAAGGGCGTGGCCGCCGCCCAGGTCAAGGGCGGACTCGAGGAGGAGATCCACGTCGACGTCGACCAGGAGCGACTGGCGGCGCTGGGGATCCCGCTCGATCAGGTGCGACAGGTGGTCGGCGTTTCCAACGTGAACCTGCCCGGCGGCGTCGCTGCGCGGGAGCGAGATCGCAGTTCCTCATCCGCACGCTCAACGAATTCGACACCGTCGACGAGATCGGCTCCTTGATCGTCGCGGAACGCGACGGCGCGGCCGTGCGCCTGAGCGACGTCGCCACCGTGCGGATGGGAACCAAGGAGCGCGAGGAAATCACGCGTGTGAACGGCCGCGAGTGCGTGGAGATCGCGATCTTCAAGGAAGGCGATGCCAACACCGTGACGGCGGCGCGGGCGATCCGGCAGCGGCTCGACGAGTGGAAGAAGAAGCTGCCCGAAGGCTACGAGATGTCGGTGATGTTCGATCAGTCGCACTTCATCGAGCAATCCATCAACGAAGTCCGCAAGTCCGCCGTGATCGGCGGCATTCTGGCCGTGATCGTGCTCTTCCTGTTCCTTCGGGAGATGCGCAGCACGCTGATCATCGCGCTCTCGATCCCGCTCTCGGTGGTCGCGACCTTCATGTTCATGTACCGTTTCAACATCTCGCTCAACGTGATGTCGCTCGGCGGACTGACGCTGGGCGTCGGGATGCTGGTCGACAACTCGATCGTGGTGCTCGAATCGATATTCCGCAAGAAGAAGGCCGGGCTGAGCCTCGCCCGTGCCGCGCTCGAAGGCGCCGACGAGGTGGGCGCGGCCGTGGTGGCGTCGACGTTGACGACGGTCGCCGTGTTTTTGCCCATCGTGTTCGTGGAAGGGATCGCCGGGCAGTTGTTCCGCGATCAGGCGCTGACGGTGACCTTCAGTCTGCTCGCCTCGCTGGCGGTCGCGGTTACCTTGATTCCGATGCTGAGCGCACTCGGCGAACCCGTGCGCAAGGCCGATCTCGAAGGCCCGCCGGTCTCGACCGCCGCCGCCGAAGACGCAGAAGACGCGCACGGCAAGCTGACGCTGGGGGCGTTCTCGCGAGTGTACGACCGCTTCGTGCGCGCGGCCGTCGCGCGTCCATGGGTAACGCTCGCGATCGCGTTCGCGACTGTTCGCCGGGGCCATTCTGGCGGCGCGAACGATCGGCACCGAGCTGATCCCGCCGCTCACCGAGGGCGAGTTCTTCTTCGAGGTCAAGCTGCCCGAGGGCAGTTCGCTGTCGGCCACCGACCGGGTAATTCAGGAAGTCGAGACTGTGGCGGCCGCCGACCCGCGCATCGACCATACGTACGCGCGCGTGGGCAGCCGTCTGGTGTCCGGTGGCATGTCGCTCAACACGAAGGGCGAGAACCTCGGACAGCTCAACGTGGTGCTGAAGGACAAGTCGAACGACCGGGTGGAGGAGTCGGTGGTCGACGAGTCTGCGCGCGAGGTTCGACCGCATGCCCGACGTCAGTCGCCAAGTTCGGCCGTCCCGCCTATTTCAGCCTGAAGACGCCGATCGAGGTCGTGCTCTACGGCGAGGACCTCGAACTCCTGCGCGGCTATTCGCTGGATCTCACGCGCAGCCTGGAGACGGTTCCCGGGCTGGTCGACGTGCGCTCGTCGCTGGAGGCGGGCAATCCCGAGCTGCAGGTCGTGTTCAACCGCGACCGTGCTGGCCGCGCTCGGGCTGGACATCGGCACGCTGTCGCAGACGCTGCAGAACCGCGTGCAGGGCGTGGTGCCGACGCGCTTCAAGGAAGACGACCGCCAGATCGACATCCGCATCCGCAACCACGAGTCCGACCGCACGTCGGTCGACGACGTGCGCAACCTGGTCACTCCCCGGGCCCGACGGAGAGCCGATGCGGCTGACGTCGAGGTGGCCGACGTGAACGTGGACGAGGGCCCGGCCGAGATCCACCGGCTGCAACAGCAACGCGCCGCGGTGGTCACCGCCAACCTCGAGGGCCGCAGCCTGGGCGCTGCGGTCGCGGACATCCGCGACGAACTCGACCGCGACCGGCCGCCCGCCGGGATCACCGCCGAGCTCGGCGGTCAGAACGAGGAGATGCAGGTGTCGCTTCCGCAGCCTGCGCTTCGCGATCGCTCTGGCGATATTCCTGGTGTATCTGGTGATGGCGGCTACGTTCGAGTCGTTCGTGCATCCGTTCATCGTGCTGTTCACGATTCCGCTGGCCCTCGTCGGCGTCGTGGTCGGGCTGCTGGTGACCGGCACCGCCGGTCGCGTGATCGTGCTGATCGGCGCGGTGATGCTGGTCGGCATCGTCGTCAACAACGCCATCGTCCTGATCGACGCCATCAACCGGCTGCGCCGCGCCGGCGTGGAAAAGAGCGAAGCCGTCGTGCGCGCCGGCCACATCCGGCTGCGTCCCATCCTGATGACGACACTCACCACCATCCTCGGGCTGCATGCCGATGGCGATCGCCTGGGGCGAGGGCTCGGAGCTGCGCGCGCCGCTGGCGATCACAGTTCTGTTTGGCCTCTCCATCAGCACGCTCCTGACACTCGTGGTGATCCCCGCGGCATACATCGCCGTCCCCTCCCACGGTGACCGTTGAAAAGATCGACGACGAGAGCGCAGGAGCCGAAGGCATGACTCTTCCCGAAATCGCCATCAAGCGACCTGTGACGATGCTCATGATCATCGTGAGCCTCGTGGTGCTGGGGCCGTCGCGCTGTTCCGCCTGCCGCTGGCGTTCATGCCCGACTTCGAGCAGCCGGAGCTGTTCGTCCAGCTGCCGTATCAGAACGCGTCGCCGGAGCAGGTCGAGCGCATGGTCGTGCGGCCGGTCGAGGAGGCGCTGGGTTCGGTGAAGGGCCTGCAGCCAGATGTGGTCGCGCTGCGACGACCGACGGCGGCACAATCCGGCTGGGGTTCGACTGGGCACAGAACATGCAGCTGGCCCGGGCCGAGGTGTGGGAGAAGATCGACCGCGTGCGCGGCGACCTGCCCGACGACATCGGCGACATCAGGTCAGTCCAGCAACTGGGATTCCCGCGAGGCGGACAGCCCCGATCATCGAGGGCCGGCTCTCGCTCGAAGCGGGACCTGAGCGAGAGCTACGACCTGCTCGAGCGCAAGATCATGCGGCCGCTGGAGCGGTGCCCGGCGTCGCGCAGGTGCGTCTGGACGGCGTGAACCCGCGCGAGGTGCGGGTCAATCTGCGCATCGCGACGACCTGGAGCTCCACAGGATCGACGTGCGCGACGTCGCGCGCATCCTGCGCACGAGCAACTTCGACCAGTCGCTCGGCAGGATCAGCGACCGGCGATGCACGCTGGTCGCTGCGCACGGTCGGCACGTTCGAATCGGTCGAAGAGATCCAGAACCTGCCGCTGCGCGCCGACGGGCTGCGAGCTGTCGCGACGTGGCCGACGTCGTCTACGAGGAACCGCCCCTGGAGTACGGCCGCCACCTCGACGGCGATTTCGCCATCGGCGTCAGCGTCGTCGCAGGAGTCCAAGGCGAACACGGTGGAGGTGTGCGACGCCGTCGACAAGCGCGATCGCCGCGGATGAACGAGCGATCCCGAGCTCGAGGGCGTGAACTTCCTGGTCTGGTTCAGCCAGGGCAAGGAGATCCGAAGACGCTGCGGGACCTGACGTTCACCGGGATCTTCGGCGCCCTGCTGGCCGCGCTCGTGCTGTTCGTGTTCCTGCGCCGGGTGTCGACGACGATGGTCGCGGTGATGTGCATCCCGTTCTCGCTGATCGTCACCTGCGGCTTCATCTGGGCCCGGGGCGAGAGCGCTCAACACGCTGACGCTGCTGGGGCTGATCGTCGGCGATCGGCATGCTGGTGGACAACGCCGTGGTGGTGATGGAGAACATCTTCCGCCACCGCGAGATGGGCGAGGACCCGGCGCACAGCCGCGCTGCAACGGGTGCGCGCGAGGTGTCGACCGCGGTCATGGCCGCGACCCTGACGTCGGTGATCGTGTTCCTGCCGCTGATCTTCAACAAGCCCAGCGAGATGAACATCTATCTCAAGGAGCTGGGCATCACCGTCTGCCTGACGCTCCTGGCGTCGCTGTTCATCAGCCAGACCCTGATCCCGCTGGCGACCTCGTGGTTCATCCGCTCCGCGCCCGAAGCCCAAGCGGGCGGCTGATGACCGGCCTGGAGAACGGCTACGAGCGGCTGCTCGTGTTCACACCTGCGCCACCGCTGGCTGACGCCGGTGATCGGGCTGGCCGTCGTCGCTGTCGATCGCGTCTATCCCGTTCACCACATCGACAAGAACTTCGACACGAACGAGACCGAGCTGTTCGTGCAGATCAGCTACGAGTTCAGCGAGGACCTGAGCCTGGACCGCAAGGAGACAGGTCGTCACTCAGGTCGAGCAGGCCCTCGAGCCCCACCGCGACGAGCTGATGGCGCGCTCGATCTACAGCTTCTGGAGCGATCGCTGGACGCCTGACCCGCATCTACCTGAAGGAGGGCCAGGCCAACGAGGAGAACATCAACGCTCGTCCGCGCGAAGCTGCGAGACCATCCTGCCGGAGATCGCGGGCGTGAAGCTCGAGGTGCAGGACCAGCAGCAGGGCTGGCGCCACGGCGGCGGGCAACCGCGTCGCGCTTCCAGATCGTGGGCGAGGACACCGACGTGCTGCTGCAGCTCGGCGAGGAGGCCAAGCCAGCGCTGTCGGCGATCCCGGGCCTGCTGGACGTCGAACGCCAGCGCGACGAGGAGGCCGGCAGGCAGGAGATGCCACGTGACGCTCGACCGCGAGCTGGCCGTCGCGCTACGGCGTGACTCGCCGACCAGGCGGCCCAGGTGGTCGGGCCTGACCTACCGCGGCCGCGCCTGCCGCGCTTCCGCACCCCGGACGGCGAACGCGAGATGCGCCTGACCCTGGACGAGAAGGAGAACGAGACGCCTCGACCAGCTCGCCAACCTGCCGCTGCTGGACGACCGACGGCGAGCAAGGTGCCGCTGGCTCGCTGGTCGCTTCGAGCTGAGCCAGCGCCCGCGCCGACGCGACATCCAGCGCGACAACCGGCTGACCAGCCTCTGGGTCGGCGCGCGCTTCGAGGAGGGAACCCGCGAGGCAGTACATGCCGCTGGTCACCGCGGCGATGGACGGCATGAGTTCCCCTACGGCTACCGCTGGACCTTCGGTCGACTGGCGAGCAGCGGCGCCAGGAGAAGTCGCAGGAGTTCATGACCAACCTGCTGCTCGCGCTGCTGCTGATCTTCGCGGTGATGGCGGGGCTGTTCGAGTCGGTGCGCCAGGCCCTGGCGCTGATGGTGGCGCTGCCGTTCGCGCTGGCCGGCGCCGCCTGGACGCTGTACCTCACCAAGACCGACTTCGACCAGCCGGCGGCGATCGGCTTGCTTGCTGCTTGATCGGCATCGTGGTGAACAACGGCATCGTCATGCTCGAGCACATCAACAGGTACCGCCGAACGGGGCATGCCGCGCGACGAGGCGATGCTGCGGGGCGGCCGCGAACGCCTGCGCCCGATCCTGATGACCGCGATCACCACCCTGATCGGCCTGGTGCCGATCGTGGTGCAGAAGCCGTCGCTGGGCGGCGTCTACTACTACTCGATGGCGCTGGTGATCATGGGCGGGCTGCTCGTCTCCACCTTCCTCACCTCGGTGCTGCTGCCGACACGACGGCCCTCGTCGAGGACGGAACCAACTGGCTGGGTCGCGCGTTGCTCCGACTGGGCGTGTTCCTGCGCATTCGGCGCAAGCACGAGATCCTCGCGGATTGAACCGGCGGCGGAACCCCCGCCGGTTCACGCCCGGTGTCGGATGATTCGCTCCCTCCGGCACCGGGCGATTCTTTTGTATTCCGGACCCCCGGTCGGGTAGTGTCCCCGTCCTCATGTCGCGTTTCCAATCCATAATCCGGGACGTCACCGACGCTCTCCGCGGGACGGAGCAGGACTACACCCGCGGCAGCATTCGCCGCGCAATCGCGCTCCTCGCCATCCCGATGATCCTGGAGATGGCGATGGAATCGGTCTTCGCCGTTGTCGATGTGTTCTTCGTGGCGGCGCTCGGCGCGTCGGCGGTCGCCACCGTTGGCGTCACCGAATCGATCATGACGCTCGTCTACGCCATCGCCATCGGGCTGTCGATGGGAACCACGGCGCTGGTGGCGCGACGCATCGGCGAAAAGAATCCGGACGATGCGGCAGAGAGCGCCGTGCAGGCGATTCTGGTCGCTGTCGCGGGTTCGCTACCGATCGCCGTCGTGGGTGTGTTCTTCGCGCGGAAGGTGCTCGCGCTCATGGGGGCGGACGCGTGGAGCATCGAACACGGCGCGGGCTACACGATGTGGATGCTCGGCGGCAACGTCGTCGTGATGTTGATTTTCGTCATCAATGCCGTGTTTCGCGGCGCGGGCGACGCGGCGATCGCCATGCGCGTCCTGTGGGTGGCCAACGGGATCAATATCATGCTGGATCCCGCGCTCATTCGGGGATGGGGACCGTTTCCCACCATGGGAATCGAGGGGGCCGCGGTGGCGACCGTCATCGGCCGCGGCGTCGGCGTGGCCATGCAGTTCGTCGTCCTCGTCCGGGGTGCCAAGCATCTCCGCGTGACTGCCGCGCAGGTGCGCGTCCGCGCGTCGGTGATGTGGCGGCTTGTTCGGGTGTCGCTGGGCGGTATCGGCCAGCTCGTCGTCGCGATGTCGAGCTGGATCGGTCTGGTGCGCATCGTCTCGACGTTCGGAAGCGAAGCGCTCGCCGGATACACGATCGCGGCGCGAATCATCACCTTCACCTTTCTGCCGTCGTGGGGACTGAGCAACGCCGTGGCGACACTGGTCGGCCAGAATCTGGGGGCCGGTCACCCGGAGCGCGCGGGGCGCTCGGTGTGGATCACCGGCTGGGTGAACATGATCCTGCTCGGGGCGGTCGGAGTCTGTTACGTCGTGCTGGATCAGACACTGGTTCGTATCTTCACTCGCGACCCGGGCGTGGTCGCCGCGGGCGCGAATTGTCTGCGCATCGTATCCTACGGATACCTGTTCTACGCGTGGGGCATGGTCATGATGCAGGCGTTCAACGGAGCGGGCGACACGATGACGCCGACGCGGATCAATCTCTTCTGTTTCTGGCTGCTCGAAATTCCGCTGGCGTACACGCTCGCGCTCCGGACTGACGTCGG
Source organism: Candidatus Latescibacterota bacterium (assembly GCA_963761125.1). Lineage (GTDB taxonomy): Bacteria > Krumholzibacteriota > Krumholzibacteriia > WVZY01 > JAKEHA01 > JAKEHA01. Next base: position 142,218 of record CAVXFV010000007.1, read on the forward strand.
TCTGCCCGGCGTCTACTGGTCCATCGTCCTGGCGGAATCCCTGGCCGGTGTCATCGGGAATCTGGATGTTCCGCCGTGGCCGCTGGAAGGAAAGAACGGTATGATCCGGAGCTGAACGACGCTCGTTGCCGCTCGCCGCGGGGACAAGAACCACAGGGAGGATGCGCGATGTCGGACGAAAAGAAAGTGGTCTTCGGAAAGATCGACGCGGGTGGCCTGGCGCTGCCCTTCTGGATGATCGGCTGGCTCTTCACGGTTGGCTACTTGCATTTGCCGACCGCGCGAGCGATTCTGGGCCTGGTCCTCTGGCCGTATTACCTGGGATCGTTTCTCGGAAAGTAGCCGGCGCGCGGTGCCCGCGCCGACGCGCAGGCACCGCCGCAAACCTTTGCGAACCGGTTATCCCCCGATCGGGAAACTGACGCCGACCATAATGCCGATGCCCCGCGTCTTCAGGTCCACCGACTGGTTGCCTTGGTCCTTGGCGACCGACGTCGCGCCCAGCGTGTAGCGCACGTCGCCGACGATCGACACCGACGACAGTTTGTACTGCGCGCCCACCCCGACGGTCGCGCCGAACTCGAAGCTCTTGAAAGCATCCTTGTCGTCGACCGAGAGGCCGCCCGACTCGCCCTTGGCGCTGGCGAGGAATCCGAACGTCGGCCCGGCGAACAGATTGAACCCGCCCTTGTCGCCCGACGAGAGATTCGCGACGAACAGCACCGGGAATTCGATGTAGTCCAGTTTCTGCTTCACGCCGACGCTGGCGCTGTCGGCCTGCGCACCCTTCTGGACGTAGAGCCCCTCGATCCGCCCCCCGAACTGAGGGGTGAAGTCGATGCCGAAGAACGCGCCACCCATGAACCCGGTCAGCGAGCTGGTGTTGTCGGGCGCGTCGCTACCGCCGACCGACGCGATATTCACGCCGCCCTTTACGCCGACGTACATCGTCCGTTCGGCGTTTGCAACCCCGACGGACGCTATCGTTACGACCATCACACAAATGAACCCCATGAGTCTTTTCATAACTTCTCCTTCTCGTGTCTTTTTGTCGCGCCGTCGTTCCGAACAGTGATCGGCGCGCGGTTTTCGCGCGCGCCAGCGACGCGCCGCGATTCCGACTGGTGATCCCTCGCACAATTGCGCCGGGAATCCGGACGAATTCGTTTCGCCCGCGGATGGTATCGATTCGAACCATGGGAGCAGAGGCACTCCCGCGTTCGGCGAGCACAGGCTATCAGCCCCCGGGAAGGGGGTCAATTCGTTTGCTTCGACAACGCGGTTGCATGCCGTCCGACCGGTGGTGGTACCATGGGGCGTCGCGCCCGGCGTCGGCGGTGCCGGCGCCGGCGGCGAGATCACCAAGGAGGAAACGATGGTCGCAATCGTGTCGTTGTGGATTCCGATCGTTCTGTCGGCGGTCGCCGTATTCGTGGCGAGCGCCATTCTTCACACGGTTCTGCCGTTCCACAAGTCGGACTTCCGGCAGCTTCCCGGAGAGGATGGGATTGTCGGTGCGCTACGTCCCCTGGCGATTCCTCCGGGGGACTACATGCTTCCGTATTGCACGAGCCAGAAGGACATGAAGTCTCCGGAATTCCTCGAGAAGATGAACAAGGGGCCGGTCGCCGTGATCACCGTTATGCCGTCCGGGCCACCCGTGATGGCAAAGAGCCTGGTGCAGTGGTTCGTTTACTGCCTGGCGGTCAGCGTGATCGCTGCCTACGTCACGGGACGTGCCGTATCGGCGGGCACGACCTACCTCGAAGTGTTCCGATTTGCGGGATGCGTGGCATTTGTCGGATATTCGCTGGCGCTGTGGCAGGACAGCATCTGGTACAGGCGGGCGTGGCTGACGACGATCAAAAACAATGTCGACGGCCTGATCTACGGGCTGTTGACGGCCGGGGTCTTTGGCTGGCTGTGGCCGCGGTGATGACCGGCTGCCCGGGCCGGGCTCCGTTCGGGACCTGGCCGGCGGCCGCCCGCGCGGCGAGAAAGGAATCAATTTCATGAAGATCGGTATTCTCGGATCGGGCGGCGTCGGCAAGACGCTCGCCCTGGGGTTCGTGGGACATAAACACGACGTGACGATCGGCGCGCGTACGGGCGCCACCCTCGCCGAATGGGGCAAGGGCAATCCGAACGTGCGGACGGGGACGTTTGCCGACGCGGCGAAGTTCGGCGATGTGCTGGTTCTCGCGGTGAAGGGAACGGCCGCGGCGGACGCCCTTCGCGCCGCCGGGTCGGCGAATCTGGCGGGGAAGGTGCTGCTCGACGCCACCAATCCGATCGCCGACGCGCCGCCGGAAAACGGCGTATTGTCGTTCTTTACCACACTCGAGGAATCGTTGATGGAACGGCTTCAGCGCCAGTTTCCCGACACGCGATTCGTCAAGGCATTCAACTCCGTGGGCAGCGCCTTGATGGTCAATCCGAAGCTCGCCGGTGGACCACCCAGCATGTTCATCTGTGGCAACGACGACGGCGCCAAGAAAGTCGCCCGGGAAATTCTCACGCAACTCGGCTGGGAGACCGAAGACATGGGAAGGGCGAACGCCGCGCGTGCCATCGAGCCTCTGTGCATTCTCTGGTGCATCTCCGGATTCCTGGGAAACGACTGGGCGCACGCGTACAAGGTGCTGCGCTGAGCTTCTCGTGGAATCGGTGATGGCACTGTCGGAACGATTGAGGGGGCAATTGACGCGCGCGCGTCAGTTGCCACGCCTGCGCGAGCGAGCGCAATCCCGCGGCGAGGAACTGGCCAACAGCGTCAGCCACGGCGTCGGTCTGGTCGTCGCGGTCGCCGCGGCTGTCTTCCTGATCGTCCGAACGGTGCGGACCGGGAGCCCGATGCGGATCGTCGCGTGCAGCGTCTACGCGTCGACGCTGGTCCTGATGTACATGAGTTCGACGCTCTACCACGCGATGCCGCGTGGGCGCACCAAGTACGTGCTCCGGATCTGCGACCACGGCGCGATCTTCCTCTTGATTGCCGGTACCTATACGCCGTTCACGCTGGGCGTGCTGCGGGGACCCCTGGGGTGGACGCTCCTCGCGATCGTGTGGAGCATTGCCATTGCGGGAGTCGTCCTGACCGCGATCAGCCGCGTTCGCTATCCAACGCTGCTCACTGTCCTCTACCTGTCGATGGGGTGGATGATCCTCGTCGGCATCCAGCAACTGTGGGAGAGCATGGGTCCGCGCGGCGTCCTCTGGCTGGGAGTGGGGGGCCTCTTCTACACGGTGGGCGTCGCGTTCTTTGCGGCGGACCGGCTGCGTTATGGCCATCTGGTGTGGCACCTGTTCGTGATCGCCGGGACATTGTGTCACTACATCGACGTCATGTTCTATTCGGGGTGATCCCGGACGCACGAACGCCCCCGCGGAGTTGGACTCCACGGAGGCGTTTCGTGGGGACGTTCAGGCGTTGAACGTCAGGGTGAACCTATCGCGGGCAGTGCTTGCGCCACTCGCCGCGGAAGAACCCGCCTTCGGTATCGTTGGTGCCGGTTCCCCATACACCGCCCAGTTCTCCGGCGACGCGCAGTTCGCGCGAGAACCAGATCCCCTTGAACCATCCGTCGGCTTCCGTGGTGCTCGCCGCCGGCGCCGCGCCGTAGCTTCCGGAGAGCAGGCCCTGGAAGCGGCCGGTGTCGGTGATCCATTTACCGAAGAACACATGGTCGCCGCGGTGGTTCTCGCCGTAGACACCCCGCAGATAGCCCATGTGCACGCCGTTCTCACTGATCCACTTGCCCCGGAAGCGTCCGGCGATACGCTCGTCCTGGACCGGCTTCCACTGACCGGCGAGGAATCCGCCCGGGCAGTCGCCCGGCTTGACGACGAACGTATTGAACGCGACGGCATTGCCGGCGTCGTCGACGGTCACCACGCGGTGCAGGTTGACGAGGTCGTCCTGCGAGAGCGTCACGGTGAGCGGGCCCGTCGTGAACGTGATCGAGAACGGTTTGGTGCACAACGTATCGGTCGCCGATGCGGCCGGCATGGAGTCACACCGAATGGGAAGGATCGAAACGAGGATGCCGTCGTAGTGGGGCTGCGTGTGCGAGACCCACTCCACGCATCCGCGCGACGTGCGCGGCAGCAGATAGTCGCGCGCATCGAAGCGAATCGTGCGGCGGACGACCACCACGGCGTTGTCCGCGCACAGCGAACCGCTCCAGTCGGTGGGGAAGTCGATCAGCGAATCCGCGCGCAGGTTGCCCCACGTGATCATGAGGTACCGGTGCGGGTGGAGGTTGTCGTGAACCGCGGCCGGATCGTCGGTGGTGTCGTTGACCTCGGCGTCGCTGTCCGGGCCGTAATCGGTCGCCAGCATCGCGTCGTTGAATGCGGGCGATTCGTCGGCGGTGTTGTAGCCGCCGTACGTATCGTCGAGGTTGATCGTCTGCGTCCGGCTCGACACGTCGTTCGCCGAGTCCGTGCCCGTCGAATTCTCGCAGCCGCTGATGACCCACGCCGCGACGAGCGAGATCATCAACAGATTCAAAACCGTTCGGGTGCGTTTCATGAAGCCACTCCTTTTTCCTGGTCCGATGACGACGGTCCCTCCGTCGCGAGCGGGGCGCTCGAGTCTTTCGACGGGCGCTCCGGGAGGCCCGCCTGGGCTGGAGTAAGGCAACCGACATGCCGTCGGCGAGGGTTGCCAGACCGGTGGCCGTAAGCTAATGTCCTGGAATCGGTTCGCTGCCCGTGCCGGGCGCCGGGCCGATGGTCCGCCGGACGGCGGTTGTCCCCCTACGTTCAAAGCGGGGGACGCGTTGTCCCCGTGAGGACACCCGGCTCCACCCGAGAGAGCGGCGAAAAACGAAAAATACGATGTCGAAGCGACACTCTCAGAACTGGCTCGATGTCGGCGTTGCCATCGCGGTGACCCTGTTCGCGGCCGCACTGGTAATCGTCCCGCCGCCCAATCTTGACCTGTGGTGGTTGCTCGCGGTCGGGCGCCGCATCGTCGAGACGCACGCCTACATCTACCGGGATCCGTTCACCTTCACGGTCGCCGGCGCGCCCTGGTCTCCGCAGAGCTATCTGTCGGCGATCGTGTTCTACGCGCTCCACGCCGCCGCGGGCATGGGCGCGATCACCGCGCTGCGAATCGGCCTGGTCGCGTTGGTGTCGGTGATGACGCTGCGCGCCGTACGCTTCGCCGGCGTTTCGTGGGCGATGGCATCGCCGCTCATGTTGCTCATGTTGCTCACCGCGCACACGCGATTCGCCGACCGGGGGCAACTCTTCGAGTACGTCTTTCTCGTGTGGCTCGTGGGTTTCCTCCTCACGTGCCATGAGCGGACGGGGAAATCGTTCTTCGTGCTGCCGGTCGTCGTTCAGCTGTTCTGGGTGCAACTGCATTCGAGCTTCCTCCTGGGACCGGTAGTCGCTGCCATCTTCTTCGCCAGCGAATGGATTGGCTCCCAGGTTCCGTTCCTGACGGCGCTCCACCGGCGTGATCCTCGTCGCGGCCTCGTGCTGGTGCTCCTGATGGCCCTGGTCTGCGCCGTCAATCCGAACCCGCACGCGTTCCTGATTCAGCCGTTCGATTCCGCGCAGCACGAATTGATGTCGCGTTTCACCCTCGAGTGGAAGTCCCCGTTCGATCCTGCGATCGCGTCAGCCAATTTTCATCCGTACTACGAGATTCTGCTGGCGGTGGCGGCACTCGCGATCCTGCTGAACCTGGGGCGGCTCCCGCTTGGTCCTGTCGCGTTACTCGTGGCGACGGCGGTTCTCTCGCTCCAGTCGCATCGCTTTCGCGTGGAATTCGCGCTGGTCGCCGTGCCGATGGTCGCACTCCTGTTGCGATTGTCCCCGGTACCGGCGTGGCTGCGCTCCCGGTTGCGTGCGCCGGCGCCGATGTGGAGTATCGCCGCGGTCGCAATTGCGGTGGCGCTGGGTTTCGCGGAGCGCGGCCGGTTGACGGATCGGCCCGTCGAAGACCTCGATCCCGACGCGGCGCTCGCCTTCGTCGTCGACAACGACATCGCGATGCGGCCGTTCCACCCGATCGGGTTCGGGTCCTACATGCTCTGGGATCTCTACGGTCGCCGGCATACTTTCATCGACGGCCGCAACTTCGACCCCGGTCTCTACCGCGACTTTCTGGTGGCGCAGACCAACCCGCCGGCGCTTCGATCGATCATCGAGAAATACCGGATCGATTCGTTCATTCTCCCCGCGCCCGCGCGCGCCGATGCGGGGATGCGCAACATCCACCAGAACCTCGTCGCCGCGCACGCGACCTGGGCGCTCGTCCACATGGACCCGGTGGCGTTCGTTTATGTGCGATCGTCGTCGGTCGATTCGACCTGGCTGGACGCGCACGCGTACCGGGCCTATCACCCGATGACGTTCGAGGGAAAACCACACAGCGCGGACGAGTTTGCCGCCGCCACGCGCGAACTCGAGCGCGCGACAGTGGAATCGCCCGATTTTTCTCCCGCATGGATGGATCTCGGACTCGCGCGATTCGCGCGCGGTGACTATGACGCGGCGTCCGCCGCGTTCCGCAAGGCCACCGAGATCGACCCGGCCAACGTCCTCGCCTGGAACCAGCTCGGCCGGTCGGCGATGACGGCGCGTCGATTCGACGATGCGGTTGCGGCGTTCAGACGACTCGCAGAGCTGGTTCCCCGGAACCCGGCCGCGTGGGTCGCGCTCGCCGGAGCCGAGGCAACGTCGGGCGACACGGCCGGAGCTCTGGAAGCGTGCAACCGGGCACTCGCTCTGGATGGCAACAACGCTGCGGCGCTGGAGATGCGCCGGCAACTCACGTCACAACCGACGCCGTAGCCGACGGGCGGCTAGTCCTGTGGGGTGCGCCAGGGCGGGTCCATCGCGCACCGGAATCCCACGTAGACCCAGTGCTTGTCCGGTGGCGTGCTTTCCCGGTTCGCGCAGCGGAGGAACTTTGGAAACGTGTTCCACGATCCACCGCGGTACACCCGGCGATCCTTGCGGAACAATTCGTTGCGGTCGGGGACGCCCTCGGGAAGGATGTCGTTCGGACCGCGCGGGTATGCCTCGTACCAGCCGTCCACCCACTCCGCCGCGTTACCGGCCATGTCGTAGCAACCGTACGGGCTGACACCCGTCGGGTAGGACATGATCGGAAAGAGCCGGTCGCTGTTATTCGCGCGCGTGCGGTCGAATCCCTCACCCCAGGGATACGTGCGGCCGTCCGTGCCGCGCGCCGCCTTCTCCCACTCCGCTTCCGTCGGCAGACGCTTGCCCATGAATCGGGCGTAGCCGGCGGCTTCGTCCCAGGTCACCGAGATCACCGGGAATCCGTCTTCGCCGATCGCATACCGGCCGTCGAGCCAGCGTGACGGGGGATCGACCTTCATGGAGTCGACGTAGACCTTGTACTGCGCGTTGGTGACTTCGTGGACGTCCATGTAGAAGTCGTCCACCCAGACCCGGCGCTGCGGAAATTCGTCAACGTCCGCCCACTTCAGCACGTCCTCGGCGGTGCTGCCCATCAGGAACTCGCCGGCCGGGACGAAGGCCATGCCCTGCACGGCCGGGATCGGGTCCGGGCGCATCGGGGGCTCGCCGCCCGGGAGGGGCGACGGGGGATCCGCGTGGCCCGCCAAGGCGATCGCAGTCGCGCACAGAAGCGGTATCGCGAGCAACATGAGTACAGGTCGCATAAGGATCGTGGAAATCGGGCCGACGATGGCGCCTCCGGCGGGGTGAGGCCAGCCCGGTTCGGAGAATCTACGCCGACCGGCTTCGGCGCGTAAACCCTAAATCTCTTCTGATGTTATGGAGTCGGACCCCGGTGGGGGTATCCCGCGAGGGCCGAAACGAAACGGGCTCCCGGTTCCGGGAGCCCGCGTCTGATATCAACTTCGATAAAAGGGTCGGAAGGCAGGCGCGCCTTGCGGCGCGCCGCCTTCCTCTGGTGGGGACTGAAGAAGGCGCGTTCTGGGTAGGGGGACTAGGGTCGCGCCGTTTCCTCTTCCTGTTGGCTTTGCAGATAAATTGGGTGAAGCCGATACCGTCCGCCTCAACCCTTTGGTATCCGAACGGTTGCCGCATGTCTTATCCGCGGTACCGGCTTCGGGATGAAACATAGATCGGGTCTTGATATTCGTAAAATAGAAAATATATATTTGGGTTATCTCGAAAAGTTATGGAAGCCCTCAACCTGAACCACCTGTATTACTTCTACCAGGTTGCCCGTCACGGCAGCTTCACGCGCGCCGCGCGCCAGCTGCTCGTCTCGCAGTCGGCGTTGAGTGTGCAGATCCGGGCGCTGGAATCGTCGCTGGGGGGCGCCCTGTTCGATCGCGGCCGCTCCGGCGTTACCCTCACCGAAGCCGGACAGCGCACGTTCGAGATGGCCGAACGCGTTTTCAGCGAAGTCGACCATCTCGTGTCGGAGTTCCGGGAGACCGACCGGCTGGTCACCGGCGCGGTCAGCGTCGGGACCGTCAATAGCCTCGGTATCTATGTCCTCCCCGATATTCTCTCGGCGTATCGCGAGCAGTTTCCAGATGTTCGCGTGCGCATCGACTTTCGAGAGTCCGAGCGCGTGGTCGATCAACTCATCCAGGGAAAGACCGATCTCGCGATCGTCCCGTGGGAAAGGGCCTATGCCGAACTCGTGGCCACCCCGCTCACCCGGCACAAGATGTTCCTGGTGGCCCGGCCCGATCACCCGCTCGCGACCGTCCCACGCGTCACGCCCCGGGACCTCGAAGCCCATCCGTTCGTGGGGTACCACGAGGGCATGCACACACGGGCGATGACCGACGCGCTGTTCAAACGCATGGCCCTCAAGGTCGAATACGCGGTCGAATCCTCCAACGCGGCGACGATCAAGCAGATGGTTCTGGCCGGCATGGGGCTGGCCCTCCTCCCCGAAACCGCGGTCGCGACCGAGATCCGCCGCCGGCAACTGGTTCGCCTCGAGATTCCGACGCTGGTGATGAGCCAGGAGATCACGCTGTACGTGCGCCGCAACCGCACGCTCTCGCGCACGGCGACCGGATTCGTCGAATTCCTGCAGGAATATTTCGACACGACCCGGGGCGTCGCCCGCAAGCGCCGCCAGTAGATGCTCCGACCCGAGGATCGGCCGCAGCCGTTTGCGACGGGATGGTCTATACTGGCGCCGATGCGGATACTCCACACGGCGGACATTCATCTGCGCAATACTGGTGACGAGCGCTGGGCGGCGCTGACCGTGGTCATCGACGCGGCCACGGCGTCGGGTGCGGCGGCCCTGGTGATTGCGGGCGACCTCTTCGACCGGGATGTCGACGCGCCCGTTCTCAAGTCGGAACTCCGTCGCACCTTTGAGCGGTTCGCCGGCACCGTGCTGATCATTCCCGGCAACCACGATGCCCGCGGGATTCGCCCCGGAGATTTCTTCGGCAACAACGTGCGTGTGCTCGCGGGCAACGACGTCGTTGCCGACGTCGACGGTGTGCGTTTCGTCGGCGTGCCGTTCGAAGACGTCGGAATCGACGGGACACTCGTGCGACTGCGCGCCGCGGGCGCGCAGCGATCCGACGGACCCAATGTCCTGCTCTATCACGGGGAACTCCTCGACCTGACGCCCGGCGGCGGCGCATTCGGTGACGAAGACGATCGCGACTATATGCCGGCGCGCCTGTTGGAACTCGCCGCGCTGGGCTTCGACTACGTGCTGGCGGGGCACTTCCATCGATCGCACGACGTGCGCGCGTGCGGAACCGGCTATTTCGTCTATTCGGGATCGCCCGTGTCCATCACGCGACGCGAGACCGGACGGCGCCACGCGACGCTCGTCGACGTCGGCGCGGCACCGGCCGCGACACCGCTCGACACGCAGCACTTCGCCGCGGTCTCCGTGCGCCTGTCGCCGGCCGATTCCGAGCACCCCTTCGCGCGGATCGAGCGCGAACTCTCCACGCTTCATCCGTCCGCGCGCGCGCTGGTCGAAATCCGCGGATACGTGGATCTCACTCGCTACGGAATGACGGAAGTGGAATTCCATGCGGGATTGAAGGAGATCCGCGCGCGCTTCAATGTGGACACATTCGATGCCGACGGGTGCAGCGACGTCGGTGGGATTCTTGTCGGTGACCTGTTTCGCCGCTTCGAGGAGCGCCTCGCGGGCACCGTCCTCGGCGACGACGATCGCGCGTTGGTGCGCGAGATGGTCATCCGCGCGATGATCGAGGTGCCCGATGCGCATTAAGCGACTGGTCGTGCAGCGCTACGGTCCGCTGCAGCCCTTCGACAACGAACTCTCGGCGTTCACGGTGATCTACGGCCCCAACGAACGCGGCAAGACGCTCCTGATCGACGCCCTCGTGCGGATGCTGTTCAAGGACGAGCTCAAGCGCGTTCACTACAAATTGTTCGGAAACCTCTCGCGCGTCGAAGAACGTCCCGAGGGTTTCTTCGTGGTAGCAACGCACGCCGACGAGGTGAAGATCGGCGCGGACGACACGCTGGCGCGCGTTGCGCCCGTCCCGATCACACCTGAAGACTTCCGCAACGTGTTCCTCATTCGCGACAGCGATCTCGCGCTCAAGAACGAAGGTGCGTATTACGACCGCGTCAGCGAGCGCTTGTGCGGCACGCGGTCGGGCACGATCGATCACCTGAAGGAATCACTCAAGCGCATCGGGCGGCTTCGGAGCGCCGACCCCGGCAGCCCGCTGGCGAGTCGCAAGGACAAGGAGCAGAAACGCATCAACGAGCAGCTCGCCGCCGCCGAGCGTCTCGTGGACGCGCTTGCCGCGCTCGGCGATTCGCTGCGTGCCGGCGGCTTCGACGATGCGTCGCGTCGCGTGGCCGACTTGTCCGAGACCCGCGAGCGGCTGGAAGCGGAGAGCCGCCGCCGCCGCGACGCCGAGCGACGGTCTCGACTGGAAGTGGCGCAGGCCGCGTTGCGAAAGGTTCGCGAGCAGATCATCACGGCGGATGCACTCGCGGCCGCCGACGATACGCGACTCGACGCGTGGCGCGGGATCGCCACTACGCGCGGTGTCCTCGACCGCGACCTTGCCGACCTCGTCACGCGGCGGGCGGAACTGGTCGCTGCGGGTGACGAGGCACGGGCGTCGTGGGACACGCTGGCGGCACGCGCGGAGGAGGTGGCGGGTCGGCGGGAACGTGTCGATCGCGAGATGCGCCCGGCGGTCGACGCGTGGATGCGCGACCGGGCCGCGCGTGCACACGCCGACCGCGGCACGCGCAACGTGGTCGGCGCGATGATCCTCTTCGTGGTGCTCGGCGTGGCGGCAGTGGTCGGCTGGGTGATCACGCGGTCCCTGTTCGCCGCCGGCGTCGGCGCGGTGTCCGCGCTGTCCACATTGGGTTGCGGCGTTGCGCTCTGGAGAGGATCGCGTGCGCGTGCGGCACTGACGCGCAACGAGTTGGACCTGGTGGCGACGTCCGTGCGCCTCGGACTTCCGGTGGATTCGGCGGACGGCGTGATCGAGGCGCTCGGCGCGATGGAACAGGAAGCGGGGCAGGCGGCGGAACGCGCCCGGGAACAGGAGACGGTTTTGCGCCAGCGCGAGCGCGACGTCGCCGGCTGCGAGGCCGCCATGGAGGAGCGGCGGGAACAACTCCTGCAACTCGATCGCGACGAAGTGTCGTTGCGCGCGCAGAGCGGGTTCGAGTCGGTCGACGCCATGGCGGCGGCCGCCTCCGAACGCCACGCGATCGAAACGGAGATCGCCGCGCTGATGGCGTCGCTTCGGACCCTGGTGCCGTCGGCCGTCGCGGCCATGGACCGCGACGCGCTGCTCGCGACCTGCGAACGCGAGATCGAACGCGGCCGCGCCGACGCGCGCCCCGGCGATGGCGTCGACGTCGACGACCCGGAGGCGATGCGCCGCGTCGAACGCGAGCTCGAACGCGTGGCCGACGAGGAACGCACACAGCGCCAGCGGCTCGAACACTCGCGGCAGGAACTGCGCCGGATGGAGATCCGCGTCTCCGAACTCGGCGTCGTCGAGGGGCCGATCCGGTGCCGCACGACCCGCGAACTCGCGGACGTCTACGCGCGGGTGATGGAATTCTGCGAAGCGGTGCGGCGCGAACAGCGGCTCGCGCAGGAAGCAATCCGCATCTTCAACGAGATCGACGCGGAGGAACAGGAGAAGGTCGGGGAACTGTTCGGTCCGGGCGCACTGGTCTCGCGGTGGTTCCACGAGATCACCGACAAACGCTACCGGGCGGTCTACCTGGAGGACGGTGAGGTCGAGGTCGAACAGGCGGACGGCAAGCGGCTCTCGGCTTCGGTGTTGTCCGGGGGAACGTACGACCAGCTCTATCTGGCGATTCGCGCCAGCATCGCCGAGCGTATGCTCCCCGAGACGCGCGGCTTTTTCATACTCGACGATCCGTTTCTCAAAGCGGATCGAGTGCGCATGCGCGCATTGATGAGAATGCTGCATCTTCTTGTCAATCGCGGATGGCAGATCCTTTATATCACCGCGAAGGACGAAGTCGTGGACGCGCTGCGGGCGGATATCGCCGCCGACCGCGTGCGTCTGATCGAACTCGATCGCTCATTGTTCTCGCCGCCCGCCGCGCGTATCGGTACCGAATTTCCGGATGCGCCACGACTGTTCTGATCGCGCCATGGGAAAAACCGGATTGACGCCGCCGGCGAAAACGGCTAAATTATTAGCCAATAAAACGTTCCACTGACCGGTCGACCCACCCCTGTCGTTCATCCAGCGGTACTGATGTTCATACGCTCGTTCGTTCCCCGCGTCGCGCTTCTGGCCGCGACGCTGGCGTTTTTGGCGGTGTCTGCGCGGGTGGCGCGCGCCGTTCCCAACCCGAAGCTCGAGTGGAAGACGATTTCCACCGAGCACTTCGACGTTCACTTCCACGTCGGCGAAGAATGGACGGCCCAGCAGGTCGCGAAGGTCGCCGAAGAGATCTATCCATTTATCACCGGGCTCTACGACTACGAGCCCAAGCGCTGCCACTTCGTGCTCCTCGACACCGAGGACTATTCCAACGGCGCCGCGTTCTACTACGACAACAAGATCGAGATCTGGGCAACGAACCTCGAATTCAATTTCCGGGGAACGACCGACTGGATTCGCAACGTCGTGACCCACGAGTTCACGCACATCGTTTCCATTCAGTCGTCGATGAAGATGCCGCTACGGATTCCGGCGCTCTATTTTCAGGCCGTCGGATTCGAATCCGAGAAGCGCCCCGACGTGATCACCGGTTACCCCGACCTCATCGTGTCGTATCCGTTCACCGGGACCGTCGTTCCGGGCTGGTTCGCGGAGGGCGTGGCACAGTATCAGTCACCCGACAAGCAAACCGACTGCTGGGACTCGCACCGCGACATGATTCTGCGCAGCGCGGTCGTCGAGAACAAGATGCTCACCTACGACGAGATGGGGTTTCTCGGGCATCGCAGCATCGGCAATGAGCAGGTGTACGACCACGGCTACGGCCTGGTGCGTTACATCGCCGCGACCTACGGGCCCGAATCACTGGAGAGGATCTGTCGCCGGCTCGGGAAACTCTACCGCCTCACCATCGACGGCGCACTCAAGGACGTCACCGGCAAGAGCGGCGACGAAGCTGTACAAGGACTGGGTCGCCTGGATGCGCGACCGCTACGACCGCCAGCTCGCGCCGGTCCGGGCGAACCTGCGCGAGGGAAAGGTCGTTTGCGACGACGGCTTCATGACGATCGAGCCCACGTTCAGCCCCGACGGCAAGCGCGTCGCGTTTCTGTCGAACCGGGGCAGCGACTACTCGTCGACCAGCCTGTATATGTCCGATCGCGACGGCAAGCATCTCGATCAGATCAAGGGCGGCGTGTCGTCGCGAGCCGTGTTCTCTCCCGACGGAAAACGACTGGCCTACGCCCGCCATGTCCGGGCCGATGCCTACGGTTCCCAGTTGAGCGACCTGTTCGTCTACGACCTGGCCGCGCACAAGGAAACACGCCTCACCACCCGGGCACGCGCCGCCGAACCGCAGTGGTCGCCCGACGGCAAGTCGATCGCGTGCGTCCTGAACCGGGACGGCACGCACCGCCTGGCGGTATACGACGCCGACGGATCCAACCAGCGCGTGATCTTCGGCGGCGAGGGCGGTATCCAAATCTACGCGCCGGAGTACTCCGCCGACGGTTCGCGTATCCTCTTTGGCGTCTTCACGCAGGGGACGCGCGACATCGCCTCGGTCGCCGCCGACGGCAGCGACTTTCGCTACGAACTCCGCACGGGCAGCGACGAACGCGACGCACGCTGGACGCCGGACGGTCGCGGAATCGTGTTCGCGTCGGATCGCTCGGGCATCTTCAACATCTACCGCCTCGACCGCGACAGCGGCCAGGTGACGCAACTGACCAATGTCATCGGCGGCGCCTTCATGCCCGATCTCGCGTCGTACGACGGCGCCGTGGTGTACTCGCAGTACACGGGGAAGGGATATCGCGTGTCGCTGCTCGGTGCGGATGCGGCGCCGGTCGACACGATCGCCGAGTCGGAATACACCGTGCGGACGGCGGGCGAATTCGACGAGTGCCGCGCGCTCAAGAGTGACTACGTCGCGTCGCCCCTGACGCCTTCGTTCGACCAGGCCTCGACGAGTCTCGTGCCCTCCGCTAATTCCACGTCGCAGCAGCCGGCGGCCGGTCTCCCGGAGAACCCGCCGCTCGACGCGACGCCCTACAAGTGGGACTACACCGGTTTCCAGTTCTACCCGCGGTTCGTGCTGTGGGACAACAAGCCGCGCGCGGGACTGTTCGTGGCCAACAACGAAATCCTGGAGCGTCAGAGCCTGTTCTTCGGGGGGTCGTACGGGGCCGACGGCGAATACGACGCGGTCGTCGATTTCGAACTGCGGCGTCTGTTTCCCGTGATCTTCATGGAGTACTACCGCGTGCGCCAGGTGTACAACGACCAGTTCGCGATCGAGGACCTCGATCGCTATTACTATATCAAGTACCGCTACGACGTCTGGTCCGCCGATCTCGGGCTTCGATTCGAATTCGAGGACCCGTACAATCTCACGCGGCGCAACGATCTCAAGTTCTGGTGGAATCACAGCGAATACAACGTCCACCTCGAGCCCAGGTACGTGCCACTCGGCGACCCCACCGCAACGCCCCGGGCGGAACAGGCCGTCGGCTGGAAGTACTACGTCGCCAACGAAGCGCGCGCGAGCTGGTACTACAAGGGGATCAAGCGCTCCGTGGACAGCGATATCAATCCGCGTGGCGGGCGCGAAATCGCGGCCGAGGTCATGTACGCGAACGACGATCTGTTCGTCAGCGGCGAATTCGACTACGGCGTCAATCCGAAGTTCACGCGTTTCCGGTTCGGCCAGTACACGCTCGACTGGCGCGAGTATCTCGCGCTTCCGGGCTGGCGGCACACGCTGCAATTGCGCCTGATGACGTCCTTGATCGACACGCCCGTCGACGACTTCTTCTGGGTGTACATGGGCGGAATGGATCGACTGCGCGGCTACACGTATTATGCGATCGGCGGAGAAAAAGGCGCGCTCGCAAGTGCGACGTACCGGTTCCCAATCTTCCGGCAGATCGACAAGCAGCTGTCGTGGCTGACCTTCAAGGATCTTTACGGCGGCGTATTCTTCGAGGCCGGAAGCGCGTGGCAGGGTCCCGCGAGCACGAACAAGAAGGTCTATCGGAGCGCGGGGGGCGAATTGCGTCTCAACATGGGATCGTTTTATTCCTACCCGACGACACTCAACGTGACCGCGGCCTACGCCATGGACAAGGCGGTTTATCAGAACCCGATCTCCGCGGTCGCGCCGGTCAATTACGATCCGCAGTGGCGATACTACGTCGTCATGGGCTTCTCGTTCTGAAAATGCGCGACCGGCACTTGACAGCCGGCCGCGACTGATATTGATTTTCCGTAGCGACCCGAACGCGGCCACGATCCCCACGGCCGCGGCAGCAACGATCCCCACAGAATTTCAACCAGACCGGGAGGCCAGAAATGAAATCTGCCATCCTGCGGGTCGTGCTCGCGCTTGCCCTTTGCGCGGCGACGGGGGATCACCTGTTTGCCGACGCTGCGACGGGCGGGATTTACGGGCGCGTGACCGCCAAGACCACCGGACAACCGCTCGCGTACACCAATGTGATCATCGTCGCAACCACCATGGGGGCGATGTCGCTCGCCGACGGCGCGTTCACGATCACCGGGGTGGATGCCGCGAAGTCGGCGCTGGGTGACGACCGCTATGGGGACCGCGCCGAACTGATCGACCTCGCCACTGCGTGCAAGTCGCTCACACCCGTGCTCGCGACCGACCGATGAGCAGTGCGATGGCACAAGGGAGGAACGGGACGGGGTAACGAAGACGGTCCCGGCGGGCCTTACGGAGCGCGACGGAAGAGGAGCGCTGCCACCGGGTCTTCGAGGAGTCCAGCAACCACCCGGTGGCCCTCGAGGGTGAGGTGGTCATGGTCGACGAACACATCCGACGGCGATGCCCCGGTCGTTCGGATGTGATCGACCAGCCGGGGCAGGAGATCGACGGCGGGGATGTCGTGCGCGTGGGTGTAGTCGTCGATCACGTGCTGCGGTGCCGAAAGGTCCGCCGGATCGTCCAGTTGAGTCGCGAACGGGAAGACGGCGATCAACACGGGAATTTCGTGCTGGTGACAGAGGTCCACGATGCGCTGGAGATCGGCGAGCGCAATACCCCACGCGGTTCGGACGTTGGGCTGGTCGGGCGAACGCATCAACGTGTCGACCTCCAGCATCTCCTGACGGATCGCGCCCAGGCGGGCGTCCTTTCCGAGTACGCGTCTCGCCTTGATCGCGCGGATGACACGGCGAAGTTCGTAAACGAGCGCGCTCTTCGAGAGCACACGGTCGAGGCGCGACGTATAGGTGTGGCGCAGCTGAAATCCTTCGTCGCCCCCGCCGAAACGCGCGAGGTGGAACATCTCGGTGACATCGTTGAGTACGAAGCCGATGACCACCAGATCCGGCGCGTACTTGATTCCTTCCCGGACCATCACGATGGCCTCCTGCCACTGCGAATAGCCCTCGACCGAGAGATTCACGGTTTCGACCGGCACCGAGTCGCGCGCGGCCAGCGACTCGCCGACGAGATACGGAAACGTGTCCTGCCAGCGCGCGATACGGTATCCGAACGTCACCGAATCCCCCAGGTAGACCATGCGGCGCGTTCCCGGCGTGCGCGCGTAGGGCACGACGGGTCCGCGGAAACCGCGCTCGTTGATCGACACCGTCACGCCGCCCCACTCGGCGACCGCGCCCGGGCGAAGCTTCCATCCCAGATCGTCGTCGCGCTCGAACAACGTCGTGGTCTTCTCGCTCTCGGGCGCGAATGTGCGCATTCCGATTTCGAGCCACCCGAGCGGCACCGCGACGACGATGATCGCCAGAACGATCTTTTCCACCTGCCCCCGCCGAAACCAGCGGTCGACGGCGGGAACGCGTGCGATGACGATCGAAACGAGAATCAACGCCGCGCCCACGATCAAGTACATGAACTGCGCATGGTGAACGTGCCACGCGTCCGGAAAGGCGACGGGAAGGTGGAACATCGCGCGGGCGGCGCGGACGGCGAGACCCACCGTCCAGCGATTGTGAAGGACGGCGGCGGCGAGAAACGCGACGCCCGAAAGCGCAACGAGGAGTTGCG
The DNA here is from genome assembly GCA_963761125.1 of Candidatus Latescibacterota bacterium. Lineage (GTDB taxonomy): Bacteria > Krumholzibacteriota > Krumholzibacteriia > WVZY01 > JAKEHA01 > JAKEHA01. The sequence continues at coordinate 159,888 of CAVXFV010000007.1, forward strand.
CGATGCCACGGGTCGGTGCGGGTGCGGATCGGTCCACGGCCGTCGCTGTGCGGGACGCTACGCGTCCTCGGCCGGGCGGACGGAACCGGACCAGTCGTGCTCGTAGAGGTCGTACTCGGCCTTCGACATGCCGACGTTCTCGTACGTCTTCATCGCGCGATCGTTCTCGCGGTGCACGTAGAGCCGCAGGCCGCGGACGTCCGGATGCCGGCGCGCAAGCGCTTCGATGTGGCGGTAGATTTCGCGGAACACGCCGTGCCGTCGGTACTCGGGTTCGACGTAGACGCTCTGCAACCACCACAACACGCCGTCGCGCCAGTCGGTCAATTCGAATGTCAGCATGGTCGTCCCGACCGGTCGGTCGCCGACCTCGGCGATGAAATAGCGGGCGAGTTCCGGGTGCGAGAGTCCGCGACGCACCCCCGCGGTCAACGTGGCGTCGTCGAGAATCCTGCCTTCGGATTCCAGCGCGAGCTTCTTGTTGTACTCGACGAGCAGAGAGACGTCGAGTTCGCTGGCGTCGCGGATCGTGATGCGTTCGGATGCGGGCATGTCGCCCCGATGCTAGCCGATCGCGCGGGTGTGCGCAATGGCGTCAGTCGGATGCGACCAGGTGCGGGCGATGAAACGCATGGGCGTCGATGCCGTGGCGGGCGAGTTTGTTCCGGAGCGCGCCGCGACTCAATCCCAGCAGGTCCGCGGTTCGCGAGACGTTTCCCCGCGTGCGCTCCAGGGTGGCCTCGATCAGGGCGCACTCGAGTTCGTCGAGGGTCACGCGGCCGGGCGGCAGGTCGATTTCGAGCTTGCCCGCCGAGCGGCGCGCGGGAACCGCGTGCGGACGCACAGCATCGGTCTCGATCGGGAGGTGCTCCGGGTCGATGCGATCGTCTTTGCACAACAGCACGGCGCGTTCGAGGACGTTCACCAGTTCGCGCACGTTGCCGGGCCACGGATATTCCCGCATCAGTGCGCGCGCCGCCGGAGACAGCACGAGGTCCGGTTTGCCGAACTTCTTCTTGAACGCGCCCAGATAGTGCGCCGAGATCGACTCGATGTCGTCGAGGCGCTCGCGCAACGGCGGCACGTGGATCTCGACGACGTTGAGTCGGTAGAAGAGATCCTCGCGGAAATTCTTGTCGCGGACTTCGGCGCGAATGTCGCGGTTGCTGGCGGCGATCACGCGGTTGTCGACGGAGATTTCGCGGTCGCCGCCCAGACGCCGGAATCGTTTGGTGTCGAGAAACTTGAGCAACTTGGCCTGCGTGACCAGCGGGATCTCGGTGATTTCGTCGAGGAACAGCGTCCCGCCGTCGGCGAGTTCGATGATGCCGACCTTCTGTCCGCGCGCGTCGGTAAACGCACCGGGCTCGTAGCCGAACAACTCGCTCTCGAGCAGCGTGGGCGGGATGGCGGCGCAGTTGATTTCGATGAACGGGCCCTCGGCGACCGCCGAGCGTTCGTGAATCGTATGCGCGAACAGACTCTTTCCCACCCCGGATTCGCCGAGCAGAAGCACGGACGTCGTGGCGCTCTCGGCGACGCGGTCGATGAGATCGAGCACGTGGCGAATGGGTTCGCTCATGCCGACGATCTCGTCGACCTTACGCGACCGTTTGGATGCCCGCGCGTATTCCTGCCGCTCCCGCCGCAGGTGGATCTGCGAGAGCGTCTGCTCGAGGAGTTTGTGGAAATCGCCTTCGTCGATCGGTTTGAAAACGAACGCGCGCGCGCGGATCTCCATCACCTTGCGGTCCAGGTCGGGGAGGTCGCGGGGCACGCACAGGATGATCTGCGCGGCGGGGGACAGGGCGCGCGCCTTGTCCAGAACCGAGCGCGCGGTTCGGAACGAGACGTCGTCGGAGACGCCGAGGAGGACCATATCGACGCGCGTGCCCTCGACGTCGAGGTCGGCCGGATTGATCAGCCGGATCGGCTGGGAGAGCCCGCGCAGCAGCCCGCGAATCTGCTCGACATCCCAGTCGCTGGAATCGATTACGAGAATGTTATAGGCGTCGTGCGTCGTCTTCATGGCCGCGCGAGGAACTTCCGGAAATCGACGGAATTGACGAGGGAGTCCGTGCAAGGAACATGCCCGGCGCGCCGATCTCCCTTGCCGCCCGGTGCACGGGTGCGGTACCGTTGAAGACGTCGGGTCGGACCCCCTGCGACCCGGGGAGTGTCCGCTCGATTCCGTAACACCGATCGGAGTTCGTTTCATGAAGCATTGTCGTTTGCCGGTCGCAATCGGCGTCGCCGCCGTGGCCGTGTCCCTGATGTCCTGCAGCAAGGATTCGCCGACGCAGGAGACGCCCGCGAACACGCCCGTGGTCAGCGGCGTGAGCGCGACGATCGTGTCGCCCGGCGACACCCTGGAAATCACCGGCTCCGACTTCGCGACACCCGCCAGTCAGAACCAGGTGAGGTTCACCAATCCGCTGGGCGTGTCGACGCCGTTCTCCGGCAGCTCGACGACCTTGCGCGTTGTCGTCGACCAGGACGCCACGACCGGTCCGGTGTCGGTTACCGCGAACGGGCTCACGGGCGCGGGGCCGTCGGTGGAAGTGCGGCGCGGGATCGGCGACTTCTTCGTCTTCGGCGGACTCGGCAGTTCGCAGGTGCTTTCGCTTCCCAATCCGACGGCGTCGACGAAGTACCTGGTGATTCCGCACGCGACGAATGCCAGCCTCCCGTATTCGGAGGATGTGTCTTTCGCGATCACCACGCAGAACGTGGTACCGACTGCCTCGGCGTTCGCCGCCGGGAATAGGGCCGTCGCGCTGGATCCCAACGAAGCGTTCGAAGCCTGGCGCTGGGACCAGACGCGCCAGATCATCGAGCGCGCGGGCGGCCCGGGCAGGTTCACGCAGCCGATCAGTCAACCGGGCGCGCGCTCGGTCGCGGCGGATATTCAGCAGTTTCGTCAGTTCTATGTGCTCAACACGACGACGGGCAGCGTGATCAGTCCGTCGAGCTACGATCGAGTAACCGCGCAGCTTCGGTATACGGGGACCAAGTGCCTGGTCTATGCGGACGTCGATACGTTCACTGCCGGCAACAACTTCAGTGGTGCGGACCTGCGCGAAATCGGTGCGGCGTTCGACGATTCGATCTCGGCCACCGATGTGAGTTACTTCGGGCCGTATTCAGACATCGACCACAACGGCAAGGCGATCATCCTGATTACCCCGGTCGTCAACCGGCTGACGCCTTCGGGGAGCGGTGGATTCATCGCGGGATTCTTTCTGTCCGTCGACCTGCTCTCGCCGCCCAACGTACCCGCAAACGTCACCAACCAGGCGGAGATCTTCTATCTGCTCGCGGCTGATCCGAACGGACAGACGGGCAACAGTTTTCCGATCGATTTTGCGCGCAACGAAAACATCGGTACGACCGCGCACGAACTCCAGCACATGATCAGTTTCTCCTGGCGCATTTTTCACGAGAATGGCGTGACCCAGGAGACGTGGCTGGAGGAGGGAATGGCCCATATGGCCGAGAACCTCAATCATATGAACAGCGCCAATATTGCGCGCGCCAATAGATACCTGAACTCCCCAGGGGGCATTTCGCTCGAGCACAACACGGCCCCGCTCGAGCAGCGCGGCGGTATCTTCCTGTTCCTGCGCCTGATGGCCGATCGCTATGGGACCGGGATCCTCAAAGAGATCGTGCAAAGCCAGAACACCGGGAGGGCGAGCGTACAAGCTGTCACCGGCCGGAACTTCTACGACCTCGTCGCGGAGTTCCTGGCTGCGCTCTATTTGAGCGGAAAAGGGATCACGGCCGACCCTCGCTTCAACTATACGTCGATCGACCTGACTGATTTCAACCCCGTGTACGTCGCCAATCGCGTCTCCGGTGGCCCGCCGGTGGCCGGCAACGTTCGCCGCGCGAGCGGTGATTTCTACATCTTCAGCGGTGTGCTGGGAAGCAACTCCGAGTTCACGTTCATCGACGACCTCGGAACGGGTCGCCTGCGTCAGGCGATCGTGAGGGTCCAGTGACGATCACGACGGCCCGTCTGCGCTCGATCGTTCTCGTCGCGGTCGCGACGTCGCTGGGTGCGGGATTCGCCGCGTGCGGGTCGGGGGTTCGCGTCGTCGATGACTTCAACGACATCGAAGTCGGGCAGCACGTAAGCGTCGACGGCGTCCTGTCGCTGCGCGGAAGTACGCCCTTCACGACGCTCGTGGTCCAGATGGAAAATGGGACCGTCGTCGCGATTGACAGCGACGACGACGCGATGATGACCGAACTCCGGGGCCTCACCGGATTGACCTGCGAGATCCAGGGGAAGGTAGTCACGCCGATGACACCCGGCACGGCCGAGATCAAGGCCACGAGCTACGAGGTCCTGCCGCTGCCCACCGGGGAACTCCCGATTGTGGGTCTTCTCTCGAGCGAGGGCGACCAGGTTGTCCTGACCACCACGAAGGGGAAGCGCTACTGGATTCGCGGCAAACTCGCTGGCGCGATTCAAGAGTACGTCGGCGCGCGCATCTGGATCGTTGGAGCCCGCACCGACACCGACGCGCCCGGGAAGCCCAAGAAGTCCACGCCGTTTACACCCACCGGCTACGGGGTCCTCGACGAGGCGCCCGCACACTAGGTTCTTCCTGTCGATCACGCGACACAGCGCCCGCGCTCGGCGGCGGGCCCTAACGTTCGCGCTCCCTTGGAGCTAGCCCGCGCCGCCTGACTCGCGCGCGTTTCTCCATCGTCCACATCCACGCACGGAACCCGGCCGCCGCCCGAATCTCCAATTATTGACGAAGCAACGACTTCCGCCGTCTGTCCGCGCATGGCACCGGCCTTGCGCGGGGTGATCCGTGATTCGGTCCACGAACGGAGCATGCGTGGCAATCGCGAAACGAATTCCGGACATGGAAACGCCCCCACAGCGATTCGATCCGCCGATCATCGGCTCGTCGAGAGCCGCGCACCGATTGCGCGACCTCGTGCTGACTCTCGCCGGGTCCGACGTGACGGTGCTGATCACCGGCGACAGCGGGACGGGCAAGGAGGTGCTCGCGCGAAATCTGCATCGGTTTGGCCGCCGTGCGCGCGGGCCCTTCGTGTCCGTCAACTGCGCCGCACTCGCACCCGGCATTCTGGAGAGCGAACTGTTCGGTCACGACCGCGGTGCGTTCACCGGAGCGGTGCGCGCGCACGCGGGTCTCTTCGAACAGGCGAGCGGCGGCACGCTGTTCCTGGACGAGATCGGCGAGATTCCCCCGTACATCCAGGCGAAGCTCCTGCGCGTGCTGCAGGAAGGCGAGGTGCGGCGCATGGGCGAGGGCGGTATCCGTCGCGTGGACGTGCGGCTGGTGGCCGCGACCAACGCCAATCTCGTCGCGATGGTCGCGGACGGATCGTTCCGGAAGGATCTGTTCTACCGGATCAATGTGGTGGAGGCGCGGGTGCCGTCGCTACGGGAGCGGCGCCGGGACGTGGTCGAACTGGCCACTCATTTCTTCGAATGCCGCGGGCTCGCGGCACCCGCGATTCCGGAGGAGACCGCGAGTGTGATGATGGCGTATTCGTGGCCGGGCAATATCCGCGAACTGGAGAACGAGGTGGAGCGCATCGCGGCGCTCTACGGCACGCCCGCGTGTCTCGCGCCCGGCATGCTCTCCGACCGCATCGTGACGTCTGCGGTCGACGCGACACTCGACGTCTCGGTCCTGTGCGAGTCGCCCCTCGCGAGCGCGGTGAGCCACCTGGAAGAGAATCTTCTCAAGCGCACGCTCGCGCAGACCAACTGGAACAAGTCCCAGACCGCGCGCCGCCTCGGTCTCTCCCGGCAGGGGCTGATCAAGAAGATCAAGCGCTACGGCATCGAGCGCGACCCCATCCCGCCCGACGAGAAGTCCGCCTAGCCATTCCTCGTCGCCGTCCCCGGCGACGACACTTCGATCTCGCGCCTCGCGGGCGTTCGCTGGTAGAGTATCCGCGACCCGTTCCGGAGGGGCGCGAACCCCGCGCCGCGACACCCATGCTCGATCAACTGCTGCGACCCGAAATCGAAGATCTGCTCGCCTCCGGCGACCTCAAGGAACTCCGTCACCTTCTCGATGTGATGGAGCCGGCGGACATCGCCACGCTCATCGACGACCTGCCGGACACGAGCGACGCGGTGCTCTTCCGCATCCTCCCGCGCGAGCAGGCGTCGGCCGTGTTCGAGCACCTGTCGCACGACAAGCGCGAGGCGCTGGTCGGGGCGATCGCCAACGAACGCGAGCGTCTCGCGGCACTCCTGAACGATCTCCCGCCCGACGATCGTACCGCGTTTCTCGAAGAACTCCCGGGCGAAGTCGTCCAACGGCTCATTCAGCTGCTCAGTCCGAAAGAGTACGACGTCGCCGTCCGTCTGCTTGGCTATCCGGAAGACAGCGTGGGCCGACTGATGACCACCGAGTACGTCGCGGTGCGTCCGACCTGGACCGCGGCCGAGGCGCTGCGGCACGTGCGCCGTTTCGGCAAGGACAGCGAGACCATCAACGTGCTCTACGTGGTGGAGAAGGGGTGGAAGCTCGTCGACGACATCCGCATCCGCGAGGTGTTGCTCGCCGATCCGCGCACGAAGATCAAGTCGCTGATGGACGGTCGCTTCGTGGCACTCCGCGCCAAAGACGACCAGGAGACCGCGGTCAACGCGTTCCGCGAATACGGCCGCGTGGCGCTGCCGGTGACCGACTCCAACGGCATCCTTGTCGGCATTGTGACGATCGACGACGTGCTCACCGTCGCCGAAGACGAAGCGACCGAAGACATCCAGAAGCTCGGTGGCGTCGAGGCCCTGGACGAACCGTACGTGACGACGCCGTTCTGGACGCTGATCCGCAAGCGCGCGCGCTGGCTGGTGCTCCTGTTCGTGGGCGAAATGCTGACGGCGACGGCGATGGCGCACTTCCAGAAGGAGATCGCGCGCGCGGTGGTGCTCGCACTCTTCGTGCCTTTGATCATCTCGTCGGGCGGCAACAGCGGGAGCCAGGCGGCGAGCCTCATCATCCGCGCGCTCGCAATCGGCGAAGTCGGCCTGCGCGACTGGTGGCGCGTGATGCGGCGCGAGGTGTTCGCGGGGCTCGCACTCGGCAGCATCCTCGGGATCGTCGGATTTCTGCGCGTCGCCGTGTGGGGCAACGCGTTCGGGACGTACGGTCCGCACGGAATGCTGATCGCGATCACGGTGATGGTTTCGCTGGTCGGCGTCGTGATGTGGGGAACGCTGGCCGGCTCGATGCTCCCGCTCGTGATGAAGCGCTTCGGGGCCGACCCCGCGGCGTCGTCCGCGCCTTTCGTCGCCACACTCGTCGACGTCACCGGCCTCGTCATCTACTTCACGGTCGCGGCGATCATTCTGCGCGGGACCTTGCTATGACGCCCCGAGAACTCAACGTGACAAATCGCCGGGCACTGGGCTAATATTCACGCCGATGGCTGAGAAAACACGAATCGCCGTGGTGGGCGCCGGTCACGTCGCCCAGGTGGCCCACATTCCCGCCTACCGCGCCAACCCGGAGGTCGAACTCGTCGCGATCGTCGACGACGACCCCGTCAAAGCCCGGCGCATCAAAGAACAATTCGGCTTCCACGAGTGGTACGAAGACTTCGCCGACATGCTCAAGAAGTCGGACGTCCACGCCGTGGACATCTGCACGCCCAACTACCTGCACGCGCCCATGGCGATCGCCGCACTTCGTTCCGGACGCGACGTGTTGTGCGAAAAGCCCTTTGCGCGTACGGCCCAGGAAGCGCAGAAGATGGTCGACACGGCCGACGAGCGCGACCGCATCCTGATGGTCGCAATGAACAATCGCTTTCGTGAAGACGCGCAGATGCTGCACAAGTTCGTCGGCGGCAAGGAACTCGGTGATGTCCAGATCATCAAGGCGGGGTGGCTGCGGCGCGCGACCGACTGGAAGGACCGCGCGTGGTTCACCGAGCGCGGGAAAGCCGGTGGCGGCGCGCTGCTCGACCTGGGAACTCCCTTGATCGACCTCGCAATCTGGATCTCGGGATTGAAGAAACCGACCGGCGTTTCGTGCAGCGTGTTCGGCAAGAAGGGACGCGACGGCGTGGAAGACTCCGCGTGCGCGATGGTGCGTTTCGGCGGCGGCGCGTGCCTGATGCTCGAGGTGAACTGGAACCTGCGCGATCCGCGCGACGTCGTCTATCTGCAAATATATGGCAGCAAGGGCGCGGGCGTCCTGACACCGCTCCAGATCCACAAGTCGTTGCAGGGCGTGCTGGTCAACGTGACCCCGGCGCTCGGAAGGCAGAAGAACTACTATAAGGAGAGCTACCAGGCGGAGATCGATCACTTCATCCAGTGCGTTCGCAAGCAAAAGACGCCGATGACGTCGGGGCACGATGCCCTCGCCATCATGAAGATCGCCGACGCCATGTACGAATCCGCGTCGTCCGGCAAAGAGATCGACCTCACCGGATGAAATGGCTCCCGGGCAGAATTCTGCCCCCACTCCCGCTCATCGCCCCCGCAATCCTCTCGGGCGCGCTCATCACCCTGTGTTTCCCGTCGACGTCGCTCGGGCCGGTGTCGTTCTTCGCGCTGGCGCCGATCTTCGTCGCGCTGCTTCGTCACCGCCCGAGCTGGAGCGAATCGTTCCGCGCGGGTTTCCTGCTGGGGGTCACGTGCTTCGGCACGATGATGTGGTGGATCCTGAGGCTGAGCCCGGCTGCCGACGCGACCATCCCGCTGCTATCGAAGATCATTCCACATGAATTGATGATGCCGCTCCTGCTGACGCCGGCGCTGATTCTGCTCGCGTCCTACCTCGCGCTCTATCTGGCGCTCTTCGTGTTTCTCGTTGCCGGTCTGACGCGATGGAGAGTGTCGGCGTTCGTCGTCGCCGCGCCGGCGCTGTGGGTCATGCTCGAAGTGGCGCGATCGCGAGGCGAACTCGCGTTTCCCTGGGGCGTGCTCGGCTACACGCTGTCGTATCACCCGCCGTTCCTGCAAACCGCCGACCTCTGGGGCGTGTTCGGCCTCTCGTTTTTGATCGTCCTGGTCAACGCGCTGATCGCCGGACTCGTGGTGGCGCCGGGGCCGCGCGGCAAGGCCGCGTGCGGATTGCTGGCCTGCCTGGTCGCGGCCGGCATCTTCCTCTATGGAAACGCCGCGATCCCGCGCGCGGAAGCGCTCAAGGGTCCGTCGTTCCGCGTCGCGATCGCGCAACCCAACATCGATCTCGCCATCAAATGGAAACCGGAGTTCAAGGACTCCGCGTTCAATCAGATCGACCGGCAGTCGGAGAAGGCGCGCGACGAAGGCGCCCGCCTGGTGATCTTCCCGGAGACGTGCGCGCCGGTGTATATCGAGAACGCGCCCGCATACAAGAGCCGTCTCATCGGCACGGCCGCGTGGCTGCAGATTCCGATCTACCTCGGGTTCCTCGACTTTCGCCACAACGGTCCCAATGGTTCGCTCAACATCTTCAATTCCTCGGGGCTGATTCTCCCCGACGGCAGCATCCAGAAGTACGACAAACGCCACCTCCTGCCGTTCGGCGAAGCGCTGCCGCTCGCGGGTCGTTTCCGCCAGTTGCGCAAGATCGATTTCGGACAGGCGAACTTCGAACCCGGCCCGCGCCGTGCGCCGCTCGCGACCGGGGAGGCGCGCTTCACGCCGCTGATCTGTTTCGAATCGGTGTTTCCCGATCTGTGCCGCGACGGGGTCGAAGAGGGCGCGCAGTTCTTCGTGAACATCACCAACGACGGCTGGTTCGGCGATACACCGGGTCCGTATCAGCACGCCCAGATGTGCATCGCGCGCGCGGTCGAATTCCGCCGTTATCTGGTGCGGAGCGCGAACTCGGGCGTGTCGATGATCGTGGCCCCGACCGGAGAGGTCGTCGGGCGGTTGGGACTGTACAAGGAAGGCGTGCTGACGCAGGACATCACCCTGCTCGGCGGCCACACGGTGTACGAGCGCCACGGCGATACGCCACTCCTCTTCGCGAGCCTCGGCCTGATCGTCCTCGGCGGGCTCCTCGCGCGCCGTGCTCCCACGGCTTAAGTAGCTGTTGTGCGCGGGCTTGCGGGGCGCTATTATAGCCCCCGGAGGTGAGCCGGCAGGCACACATGGACCTACTTCTCCTCAAATCCAAGATCCACCAGGCGACCGTCACCGGCGTCGACATGAACTACGAGGGCAGCATCGTCATCGACGCCGCGTTGATGGAGGAAGTCGGCCTGCTCCGGTACGAAAAGGTCCTGGTCGCCAACATGAATACCGGCGACCGGTTCGAGACCTACGCCATTCCGGGCCCCGCGCGCTCGGGGCGGATCGAGCTCAACGGTGCCACCGCGCGCCTCGGCCAGGTCGGCGACCGCGTGATTGTCTTTTCATTCGCCCAGGTCTCCGAGGCGGACGCTCGCACCCACGTTCCGCGGATCGTTCTTCTCGACGAAGAAAACCACGTCGTTCGGCGCTCGTTCGTCGCGTGACGGCGACGCCGGGTGACCTCGACGGACTTTCGATCGGTCCCATGACACAGAAACGTTACCTCGACCAGCCCTACGAAACGGCGTTCGAGGCCGAAGTTGTTTCTGCGTGGCCGCTCGACGATGGCACCGGCCACGCGGTCGTGCTGGACCGCACGCTGTTCTATCCGGAATCGGGCGGGCAGTTGCCGGACGCCGGCGTGCTGTCGGGCGCAGCGGTCGTCGACGTCCAGGAGTCGAAGGACGACGCCGTCGTGCATTCGATCCGCGCGGACGCGCCCCCGTCGGGCGTCGTTCGCGGGACGATCGACTGGAATCGCCGCTTCGATCACATGCAGCAGCACACCGGCCAGCACGTGCTCTCCCGCGCGTTCATTACCACTGGCGACCTGCACACGGTGTCGTTTCACATGGGAGAAGAAACCTGCACCATCGACCTCGAGGGGTCAGGATTCGACGAGAGCGCCATCCGCCGGGCCGAAGATCTCGCCAACCAGGTCATCGCGGAAAACCTCGCCGATCGACATCACCACCATGCCGGTCGCCGAACTCGACCGGCTCAATCTGCGGCGCAAGGTGCCCGACGGCGTCGTCGAGGCGCGGATCGTGTCGGTCCGCGAGTTCGACGTGATCCCGTGTTGCGGCACGCACGTGCGTTCGACGGGGGAACTCGGACTGGTCAAAGTTGTCAAAAGCGAGAAGGTCAAACAGTGCCAGCGCGTTCATTTCCGCGTGGGTCTGCGCGCGCTCGACGACTACCGGGATAAGCACGCGATCGTGCAGACGCTTTCGACGCGGCTGACGACGTCGCCGGCCGACGTCGTCGCGAAAGTCGAGCGCCTCGTGCAGGAGGCGCAGGCGGGGGTGAAGCGCGCGAAGACGCTGGTGCAGCGGCTCGCGGCCGCGGACAAGGATAGGCTTATCGGTGCGGCGCCCTCGCTGGGGTCGACGCGCGTGGTCGTTTATCGCGACGCGGACGCGACGTACGCGCGCGCGCTCGCTACCGAATTACAGGGAGAAACGTCCGTGGTGGCGATTCTCGGCGCCGACGACGGTACCGTCGTATGTGTGGCGTCGCGCGACGTCTCGCTCGACCTGGCCACGTCGGCGGCGAGTATCGCGCGCGAACTCGGCGGATCGGGCGGAGGCAAAGGCGGTTTCGCGCAATTGAAACTCCCCGACGCTTCGCGCCTGGATGACCTCATGGGAAGGATCGACGCATATGTTCGCTCGCAACTGGCGTAAGGTGCTCGCGGCGGCCGGGATGGTGGCCGCGGCGGCCGTCTTCACCGCCACCAGCCCGATGCAGAAGGCCAAACCGGCCACCGTGAAGTCGGAGACGCACATGCGTTACCGGATCGTGCAGCAGGAGCGTGAAATCGGCGGAGAGTCCCTGGTGCAACGCGTGTACGACAACAACACGGTCTCGTTCGACATGGAGAACCGGATCGGCACGATGGGCGCGGTCATGATCCAGAAAGGTCACCTGAACCTCGAGGAGGAGACGTATTTCCCGCTCGACTATACGGTCGACAAGACCGTGGCCCAGCCGGCGGATACGCTGCGCCTGACGTTTACCGCCGACATGGTGTCCAACGTTGCGGTTCTCAGCAGCGACCATGCCGGCCTGAAGGACACGCGCCGGGTGGTGGTGCCGACCGGCGCCGCCGTCTACGAATCGGGAACGGTGCTCTTCTGGTACGAAGTGTTGCCGACGATCAGCGCCGATTCCAAGGGCCGTCACCGCTTCGATTGGGTGGATCCGACGACCGCCAAGGTGGAAAGCGGCGAAATCTACGTCGACGGCCAGGAGACCATCCCGGTCCTCGGGAAAAAAACCGCGGTCACGGTGTTCAAAGCAGAGCGCGAACGCCTCGGGCCCGCGACCCTGTGGGTGGATGGCCAGCGGCGGATCGTCCGCTGCGAGCAGAACCTGACGACATTTGAATTGGTTGAGTGGTCGGAAAAATAGTGTCCCTGGAGCGTAACCGATGAAAGTCCTGAAGCCGAACACGGCGGCCCTTGCCGCCCTTGCCGTCGCCGCCATCGTTCTCGCCGGAGGCTGCGCCAGGAAACAGGCGCAGTACGAGACCAACCTCCTCAAGAACGGATCGTTCGAAGATGGCGGCACCGACGGCGTTCCGACGGGCTGGAAGCTGACGCCCTTCCGCGGCGCCGAAGGCGATTCCGAAGTACGCCACGCGATCGACGACGCGACCGCGGCGGACGGCAAGCGGTCGTTCACCTTCTCGGCGGATCCGGGAACGCGGAAATTCTACATCCTGACCCAGGAGGTGGAGGTTCCCGAAGACGCGACCCACGTCCGGCTCAAGGGCTCGATGCAGCTCCAGGACGTCGAACTGCGCATGGACCAGAACTCCCAGTGCAACTTCCTGCTGACGTTCTACGACAAGGACCACAATCGATTTCAGGAAATGCGCGTCGCCGACAAACGCACGCGGCTGCGCACGGGCTCGCAGCTCTGGTCGGAGGAGGACTGGTCGTTCCGCCTGCCCAAAGGCACGCGCTACGTGGAGGTCGGTTGCATCCTGGGTATGAACGGGCAGGTGTGGTTCGACAACGTGTCCCTGGTGGTGCCGAAGCCGATCCCGTGGGAGACGGCGACCACGAAGAATTATGTATTCCACTGGTTGCCCGGCCACCCGATGCCGCAGGGATCGCAGGAGTCGCAACAGCAGATCTTCGACTCCGTGACCAAGAAGCTGGGTGTGACGACCGACGTCGTCATCAATTATTTCTTCTACCCGGACACCACGACGATTCGCAAGATTCTCGGGCTCAAGGGCTATCAGTACGTGAGCTGGGACGACTACGAATTCCATTCGATCAATCCCAACGAGAATCACGAGGTGATTCATTTCATCACCGACCCCGCCGGTCGCCCGCCACGGTCGATCGCCGAAGGCACCGCGTTCTGGGTTCTCGACGACTGGAAGGGTCAGACGATTGACGAGGCGGTCGGGAAACTGGTGAAAGCGAAGGCGCTCCCGAGTCTCCGGCAGCTGATCGACTACAACTCGATGGCACTCCTCGACCCGGACCAATCCATGCCCGCCGCGGCGTCGTTCGTGGCGTTTCTCGTGGATCGGTTCGGGACGAAAAAGCTGATGGATCTGTACACCGCCGCGAACGGTATGAACGCCTATGATGGATTCGCGGTGGTGTTCGAGCGCGTGTACGGCGTCTCGGCGGCGGACGCCGAATCGGCATGGCACGAGCGCCTCAAGACGAAATTCCGGAAAAAGTGAGCGAAGAGCCTCGCTTCTGCCCCCGATGCGGGGGCCCGCTGTCCCCGCAACCGCGCGACGGCCACATCCGCCCGGTGTGCGACCGCTGCGGGTTCGTGGTCTATCGTAACCCCGCGCCGGCGGCGGGCGTGATCCTCGTCGAAGACGGCGCCGTGCTGCTGGTGCGCAGGAAGTTCGAACCGCGTCAGGGTCTGTGGACGCTGCCCGCGGGGTTCGTCGAATACGACGAGCACATCACCGAGTGCGCGGTGCGCGAAACGAAAGAGGAGACCAACCTCGAGGTCGAACTCGTCCGGCTGTTCGGCGCCTACATGGCGATGGACGACCCGCGCACGCGGGTCGTCCTGCTTCTGTATCTGGCCAGGCGGGTCGGGGGAGAATTGTCTCCGGGAGACGACGCCGAAGAGGCGCGCTTCTTCGCGCTGGATGCCACGCTGCCGGAGATCGCGTTCAAGGCGCACGTCCAGGCGCTCGCCGACCTCCGCGCGTCGCGGTAGGCGGCTACCGTGCGGCGGGCGGCGTCGTCGGCTTAGTCGACGACGCGCACGTTGAACGTATCGCCGCGGTCGATCTTCCACACCGCATCCATCCCCTTCGTCACCCGTCCGAAGATCGTGTAGCGGCCGTCGAGGCGCGGCTGCGGCGAGAGCGTGATGAACCACTGGCAACTTCCGGTGTCCTTGCCGGAGTCGGCGATCCCAAGATATCCCTCGTCGAAGTGATAACGCGAGACTTCGGCCGGAATGGTGAAGCCGGCGTCGCCGTTGCCGTCGCCGCGAGGATCGCCTCCCTGGATCACGAAGTTGGGCACGACGCGGTGCACGGTCAATCCCTTGTAGAAGCCCTTCTTTGCCCACTCCATGAAACTGGCGACGGTCTGGATCGCGTCGTCGCCGAACAACTCCACCGCGATGTCGCCGCTCGACGTCGTGATCACCGCGTGGTGCAGCCCCGACGGGGGGGCCAGCACTTTGCGGCGCGTGCGGTCGAAGGCCTGCTGGTGGAACTCGCGATCGCCGGGGACGGCGGGCACGGGTTTGCCCATCTTCGTCAGGGCGTCGACGGCCGCGGCGCGAACGCGAGCGTCGGGGTGAGACGCCGCATCCACGAGCAGGCTCTCCGCTTCCACGGCCATCATCTGGCCGAGCACGTTGACGACCTCGATCTGCACGTCGACGAACTGGCGTTCGTCGTGCGCGTCGTACGCTTCCATCAGGACGGGGATCGCGTCCCGGTATTCCTGCTGGCCGATCGCGTCGACCGTTGCGACGACGACCGTGAAGTCCGGGTCCCGAAGATGGGGCGGCAACAGCGGAGGCACCGTGGAATCCTTGAGTTTGGCGAGCGCATTGATTGCCGCCACGCGCATCATCGGATCCTTGTCGCCGCTCGCGATTCGGTCGAGTTCCGGCACCCGGGTCGTCAATCCGGCGACGCCGTAGCATTCGATGGCTTCGGCGCGCACCAGCCGGGATCCGTCGCGCCGCGCCTCGTCGACGAACATCTCACTCTTCTCGCCCATGCACGTGGCGAGCGCCCGGACCGAATTCGCGCGCACCAGCACACTGGTATCCAGCAGTCCCTGCATCAGGGCGTCGCGGCCGTTCTTGTCGCCGATCTTCTCCAGCGCTTCCGCCGCCGCAGCGCGCACTTCGAGCGACTTGTGTGATCGCAACAGGTCGCCAATCGGTTGCACCGCGTCCTTGGCCACGATCTCGCCGAGTGCACGCGTGGCGTTGATCACCACGTGCACATCATCGTCGCGGAGCGCATGAATGAGCGACTTGGACGCGTTGCGGCACGACAGTTTCCCCAGCGCTTCCGCCGCCACCGCACGAATGTGAGCGTCGTCGTCCGCGAGGAAGCCCTCCAGTGTGGCGCAGGTACGGGGCTCGACATCCTGCTTCTCCAGCGCGTAGATGGCCCAGCGGCGGACGATCGGATCGGGGTCGTGTATCACAAGCATGAGCTCTCCGGCCACGCTCGCATTCTTGTTACGCGCGAGGGCCAGCGCCGCGGCGGTGCGCACGCTGGAATTGAAGTTACGCAACAAATCGACCAGCGCTTCGATGGCGTCATCGCCGCCAAGCTTGCCCAGCGCTTCGGCGATCACCGCCATGTCCTCGGCGGTTGCACCCGTGCGCGCCGCCAGTAGCGGCGCCACCGCGTCGCGATTCCCGATCTGGCCGAGCGTGAACACGGCTTCGCGGAAGATGTCGCGGTTCTTGGCCTTCAGGAGCGGCGTCACGCGCGCCGCGTCCGACGGATCCTGAATGCGGCCGATCGCCTCCAGGGTGCGGCGCTGGACCAGCGGCGTACCCTCCTTGAGGTACTCGAAGATCTTGCCGTCCCCGGTCACACGCTGATCCTCCCAGAGGGCGAGGTTGCGAAGCGTGTCCTGTCCCGCGGATGTTGCCAGCAGCGGCGCGTAGCGGCTCGGGCCGGCATGAACGTCGGTCATCGCGAACGTCGCGACGACGGTGAGCACGGAGACGATTGAAAAAAGGCGGAGTCGTAGTGTCATGCCGCGATGCTTCCACCGCGCGCCGGTTCGTGTCAATGCCAACGTGCGTGGCGAGGATTGGGGCCGGTCAGCGGCCATCGACGCGAGCGGCCCCGAAGTGGACGCGCGTGGCGAGCCATTTCTCGACGTATCCGTTGTGGAATTGTGCGCTCAACGCGGCGGGGAGTTGCCGGTCCAGGACATCCGTCAGCTGGACGTCGATCGGTTCGAGGCGGCCGTCCAGCGTGATCGTCATCCACGACGGCGCGTTGATGGTCATCCGGATTCGAAGCTCGCCGTCGGGTGTGTGCGATACCTCGAGCCCCGCGGGTTCGAGGCGCATGCAGTCCAGGGCCGTCATCAGTTCCGGAGAAAACTGCGGCAGGATCACGCGGGCGAGACAGCCGTCGGCGGCAATCCCCGGGGCAGCCCAGTGCGTCGCGGCCGACAGGGAGTCGATGGCCGCGCCCGACCAGTGTGTGTCGTCGAGGACCGTGATCATCGCGCCCTGGTACGCCCGCGCGTTGTTCGTGGAGAGAAAGACCACTTCGTCCTTGCCGTCGCCGTCGATGTCGCCCGCATAGACGTCGCGGATCGCACCGCAGGTGAAGTAGGCGTGCGTCTCGTCGATGCCGCCGTCCGTCGATCGCTCGTACAGCGCGAGACAGGCCGGATACCACGGATCGAAGCCCCACTTGACCACGATCTCGTGCTCGCCGTCGCCGTCGATGTCCGGCATGCGTGCGCAGTCGCAATTGGACGGTTCGCACGACGATACCGGTCCGAAACTCCCCGTCGTCGCGATCTCGGCGGGATAGAGGCCGCGCGGGGACAGGGTGATGGTCTGGAGCAATCGCTCCGGATGACGGAGCGCACGGACGTACAGCCGCCCGGCGTCGACACCGCCCGCCCGTGTCCCGTAGATGGCCAGGTTGTCACGATGCCACGGGCCGATTACCGCGATCGACACCGGCGATGTCAGGCGATCGCGCCACGCGGGCGTCGCCGACCGGCGATCCCGCA
Organism: Candidatus Latescibacterota bacterium; assembly: GCA_963761125.1. Lineage (GTDB taxonomy): Bacteria > Krumholzibacteriota > Krumholzibacteriia > WVZY01 > JAKEHA01 > JAKEHA01. The sequence continues at coordinate 177,150 of CAVXFV010000007.1, forward strand.
ATTCGATCTGGCGACCGTCGCATGTCACGTTGAAAACGAGATCCGGATCGCGACGCTTCACGAGCAGGCATGCCACCAGAACGACGGCCCCGATGACGCCGATGGCCACGAGTCCGCCGTGACGTTTCCACCACGTTCTGGTGGCCGCCGGCCCCTGCGCGACCACGCCGTCGGGCGCACCGGCGAGCAGCGCCTCGGTGGATGTGCGCAGGGTCGTGGCCAGCGCGTCGAGCGTGCGGCGCGACGCGCGCGTTCGCGTGCCGACCATGAGGTCTCGCACCACGCGCACGCTGACCCCCGAGCGCCGCGCCAGCTCGATGGCGTCGAGCCCGGCTTGCGCGCACAGGCGGTTCAGGCGTTCGCGGAATTCGGGATGGGAAACGTCGACGCTGGAAGCCACGCTACCGGTCCGCCCCCATGGTTATCGCGGCGCGCGGTCGGGAGACGCGGCCGTCTGCAGTGGGTGGTTCTGTCCCTCGGCGATCGCGTCGGCCTGGTGGACGCCGGGCGCGGGCACGCGTCCGTCGATGCGGGGAGCGCCCGTCCGCGTGAATCGCGTCATCCACGCGGGAATCTCGCGCTCGAAGAAATCGGTGCGCACATCATCGGGCCAGCGCCGCACGTAAACGACGAACGGATCCGATGGTGCGACTTCGATGGGAGCGAGCGCGCCGTCGAGGACCACCTGAACGCTGCGGGATGCGTGCGTGAAGAACCGGATTCGCAGGTCGTCGGTGGTCGGGTCCCGAAACGAAAAGCAGTCGAACACGTGCATGCGATCCTGGTGGAGGAGGTCCATGTACTGCAAGTCGAAGGGAGGAATCTCGATCGACGCCAGCGAGGTGTCCTGCATTGCCCGTGTCGTGCCCGCGGATTCGTCGGGCGCGACTCCGCGGCAATGCGCGTCGTCGAGTTCGACCAATCGCGCGCGTCCGTCGAAGCTCGTTCCACCGACGAGGACCTCGTCCTTGCCGTCGCCGTCGAAGTCTCCGACGTGGTAACAATCGATCGTGTTGTCGAAATAGTAATTGATCACGACCTCGCCGTTCTTCCGATAGCTGCGCAGCCGCGACGGCCCCATGCCGTTGTGATCTGCGCTCATCACCAGCAGCTCCGACTCGCCGTCTCCGTCGATGTCCATGAAGAACCGCTGTTCGAAGACGGTGGAAAGTTCGCGGTACTCGAGGGCCCGGTCGAAGCCAGACGGCCCGACCACGGCGAGCAAGTCGTTTTCGTCGCGCGGATCGGGCGCGTCGTCGAGCAATCGGGTTCCGTCGGTGAGGCGGTGAACGACCACCGCGCCCTGGTTGTCGCCCGTTGCGTTGAACGCGACCAGGAGCACGTCATCGCCGTCCCACGTGAGGTGGCGCTCCATCCGGATCCGTGAGCGATAGGACGCCGACCATGCCTTCGATCGGAAGCGCACATCGATGTGGTGTCTGTCGCCGCTCTCGGTGATGCGCGGACCGGGGTCGACAGTCGCGGACTCGCCCTGCCGGCGCGCGAGCGGAACAAAGATAGTGAGGACCACCGCCGTCGCGACGGCCGCCGCGAGCAACCACCGCCGGCTGATGTGGGATGCACCGCCATCCCTGTCTGATGGCGTCGACGGAGCCGGGAGCGTCGGGGCCCGGCGATCGGCGGCTTCGCCGGTCAGGAGCTCGTCGGGCGCGATGTCCAGCGTCCGCGCGAGGGCCTCGATCGTGAATGCCTGGGGCCTCCCGCGCCACGCCAGCTCGATCCGCCGGATGGTCTTGACGCTGACGTCCGACTCACGCGCCAGGTCTTCCTGCGTCCATCCCCTTGTCTCGCGGGCCTTGCGCACGCGCTCGCCCCGCGCTTCCACCGGGAGCAGGGAGCCGGTGAGGATCCAGCCGAGGTACGCCCCGAGTTCACGCGCGAACGAATGCAGCACGCGTGGGCACACAGTTGTTCGCGTGCCGTCGAGCAGTGCGGTGAGCAGGGTCTCGTTGCGACACCCCCGATGGTCGATTTCCTTGCGCGCTCGTCCCGGGAGATCGGTTGTCGCCGCGCGTCTCGCGATCTCCGCGGGCGCAAGCGCGGAGCGAGCGACAAGGTGAGTCAGGCGCGCGCGCGCGTCGGCGTTGAGTTCGACGAACGGCTGTTCCAGCGGATCGACCGGGGATCGAGAAGAGATTGGGTAGTCGCCGGCGGAGGTGTCGACGTCACGATCGTCGGCAGCGGGCGTGCACGCATCGGATGCGCGTCCATGTAACCGGCTGCGAATTTGCGAGATTAGCCGTTTCATCGCAAAGTCCCGTCGGGTCCTCTAGCCGAGTCGTCTCCAGGAGGCGAAACTGCGACCAAAAGGACGCTCAATCTGCGGGCCGGACCCGCACTCATTGGGCGGACAAAGAAAAACGGGGACGCTCGACCCGGTTGGACCGACCTTCGTTTGGCGACGCAGGTGAATTCTATCGGTGCGCGCGTTCCCTAAAAAAACGGCTGCGTACTGTTGATATTAGCCCGATTGGCGATGATCGGCAACGCAAAAGCCGGGCGAAGAGTTCATGCAAGGGGTCGTGGGAGGGTTGGCTCGCCCCCGGGCTCTTGAGGGAGACGCCTTCGCATCGAAAGCGGTCGCCACGACACGGCTGCTGGCTCCGTGTTCGTTTGCGTCGCGCGTCTCCTTTTTTCGGTTGTGGCCGGTGTGCGCATCGTGACGTGCGGGCCGGCGACGGAACCAGACGATCGTCCGTTCTCGCGGAGCTCGCCCTTGCGGGAACGAAACGCGTCCCGTCGTCGAAACGCCCCCGCCCGCCGCGGGTGACCGCCGGCCACTTCCGCTTTCTATGCCCCGGATGTATTCTCGCGGCATGTCCGCGCTCACCGCCGCCGTCAGTCCCGCCGCGCCGGCCCGTATCCGGCCGAGCGACCCGCGCGCCGTCCTGCTGGCCACCGGTGCCCTGATCGTGGCGGCGATCGTCGGTACGCGATCCTCCGCGTCCATGCTGGGCTTGCTCGCGTTCGTGTGCGCGTGGCACCTCGTCGTCACGGGTTCGATGGCGGTTACCGCGGCGAGTCTTCGCCGGACCGCCCCCTTCGCGCTCGTCATCGTCGTGCTGAACGCCATATTCGGTCCGGGCAATGCGCTGGTCTCGATCGGCGGCGTGCGGATCGTCGCGGACCGCGGGCTCGCAAACGGTGTCTTCTTCGCCCTGCGGCTGGCGTTGATGTTGATGAGCGTGTCGCTGCTGCTCGTCGCGGTGACGCCCGAATCGCTGGCGCGCGGGATCTACGACGTCGCGCGGCGCGTGTCGCGCCGCGGCGCGGAAACGATCGCGTTGTTCGTCTTTCTATCGATGGGGTTCGTTCCGTTGATCTCCGACGAGTTCCAGCGCATCCGCACCGCGCAGGCGTTTCGCGGCGCGGGCCTGTCGGGGGGCCTGTGGCATCGGATCGATTCGATGCGCAGCTGGCTCATCCCGCTCCTGATGTCGGCGATTCACCGCTCGGGTCAGCTCGCGATCGCGGTCGAACTGCGCGAGGTGCGCGAGCGTTTGCCGCGGACGGTGGAACCGCCGCGCATCCGCGGCGCCGACGTGGCGTTGCTGTTATCGACGGCCGCGGCGATCGTCGCCGTGTCGATGTGATGGAGGCGGGCGTGCGCAACATCCGCCTGTTGCTCGAGTACGACGGCACCGATTTCTCCGGCTGGCAGAAGCAGCCGAACGCGCGCACGGTGCAGGGAACGCTCGAGGACGCCGCGGCGATCATGTTCCGCCAGCCGATTGCGGTGCGAGGATGCGCGCGAACCGACGCGGGCGTCCACGCGGTGGGCTACGTCGCGAACTTCCACGTCGAGAGCGACTACCCGACGCCGCGCATCGTGCTGGGACTCAACGGCTGCCTGCCCGACGACGTCGCGGTGATCGCGGCGGACGACGTGGCCGACGATTTCCACGCACGCTTCAGCGCGCGTTCGCGCCGCTATCTCTACCGGATCGCGACGTCGCCGACCGCCGTGGCGCGACGCGTCGCTTTTCATACCCATCACCCCCTGGATATCGCGCGCATGGCCGCCGCCGCCGCGCACCTCCTGGGCGAGCACGACTTCACCAGCTTCACGTCGGTCAAAAACGAAGCCGAGCCGACTTGCCGGATCGTGGATCTCTCCGTCGCCCGGCGGGACCGGGAGATCCACGTCGCCGTCGAGTCCAACCGGTTCCTGTACCACATGGTCCGGATCATCGCCGGGACGCTGATGGAGGTGGGCCGCGGTCGCAAGAGCCCGGAACACATACCCGGCATTCTGGGTAAAAGAGAACGTCGGGCCGCCGGGCCGACCGCCGCCGCGCACGGGCTGACCCTTCTGTCGGCGCAATACGACTAGGACGCGTCGCCTCGTCGCGGCGAACCGGCGGCTCTTCGTAAGTTCAACAAAGAACACGCACTCGGGTGCGGTGGAGGGGTTCGGGCTGTCCTCTACGGCGACCACAATGCTATTATGGACGCGACGCCGGTCCCAAACTCCCCGACCTCGAAAGGAATCCGACCCCATGAAGTTTTTTCTCGATACCGCCAACATCGACGAGATCCGCGAAGCGGCTTCTCTGGGAATCCTGGACGGTGTGACCACCAATCCGTCGCTGATGGCAAAGGAAGACGGGAGCGACTACGACGAGACGCTCAAGGAGATCTGTGACATCGTGCACGGCCCGGTCAGCGCCGAGGTCGTTGCCGAGGATGCCGACGAAATGATCCGGCAGGGACGCCACTTCGCCGGACTGAGCGAGCACATCGTGGTTAAGATTCCGCTGATCCCGGAGGGAATCAAGGCGGTCACGGTTCTATCGTCGGACGACATCAAGACGAACGTGACATTGTGTTTCAGCGCCAACCAGGGACTGGTCGCCGCCAAGGCCGGGGCCACGTACATCAGTCCGTTCGTCGGACGACTCGACGACGTCGGCATGGAAGGCATGGAAGTGGTCGCGGACCTTGTCGACATTTACGAGCGCTACGCGTATCCGACACAGGTGCTCGCCGCGAGTATCCGCCATCCGATGCACGTGCTCGAGGCCGCGCGGGTGGGCGCCGACGTGGCAACGATCCCGTACAAGATATTCATGCAGCTGTTCAAACATCCGCTGACCGACATCGGTATCGACATGTTCAATCGCGACTGGGCGAAGGTGATGGAGCGTAGAAAGGCCCATGTTCGACGGTAGTCATGTCATCCGGCCGTCCCGGACCCGGTTTTTACCGTACGTGTTCGGTACACTGACCGGCGTTTCCGTCGCGTTGCTCGTGGTGGCCGCGATCGCGCTGAACCGCCCGCACAAGGTGGTCTCGCCGGCGGAGACGACGCCCGCGTCATTCACCGGGTCGGGCGCACAGACCGGCGGTCCGCGGACCGCCGGCATGCAGGTCGACAGCGAACGCCGTAACGCGATCGTCACCGCGACCCAACAGGTCGCGCCGTCGGTGATCAGTATCACCGCGGTCTACCGCGTGCGCACGCGCCCGATCTACGACTCCTTCTGGAATATCTACTATCCGAGCCGCACCGAAACCCGGGGCGAACAGGGCTCGGGTTTCATCATCGACAAGCGCGGCTATGCGTTCACCAACTATCACGTGATCCGCAACGCGGAGCGCATTCAGGTGACGCTTTCGGACGGCAAGCAGTACGCGGCGACGCTCGTCGGAACCGCGCCGACGTACGACCTCGCACTCCTGAAAATCGACGGCGGCGATTTCCCCGAGGCGCCGCTCGGCAACTCGGACGACCTGGTGATCGGCGAGTGGGCGATCGCGATCGGCAGTCCGTTCGGTTCGTACCTCGCCGATGTGCAACCCACCGTGACCGTGGGCGTCATCAGCGCCGTCCACCGCGACATCCGCCAGGACGAGAACAGCGAGCAGATTTTCAACGACATGATCCAGACCGACGCCGCCATCAACCCGGGGAACAGCGGCGGGCCGCTGATCAACGCCGAGGGGCAGGTGATCGGCGTCAACACGCTGATCTTCTCGGCCGGCACGGGCGCCAACGTGGGGATGGGATTCGCAATCCCGATCAACCGCGTGCAGCGCGTGTATCACGAAATCGCGACCTATGGCCACGTGCGTGACGTCTGGCTCGGCATGACCGCGTCCGACATCACGGCCGAAGTCCAGGCCGCGCTCGACCTGCCCACCGACAGCGGCGTGCTGGTCCAGAGCGTCGAGCAGGACGGTCCCGCCGACAAGGCGGGGCTCAAGCCGGGCGATCAGATCATGGCCATCGACGGCACGAAGATTCAGAATCGCACGCAGGCGAATCGCGTGATCTTCGGCTCCGGCGTGGGGGACACGCTGGTGCTGCAGGTCAATCGCAAAGACAAACTCATCGAGATCAAGATCACACTCACCGAACGACCGAAGGATATCTAGCTCCATGATCGAACGATATACGCTGCCCGAGATGGGGCGCATCTGGTCGGAGCAGAACAAGCTCGACACGTGGCTCCGGTTCGAAATCCTCGCGTGCGAAGCGATGGCGGAAATCGGCGACGTCCCGCGCGAAGCGGTGGCGCGCATCAAGAAGGCCGCGCGTTTCGACGCCGCCCGCGTCAAGGAAATCGAAGAGACCACGCATCACGACGTGATCGCGTTTCTGACCAACGTCGCCGAGCACATCGGCAACGATTCGCGGTACGTGCACCTGGGGCTGACGTCGTCGGACCTGCTGGACACGACGCTCGCGGTGCAGATCAAGGAGTCAGGCGAACTGCTGCTTAAGCGCATCGCGGACCTGCGCGAGGCCGTCAAGAAGCGGGCGCTCGAGCACAGGCGCACCGTGATGGTCGGGCGCACGCACGGCATCCACGCCGAACCCATCACGTTCGGGCTGAAACTCGTCGTCTGGTACGACGAACTCCGCCGTCGCGAAGCCATGCTGAAGACGGCGCTGGATGTCGTATCGGTGGGGAAGGTGTCGGGCTCGGTGGGGACCTTCGCGCACGCGACGCCGCGCGTCGAGGAGTACGTTACGAAGAAGCTCGGTCTCAAGCCCGCGCTCGCGTCGACGCAGATCGTGCAGCGCGACCGCCACGCAGAGTTCGTGTCCGCGTTGGCCGTCTGCGGCGCGTCGCTCGAGAAGATGGCGACCGAGATCCGCAATCTCCAGCGCACCGACGTGCTCGAAGTCGAAGAGCCGTTCAAGAAGGGGCAGAAGGGCAGTTCGTCGATGCCCCACAAGCGCAACCCGATCATCTGCGAGCGCGTCGCCGGTATGGCCCGTCTGTTGCGCGGATACGCCGTGGCCGCGATGGAAGACGTCGCGCTGTGGCACGAGCGCGACATTTCGCACTCGTCGGTGGAGCGGGTGATTCTCCCCGACGCCACCATCGCGCTCGACTACATGCTGGTCAAGTTCACCGGCGTGATCAAGGACCTCGTGGTGTATCCGGATCGGATGCGCGCGAACATGGACAAGGCGCGCGGTCTCGTGTTCTCGCAGAAGCTCCTGCTGGACCTGGCGCGCGCCGGGCTCTCCCGCGAGGATGCCTACGCGCTGGTGCAGGAGGCGGCGATGGAAACATGGGAGAGCGGCAAGCCGTTCGAAGAGACCGTGCGCGCGCGCAAGGCGATCACGTCGAAGCTCGACAAGACGACACTCGACGCCGTGTTCAACCTCGATCACTACCTGCGCGAAGTCGATACCATCTTCGACCGCGTTCTGACGTAGCCCGAAGCGACGCGATGTCCGCCTTCGAGGTTCGAAACCCGGATTTCCGCGCCGTTATCCACGAGAGCTTCGCCCGGCAGTTGTTCATGGCGACACTTGGCGCGCGCCTGGTGCGCGTCGAACCGGGCGAGGTCCGCATCGCCATGCCGCACGACAGGGCGTTCACGCAACAGAATGGCTTTCTCCACGCGGGTGCGGTGGCTAGCATCGCGGACTCGAGCAGCGGATACGCCGCATTCTCGCTCTGCGCACCGGACACCGACGTCCTCGCGGTCGAATTCAAGATCAACCTGCTCGCCCCCGCCAACGCGCCCTGGCTTCTCGCCTGCGGAACGGTGTTGCGCGCCGGCCGGACGCTCACGACCTGCGTCGCCGACGTCTGGGGCGTGGAGCACGAGACCGCCGACGTCCCCGACGGCGCGCGCCGCGTCGCGACGACGCTGTCGACGATCATCACGCAGCCGCGGGCCTGACGCGCAGGATGGCGCCGATCGAGTGGGCGGATTCGGTTCGTGCGGGCACCCGCCGGGCGATTCCGGGAGATGCTTGCCCGCGGGGGCGCCGCCTAGTATAGTCCGGGGGTCAGCGCCGCGGGTCGTTCGCGGCGTCCCTTTTTTCCCGGCGGATCCCTTCCATGATCGACAGCAAGAGTCTCGTCCCCGTCGACCCAAACGACACGGGCGCGGCGAAAGACTTTCTCAAGAAGAACGGCGTGTCGCTCTCGACCTCCGAGTACGCGCGCGTGTGCGAGCTGCTTCAGCGCCGGCCCACGATCGTCGAACTCCATATTTTCAACGTGATGTGGAGCGAGCACTGCTCGTACAAGTCGCCGCGCGGGTGCTCAAGGAGTACCTGCCGACCGATGCGCCGCACGTCGTGCTCGGTCCCGGCGAGGACGCCGGGATCGTCCGCTTCTGCGAAGCCGAGGGCGAAGAGCTGGGGTCTGGTGATGGCGCACGAGAGCCACAACCATCCGTCGCAGGTGCTGCCGGTCGAGGGCGCGGCGACGGGCATCGGCGGCATCGTCCGCGACGTCTATTGCATGGGCGCCGAGGTGGTCGGCGTGCTCGACCCGCTGCGCTTCGGCGATCCCGACGGACCGAACGCGCGACCGCGTGCGCGACATCGCGCGCGGCGTGGTCGACGGCATCTGCGCAGTACGGCAACGCGCTCGGCGTGCCGACCTGGGCGGCGACGACCTTCTTCGACGCCACGCTTCGACGACAACTGCCTGGTCAACGTCGTGGCCCTCGGCGTGGTCGCAGAGAACGGACATCATTCGCAGCCGGCGTCCCCGAAGAAGCGACAAACCGAACCCTACGATTCTGATCCTGGTGGGCAAGCCCACCGACGCCAGCGGCTTCGGCGGCGCGGCGTTCGCCTCCGAACGCCTGGACGGCGACGCGGCGGTCGAGAACCAGGGCGCGGTGCAGGTGCCGGACCCGTTCCTCAAGCGCGTGCTCGCCGAGGCGATCAAGGAGGTGCTGCGTTGCGCGCGCGAGCACACGCTCGCGATCGGCTTCAAGGATCTCGGCGCCGGCGGCATCGCGTGCGCGTTCTCGGAAATGCCGGAGGCGAGCGGCTTCGGCGCGGAGATCGATCTCGATCGCGTCAACAAGGCGTTTCCTGATCTGCTGCCGGAAGTGATCGCGTGCTCCGAAACACAGGAACGCTTCGCGATCGCGGTGCCGTCGCGCGCGACGGCCGACATTCTCGCGATCTTCAACGAGCACTACGAAATGCCGCATCTGTACACGGGCGCGGGTGCCGTGGTCATCGGCCGCGTCACCAACGACTACCGCTTCCGCATGACGCACGGGGGACACGCGGTGTGCGAAGCCGCGATGGACGTGATCACGTCGGGGATTTCGTACCGGCGCGAGCAGAAGGCGCGCGCGCGGTCGATCACGCCCGGCACGCGCACACACGCGCGCGGCGCCGAGGGCGCTGCGCGAGGCGACGCTGGCACTGCTGGGATCGATCAACACCTCCGACGAGCCGCGATCTTCCGCCACTACGACTCCGAGGTGCGGGGACGCGCCGTGCTGCGGCCCGGTGAAGCCGACGCCGCGGTCGAGATGATCGTGCCCGGCCATCCCGTGGCACTGGCGATGGCGATCGGCAGTCATTCGCGCATCGGCCTCGTCGATCCGTACGCCGGCGGCGCGTGGCGCGGTGGTCGAGGCGACGCGCAACGTCGCGTGCGTCGGTGCGCTTCCGCTGGCGGTGACCGACTGCCTGAATTTCGGCGATCCGGAAGACCCCGGCGTGTCTCCACGCAGTTCGTCGAAGCGGTGCGCGGTATCGGCGACGCCTGCCGCGCGATGAAACTCTTCGGCGGCGGCCATCCGCTGCCGATCGTCTCGGGCAACGTGTCGTTCTACAACCAGAGCGGAACCGGCGACGCGATCGCGCCCACCCCCATCGTCGCCTGCGCCGCGCGGCTCGACGACGCCTCGCGCGCGCGCGGGTTCGCGCTCAAGCAGGACGGCTCGCGCCTGGTGCTGCTCGGAAGACTGCACGAACACCTGGGCGGCTCGGAGTACGAGCGGCTGCTTCGGCAACGCGGGTCATTCGCGGGCGCCGCGGCCGGACTTCGATTTCGAACTCGCGCTGGTGCGCGCGCTCAACGCCGCGTTCGCGCGGCGTCTCGTCCTCGCCGCGCACGACGTGGCGCTCGGGGGAGTAATCGTGACCGTCGCGGAGATGGCGATCGCGAGCGCGCCCTTCGACGTCGGCGCGTCGCTCGACCTGCGCGGCGCGAGCACGCCGGCGTGCTTCTCCGAAATGGGAGGTATCGTGATCGAGACCAGCGACGACGCGTGGGAAGAGATCGAGAAGCTGCTCCGCCAGCACGCGGTACCATTCGTCGAAGTCGGGCGCGCGAAGGCGGACGCCGGCCTCGAGGTCGCGACCGCCGACGGAGCCTTCACCATCGACATGGGTGCCCTGCGCGTCGCGTATCGCGGCCGGCTGGCCGAGATCCTGCTACGGGTAGGAGTCATGGCGGAACGCGTTCTCATTATTCAGTTCCCGGGTGTGAACTGCGAATACGAAAGCCTGCGCGCCGTCGAAGCGGCGGGCATGAAGGGCGACATCCGCCGCTGGAACGACGCGGCGGCCGCGGTCCGCGACGCGGGCGCGATCATTCTGCCCGGTGGCTGGTCGTACCAGGATCGCATTCGCGCCGGTGTCGTTGCCGCCAAGGACGCGGTCCTCGACGAAGTCGTCGAGGCGGCCGACCGCGGCGTCCCCGTGCTGGGTATCTGCAACGGCGCGCAGGTGCTGGTGGAGGCCGGCATCGTGCCCGGTTTCGAGGCCGGTCGTATCGACGTCGCACTCGCGCCCAACCGCATGACCGGACGCGTCGGGTACTACTGCAACTGGGTGCACGTCAAGAAAGGGCCGGCGCGGTGCGTGTTCACCAGCTTCATGGAAGAACGCCCCGACGATCCGCTTCCGATTCCGCTCGCGCACGGCGAAGGCCGTTTTGTCACCGCCGATGAATCCGTCCGCGCGCACTTCGAACAGGGTGACGGGGTTGCGCTCACGTACTGCACGCCCCACGGCGCCGCGGCGACCGCGTTTCCCGAAAACCCCAACGGCGCGCAGTTTTCGATCGCCGGTCTCACCAATCCGAACGGCAACGTGCTGGCACTGATGCCGCACCCGGAGCGCGGCGCGTGGGCGCACCAGGTTCCGCGCCGTGTCGGCGGGCGCTGGGGACGAAGTCGCGATGGCGTCGGCCCCAAAGACCTGTTCACCCCCGGTCCGGGTCGTGGATTCTTCGAGTCGTTGCGCCGGGCGTTGCAGGGGTAACGAGATTTTTGTACCTTCGTGACCAGTCTCCCCACAGGCGCCTGAGAGGCGCCCGGTTCCCGTAGACACCAAACCCCGAAAAGGACAGACGAACATGAAACGTCGAATCCGCGACGCCCTCGCGCTGGCGCTTGCGCTGCTGGTGATGGGCCAGACAGGCGTCCACGCTCAGAAGAAGGCGAGCAAGCCTTCCAAACCCAACATCCTCATCATCTGGGGCGACGACATCGGCGAGTTCAACATCAGCGCCTACAACATGGGCATGATGGGCTACAAGACACCGAACATCGACGGATCGCCAAGGAGGGCGCGCTGTTCACCGACTGGTACGGTCAGCAGAGCTGCACCGCCGGGCGTGCGGCGTTCATCACCGGCCAGTCGCCGATCCGCACCGGCCTGACCAAAGTCGGCCTGCCGGGCGCGCCCGAAGGCCTCAAGAAGGAAGACCCGACGCTCGCCGAACTGCTCAAGCCGCTACGGATACATGACCGGTCAGTTCGGCAAGAACCACCTCGGCGACCGCGACGAGTATGCTGCCGACGGCGCACGGCTTCGACGAGTTCTTCGGCAATCTCTACCATCTGAATGCCGAGGAGGAGCCGGAGAACGTCGACTATCCCAAAGACCCCGAGTTCAAGGAGAAGTTCGGCCCGCGCGGCGTGTTGCATTCACACCGACGGACGATCCCAGTCGACCGCGTTTCGGCAAAGCGGCAAGCAGACCATCGAGGACACCGGCCCGCTGACCAAGAAGCGCATGGAGACGATCGACGAGGAAGTCACCACCGCGGCGCTCGATTTCATGGAGCGGCGCACAGAAGACGAACAAGCCGTTCTTCATCTGGTGGAACTCCACGCGGATGCACATCTTCACGCATCTGAAGCCGGCGTCCGTCGGCAAGACCGGTCTCGGCGTATATCGCCGACGGCATGGTCGAGCACGACCGCGATGGTCGGGCAGCTGCTCGCGAAGCTGAAGGAACTCGGCATCGAAGAGAACACCATCGTGATGTACTCGACCGACAACGGCGCGGAGTCCATGACCTGGCCCGACGGCGGCACGACCATGTTCCGCGGCGAGAAGAACACCCAATGGGAAGGCGGCTATCGCGTTCCGACGCTGATCCGCTGGCCCGGCGTCATCAAGCCCGGCACGATCATCAACGACATCGGCGCGCACGAGGACATGCTGACCGACGCTGCTGGCCGCGGCCGGCGAGCCGCCGTCAAGGAGGAGTTGCTCAAGGGCAAGAACTCGGCGACACGACCTACAAGGTCCACCTCGACGGCTACAACCTGATGCCCGCACTGCAGGGCAAGGGCGAATGGCCCCGGCAAGAGTTCATCTACTGGACCGACGACGGCAATGTCGCGGCGTTGCGCTACAACAACTGGAAGGTCACGTTCCTCAAGCCAGGATGCAGCACGGCCTCGAATGTCTGGCAACGAGCCGTTCACGAAGCTGCGCGCGCCGATGCTGACCAACCTGCGGATCGGACCCGTTCGAACGCGCCGACGTACGAGGGCATGGACTACGACCACTGGTTCATCGAGCACATGTTCGTGATTCGCGCCGGCCGGCGCCTATGTCGGCGCAGTGGCTGCAGAGCTTCCGCGAGTTTCCGCCGCGGCAGAAGCCCGGCAGCTTCAATCTCGACCGCGTGATGGAGGCGGTGACCAGCCAGCAGGGCGGCACGAAGTAGTACCCTGTCGCTCCGAGCGCTGATTCGACCTGCGGGCCGCGCTCGCCGTGAAGGCGGGCGCGGCCATCCCGTCGAACGTTTCCAAGGTGAAGATGCAAAACCGCCCTCTCCTCGTTTTCTCCGCGATGTTTCTGTTCTGCGTGGTCGCGACGTCGCTGCCCGCGCGCGCGTCGGACGGCGATGTCACCGACGAGTATCAGTTCACGGTCTCCCCGCACCACGCCGTCCACGGAGATCTCACCGGTTTCGGTGAGTTGGGCTACTACCGGAACCCGACGGCGGACTACCGGACCTACACGGTCCAGTATCCGGGGGTGGTCTACAAGGCGGCCCGATGGGCTCAGTTCACCGGTAGCTTTCGCGTTCTTTACACCGATTACGAAACCGGCGCGAACAAACTCGAATTGCGTCCGAGTGTGGGTGCGAAGCTCTTTCTGCCCAACGATATCGAATGGAACATCTACAACTACACGCGCATCGAGTATCGCGACATGGAGAATCGCAACACGGAGGCGTGGAGTCACTACACCCGAACTCGCAGTCGGTTCGCGATGGAGATACCGCTCGCGTCGCGGGCGACGGCCTGGAAACCGAACACGTGGTACGCGCTGGCGGACGTAGAGCCGTTCTACCGCTTCGACAGGGACACGGTCGACCCGTTGCGTTTCCGCGCGGGAATCGCGCGCATTCTGAGCGATGGTGTCCACGTCGAGCTCACCTATGACGCGCAGTTCGCCCGGGCTTCCGACGGCAGCCCGCTGGAATTGTCCGAAAATATCTTCAACCTGAACGTGAAGATCGGCCTTCAGGAAGGATTGCTGCGTCGCATCCAGAACCCGGGCCGCGGCCGGTGAGGATGCGCCCGGCCTCGCCCGCGATTGGGAAGCTCCCGGCGGCCGTGGTACACTGGGCTGGAAAGCAGGAAATTGAATGACCCGACTCGATGCCAGACTCCTGGTCGGCCTTCGCGGACCCGATCTCGTTGCGACCACCGCGCGCCTGGCGCTGGTGGACAAAATGGGATTCGCCGACCGACTGGCCGGCCTTCGGCGGTATGATTTCTTCCACCTCACGCTCGAGGGTGGCGTCCCACCGGAGGTCCTGGTCGATGCCCTCCAGAAAACCCTCGCTCGCCAGAGTACGTTCTATAACCGCAACAAGCACATGTACTCGCTGGAGTGCGTCTGGGACGGCGGGACGCGGACGGACGGCCCGAGCCGGTCGGATCTCGTTCACCAGTTTGGGGAGAATATGGGTAGCGTTCCGGGTACGGGCGGGAATCCCGGCCCCGGATCTGGCATAGATTTCGATGGAAAGCGGGGAAGCAAAGCCGATATTGTGAATATGTCACCGGTTTTTCTGGTCGAGGCGTCTGTTCAAGACGACGATTCGGCCGGCCGGGACGGTATCGCCGCCAAATTGACCCGGGAGCTTTCGGGGACTGTGGGCATGGCCGTCGAGGTCACCTGCCCCAGCCGGGCCACCGTCTGGTGGCTCGGGATCGCAGCCCGGGACGAGACGACGGCGATGGATACGGCCAGACAGATGGTGGTAACGACGCGGCGCGATGAGGGGCTCCTTTCGAACCCCAATTACCAGCGCGCCGAATTCGTTTCCTCAGGAAGGATCGAACCGGTGCGCTCATGATCGAGTCGCTCCATGAAGAGTGCGGTGTGTTTGGGATCTACGGGTCCGAGAACGCGATCGAAAACACGTTCCTCGGTCTCTATGCCCTGCAGCACCGCGGTCAGGAGGGCGCCGGCATCGTATCGTCCGATGGAGTACACATGTATGAGCACAAGGGGATGGGACTCGTCGCACAGGTGTTCGACGAGGACGCGATCCGCGGGCTCAAGGGACATGCGGCCATCGGTCACAACCGCTATTCGACAACGGGACAGCCGGGGACGGCGAATCTACAGCCGCTCCTGGTGGACTGCAAAGTCGGGAAGCTGGCACTTGCTCATAACGGCAATCTGATCAACGCCCGCGAGCTTCGCAGCCAAATGGAAGCCGAGGGGTCCATTTTCAATACGACGATGGACAGTGAAGTCATACTTCATCTCATTGCACGGAGCAGGGAAGCCACACTCGACGGCGCGATCGTCGATGCGGTGCGGCAGCTGCGGGGGGCGTTTTCGCTTCTCCTTTTGACGCGTGGCGCGCTGATCGCCGTCCGCGACCCGCAGTCGTTCCGGCCGCTCTGTCTGGGCCGGTTGGGTGATAGCACGATTATCACCAGTGAGTCCTGCGCGCTGGACATCATCGGCGCCGATTACGTTCGGGAAGTCGAGCCAGGGGAACTCGTCATCGTCGACGAGCGGGGGATTCGATCCCGAAAGGCGTTCGAGCCGGAGCAGCAGGCCAAGTGCATATTCGAGTTCATTTACTTCTCGCGTCCGGACAGCAAGGTGTTCGGGGTAAACGTCGATAAGGTGCGGAGAAAGCTGGGCACCGTTCTCGCCCGCAATCACCCGGTCGATGCCGACATCGTCATTTCTGTTCCGGACTCGAGTAATACGTCGAGCCTGGGATTCGCCCGTGAAGCGAACATTCCGTTCGAGATCGGGCTGATTCGGAACCACTACGTCGGTCGTACGTTCATCCAGCCGAACCAGTCGCTCCGTGACGGAACGGTGCGCCTGAAGTTCAACACGGTGGATGGTGTGCTCAAGGGTAAGCGTGTCGCGGTGGTGGACGACTCGATCGTCCGTGGTTCCACAATGAAGAAACTCGTTGCCATGCTCCAGAAAGCGGGTGCGAAGGAAGTCCACCTTCGCATCGCGTCTCCCCCCGTCAAGTTCCCCTGCTTTTACGGAATCGACATACCGTCGCGAAGCGAACTCGTCGCGTCGTCGGCGTCCGTCGCGGAGATCCAGCGGTATCTCGGGGTCGACAGCCTCGAATACCTGACACTGGATGATCTCCGGTCGGTCGTCGAAGACCCCGGGAATTTCTGCAACGCGTGTTTCAGCGGCGAGTATCCGGTTCCGTTGGCATTCGACCTGAACAAGTCCGTGTTCGAGGACTCCGCCGTCGGCGCGTAGGCACCGACGCCCCGGATTCCCGCGCACGCGACGCCATGCCGGCATGTGGCCGGCGCGGGTTCGGGTCCCATTTATGGTTACGCGCGCCCGGCGCGCAAAAAAGTGAAAGTACGGATCCAGTTCGAGAAGCTGGGAGCGATTCGCTTTACGTCCCACAAGGACGTCTTGCGCATCTTCGAGCGTTGCTTCGCCGCAGCCGGGGTTCCGGTCGCGTGGAGCGAGGGATTCCATCCGCACATGCGGATGTCCTTCGGCCCGCCGATTCGCACCGGCTGGGAAAGCCATGAGGAGTACATGGACGTCCAGTTGGACGCACCCATGGACGCCCTGGCCGAGGCGTGCAACCCGAAACTCCCCGAAGGCCTGCGGGTGACCGCGGTCGTTCCCGTGGACGATCGGGCGCCCAAGCTCGCGTCGGATATCGCCGCGGCCTCGCTCGAGGTCGCGGTGGAGGCGGCAGACGCTGTCGCGGCGGGTGCGCCGCGAAACGGCGACGGCCCCGACACGGCGGGCATCCGCCAGGCCATCGAGAACCGGTTCCTCAATCCACCCGGTGCCGACCCGGCCTCTCCGCGGGTGCTGGATGCGGACGTCGTCCGAACGGAGGACGCGATTCGCATCCGCTACACATCCAGCATGCAATCGCAGCGGATTGTGACCCCGGATGAGATCGTCTCGGCAACGATCGGTGACCCCGACTCGTTCCGCGTGCCCATCAAAGTAACGCGTCTTGCGCAATTCGTGGTACGCGACGGGCGGTACGTTTCGCCGATCGATGAAGGAGTCGTGCAAGCAACGGTATGAAAGAAGTTCTGATCAATTCAACCTCTCTGGAGGTGCGGGCTGCGATCGTCGAGGACGGCGAGCTCGTCGAGTTCATGGTAGAGCGGGCGCAAACACGCCGCCTCGTCGGCGACGTGTACCTGGGCCGCGTCAACGCCATCCTCCCCGGCATTCAGGCCGCGTTCGTCGATATCGGCTATGACAAGGCCGGATTCCTCCACGCGAGCGATCTGGTGCCGGACACCGAGGGGCTCGAGGTCGAGGGCGGCGTCGATGTGGAAGAAGGCGGTCGGGGAGCCAATGGCGGCAACGGCGACGACGGTCGCGGTGGACGCCGTGGCGGGCGCGGTCGCGGTCGCGGAGGCGATCGCGGCGGGCGGGGACGCGAGCCGCGCGACAAACCCAACGTGCAGCCGATCGAGAAGATGCTGACCAAGGGGCAGGAGCTGCTGGTGCAGGTGACCAAGGAAGCCATCAGCACCAAGGGACCCCGGCTGACCACGCAGATTTCGCTCCCGGGCCGGCATGTCGTCTATATGCCCAACAGCGACTACCTCGGCATTTCGCGGCGCATCGAGTCGCGCCAGGAACGCCAGCGGCTGCGGACCCTGATCGCCAAGAAGAAGCCCGCGAACTGCGCGGTCATCGCACGCACGGCGTGCGAGGGCGTCGAGGACAAGCAGATCGTGTCGGACATCAACTACCTGCACAAGCTGTGGCAGGAGATCCGGCGTCGTGCCGAGAAGGCACAGGCCCCGGAACTGGTGCACGAAGAGGTGGGCATGGTCGTTGGCATGGTGCGCGACCTGATCGCCGACGACATCGACAAGATCTGGATGGACAACGAGAAGGAGTATCGGCGGCTGGTCCGTCACCTTCGCGACGTGAGCCCGGATCTCGCCGCGCGCACGAACCTGTTCCGCGAGAAGTCGCCGATCTTCGACAAGTACAACATCGAAAACGAGATCGAAAAGACGCTCGACCGCAAGGTCTGGCTCAAGAAGGGCGGCTATCTCATTTTCGATCAGACCGAAGCGATGGTGGTGATCGACGTCAACACCGGGCGCTTCGTGGGCAAGCGCGACCAGGAGGAAACGATTCTCGAGACCAACCTGCTCGCCGCGCGCGAAGTGCCGCGCCAGTTGCGGCTACGCGATATCGGCGGCATCATCGTGATCGATTTCATCGACATGGAGAGCGAGGCCAACAAGAAGAAGGTCTTGAACGAACTGCGCAATCACCTGCGCAAGGATCGTTCGCGCGCCAAGGCGTTCGCGGTCAGCGACCTCGGCCTGGTCGAGGTCAGTCGCAAGCGCGTGCGGCCGAGTTTGCTCCACTTCCTCTCGGAGGAGTGTCCGTATTGCCGCGGAACCGGCAAGGTGCTCTCGTTCGACACGCTCGCCAACAAGATCGAGCGTCAGATTCAGCGCATCGGCCAGCGCACGAAGGAGCGCCGCATTCAACTTCGCGTCAATACCTCGTTCGCGGTGTTCCTGCAGGAGCAGCGCGCCGCGATGCTGGACCAGCTCGAGCGTCAGTACCGGCTGCGGATCGAAATTCAGGACGACCCGCGGCTGCACCGCGAGGACTTCAAGCTGGTATCGCTCTCCAACTTCCGGGATCTGGTCGCGGAGGCGGGATAGGCGCGTGGAGGAATCATGAATCTCAAGAATGCGAGGATTCTGGTGACGGGCGGAAGCCTCGGGATCGGAAAGGGCGCCGCGGCCCTGCTTGTCGAGTCGGGCGCGCGCGTGGCGATTACCGCGCGTCACGCCGATCGTCTGAAGAAAACCGCCGAGGCCATCGGGGCGTTTCCGATCGCCGCCGACGCCGGCGACCCCGCCGACGTGGAACGCACCTACAAAGAAGCGCTCGACCACCTGGGCGGGCTCGATGTGCTCATCAACAACGCCGGCATCGGGGCGTTCAAGGAACTCAAGGACGTTACCGTCGACGACTTCGAGACCATCTTTCGCGTCAATGTCTTCGGTGCCGCGATGATGGCGAAGGGCGCCGCGGCGATTTTCCGCAAGCAGGGCTCGCACGGACACATCGTGAACATCGCGTCGACGGCGGGGCTGAAGGGTTTCGCGGGTGGTACGGTGTACGCCGCGTCGAAGTTCGCGCTGCGCGGCATGAACGAGTGCTGGCAGGCGGAACTCCGCAAGCAGAACATCCGCGTTACTCTGGTCAATCCCAGCGAAGTCGCGACGGCGTTCGCGCGTGACGGCAAGGAACGCGAACCCGCGCCCAACAAGCTGAGCGTCACCGAGATCGCGCACACCATCAAGGCCGTGCTCGAGATGGACGACCGCGGAATGATCCCCGAGGTCTCGGTCTGGGCGACGAATCCGTGGTAGGCGCACGACCGTTGCGGTCGTGAATCTCTCGCGCGCGCGACGCAGTCGTTGCCTCCGGGCACGCAGAGCGTGACGGGGTTTGCTCCTTTGTATTCTGAACCGCCGGTCCCAGAATGCGGTCCGCCTCGAGTCGGTTGTGAACCGCGCATAGCAGCCTGAGATTGTCGGGCGTGCCCGCTCCACCCCGGGCGACGGGAACGATGTGATCCCATGGTGCGCTTCTCGAAGCGTGATATCGCCGGTGCGTGATCCGGAGTCGCCGGCGTATCGCTTTGCGGATCGGTGGCACGACCGTTACGGTCGTGGTCATCGGCCGGTGCTTGCGTCTGCGCGGCGGGTTCTGTCGTCCTCCCCACATCCCCGATCGTGATTCCCGGGATCAGCCCGGATTCCTGCCCCGGAGCTTCACCGGATGCCTCGCTGATCCGTGCCATCGGAACTCTGACGACGATACTGCGCGTTCGGTCGCGAGGCGCTGATCCGGCGGGCTCGTATTCGGCGACGATCGCCTCGACCTCGCGTTGCGATTTTCCCTGGATCCTGGAGAGCAGCACGTCTTTGTTATCGATGGTCAGAATCCGCGACACCTGCGCGATCGTGCTCACGTTCACCTTGTTGCGCTTCAGCCACGCGAACACTTCGGGGAAGCGTGCGACGCATCGCGCGGTCCGAATGCGACGGCTCGCCGCCGAGTTCGAGTAACCAAGCCCCGCTACGCAGTAAGCGTACATCGATGCATGGCCCAGCCTGAGGTGCAGTCGTCGCCGTTCGATTTCGTTGAGGTGCAGCAGTACCAGCAGTGTGAGCGAGTGCTCGCGTCGGGTAAGCTTGTGGATTCGGGAGAGGATCTCGGTGTCGGAAAGGGATCGCAGAGACACAGCGCAACCTCCTCGCATGAAGAAAAACGCGCGCGGGAGGAGCACCAATAGGACGAATATAGCGAACGTTTATCAGTTGGTCAGCGACAAGTGTACGACCCGTCGAAACAATATCGATGCGATGATGTTCTACCTGCATGCATGCGTCAATTTCTCGCGGTCGCGATGGTTGGCGCCGTCGCGCGCGTGATCCGGTAGTGTCCAGTATGATCGTCGGCCTTGCATTTGCGACCCGCTTCGTGTTCATTGCGAATGTGCAGCGCATCCTGACTCTGGGAATACTGGGTGTGCTTCTCGTTGGGCCCCCACCCGCCATCAGCGCGAATGCTACCATTGATCCACCGCATGTGCTCGTTGTGCACGCGCGCGCGGACAAGGGAACTTATGTCCTCGGCGAACCCGTCCGACTGACGTATGTAATCGTGAATCCCTCCGTGGACTCCGTCTTCTTCCAGGCGGGGCGTGGCTATCCGATCTTCTTTTCCATCCAGCCGCCGCGCGGCGATGTCCTCTACCGGGCGGAGTCCGGATCGGAACCGAACGCCATCCTCGCGCCCGGCGACAGCCTGTTGCTCTTCACGCGCTGCGACCGGACCGAATCTCGCGTGGATGGAAATGGGCTGCGAGTCGGAATATTCAGGAACACGGACACGTTTCCGCGAGCGGGAGACTATCGGATTCGAGTCGTGTGCCGACTTGCCACGGGCAGCGTTCATCAGTTCTGCTGTGCGGCCTGCCTGGATGAACAGACGCTGTGCTCCAACGAGATTCGACTCCGCATGCGCCGGCCCACGGCATCGGAAGCGCGTGTGGTTCGCGTGCTCCAGTCGCTTCCGCACCGGCTCTCGCGTCGAAACTGGTTGGACGAAGAGGCCCAGGACGTACGGACGTTGATCCGTGCCGAACATGTCATCCCCCAGAATTCACTGTCGCCTTACCTCTCTCTGATCGCGGCACGGACGGTTCTGGATCGATATCTGTTTTGGCTCCCGGAGAAGCGAACAGAAGTCCTTGATGCGACTGGGCGGCTCTTGGCGCTTCGCAGTCGAGAACCGGAGTTCATGCCCGACGATGTGGGGTATCACGTCTCTCTCGCTGAATTGTGGTTGGGCACCATCGTTGACGCCGGCTGGTATCGATCGGCACAGGATGACATCGATGCACTGCTCGGCGACCAGCCCGGGTTGCAAGCGAACCCGGACGTTGCCCACCTGACCGCGCGGCTGCACGAGAACGACGACGATCTCGAGATTCGACTGCGGACCGACAAGACGGACTATATCGTCGGGGAGCCGATGCTGTTTCGCGTGAGTGTCGCGAACCGGACGACGCAGGTGCTTTGGCTTCCATCACCTTTGAGCTGGGTTCAGGGCGAGGCAGGCTTTTGCGGTCGCATCGAAGTTGAACGTCCCGACGGCACGCGCGAGTTGCGAACGTCCTACAATACTCAGGCAGACTTCGATGTTCGTGAGGTCCCGTTTGCGGCTGGGGACAGCGTGGTCGCCACATGGGAAGTCTCGACCACGATGCGCCTGCTGGATCCGCCGTTCAACTCCAGGGTCCAGCGCGCGTTTCGGGACGCTGGGACCTACCGTGTTCGCGCGGGGTTCGAGGTGGCTCCACGATACTGGCGCGTGTGGAGTGCGGGGCGGCTCCATCTGTCGCCGCCGGTCGAGGTCCACCTGCGCGCGCCCGATGCGCGCGAAGCGCGAATCCTCGCCAACCTCAGTCGGTCGACCGGCGGAGCATATTCGTATGCCAATCGTACCGATGTCGAAACTGCGCGCCGTTGCCTCGCGGCGGATCCCGATCATCCGCTCGCCTTCCATTTGCGCCGTCTGATTGCCGGTGCGTTGTTTGACGACGCAGAGTCCATTTCGATTCTCGAGGGTCTGGAGTCGTCGACGACCGGACTCCGGCGAGAGGATGTGGGCATGGAGCTTCTTCGGCGGTACCGCCGGTTCTCCGACCGCGCGCATGCGAAGACAGAATCGCTTCGACTGATCGATGAGCTGGAACACTCCAACCCGACGGTGTGGGCGGATGTGCTGTTCTACAGACCGGCGCTGGACGTGATGTACGGACCCGGGTGGATGAGTTCCCGCTGGACGCGGCGTCTCATGCTGCTCGGCGTCAAGCCGCCGAGTCGTGCCGAGCTGAACGCCCTGGCGAGCGGGCCGGTGTACGGTCCCGACCCGCCGCCAGGGTTTCGTTCGAAGCGCTAACGCTTCTGCGGGGCCGGGCGTGGGGGATTGACCGGCGGGTGCTCGGCGAGCGCCTTCATGACTTCCTGAATACCGCGTTCGAGCTGCGTGTCGACACCCTTCGCGAGCTGTGCCGGGTCTTCCGGCACCTGGATGTCGGGGTCGACGCCGTGCCCTTCCGCGAACCACGTGCCGTCGGTGTTGTACATGCGGAACGTGGGAACGGTGACGGCTCCCCCGTCGATCAACGACGGCGAGCCCGAAATCCCGATCAATCCGCCCCACGTGCGCATGCCGATCAGCGGACCGACGCCCGCCTTGCGGAAGTAGTCGGGGAAGGCGTCACCGCCCGACCCGCTCCAGCCGTTGATCAGCATCACCTTGGGACCGAAGTTCGCGACCGGCGGCCACTGCCACGCGTGGCCGTCGCGCACCGCATAGAACGAGAGCGGTTTGCGAGCCAGCAGTTCGACAAAACGATCCGGAATCTGACCGCCGCTGTTGAAGCGCTCGTCGACGATGAGCCCTTGCTTGGTGAACTGTGCCGCAAACTGACGCACGAGTTCGGTCTGGCCTTCGATGCCGGTGTTCGGCACGTAGATGTAGCCGATCTTACCGCCTGTCGCTTCATCGACGTGCTTGCGATTGGACTCGACCCACGCGAGATAACGCAGTCGCGCCTCGTCGCCCAGCGTCTTGACCAGCACGGAGCGCGCGCCGTCCATCGACGGCTTGCCGTTGACGGTGAGTTCGACGGTCTTGTCCGCGAGTCCCGCGAACGACGCCCACGGCGCCTTCGACGTATCCAGCGGAATTCCGTTCACCGCGAGGACGTAGTCGCCTGCCTTGACGTTGACGCCCGGCTGGTCCAGCGGGGAGCGCACCTCGGCGTCCCATGGCGCGCCGCGAACGATCGACTTGATGCGATAGGCGCCGCCGGCGAGTTCCCAGTCGACGCCCAGATACCCGATCTCGATGTGCTTGGCGTGCTCGGTGTCGCCGCCGCCGCGGTACGTATGCGATGAACTCAATTCGGCGATCAACTCACCGATCACGAAGTTGACGTCCCAGCGCGTCATGCACTGGTCGATCAAGGCGCCGTAGCGCGTGCGCAGCGCCGTCCAGTCGACGCCGTGCATGTTGGCGTCGTAGAAGAAGTCGCGCTCGAAGCGCCACACGTCGTTGAAGATCTGCTTCCATTCGGCGCGCGGCTCGACGGTGATCTCGAGGTCGCCCACCGGCATCTTCTTGTCCATCTTCTGATCGGCCTTGAGATCGACGATCGCGAAGTCGTCCTTCTTGTTGACGAGCACGCGCTCGCCGTTGGCGCTGACGTCGAACATGTCGACGTCGTCGAGGATCGTCTTTTCCTCGCGCTCCTCGAGGTCGTAATACATTAGCGGGCTCTTCTCGTCCGCCGACCCGGTGTTGGGCCGGCGCAGGAACACGAGCTTGCCGGCGACCGCCTGGAGCCCGCCGATGTTGCCCGACTTCGGCGGCAGAACCTCGACGCGGTTTTCGAAGCCGTCGAGTGTGATCTTCGTCGGTTTTGGCGCTTCCTTCTTCTTGTCCTTGTCGTTGTCCTTTTTCTTGTCGTCCTTCTTCTTCGAGTCGTCCTTGCCGGTGTCGACCATGGTCGAGTCGTTCTTCGGCTTGAGCGGCGAGTCGACGCCTTCGTTCAAGGTCGCCACCGCGAGCACCGTCGTGTTGGCGTAGACGAACGAGTTGTCGAGGTCCGAGTAACTCGGGTTGAGCGAGCGATTGGTGGTGAAGAACAGGTATTTGCCGTCGGGGCTGAACGTCGGGAGACTGTCGTTGTAGTAGCCCGACGTCACCTGGTGCGCCTTGCCGTCGTCCGTGTCGAACAGAAAGATCGCACCTGCCTGGGTGTCCAGGTCGCGGCGGTACGCGAGCCAGCGGCTATCCGGCGACCAGCTCGGCGTGAAGCCCTCGAGGCCGTCTTCGAACAGGTAGAGACCCTTGTCGACGTCGATCGTCTTGTTCTTCTCCATGTCGTAGATGTGGATCGTCATCGCCTGATCGACGAACGCGAGCTTCTTGCTGTCGGGCGACCAGAACAGGTGATAGCGGAATCCCGGGCCGTACGACGTGAGCGTCTTCTCGACACCCGGCGTTGCGAGCTGGCGAACGGTGAGTTGATATTCGCCGGTCGCGTCGCTCCAGTAGGCGACGGTCTTGCCGTCCGGCGACCACGCCGCGTAGCGCTCGGCCGCGCCCGACGTGCGCGTCATGTCGAGCACCGGGCCGTTCTCGGCCGGGACGTTGAACACGTCGCCGCGCGCGTCGAACATCGCGCGCTTGCCGTCCGGCGCGATGGACACGCTTTCGATCAGCCCCGCCGCCTTTTCCGTGTGCGGGAGCAGCGTCATCTCGTCGGTGACGACCTTGACCGGAACCGCCTTGTACGAATTATCGGCGAGACTCATCCGGTACAGCGTCCCACCCGCCTCGAACACGATGTCCGACGGACCGATGCGACGGGAAGTGGACGTCGAAGTCGGAGAACGTCGTGATCTGTTTCGATTCCTTGCTGTCCAGGTCGTAGACCCAGATGTTCGCGCGTTCGTTGGGACCGCGGTCGGAGAGGAAGTAGATCTTGCGTCCCGCCCACATGGGGAACTCGTCGTTCGCGTCATTCTTGGTGATGTTCTCGGCGGTCTTTTTCGAGAGGTCGAACAGCCAGATGTCGGCCGCCCACCCGCCGCGGTAACGCTTCCAGGTGCGGAACGCGCGCGACTGCGGCGTGTACGCCATCATCTTGCCGTCGGCGGAGAGCATCCCCATCTCGCCGTACGGGATCGGCAGCTGCTGCGGCAGGCCGCCTTCGGCCGACACGCGGAAGAACTGGCTGTAGCGCTGGCGTCCGCTGTACATCGACGACGCAAACAGGAGGCTCTTGCCGTCCGGATACCAGTCGAGCACGCGGTCGGTGTTGCCGTGGTAGGTGACTCGCGTCGGAATGCCGCCGGTCGCGGGGACCACATAGACGTCGAGATTGCCGTCGTAGTCGGCGGTGTAGGCGATACGCGTGCCGTCCGGCGAAAAATGAGGGAACAGCTCTTGCCCCGTGGGCGAACTCAACTTGAGCGCCGTCCCGCCTTCCTTGGGGACCACCCACAGGTCGCCCGCATACGCGAAAACGATCTGGGTCTGGGAGACGTCGGGGTTCTGCAGCATGCGGGCGTCGATCTGGGCGCCGGCGATGGATGCGAATCCAGAGAGAGCGAGCAACGATGTAACGAGGATCGACAGAATTCTGTTCATCAGGGGATCTCCGCGAAAATTTGATTGAGAGACAGGTTGCACGACGGAAGATTGTCGTCATGTACAACGAGCGTTGGCGCCTGATGGTTGCACGGAATCGTCACCAGCGGAAGGGGTGAAATGGCGCGGAGGTCGCGTCTCACGGCCTCCTCGCGCGGTGGCTGGACTTCCCGGGGCCTGGCGCGTATGCTCGGCGTCATGATTCGACGCCTGCTCCTGCCGGCCGCGTTCGTCGGAACGATGGCAACGCCGGCGCTCGCGGCCGAGCCGTTCGCGAAAGTCTCCGGGACCTATGAAATCACCCAGCTTGCCTGGGACCGGGGCGTGCGCAACAGGACACGACGTCGTTCGGATTCGGCACGGGATGGGACTTCGGAAGCTGGCTCTTCGAAGTGGACTACGCCAACATCTCGTACTCGACAGGCTGGCTCTCGGGCGAGAGCCAGAACGCCTACGGCATCGCGGTCGGCGGTCGATTCTAGAAGGGATTTTAAATGTCGAATGGAGGAGCGGGAGCGGCCATCGCGGTCGCCGTCAGCGCAAAGCGCCGGCGGATCGTAAAGGCGTTTCGCGCGGCGGGGGCGACCTCGCGCGATCGCGCGGTGCCCGAATCGTCGCTCGTGATTCGCGGACATATGATATTCCGCCGCATGAAGAAGAGCGGTGTCATCGTGACGCTCCCGGACGGACGCCTCTACCTCGACGAAGCCGCCCTCGAACGATCG
This sequence comes from Candidatus Latescibacterota bacterium, assembly GCA_963761125.1. Classification (GTDB taxonomy): domain Bacteria; phylum Krumholzibacteriota; class Krumholzibacteriia; order WVZY01; family JAKEHA01; genus JAKEHA01. The sequence goes on from CAVXFV010000007.1 coordinate 203,649, forward strand.
CGCCGCCGGCGACTCGCCATCGTTGGAATCGTGCTCCTGGTCTTTGCGATCGGGGTCGCCGTGATGCTGCTCGTGCTGCCGCGGTAGTATGTTTTGACGCCGGACTCCCGGCGTTCTACTGTTTCGGGAACAGGGAGGTCGCCGTGCCAGAGTGGGTCATCTACATCCTCATCGGAGTCTTCGCCGGCGTCGCCGCCGGTATGTTCGGCGTCGGGGGCGGAATCGTCGTCGTCCCGGCGCTCATCTACCTCGCGGGGTTTTCGCAGCACCGCGCCACCGGAACGAGTCTTGCCGTGCTGTTGCCGCCGATCGGTCTGGCGGCCACCATCGAGTACTATCGCCACGACAACGTGGACTTCCGCGCTGCGGCCATCATCGCCGGCACCATGCTGTTCGGCGGGTGGATCGGCGCGGTCTTCGCCAACCGGATCAGCGGTCCGTACCTGCGCCTGGCGTTCGCGGTGTTCCTGGTGGCAGTCGGCATCTACCTGTTCCTCGGCGCCTTCCGCCGGCTCGGCTGGACCTAGGCCGGACCCAAGGAAAGCCGCATCCCGACGCGTCGTTCACCGGGTCGAACAAGGTTCTTGACACTCCGGGGCGCATCTATTACAAATGGGGGGTTATTTTCGACCGAGCGGCAAGGTACGTCCGGGCCGCACGGATCGACGGAACCCGAAGTGGAGCAATCATGTACGCCATCGTGAAGATCGCCGGAGTTCAGTTCAAGGCCACCCCGAATTCGGTTTTGCGCGTCCCCAAACTGGACGCCGAGGTGGGCGGGGACGTGACCTTCGAGGAAGTGTTGCTGTGGTCGGACGGCGCCGAGACCCAGGTGGGCGCCCCGTTCGTCAGCGGTAAGTCGATTCGCGGCGAAGTCATTCGCCACGGGCGCGGCGACAAGGTCATCGTGTTCAAGAAGAAGCGCCGGAAAGGTTACCGGCGTCGCAACGGTCACCGGCAGTGGTTCACCGAGATCCGCCTGGCGGGTTTCGGCAGCTGACGCGGCGTGGTGGAGGAGTAGGACAGCAATGGCTCACAAAAAAGGTGTAGGCAGTTCCAAGAACGGGCGCGACAGCCACGGGCAGCGGCTCGGGGTCAAGCGCTTCTCCGGCGAGTTCATCACCGCTGGCTCGATCATCGTTCGCCAGCGCGGAACCCGAATCCACCCCGGCCAGAACGTCGGCCGCGGAAAGGATGACACGCTCTTTGCCAAAGTCACGGGCACGGTCCGGTTCGAGAACTTCGGCAAGAACCGCAAGCGGGTCAGCGTCGTCGAAGCCAACTAAGGCCTCGCGACCGTCCCGCCCGGGCCGTTCGGCCCCCGCATCTCCGTCTCCATCGTTCGCGATCGTACTTCCGGCTCGTTTCGGGTCGACGCGCTTTCCCGGAAAGCCGCTCGCGCCGATTTCCGGAAAACCCCTCATCGAATGGGTCTATCGCGCCGCGCAACAGGTGCGCGGGGCTGCGCGCGTGCTCGTCGCGACCGACGACGATCGCATCAAGGAAGCCGTGCGCTTCTTTGGGGGCGACGTCGTGGTGACGCGCGGCGATCACGAGACGGGGACGGATCGTGTCGCCGAAGTGGCGCGCAAGCTGCGCGTCGAAATCGTGGTCAATCTCCAGGGCGACGAGCCCGTGTTCGACCCCCGCATGATCGAGCGCATGGTGGCGCGCCTCGCGCGCGACCCCGAGATCGATATCGTGACCGCATGTCACCGCATTCACTCCGTCGAGCAATTCCGCAGCCCGCACGTCGTCAAGCTGGTCGTCGGCCGCCGCGGCGACGCGCTGTATTTCTCTCGCGCGCCGGTTCCCGACGGCGGACTCGCCACCGGCACCGCGTACCGTCATGTCGGCGTGTACGCATATCGCCGACGCGCGCTCCTGCGTTTCTCGACGCTTCCGCGCTCCGACCTCGAGATCGCCGAACGACTGGAGCAGTTGCGGGCGCTGGAAAACGGGATGCGCATCGCCGTCGTGGAGACCAAACAGGCCACGGTGGGCGTTGACATTCCCGCGGACATAAAAAACGTTGAAAGGGTCATGGGAGTCTCTCTAGACTGATCGTGAGGGGACGAATCGGAACACGAGCCGCGAAGGGGGCTACGGACGCATGAAATACATATTCATCACCGGTGGTGTGGTCTCGTCCCTCGGTAAGGGCATCGCGGCGGCGTCGATCGGTCTGCTTCTCAAACAGCGCGGTCTGCGCGTCGTCATCCAGAAATTCGACCCCTATCTCAACGTCGATCCGGGGACGATGAGCCCGTTTCAGCACGGCGAGGTCTTCGTCACCGACGACGGCGGCGAGACCGACCTCGACCTCGGTCACTATGAACGGTTTCTCGATCAGAATCTCACGCGCGACAACAGCGTCACGGCCGGCAAGGTGTATCAGGCCGTCATCGAGCGCGAGCGCGCCGGCGGATACCTGGGCAAGACCGTCCAGGTGGTCCCGCATATCACCGACGAGATCAAGACGCGCGTGCGCGCGGCGGGCGTAAACGGTGACGTCGACGTCATCATCACGGAAATCGGCGGAACGACGGGCGATATCGAAGGGCTGCCGTTCCTCGAGGCCTGTCGCCAGATGCGCCACGAAGAGGGTGCGGACAACTGCCTGTTCATCCATCTGGTCCTGGTGCCCTACATCAAGGCCGCCAAGGAGATCAAGACCAAGCCGACGCAGCACAGCGTCAAGGGTCTGCTCGAGATCGGCATTCAGCCCGACATCCTGCTGTGCCGCACCGAGGTCCCCCTCGGGCCGGAAATCCGCGACAAGATCGCGCTGTTCTGTAACGTGCGCGAGCGCGCGGTGATCGAGGCGCGCGACGTCGCGTCGATCTATCACGTGCCGCTGCATTTCCATCGCGAGGGTCTGGACGATATCATTCTCAAGACGCTGCACCTCGAGGCGGCCGAGCCGAATCTCGAAGAGTGGGAGCGCATGATCCAGCGCATGACCGCGATCGAAGACGAAGTCAAGATCGCGGTGGTCGGTAAGTACGTGCAGATACAGGACGCGTACAAGTCGATCATCGAAGCTTTCACGCACGCAGGCGTTCAGAACGACGTCCATGTGACTGTGCAGTGGGTGGACGCCGAAGACGTGGAGAAACTGGGAGCGGAGGAAGCCCTTCGCGGGGTCGGCGGCATTCTGGTGCCGGGCGGATTCGGCGAACGCGGCATCACCGGCAAGATGGAAGCGATCCGCTACGCGCGCGAGAACGACATCCCGTTCCTCGGGATCTGTCTCGGACTCCAGTGCGCGGTGATCGAGTTCGCGCGAGACGTGTGCGGCATCAAGGATGCGCTCAGCAGCGAGTTCAGTCCCAACTGTCCGAACCCGGTGATCGACCTGATGGAAGGCCAGTCGCATGGCGGACAGAAGGGCGGCACGATGCGCCTGGGGGCGTATCCGTGCGTAATCAAGAAAGGGACGCTGGCGGAAGAACTGTACGGGGTGGGCGAGATCAGCGAGCGCCACCGTCACCGCTGGGAAGTGAACAACGAGTACCGCGAGGTGCTCGAACGCAACGGGCTCTCGGTGTCCGGAACCTCGCCGGACGGCAGCCTGGTCGAGATCGTCGAAATCGGCGATCACCCGTATTTCATCGCGTCCCAGTTCCATCCGGAATTGAAGAGCCGCCCCAACCGGCCGCATCCCTTGTTCTTCGGTCTGGTCCGCGCGGCCAAGTCGCAAAAGAACTCACACTCCTCCGCCCGCCAGATGAGCGCATAGCTCGAGTGCGGGGAGGTCTCCCGTGACCGCGACGGCATCCATCGGTTCGATTCGCGTTGGCGACGGCGCCCGGCCGTTGCTGATCGCCGGCCCGTGCGTGATCGAATCGGCGGATCTGGTGCTGTCGCTCGCCGACGCCATCGCGAAACTTCCCGCGACGCGCAAGTTTCAGTTCGTGTTCAAGGCGAGCTATCTCAAGGACAATCGAAGTTCGGGGGATAGCTTCCGCGGTCCCGGGATCGACGAAGGACTCCGGATCCTGGAAGACGTGCGCGCGAAGACCGGCGCCCCGGTCCTCTCCGACGTACACACCGTTGCCGAGGTGCTGCAGGCAGCCCGTGTGCTCGACGTCATCCAGATTCCCGCGTTCCTCTGCCGGCAGTCGAGCCTGATCGAGGCGGCCGGCGCCAGCGGCAAACCGGTGAACGTGAAGAAGGGCCAGTTCATGGCGCCCGAGGACATGGGCAACGTGGTCGGAAAACTCCGTGCGGCCGGCGCGGAGGACGTGCTGCTCACCGAACGCGGGACGTCATTCGGTTATCACGATCTCGTGGTCGACTTCCGGGGATTCGCGCGCATGCGCGCGACCGGCGCGCCGGTGATCTACGACGTGACCCACAGTCTGCAGCGCCCGGGTCGCCTGGGCAACAAGTCCGGCGGCGAACCCGCGCTGGCGGCGATGATGGCGCGCGCGGCCGCCGCGATTCCCGTCGACGGGTTCTTCATCGAGACCCATCCGGACCCGTCGAAGGCGCTGTCCGACGCGGCATCGATGCTGCCGTTCGACCAGCTCTCTTCGTTACTGGAACAGGTGGCGCGGGTGTGGTCGGAAGCGCAGCCGGAGGCACAATGAAACCGAAGAGCACAGATTCTCCCCGCGACCTCGATTCGGTGCTGGCACCTGCGCGCCGCGTGATCGACGAGGAGATCGCGGGGCTGGAGTCGCTGCGCGATCACCTGGACCCGACGCTTGCGGTCGCGGTCGACGCCATCATGACCTGCCGCGGACGATTGATCGTGTCCGGTGTCGGTAAGTCGGGTCAGATCGCCAAGAAGATCGCGAGCACGCTGACGAGCACCGGGACGCCGAGTTTCTACGTGCACGCCTTCGAGGCGAGCCACGGCGACCTCGGCCTGGTGCACCCGGACGACGTCGTGATCATTGTGTCCAAGAGCGGAATGGGCGACGAGCTGCGCAGCTTCATTCCGGCGCTCAAGAAACTCGGCGTGACGATCATCGCGATGACCGCGTCGCGAAGCAGCTATCTCGCGCAACACAGCGATATCATGCTGGAGTTCGACGGGTCCAAAGAGGCCGGCTGCCTGGGTCTGGCGCCTACCACGAGCGCCACCGTCTCCCTCGTACTCGGCCACGTGCTTGCTAGCGCGCTGGTCGAGCGGCGGGGATTCACACGGGAAGAATTCGCGCGCACGCACCCGGGTGGCATGCTCGGCAAGCGCCTGACGCTGACCGTGGGCGAAGTGATGCGGACCGGCAACGCGATGCCGCTGGTCACCGAGAAGACCTCGCTGCGCGACGCGCTCTTCGAGACCATGGAGAAGAGCATCGGCTGCACCGGCGTGGTCGATGACACCGGCGCGCTCACCGGCATCGTCACCGACGGCGACATCAAACGGATCATTACGCGTCGCGACGACGCCCTCGACGTTCCCGTCGGCGATGTGATGACGCGCAATCCCAAGACGATCGACGCGGACGTACTCGCGGCCGATGCGATGGCGCGCATGGAACTGAACATGCCCGGGCCGCTGCTCATGCTCTTCATCGTCGACGCCGACCGCAAACCCGTCGGCCTTCTTCATCTCCACGACGTGCTCCGCGCCGGACTCCGCGCGGAGTGATAACTCCCCAAAGTTCCTCAAAATACCTCGTTTGGCACAAGGGTTGCTTGACAGCCGCCAAGGGGTGTGCTAAGTAGTTTAATGCGAATGATTTTGACCGTCCGGGACGTGCCCGGGCGGATGGATTTTGAGCACAACCCCGGGTGTAGAGGTGGTGCGGACGCGGAAGAAAATCAAACGGGCCGCGGAAGTCGTCGCGGTCGAAAGCCTGCTGGCCGTCGCCCGACTGATGCCGCGGCGACTGGGCCAGTCGGTGTTCGCGGAAATCGGCGCGTTCGCCGCGCGGATCTTCGCGAAGGATCGTCGGCGCGCCATCGATAATCTCGGCGTCGCGTTTCCCGACACACCGGAACCGATCCGGCGCGCGCTGGCGACGGCGTCGTTCAAGGCCCTGGGGCGAAACATATACGAATTCTTGCGACTCGCCGGCGCGTCGCCGGAGACGCTGGGCAAGCGAGTCGCGCGCATCGAGGGAATGGAAAACTTCCTCGAGGCGCATCGCGAGGGACACGGCGTCATCGTGATGACCGGCCACATCGGGTGCTGGGAAATCATGCCGGCGCATTTCGTGGGAATCGGGTTTCCGGTGTCGGTGATCGCGCGGCGGATGAAAGTTCCGCGCCTCAACGATCGCCTGGTCCAGATTCGAAAGTCGGTGGGCGTGGTCACGATCGACCGCGACGACAACCCCCGGCGGATGTTCGAACCCCTGCGACGCGGCGAAATCCTGGGTGTACTGATCGATCAGCACACCAGCGTGGCGGGAATCTGGGTGCCGTTCTTCAACCGCGCGGCGTACACGCCGACGGCGGTGGCGAAGATCGCGCTCGCGTCGAAATCGCCTATCGTGCCGATGGCGGTGTATCTCGAGCGCGACGGGCGGCACGTGATCCGGGTGCTCCCCGCGATCCGCCCGCGCGACGGAATGGGCCGGGACGAAGCGGTTCGCGATATCACCACCGCGTGTTCGCTCGCGGTCGAGCAACTGATTCGGTTCGACCCCAAGCAGTGGGTCTGGTTTCATCACCGCTGGCGCGAGCCCGAAAAGCGCGAGGCGGGAGTCGAGGCGGCATATGCGGCGGAGGCTTGAGGGTCCCGGGGGATGGGTTCTGATCGCGGTGGTGGTGGCGGTGCTGGCCTCGTGCCAGAAGAAGTCCGCCGACGAGACGCCGATGCAGACGTCCCAGATACCGGACGAAACCGTCATCGACTTTCAGACCCAGGAGTCCGACAGCGGGCGGGTGCGATGGACGCTCCACGCACCGCACGCCGACCGATTCAACGCGAAGAACGTGTTTGTGATGAACGACCCGAGAATCGAATTCTACGACAAGATGGGCAACCTGCAGACGACACTCACCGCGGACAACGGCGACTATTCGCTGGTGACCCACGATATGCTCGCCTACGGTAATGTCGTCGCGGTAACCTTCAAGGGCGAGATCCTGGAGACGGACAGTCTCCGCTACCTGAACGACACGGACAAGATCGTGAGCGACGGATTCGTCAAGATCACGCGCGGCAAGGACGTCCTCACGGGTATCGGCCTCGAGTGCGACCACACGCTCGATTCCGTCGACATCAAGAAGGACGTTCGAGCGCGGATCACCGAAGAAGATGGAAAATTCAACCAGTAGACTCGCCGAAGCCGACGCGACGCCGCTCGCGACCGCCACCGCCCGTCTCGCGACCGAGGGGGTGGCGAAGGTTTACGGCCGCCGCCGCGTCGTCAGCGACGTCAGCATCGACGTCAACGGCGGCGAAGTCGTGGGGCTGCTCGGCCCGAACGGCGCCGGCAAGACCACGACGTTCTACATGATCGTGGGGATGATCCGGCCCAACGAAGGCACGATCACACTCGACGGAACGGACATCACCGGGCTGCCCATGTACAAGCGCGCGCGGCTCGGTATCGGCTACCTGCCGCAGGAACCGTCGATCTTCCGGGGACTGACCGTCGAGGACAACCTCATGGCGGTGCTCGAAACCATGCCGTACTCGCGTGCCGAGCGCCGGACCCGACTGGATGATCTTCTGTCACAACTCGACATCACGCACATCCGCAAGAGCATGGGCTATCAGCTTTCCGGAGGCGAGCGCCGGCGCGTGGAAATCACGCGGGCGCTGGTCACAAACCCCAAGTTCATGCTCCTCGACGAACCGTTCGCCGGCATCGATCCGATCGCGGTTCAAGACTTGCAAGGGATCGTTCGAAAACTCAGGGATCGCGGGCTCGGCATCCTGATCACGGACCACAACGTCCGCGACACGATGAGCATCACCGACCGCGCCTACATCATGTACGAAGGCTCGATCAAGAGGTCCGGCACCGCCGCCGATCTCGCCGCGGACGCCGAGGTTCGGGAAATCTACCTCGGCAATTCATTCCGGCTCTAGGGACAGAAGAGGTCGTCGACGTATGGACATGAAGATCGGACTGCATCTCCGACAGAGACAACAGCTGGTGATGACGCCCAAGCTCCAGCAGGCGCTGAAGCTTCTGCAGATGCCGTCTCTCGAGCTCCAGCAGATGCTCAAGCAGGAGATCATGGAGAATCCTCTGCTCGAGGAGATCGAGGACTTCGAAGAGGTCGCCGAGGAGTCGGACGAGCGCGAAACCGAGCAGGAACCCTCCGCCGACGGCGATGGCACGGCCGAAGCCGCCCCCGTCGAGGACACCGACGCCAAGCCCGACGGCGGCGAGGCGGGCGAGGAACAGGTCGACTGGGACGAGTACTTCAACGCCGGCTTCGAACTGGGTCGCTCGGCGGCCGAAGAGGAGCAGCACGAGGAGTTCTTCGAAAAGGTCCCGGTCGCCAAGCAGACCTTCACCGACCAGCTCATGGGGCAGTTGCGGATCACCAACGACGACCCGCAGACGCTCGCGATTGGCGACTACATCATCGGCTCGCTCGACGAGAGCGGCTATCTGACCTGCGACCTCGAAGAGATCGCCGGCACGTTCGGCGTCCCCATGGAAGAGGTCGACCGCGTGCTGGAGCTGATCCAGGCGTTCGACCCGCCCGGCGTCGGCGCCCGCAACCTCCAGGAGTGCCTGCTGCTGCAGTTGCGCTTCCGGGGCGAGGACGACACGCTGGCGGCGACGATCATTCGCGACCATTTCGACGAGTTCAAGCAGAAGAAGTACGTCGACATCGCGCGTAAGCTGAAGATTTCGGTCCAGGACGTCCAGGACCAGTGCAAGCTCATCTCGACCCTCGATCCCAAGCCGGGACTCGAAGTGGTCGCCGAGGACCCGAAGTACGTGATCCCCGATCTGGTGGTGGAGAACGTCGACGGCAAGTACGTCGTGTATCTCAACGACCGCAACGTCCCGCGTCTGCGGGTCAGCCAGCACTACCACGACGAACTCATGCGCGAAGTGCGCGACGGCGACAGTGCGGCGCGCGAGTTCATCAACGCCCGGCTCAAGAGCGCGAAGTGGCTGATCCAGACCATCGAACAGCGCCGCCGCACGATGGTCAAGGTGATGGAGTGCATCGTGCGCAAGCAGCGCGAGTTCTTCGAGAAGGGGACGGCGTTCCTGAAGCCGCTGACGCTGCAGCAGGTGGCGAGCGAGATCAACATGCACGAATCCACCGTCAGCCGCGTGACGACGAACAAATACGTCCAGACGCCGCGAGGTGTTTTCGAGCTGAAGTTCTTCTTCTCGTCGAGCCTGGGGACGCAGGACGGCGGCGAGGTGTCCGCCAAGAGCGCCAAGGATCGCATCCGCCGGATCATCGAAGCCGAGATGACACGCTCTCCCTTGTCCGACCAGAAGATCGCGGACATGCTCAAGAAGGAAGGCCTGAACATCGCACGGCGCACCGTGGCCAAGTACCGCGAGCAGCTGAATATTCTGCCGGCGCGTATGCGTAAGCAGTACTAGGACTTAGCGTTGAGTGGGCGGGCTTGCCTGCGCGGGCGGGGGGACGTAGATTTGGAAGTGTGGAGTTCCATATGATCCACGACGCAGCGTTCACCTCACGAACGAGCGCGCCCACCACGTCCGGCGATTGGCCGCCCTATTCCTCCCGAGACATTCAAGAAGCTTCTACGGTTCGCGAGGCCCGCGAATCGCTCGAAACCGTCGCGACAACATCTGCGCGGCGGCCATTTGCATCGAGTAAGAAAGGGGTCGTCATGAACGTAACAACGACGGCGAGACACTACGATCTGGCTCCGGCGCTGAAGGACTACGCGGAGGCCAAGGTCACGAGCCTCAAGAAATATTTCGACCACATCGTCACCGCCCACGTCATTTTCTCGCTGGAAAAGTATCGGCAGCGCGTCGAGGTCACCCTCCACGTCAACGGAAAGGACATGGTGGGTCACGCCGAGTCGGAGGACATGTACCTCTCGGTCGACCGCGCGTTGGAGAAGCTCGAGGAACAGCTCAAGCGCCACCACGACAAGCTCAAGGATCGCAAGCACACCAAGGGGCTCGGCGAAGTCTCCGGCGAGGTCGCCGAGACGGAATAGCGAACCCACATGACCGCCGCTCGCAAGAAGACTCTTCCCGTTCGTCAACTGCTCGACGAAACGCGAGAGCTGCTGTCGCTCGAATTGATCAACGGGATCGAGGAAGGCCCGATCCCCGCGACGGTCACCGACATCCACCGCCCCGGTCTGGCGCTCGCCGGGTTCATGCAGAACTATCTGAACGAACGCATCCAGATCCTCGGCGAAACCGAGGTCCTCTATCTCAACACCCGCACCGTGGAGGTTCGCCGCGAGGCGATCGAGCGCCTCCTCTCCGTGCCGCTGGTGTGCATCATCGTGACGCGCCAGCTCGAAATCCCGAGCGAACTGCGGGAGGTGGCGACGGCGCACCGCGTCCCGGTCCTGCGCACGTCGATGCTGACCACGCCGTTCATTCACGAACTCACCCGGTATCTGGACGATTTCTTCGCCGACACCACCGAGGTCCACGGAACGCTGGTCGACGTCTACGGCGTCGGGCTGCTGTTCAGCGGGCGGAGCGGAATCGGGAAGAGCGAGATCGCGCTGGATCTGATCGAGCGGGGTCATCGCCTGGTGGCGGACGATACCGTTCATGTCCGCAAGATCAGCGACGACGTCCTGATCGGCCGGGGCAACCAGCACCTGCGCCATTTCATGGAGATCCGGGGGATCGGCATTATCAACGTCCAGGACCTGTTCGGCATCCGGTCCGTGCGCATACAGAAGCGAATCGAGGTCGAGGTGCTCCTGGAGGACTGGGACGTGAAAAAGGACTGGAACCGGGCCGGGCTGGAGGAGCGGATGACGGAGCTCCTGGGCGTCCCGTTTCCCCAGGTCGTGATTCCTCTTTTCCCCGGGAAGAACATCACGGTAATCTCTGAAGTAATCGCGATGAACCACATGTTGAAGGTCTACGGCATCAATGCGGCCGAGAACTTCAACACGCTGCTCATCGACATGATGAAGAGCGACAAGCAGACGAGGCAATATCTCCGATACGACACCGAATGAGCGGCGCGGCATCCGTCACCAAGATGATTTCAGCGATCGTTGTCACACACGGTAGCCTGGCGCGTGAATTCATCGCGACGGCCCGGAACATTTACGGAACGTTCACCGGAGTGCACGCCGTCTCCAACGACGGAAAAACGCCGCAGTCGCTCGTCTCGGAACTCGAGGCCATCGTAGAGGCGGGTGGACCCGACGACTCCTATGTAATACTCGTCGATTTCATCGGAGGGAGCTGCGGCCACGCGACTCTCTCGGTGGAACGGCGCCACCGCAACGTGCGCGTCGTTTCCGGTGTCAACCTGCCCATGATCCTCGCCTTCCTGAACAAACGCTCCGAAATCAATTTCGAACGACTTCCTTCCGAGCTGGCCTCGCGCGGGCGCGACAGCATCCACGCCATCGACGCCGACCAGTTCTGATATGGGGGTCAAGCTCGCACGCATCGACGACCGACTCATCCACGGTCAGGTGGTGCTGGGCTGGGTTCCGCACGTACGACCCGACCGCATCGTCGTGGCGAGCGATCGCGTCGCCACCAGCGACTGGGAACGCCGTTTCTACGCGTCGTGCGTTCCACCCGAGATCAAGACCTCGTTCTTTTCGCTGGAGGAGACGGTGCGCCGCCTCGCCAGCGACCTCTTCCAGACCGAAGGCCTGCTGTTGCTGTGCGAATCGGCGTCCGACGTGCTCGCACTCGTCGACGCGGGCACCGAGCTCCGCGACGTGAATGTCGGGGGATTGCATTATCGCGAGGGTGCCATCGAGCTCCTGCCGTTCGTGTTCCTGACCGAGGAGGAGCGCCGCGCGCTGCGCGAACTGGTCAAGCGAGGTGTGACGCTGTCCGCGCAGGATATTCCGTCCAACCCGGCTCGCATCATTAATTCGCTGGTGGTCTAGACGATGCACGACGTGCTCTTCATCGCGCTGATCGCCGGCTTCCTCGCCATCGACGAACGCGCCGGGTGGCAGAGTCTTCTCGGCGAGCCGGTCTTCTCCGCTCTGATCGTCGGCGTCGTCACGCGCCAGGTGCACGCGGCGGCGATCACGGGCGTGGCACTTCAATTCATCTGGTTCTCAATCGGCGCCGCGCGCGGCACGCGCCGGCCGAACATCGTCGTCGGCGGCGCGGTCGGCAGTGGCGCCGCGTGCGTCGTCCTCAAGCAGACCGGCGATCCGCGGGTCGCGTTCGTCGTGGCCACCGGGGTCTTCTGCGGTCTGCTCGCCGCCGAAGCCGGGGTCGTGATCGCGGGAGCCGCCGGCGAATTGCGCGGCCGCTGGCTGGCGCGTTTCCAGTTGCCGGAGTCCCCGGAAGAGGCCTCCCGGAACCTGACCCTCGTGGTCGTCGGCTCGGCGCTCTTCGTGGCGCTGGTGGACGCGGTCTCCGTGTTGGTCATGCTACCCGTCGCCGTCGGGCTCACCGATACCCTGACCGAGAAGATACCCGGCATCGCCGACGGTGCCCGGCTGTGGCTGGCCGTGGCGCCGGCCCTCGCGATCGCGACGGTGCTGCGCGCATTCGGATCGCGGACCCTGGGGCGGTACGCGCTGCTGGGATTGCTGGTCGCGGTCGGGGCGGCGTGGCTGCTATGACCGGCCGCCTCACCCGTTCCGACCTCGCCCGCGTGTTCGCGCGGCTGCTGTTCATTCAGGCAACCGTCCACCGCCGGGGGATGCAGAACGTGGGGGTGCTGTTCGCGCTCGACGCCGCCGCGCCCCGGCTGATCTCCGGACGCGATGGTCTGCTCGCCCGGCACACCGAGTACTTCAACACCAACCCGAACGCCGCGCCGCTGGTCGTCGGTGGCGTGCTGCGGATCGAAGACGAGGGTGAGTCCGCGTCCCCGGCGTCGGTGTCGCGGTTCAAGCAGGCGGCCGGCAGCGCCCTCGCGGCGGCCGGCGACGTGCTCTTCGTGGGGGCGCTGCGGCCCCTCGCGTTGACTTTGGCCTGCGTGTTTGCTATATACAGTTTTTTTACGGGGTTAGTAGCGGTCCTCCTGCTGTACAATGCCGTGGTGCTCGCCTGCCGCTACTGGGGTGTTTCCTTCGGGTACGCCCGCGGGTGGGGAATCATCGACGCGTTCTCGACGCATGGCGTTCAGCGCCTGCTGGGGGTCGCGCGGGGGCTGGCGGCGTTCGCAGGCGGGGTGCTGGTGGGAATCGTGCTCGTCCGAGCCCGTGCCGACGGCGCCACGGTCCTCGCGGGAATCGCCGTCGTGACGGCTCTGGTCGTCGTTGCGTCGCGCCGCGTCCCGGCTACCTGGCTGGCGATCATCCTGTTTCCGCTTTTCTGGGCCGTTTCGTTGATCGTGAAGTAGGCGCGAGGCGTATGGTGGAGTTCACAAAACAGGTGGGCAACAAGATCGGTCTGCACCTTCGCGCCGCGGGTGAATTCGTCAAGGTGGCCGCGCAGTTCAACAGTGAAATCCGCGTCTACAACGGCGACCGGTACGCCAACGGGAAGAGTATCCTGGGGCTCGCCAGCCTCGCCGCCGCGCGCGGCGCGGAAGATCCGGGTGGAGATCGAAGGTCCGGACGAAGCCGCCGCACAGAAAGCCCTCGAGGCCCTCTTCGACGCCAAGTTTTACGAAGACTGATCCGCCGTCCGGGTGACGACGGGTCCATCGGGGGTGCGCCGCGCGCTCCCGAGGTGGAGAACCGCTCCAGCATGCCACGCAACAAGCTCGACAAGGTCAACGGAACCGCCAACGGCCGGAGTCGCACCAAGACGGAAGTTCGCCGCCAGGGGATTTCGGCGTCGCCGGGAATCGTCGTCGGCACCGCGTTCGTGCGCGACGCCGAGCGTCACCTCATTCCGCGCCGCGTCATCGACCCGTCGGAAATCGAGGGCGAGGTCGCGCGCTTCGCGCGGGCGCTGGCGACCACCGCGCGCGAGCTGCGCGCGCTCAAGTCGGACATCGCCAAACGCATGGGCGACGAACACGCCCGCATCTTCGACGCCCATCTCTTGATTCTCGACGACCGCGTGCTCGTCGAAGAGACCGTCGCGCACATTCGCGACGAACGACTCAACGCCGCCGCGGCGTTCGAAAAAGTGATTGGCCGCTTCATCGCCGCCATCGGCGGTATTGAAGACCGGTATCTGAAGGAACGTACGATCGACATCCACGATGTGCGCCGCCGCGTCGTGGGGAACATCCTTGGCAAGAACAACCGGTCGACGGATCGTCCCACCGAGCCGAGCATCATCGTCGGTCACGAACTCTCGCCCAGCGACACCGCGCAGCTCACCGGCGTACCGTCCTCGCCTACGCCACCGACCTGGGTGGACGCACGTCGCACACCGCCATCATCGCGCGCTCGCAGGGGGTGCCCGCCGTCGTCGGGCTGGAGACGCTGGTGAATCAGGTCGAAGCCGGAGACACGGTGATCGTCGACGGCAACACCGGGACCGTTGTCGTCAATCCAACGCCGGAAACGCTCGACCAGTACCAGCACGAGATCACGCGCTTCCACGAGCTCGAGGAGCAACTGCTCACGCTGACCGGCTACCCGGCGCAGACGCTGGATGGCCGCGCGTTCACGCTGTGCGCCAATCTCGATTCGCCCGACGAGGTCGAGTACGCGGTGGAATACGGCGGTCAGGGCGTCGGACTGTTTCGCACGGAGTACTTCTTCATCTCGCAGGAATACCTGCCCAGCGAGGAAGACCAGTACAAAGTCTACCGACAGGTGGCGGAAAAGATGGACGGCAAACCGGTCGTCATTCGCACGCTCGACATCGGCGGGGACAAGATCGCGAGCTATCTCCACCGGTCCCCGGAGCTCAATCCCTTCCTGGGGTGGCGAGGTATCCGGTTCTGCCTGACGCGAAAGGACATCTTCAAGACGCAGCTCCGCGCGATCTACCGGGCAAGCGCGCACGGGAACGTGCGCATCATGTTCCCGATGATTTCGCAGATCGAGGAGATCGTCAAAGCGAAGGAAATCTGCGCGGAAGTACGCGAGGATCTCAGGCGCGAGCGCTACAAGATCGCCGACCACGTGCCGCTCGGCATCATGGTTGAGACGCCGTCGGCGGTGGCGCTGGCCGACCAGTTCGCGCGCGAGGCCGAGTTCTTTTCGATCGGAACCAACGACCTGATCCAGTACACGATGGCCGTTGACCGCGGGAACAGCAAGATCGCCCACCTCTACCAGCACCTGCACCCCAGCATTCTGCGGCTCCTGCGATTGACGGTCGAGGCCGCGCGGCGCCGCAAGGTTCACGTCGCGGTGTGTGGCGAAATGGCGGGAGATCCGTTGTCCGTACCGATTCTGATCGGACTCGCGATCGACGAGTTCAGCGTCAGCCCGAACATGATTCCGGAGGTCAAGCGCATCATCCGGTCGGTGACGTTCGACGAATGTCGGGCGCTGGTGCGCCGGGTGTCGCGCTTCCGAACGACCGCCGAAATCGAAACGGAAATCGAAGCATTTCTGAAGACGCACGTTCCGAGTATGGTCGACACCGGAAGGCTGGGAACATGACCGCATCGATGACCGATCTTCGCAAGCAGTTCGATGCCTCCGACATGATGGGGCGCGTGCTCGCGTTTCCGTCGCAGATGGAAACGGCGTGGGAGATCGGCAATGCCTTCGCAAGGACCGCGACGTTTTCGCCGGGACCGTTCGCCCGGGTCGTCGTGTGCGGCATGGGCGGTTCCGCGATCGGCGGGGACCTGGCGCGGTCGTTTCTCGGCGAGCGGGCGAGCGTGCCCATCGTGGTCTGGCGGGACTACGGGCTGCCGGCGAACCTCGCGCGCGGCGCGCTGGTGATCGTGTCGAGTTATTCCGGAAACACGGGGGAGACGCTGGAGGGGTACGACGCGGCGCGACGCGAGGCGCAGGCGGTCGTCGCCGTGACCAGCGGTGGCGAACTCGCGAAACGCTGCGCGCGCGACGGCGTCCCGTTCTGTACCATTCCAGGTGGGATGCCCCCGCGTTCCGCGATCGCGTTTTCGCTCCTGCCCATGTTGCTGATCCTGCGCGCGAGCGGCGTCGCGTCGTTCGATGACGGCGAATACGCCGAGGCCATGTCCGTCGCGCGCGAGCGGTGCGATTCGTACGCGCCCTCTCGTCCCGGGAACACCGCGATCGAACTGGCGCGCACCATTCAAGGGAACACGGCTTTTGTCTACGCCGCTCCGTTGCTTCTCGATGGGGTGGCGCGGCGGTGGGCCTGCCAGTTCAACGAGAACGCCAAGACCATCGCCCACGTCGCTTCGTTCCCCGAACTCGACCACAACGAAATCGTCGGGTGGGCGGTGGCGCCGCACCTGATCCCGCACGCGGTCGTCGTCTCCCTGGAGGATCGCGACGACCACGCGTCGACGCGTCGCCAGGTCGACATCTCGCTCTCGATCATCGGCGAACACGCGGCGCGCGTCGAACGCCTGGAGTCGCCGGGAGGCGGGCGCCTGGCCCGCATGCTGGCGATGATGCAGCTCGGCGACTTCGCCAGCGTCTATCTCGCGTATCTCAACGGCGTCGACCCGACGCCGGTCACCGCCATCGACCGCCTGAAAAAGGCGCTCGCGGACCAGACAGGGAGTCATTCATGAAGGCGATCATTCCGGCCGCGGGCATCGGGACCCGGCTGCGCCCCCACACGTATACGCTGCCCAAGGCACTCTTGTACGTCGCCGGCAAGCCGATCATCTCGCACATCCTGGACGACGTCGTGCCGCTCAAGCCCAGCACGATCGTCCTGATCGTCGGGTACAAGGGCGAACTGATCGAGGAATTCATCCGCACGCACTATCCCAGGCTGCCGGTCCAGTTCGTGGTCCAGGAGGAACGGCGGGGCATCGGGCACGCCGTCGACCTGACCCGCGGCGTCGCCGACACCGGCGAGCCGCTCCTGATCGTCCTCGGGGACACCATCATCAAGACCGATCTCAGGAAGGTCGTGGCGTCGAAGACCAACGTTCTCGGAGTCCGCGAAGTGGAAGATCCACGCCGGTTTGGCGTGGCGGAGGTCAAGAACGGCCGCATCACGCGGCTGGTCGAGAAGCCCGAGAAACCCACGTCCAACCTGGCGCTGGTGGGCCTCTATTTCTTGCTCGAGAGCCGCCCCCTGTTCAAGGCCATCCGGGACATCATCGAGAAGGACGTGACCACCAACAACGAGTACCAGATCACCGACGCCCTCCAGACGATGATCGAGGCCGGGACGCCGTTTCAGCCCTTCCCGATCGACGAATGGTTCGATTGCGGAAAGCCGGAAGCGATGCTTGAAACCAACCGGAAATTGTTGAAGAATGCCCCCGGCGCGGGCCCCTTCGAGGGGTCGATCATTATCCCGCCGGTTTCGATCTCTCCGGGTGCGGAGATCGTGAATTCAATCATCGGGCCGTACGTGTCGATCGCCGAGCGGGTCGTCATCCATTCGTCGATCGTTCGCGACTCCGTGATCGCCGAAGGTGCAAGCGTCACGGAGTCCATGCTGGAGTCGAGCCTGGTCGGCAACAACGCCGTCATCCGCGGCGGATTCAAGAAGCTGGATGTGGGCGATTCCAGCGAAATCAGCTTCAAATAGACGGAGCGAAGGAAGGGTCAAGGAGGCATCATGTCGGAAAAGCGACTGTTCACGTCGGAGTCCGTCACCGAAGGCCATCCGGACAAGATCGCGGACCAGATTTCGGATGCGGTCCTCGACGCGATCATCGGCAGGACCCGAACGCGACGCGTGGCGTGCGAGACGCTGGTGACCACGGGCCTCGCGTTCATCGCCGGAGAGATCACGACCAACGCGTACGTGGACATCCCGTCCGTCGTGCGGCGAGACGATCAAGGACATCGGCTATACGGACGCCGCGTTCGGATTCGACTGCGCACACGTGTGCGGTGCTGTACGCCGATCGACGAGCAGTCGCCCGACATCGCCATGGGCGTGGCGACACCAGGCGGCGCCGGCGACCAGGGCATGATGTTCGGGTACGCCTGCGACGAGACCGGCCGAGCTGATGCCGCTGCCGATCATGCTCGCCCACCGGCTGGCCGAGCGCTGGCGGTGGGTGCGCCGCGAAGGATCCGTCGTGGACTTCCTGCGCCCCGACGGCAAGACCCAGGTCACCGTCGAGTACGTCGGACGACAAGCCGGCGCGCATCGACACCGTGGTGATGTCCACGCAGCACACCGCCGGACGTCCAAGGAGGCGCAATGCGCGAGGACGTCGACGAGAAGGTCATCGACCCGGTCCATGCCTGCCGAAGCAGGTTCGGACGCCGACCACCGAGTTACCACATCAACCCCACGGGCCGGTTCGTCGATCGGCGGTCCGCACGGCGACAGCGGCCTGACCGGGCGCAAGATCATCGTGGACACCTACGGCGGCATGGGCCGCCACGGCGGCGGCGCCTTCTCAGGGCAAGGACCCGTCCAAGGTGGATCGCATCGCGCCTCCTACGCGGCGCGCTACATCGCCAAGAACATGGTCGCGGCCGAGCCTGGCCGACGAGGTGCGAGGTGCAGATCGGCCTACGCCATCGGCGTGGCCGAGCCGGTCTCGGTGATGGTCGACACCTTCGGGACCGGCCACGATCGCCGACGAGAAGATCGCGAAGCTCGTCCGCGACATCTTCGATCTGACGCCGACGGGGCATCATCGAGCACCTGAAACTGCGCCGCCCCATCTACCGGAAGACGGCCGCCTACGGCCACTTCGGCCGCACCGAGGACCGGACTTCACCTGGGAGACGACCGACAAGGCCGACGCGCTGCCGCAAGCGCCGGAATGGCCGCGCATAACAACGGCCCGTCTACCCGAGGAGAATCATGGGAATCGATAGCAGACATGAAGTCACGACATCAAGGACATCGGCGCTGGCCGACAGCGGCAAGCGGCGCATCGAGTGGGCCGACGCCATGCCGGTGCTGCAGACCATCCGCGAGCCGTTCTCAGAAGGAGAAGCCGCTCGGCGGCGTGCGCATCTCGGCCTGCCTGCACGTAACCACCGAGACGGCCAACCTGATGCGCGACGCTGCGCGGCCGGCGGCGCCGCAGTGCGTCGCTGTGCGCCTCCAACCCGCTGTCGCACCCAGGACGACGTGGCCGCGAGCCCTGGTGCGCGGACTCGGCATCCCGGTCTTCGCCATCACGGCGAGGACAACGACACCTACTACCAGCACATCAATGCGGTCGCTCGACCTCGAGCCCGCAGATCACCATGGACGACGGCGCCGACCTGGTCTCGACGCTGCACTCCAAGCCGCGCAGGACCTGGCTCGAAGGATGTGTTCGGCGGCACCGAGGAGACGACCACCGGCGTCATCCGGCTGCGCGCCATGGCACAAGGAAGGCGTGCTCAAGTTCCCCGATCGTGGCCGTCAACGACGCGCTGACCAAGCACATCTTCGACAACCGCTACGGCACCGGGCAGAGCACGATCGACGGCATCCTCCGCGCGACCAACGTGCTGCTCGGCCGGCATCGACCTTCGTCGTCGCCGGCTACGGCTGGTGCGGACGCGGCCTGGCCATGCGCGCGCGCGGCATGGGCGCCAACGTCGATCGTCACGGAGGTCGATCCGGTCAAGGCGCTCGAGGCCGTGATGGACGGCTTCCGCGTGATGCCCGTGATGGACGCGGCCGCGATCGGCGACGTGTTCGTGCACGGTGACCGGCAACATCGCACGTCATCCGCCGCGAGCACTTCGAAGGATGAAGGACGGCGCCATCGTCGCGCAACTCGGGCCACTTCAACGTCGAGATCGACATCGAGGAGCTCGAGCAAGATCGCGGTCCAAGAAGAAGCGTGTGCGCAAGTACGTGGACGAGTACGCCCTCCACGACCGGCAAGCGCATCTACGTGCTGGCGCGAGGGCCGCCTGATCAACCTGGCGGCCGCCGAAGGGCACCCGGCCGCGGTGATGGACATGAGCTTCGCCAACCAGGCGCTGGCGGCCGAGTACCTGGTCAAGCAGCACGGATCGCTCAAGGTGGAGGTCATTCCGGTGCCCGAGCGCATCGATCGCGAAATCGCGCGGCTCAAGCTGGTGTCGATGGGCTACAAGATCGATACGCTGACCGACCAGCAGGCGCGTTACCTCGCGAGCTGGGAACAGGGCACGTAGTCGGCGCGGCCGGCGGCCGCCGCCTTCGATTGACATCGCGGGTCCTGTCGGACCGGCAGCCCACTGCGCACGAGTCGACCGCGCCTCCGCACTAGTCGTCTCGTGCTTGTGGGCGCCCGCCGTCCGCCACCCGCTAATGCTTCGCGCTGTTGCTTCGATTGACATCGCGGGTCCGGTCGGACCGGCCAGGTAGTATCATCTCCGCATGAACGCACCTCCGCGGCCGGTGATGATCTTCGACGGCGATTGCGGGTTCTGCCGCCGCTGGATCGCGCGGTGGCAGGATGTAACCGGCGACGCCGTCGAGTACGTTCCCTATCAGGAAGCCGCTCCGCGCTTTCCCGACATTACGCGCGAGGCCTTCGCGCGCGCCGTTCATCTGGTCGAACTCCGATGGACGCGTGAGTCACGGCGCCGAAGCGGTCGCTCGCGTGCTCGCGCACTCCGGGCGGCGGTGGCCGCTCTGGATCTACCGGCACATTCCGTTCGCCGCGAGAGTCTCCGAAGTTCTTTATCGCGCGGTCGCGTCGCACCGCCCGCTCGCCGATCGCGTGACCACGCTCCTGTGGGGAGCGCACGTCGTGCCGCCGGGCGAGGCGCGCACGACGGCCCTGTTTCTTCGATTGATGGGTGCGGTCTACGTGATCGCGTTCGTCTCGCTCTGGGTGCAGGTCGTGGGCCTGTACGGCGCCGACGGCATCCTCCCGATTCATCGTTACGTCGCCGCGGCCGCGGCGCAACTCGGTCCCGAACGCTACCGGTACATTCCCTCGCTGTTCTGGTTGAGTTCGGCGACGCCGCGCTGCGCGTGGTGTGCGCGTCGGGGGCGGCGTGTGGCGTGCTCGCGCTGGTCGGCCTCGTCCCCGCGGGCGCCCTGGCGGGGGCATGGGTCGCGTATCTGTCGCTGGTCTCCGTCGGGGGAGATTTCCTCCGCTTCCAGTGGGACGGCCTCCTCCTGGAAGCCGGGTTTATCGCGATCCTGATGGCGCCGTGGCGCGATCGATTGCGTTCGGCGGACATGCGGCCACCGTCGCGCGCGGTGTTGTGGCTCGTGCGCTGGCTGGTGTTCCGGCTGATGGTGTCGTCGGCGGCGGTTAAGCTCACCAGCGGCGATCCCAACTGGCGGCATCTCACCGCACTCGACTATCACTACTTCACGCAGCCCCTGACCACGTGGACCGCGTGGTACGCGCACAACTCGCCCGAGTGGTTCCGCCGGGCGTCGGTGCTGGTGATGTTCGCCGTCGAGGGCGTGGCGCCGTTCTTGATCGTCGGGCCGCGCCGCGTGCGCTTCGCCGCCGCGGCCGCCATCGTCGGGCTTCAGGTGCTGATTCTGTTCACGGGGAACTACGGCTTCTTCAATATCCTCACGATCGTGCTGTGCGTTCCGCTGCTCGACGACGGCGTGGTGAAGCTCCCGTGGCGCCCGGCCACCGCGAATGCGCCGTCGGGACGGAGGCGCGGTATTCGTTGGCCCCGGCGAACGATCGCCGTCACGCTGTTCCTGATCAGTCTGGTCCCGTTTTCGTTCGCACTGGGACGGCGGGGTGCGTATCTCGGGCCGCTCAGGGGGGCGTACCAGTGGGTCGCGCCGTTTCAGGTGGTGAATCCGTATGGACTGTTTGCGGTGATGACGACCGAACGCCCGGAGATCATCGTCGAAGGCAGCCGCGACGGGCACGACTGGGTGCCGGTCGAATTCAGGTACAAGGTGGGCGACGTCTCCCGTCGCCCGGGTTTCGTCGCGCCGCACATGCCGCGGCTCGACTGGCAGATGTGGTTCGCCGCCCTCGGCGAGGCGCGACAGAACCGGTGGTTTCTCCTGTTTTGCGAGCGCCTGCTCGAGGGCTCGCGCGACGTGACCGCGTTACTCGCGACAGATCCGTTTCCCGGCGCGCCCCCGCGCTACCTGCGCGCGCGCGTATTTCTCTATCACTTCACCACACCCGACGAACGCCGTCGTACCGGCGACTGGTGGACCCGCACCGAGCGGGGGCCATACCTGCCACCGTTGATGCTCGAAGACGGCCGGCTGGTGGCGGCACCGGACAGCGTGGGATCCTGACGCGCGGTCAGCGCGACCAGGTGTTGCGGAGCGGGTGTGCTTCGGTCGTGAAGACGATCGAGTCCAGGTCGATCCGTTCGTGGGCGGGGCCGATATCGATCGGCTGCGGCGAGAACAAGAGGTAGAAGTACTTCAACGTCTCGGTCAGGAAATAGCTCGGCATCAGGTCGCCTTGCTCCATGGTGACGACGTTTTTCAGGATCGTATAGCCGGCCTGGGTTCGGCAATGCGCGACGATCGCGTCGAAGAATTCCCGGCCCATCTCCAGATAGCGATCGTCGTGGGTGGCGGAGTAGAGGTAATACGCCGATTCGACAATCTCCGGGCGCAGCGGATAACCGCCGATCTCGACCTGCATGGTCGAATAGTCGATCACTTCGGGTTCGATGCCGGCGACGTCCCACATGCGGCGGCACGACGTCATGAGCGCCTCGGCGTGGTTGCGGTCGCCGGCGAGCGACAGGACGGCGGGAAGGAACGCGTGCAGCGCTCCGAACTCGGGCGCGGTTCTCTTGCCGGTGAGCATGTCGACCTCGCCGTACCACAGCCCGGTGGCGGCGTCCTGTGCCAGGTAGGTGTTGAGCGCCTTGAGGCTCTCGGTCCACATGCGCTCGCAATCCGCGTCGCGGAACAGACGCGCGCATTTCAGCAAATACTCGTAGTACGAGTCGATGCCCCCGCCCACGTGGCTCGCGCGCGACAGCCACTCTCCGGACTCGACGTTGATCTCTTCTCCCACCAGCCCGATGGGCGAACGCCGGTCGTACATCGCGACCACCGCGTGCTTCGCGCGCTCGTAGTATTCGGGCTTGTGGGTGAGCTTCGAAAGCGTTCCGAATTCCAGCAACAGCGTGCCGATCTCCGCCGGGTTGCTCTCGGCGCCGCTGGTCTTGCCGGTCTTCAGGTTGACGAACATGTAGGGCATGCCGGTGGGGGAATCGAACACCGGCAGGAGGCGCGTTCCGAGGTCGTCGGCGAGACGGAGCAGCGCGGGGTCGCCGGTCAGCTGGTAGGACGACAAGAGCCCGCCGAGCACGCGGATCGTAATCTCGAAATTCTTGACCGTAGCGTCGACGTCGAAGGACAGCGAGTCGGCGATGAGCGTCCGGACGCGCGTTGCCTCGTCGTTCAGTCCGAGAATCAGGAGCGCGTCGAGCGCGTCGACCGGCGTGATCATGAGCGACGGGCCGTACCAGTCGCGCGGAACCTTGCTGACCGGCCGCAGTTCATCGTGTCCCCACGCGTAGCGTGTGTAGCCCGCCCACGCGTGCTGGAACTCGCCGAGGACGCGCTGCGTCATGGCGGTGCGGTCCACGGGCGGGCCGGCGTCCGCCGGGCGAACGCCCGTGATCGCGGCCAGGCCCGCGAGGACGACGCATGCGATCCCCGTGGACGCGCGGCGGTTCATTCGTCGTGCTCGCTCGGTTTGACGATCCGGAACGTCGCTTCGCGAAGTTGCTCGGACTGCCAGTACTCGTCCTTGACGCGAACCATGAAGTCGTAGAGGCCGGGCTTCAAGTTTTCGCTCTGGATGGTCAGGTGCAGCGGTTCGGTGGCGCTGTATCCCGAACTCTTGAAGCTCGACGACACCACGGCTTCGCCGCCGCGGAACCGGTCCAGCAACCCGCGCTTGTCGTCGGCGTGGGGCGCCACGCGGTACTCGACTTCGTAGTCCGACACGCCGGATTCGTTGATGCCGAGGTTGTAGACCTCGAAATAGACCGACACCGGCGATCCGGCTGCATAGCGGCGAATGGGATGCGGCACGACGTCGAGCGCGCCACGCGTGAACGGCGAGGCCGACTGCGCCGGCGTGATCTTCTGAGCGAAGAGGACGTCGCTGATGGAAAGGTCCTTGTCGAAGTTCGGAGTCTGGACATTGGTGCGGTAGGCCGACGAGCGTGAGGCGTCGAGGTCCTCCATGGAAACGCCCAGCCGGTAGTAGTTGCGCGGAAGCGACACCACGATCTGCGCCGGTATCAGGCGCGTCCGCCCGGGCACGATACTCGTCGACGGAATGCCGATGTCGTGCTTCTCGCGGCGCAAGACCGCGTAGTTCTCGTCCATCACCACGACGTTGGCGCGGTACGACCGCGCCGGCGGATTGTTCTGCTCGAGTGCGGCGATCGGGAACTCGAAGTTGACCTCCACGCGATTGACCCCCTCGCCCCCGCGGAACTGGTCCACGTCGAAATAGAATCGGAACGCTTTCTTCTCGAAGTTGAACGGGTACGACGACGGCGTGTCCTCGAGGACGCCCTCGAAATTCGCCGCCAGCTTGCGCATGTGATCCACCTGGAATACATCCGACGGGTTCTCGGGCAGCGAACGCGCGTAATCCGGGTCGACGATCTCGTCGATGTGCTCGGTCGTGCCCGCCACGCGCGGCCGCAGAAACCGCTTGGGTTCGACGATGCCGAACAGTTGTTCGCGAATCCCCCAGTTGACGCCGGTGTCGTTGAGTTCGGGGTCGCGGTAGAAATCGAGGTACTGCTGCGGGATCCGTTCCTGAATCGAGTCGTCGGTATCGTAGATCAGGAATTCTGCGAGTTCAGGGGTGGCGTCCTGTGCGTCTCCGAGCGGCGTGATTGCGTACTTGTAGTTTCCCTTGAGGCTCTCGTCGCTGAAGCGGATCAGCATCTGGTGCCGGCGGTAGTACCACAACTCGCCCGGCGCGTGGATGCCCCTTGCCGTCACTTCGGACTCGATCTTGCCGCGGTAGTCGGGGAATCCGTAACGGATCAGGATCTCCCCGCGTTTGTCCCACCCGGGGAACTGGCTGTTCTGGAACTCCATCGACGCGATGTCCACGCGCAGGTAGTGTTCCGTTTTCATTTCGTTCTGTGGGGTGGTCGGCGTGGGGTCGTTGGCGGCCCAGAAGCGCCGGATCCATTTGGTGCGCGCGCTGTCGGATGGGAGCGCGAAGAACTGTCGCAGCTGGTAGGGGTTCATCAGGTACTGGAGCGACGCGATCTGCTTCTGCATGGGGATCGAGAGCGGACGCAGATTCTCCGCGGTGATCTTGAACTCGGGAGCCGCGGCCACCGGGGCGGGCCGCGCAACGCCCAGCGTCATCCACGCGGCTATCGTCGCCGCGATCACTCGTTCTGTGTGTTTCATCGATTCGCCCGGTTCAACATGAACAATCCGATCGCCAGAAAGATAACGTTCCCGAGCTGCGCCGCCAACAGAGGAGGCATTACACCGTTGTGACCCAGCGTCTGGCCCACGCGCAGAAGTGCGTAGTAGATGAAGCTGACGACCAGGGTGAGCCCGAACCCGGTAGCGATCGACGGCTTGCGCTTGCCCGATGCCAGGGCGACGCCAATGAGCACGAAGATCGACCCCGCGAACGGGAAACTGAATTTGAAATGGAGGTCCACGAGGTACTTGTCCACGGACCCGCCACTGCGGCGCACCCGGTCGATGTAGTGCGTGAGTTCGTGGTAAGTCATGTCCTCTTCGTCGATCTCTTCCTGGCCGAAGTCGTCCGGCGTCTCGGTCATCTCCTTGACCTGAAGCGAATCGAACTTCTCCACGTGTTCGCCGGCCGAATCGAACGTGCGCTCGTAGCCGTTCAGGAAGAGCCAGTGGTTGTTGACCCACCGCGCGCGCTTGGCGTCGATACGGCGGATCATCGTGTTCTCGTCGAACTGCTGAACCACGACGTCGTAGAGCGTCTCGTTGGAGCGGCTGTAGGACTGCGCGAGGTAGACGAAACCGCCCGCGCCCAGGTATCGAAAGTCGGACTTGATGTCGGGGTCGTCGCTTTCGCGTCGTTCGATGTCGTGCCGCATGATCTCGTTCATGTGCCGGTTGGCGCGGGGAACGACCGCGTCATTGAAGAAGACCGAACCGACGCTCACCAGCAGCGCAACCGCAAAGATCGGAGCGGCGATGCGACGAAGGCTGACACCCGATGCGAGTAGCGCGGTGGTCTCGTTCCGTCGTGCCATGACACCCATCGAAAACACGGTCCCCAGCAGCAACGAAACCGGGATCACGTAGGTGAGCACGAACGGGATGTTGTAGAGGTAGTAGCGCGCGACGTCCCGGATCCGGGCGTCGTGGTCGATGAAGTTGTCGATTTCCTCGAAGACGTTAACGGTGATGTAGATCAGCACGAATGCCACGACGGCGTAGCCGACGATCTTCAGGAAGCGGCCGAGGAGATACCTATCGTGAATTCGCGACAGCATGTCGGCGGAATAGCGTGCGAAATACCGAGACGATCGTCCACTCGTTGATCGCCTGTTCGCGCGCGGCCTTACGCAGGAGGATGATGGCCAGCACTCCGAACACGATGTTGGGCAACCACATGGCCATGAACGGACTCGTGATCTCGCGATCGGCGAGCTTCTCGCCGCCGATCAGACAGACATAGTAGACCAGAAAGAACGAAATGCTGAAGCCGATCGCCATGTTCATACCGGAACGCCCCATGCGGATGGCGAGCGGCGAACCCACGAGTACGAAGATGATGCACGCGAACGGGATCGAGTACTTCTTGTGGATCTCTACTTTGTATCGCTGGATCTGTTTGTCGAACGAATCGCGCTTGTTGATCTCCGTCTCGATGCGCTGGCGCGAAATGAACTCGGGACGCGCCTCGACGGGTACATGGCCCGTCGTGCCGTCCAGGCCGCGGGGGGAGAAGCGCGGCTGCGGGCGATTGGCGGCCCGGGCCGCCGCCGCGGCGCGGCTGCTGTCGCGCGGTGCCCACAGGCGGGCACGCTTGCGCGCGTCGAGCAGGGCGAAGGTGACATCCATGCGCGAGGTGGCCTCGCGAATGATCGACTGGCGCGACATCGCCATCTCGCTGCGGATCTCCTGAATCTTGTCGTTCATCATGCGCACGCTCATCTCGCGGTCGCCGCGGTAGTCACGCTCGGTGCGCTGCAGCGACCGGTCCACGTCGTGGATATTGATCGTGTACTCCTTGAACGTCGTCCGCCGGTAGGTCTCGCGGTCTTTCGACTCCGGGATTTCGTGGATTTCGCCGTTGTGGAGATCGACCCGCAGCACGTTCTGCCCGGCGATGAACTGGAGGTGTCCCGACTCCGCGACGATCGTGGTGGGGAGGCCGCCCTTCTCCGCGCGCTTGAAGATTTGCACGTCGTTGATATCGCCGGTGCGGTCGTTCTTGTCGGCGAAGTAGATCGTGTACCCCTGCAGGTCGTCGATGAAGCGGTTCGCGCGCAGCTCGACCGTCGGCTGCTTGCGGTTGATATCGATCAGAAGGTTCATCAGGCGATGATTGGACTCGGGGAGCACGTGGTTGTTGTAGAAGACGAGCCCGCCCGCGAGGAGCACGGCGCCGACGACGCCCGGGGCGATCATGCGGTAGAGCGAGAGCCCGCAGGCACGCATGGCGGTCAGCTCGTTTTCGCTCGCCAGCGTGCCGTATGTCATCAGGGTTGCGGGCAATACCGCCATTGGTATGATTAATGCGAACATGTGCCCAAGACTCAGCGTAAATACTTGCAGCACAATGTGAAACTTCACTCCCTTGCCCAGGAAAAGATCGATGTACCGGAGAATGAAATCCATTATGAACACGAATGTTATTACCGACATCGAGAAGAAGAACGGGCCGATGTAGTTTCGGAGGATGTAGCGGTCGAAGATCATGAGTGGCTGTCATTCGCTGGAGGGACGAGCCCATCTGACGAGTGAATAATTACTGATAATTGGTTTGCCGACAAGACGTTTTATGAATGGCGCCCCCTGACTCCGCGCGCGGTTTCGGCCGTCGGCGGGGATGACTGGACCGGGTCTCGGGGGCGTTTACTCCCTTGTCCTCGCGTGTCGCCGAACGGCGACACTTTCGTTTGGATTCGTCCTCGAATCAGGACGAGCCGTGACGGTCGACCCGAGGCGCGACGCTCCGCGAGAAGGTGATCGACTCTATACCGATTGGTAACGACGTGCCGAGTTTCTGTTGTTCCACGTGCTCCCGGCTGCGCCGTCCCTTCGCGCGCTTCCGGACGCCGGCACTGCCGATTCTGCTCTCCCTTCTCGTCATCCCACTGACGGTCAACACCGCACGCGCCCAGAAGTTCGAGACCCGCTATTCCATCGACCTCGGCGCGGTCGGACGGCTCTACGACTCGATCTATCGCGACCGGGTCACCGGCCAGTTCAACCCGGACTCCACGATTGTCTTCGACTGGAAGACGATCCGCTTCGGCAACCAGCACGAACGCGTGCCGACGTTCCTTCCCACCGACGCCGACACCACGCGGGAGGTGACCGACTATGGCCTTGTGCCGGGGTATCGCGCGCACTTCGTCGTGCCGCGCAGCGCGTACTTCGAGTCCACCGACCGCGAGGTCGGCGAGATCATGGTGCGGGTGCCGCGCAACTTCGCGATCCCCGGGCTCAAAATCGAGCTGACGCCGATGGACAGCGTCGTCACGGAGATCATGAGGAAATCGCGCCATGAGATATGGAGCCAGACGGCGCGCGCCAACCTGACGGCGTTTCAGCTCACCACAAGCCAGTCGAACAGCGGCGGCATCACGTTCGACATTCCGTTGCCGATGCCGAAGTCCCTGGAGTCGATCTTCGGGCCGGGCGACAAGACCAGTATCACCATCAGCGGCCGCGAAGAGATCACGATTGCGGGCGAGACGCGCGTGGTCAACCCGTTCATCGGCGTCGAGGGTAAGCAGAGCCAGTCGCTGTTCCCGTCGCTCGACATGCAGCAGAAGCTCGACGTGAGTCTCAAGGGGACGATCGGCGACAAGGTGTCGATTCAGGTGGATCACTCGAGCGAAGCCATCGGCAGCGATGCCAACCGCGTGCGCCTGGCCTACACCGGCTACGAGGACGAAGTCATCCAGTTGATCGAACTGGGCAACACGAGCCTGTCGCTCCCGGGGTCGCAACTCGTCAGCGTGTCGACCAACGCGCAGGGGCTCTTCGGTATCAAGATGCTCGCCAAGATGGGCTCCACCGACTTCACGATGATCGCAAGCAAGCAGCAGGGTGAGGTGTCGTCGGCGACGTTCACGCCGACCGGCGGCGCGCTGGGACAGTCGGAGACCACCACCATTCGCGACGTCGACTACGTTCGCAACAAGTACTTCTACATCGACGACCCGGCGAGTTTCATCGGCGCCAAGGCCGACGGGTTCGAGGTCTATCGGGAAGTGAAGCAAAACGATCCCACCGACGTGCCGCGGACGGCGGGGTTGGCGATTCCGGATCCCGCGGGCGACGGACAGTCGATCCATGCCGCCGCCGCTGCCCTGTCGGCCGACGGTACACTCCCGTCTGACTATAATGGGCTTACGGGGAACTTCCAGCGCCTGGAACGCGGCACCGACTGGGACTTCATCATCGACGCTCGGACCAACGAGCCGATCGGCATCGAGTTGTTCGACCCGATCCAGGACGAGGCCCTGAAGACGCTGGCAGTGCGGTACACCAACGTGCATGACGACGTGATCGGCGGATCGTTTTCGTCGTTCGGCGTGACCGTTAACGGTCAACCGGTGGTCCCCGGATCGAAGGACGACAAACTGCTCCTCGAAATGATCAAGGCGCCGCAACCGAATCCCGCCGGAGAGTTGTACTCCAGCACGTGGCGCCTGATGATCCGCAACATCTATAACCTCGGTCTCACCAACATCGACGGCAATTCGCTCGATGTATCGATCGACGACAACCTGGACGGGCGCATCAATCCGGACGTGCCCGTGGGTTCGACCGTCCCGTACCTGCGTATCTTCGGGCTCGACCAGACGGATCGCTCGGGCACCGGGAAGCCCGACGGCCGCATCGACCTCACCGCCGGGGTCGTGGATCTCAATAACGGGATCATTCAGTTCCCGAGCATCCATCCGTTCGCGCCGGACTCGACCCAGGTGGCCGCGTGGACCGACAGCGCATTCGCGTTCCGAGGGCAATACGCCCCGCAATACGAACAATCCCAAAAGATCTACACCACGAAGCTCACCAACGCGACGCTCGAGTCCGAAGCGCACGTGTACGACATTCGCGTGACCGCCGTCAGCACGTCGAAGACGTTCCGCATCAACGCGCTCAACATCGTGGAGAACAGTGAGAACATCTCCATCGACAACACCAAGCTCGCACGCGGCACCGACTACGACATCAACTACGACACCGGCGAGATCACGCTGAAAGAGCGCGCGGTTGCGCTCTTGACGCCGGACTCGCAGGTGAAGATCGATTACCAGTTCAACCCATTGGGAGGCGCGGGCTCGAGCACGCTCGCGGGAATGAGCACGACGTCGACCCTGGGCGAGAACACGCGCCTGGGGACGACGCTTCTCTACGAATCCAAGAGTACGTCCGCCGATCGGCCGCGGCTGGGCGAGGAGCCGTCGCGCGGCCTGGTGGGCGGGATCACAGGGAGCTATCAGCATCAGTCGCGCGTGCTCACCGACGTTGCCAACTGGCTTCCGTTCGTCGACACCGACGCGCCGAGTACCATCCAGATCGACGGCGAACTCGCCGCCAGTCTCCCCAATCCGAATACCAAGAACGAGGCGTACATCGACGACTTCGAAGGGGTGGAGGACTCGAACCGCATCCCGATGTCGCGGCGCACGTGGTACCCGGCGAGCGCACCCGTGGGCAAGGTGTCGGCCGACTCGGTTCGGTTCAAGGAATACTGGTACAACATCGACCCCAGCTACGGCGTCCACAAACGCGACCTCAATCCGACGCTGGACAAGACCGAGAACACGCTGGTGCAATCGCTCGACCTCGAACTCGACAAGAATCCGTCCTCGGCCGATTCCAGCAAGTACGCCGGCGTCATGCTCGGCTTCAGCGGCGGCGGACTCGACTTCACGCAGGGGCAGTTCCTCGAGATCTGGGTGAACGACTTCAAGCCCAACCCGCTCAATCGGGGCGGTAAGCTTCACATCGACATGGGTCTGATCGACGAGAACTTCTTCGAGATGGAGAAGGGCGAGTTCAACGACGAAGACAAGAACCGCGACGGCTTCGCGGCGGCGTTCGACGACACCGGGCTCGACGGGGTCTTCGACAACGACGAAACGGATATCCGTCCGGGAGGCACGCCCGAGGATCCGCACGGCGACGACATCGACACGCGCAAGATCAGCGGGCGTTACCTCAAGATCAACGGGACGGAGAAGAACCAGATTTACGACACCGAGGATCTCGACCGCAACGGCCAGATGACGCGGGACAACGCGTACTTCAGCTACACGATCGATCTCGCGGATACCGCCCAGATCGACATTCGCGAGCAGTACCCGGGCTACGACGGGTTCAATAACAAGGCCCACGAAAACGATTCCTGGCGGTTGTATCGGGTGAAGCTCACCAACAACACGATCGTGTCGCCGCGGGGAATCCAGCCGCGCTTCGACGAGATCCGGCACATGCGCATCTGGTTCGACAACGCGGACCAGGTCGTGCGCTCGGACAGCACCGGCGCCCGCCGCATACAGATCTGCGAGTTCTCCATCCAGGGCAACCGCTGGGAGAACGACGGCATCCGCAACATCTACGGGGCAACGCTCGGCCCGGACTCCACCAGTGCGACGTTCGCCGTCGGTGTCATCGGCACGAAGACCGACCCGGGCATCTACAATCCGCCGGTCGTCCCCAACAAGGTCAACCAGGTGTACGACAAGGAGTCGTCGCTCGCGGTCCGCTACGATTCGCTCGAGACGGGCCACGCGCTTCGTATTCTCAAACGGTTCTCGGGGCAGGGGCTGGACATGACCCTGTACCGCGATCTGAATTTCTGGGTCCACACCAACGAGTTGCGGCCGGGCGTCGAGTACTACTTCCGCCTCGGCACGAACGACAGGAACTATTACGAGATCCGGGTGCCGTTCACGAGCGAGTTCTACAACGAAACGGGGTGGGCGCGCGTGGCGATGCACATCGCCGATCTCACCAACATGAAGTTCGCGCCCTCCGACAGCGTGGTCACGGGGACGGCGGTCGACTTTGCCGATCCGAGCCACGTCTACCCGGTGTCGATGCACGGCCTGCCGAGTCTCCGGGGCGTACGCTTCCTGTACGCGGGGGTCCGCAACGTATCGAACCCGGAACCGCAGTCGGGTGAAATATGGATGGACGACATATTCACCGGGGGCGTGGACAAGAATTTCGACCACGCCGAACGCGTGACCGCCAACGTGAGTATCGCGGGAGGTGCGGTGAGTCTCGGCGGGAACTGGGCGAGAACCGGCGCGGACTACCGGGGTCTGCGTCAGACGCGCGGCAGCGGCGCGGATCAGACGACATTCGGGCTCAACGCGCGCACGGACCTGCAGTACTTCGTGCCGCTTGCCGGCTTTTCCATTCCCGTGTCCGGATCCTATTCGCACACCAAATCGTTGCCGAAATTTTCGCCCAGCAGCGACACGCAGATCACCGATGCCCAAATCAGCGACAGCCTGCGGACCGAGCGTGTCAGCCGCGGCTTCACCACGTCGCTCGCGAGGCGCGTCCAGTCCAACAACGTGCTCATGCGCTACACGGCGGATCGAATCAAGCCCACGTTCTCGTACAGCGATCAACGCGGCGTGAGTCCGTCGGTACGCGATACGACGACCAACATGGCCGGGTCGATCGGGTATCAGATCACGTGGTCGGGCGGCAAGACCTTGCCGCTTTTCGGAAAGAACCGCATCCGCTGGTGGCTCAACTCGCTCGACCTCTCGTCGAGCGCGTCTCGCCAGACCGGCACGAGCTGGAGCCTGCGCAACGGAACCTTCCAACAGGATCCCTATCGCTACAGCGCTTCGTTGCACAACCAGGGCTCGGTTCGCTACAACCCCTTCAGTTCGCTCGAAAGCAGTTTCGGGGTGACCATTAATCGCGACGTAGGATTGCCGCACGACTGGTACGGGATCAACGTCGGCAAGGAGGTCGGCCGCTCGAACACGCTTCGAATTTCGTTTGTCGCGCCGCGCTGGTATCTGGTGCGGCTGCTGGAACCGAGCATTGAAATCCAGTCGAACTACAACGAGGACTCGAGTCCGAACGTTCGACAATCCGGCGACCCGTCGGGGACACGCAACGTGTCGGCGTCGCGCAACGACACCGGCCGCCTGCGATTCGACTTCAGCCGTCACGTCACGACGCTCTTCAAGTGGTTTGGATGGGACCCGAACGCGGCCGGCGAGCCGCCTCCGCCCGGCGGGAAGGCGGAGGGAGAACCACCGACGGGACAACCCGCGACGGCGGCGGCGGACTCGACGCACAAGTCGCGTCCCGGGGTGGGGACGCTGTTTGGCGGAATCGGTCGCATGCTCACGCGCGTGCAACCGATCAGCGCCAACATCCAGCACCGGCTCAGTTCCAACTACAATCGGATCCCCGAACGCCCGGACCTCGCGTATCGACTGGGCATGAGCACCAACAGCGGGATCGTGGCGAATTCCGTGACTACCCCCGACCAGAAGCGCGAGGACCTCAGCTACAACGTCAACAGCAGCGTTCGACTGATCGAGAACACGCGCGACGCCCAGTCGGTCGACCTTCAGGCGCGCTTTTCGCGGGCGATCAGCGATAACGATTTCCGCGCCAGCCAGACCCGATCGGTCAACACGACCTGGCCCGACCTGCAGCTCAAGTGGGACAACCTCAATCAGTTCGCGCCGCTACGCCCCATTCTCAAGGACGGCAGCGTGTTGACCGTGGACTACCGCCGGACCAGCATCGAAACGGGACAGAAGAACCAGCCCCCGACAACGATCACCGGGACGTTCACGTTCACGCCGGCGGTGGTATTTGCATGGAAGAACGATTTGAACTCGACTCTCAACGTGTCGTACACCCAGAATACGAACGAGTCGCGCACGCCGGGCAGCCAGATCGCGGGCTCGAAGAGCGTGACGTCGAATTTCACGGTGAACCTCGACCTGCGCAAGAACTTCAAAGCCGGCGGCGGACTGACGTTCTTCGGCAAAGGCGTCAAATGGACGAACGATCTGGAGAGCACGCTGGTGGTTGCATATTCGAAATCGGGCGGCGAGCGGTTCGCGCAGGGATCGACGGTGAGCGAGCCGATTCCTTCTACCCGGGCGATCCGTGTGGGCCCGACTGTTCGCTACTACTTCAGCCGCAACATCAACGGGAGCGCATTTGTGGACTACAACCGAACGTTCGCGGAAGCGACGGGGCAGACGGTCACGACGGTGCGTGTTGGAATTACCGCGCTGGTGAATTTCTGACGATGGAGGCGACGCGAGTGACACCGCGGTGGGCGCGCACCGCCGCCGCCTTCCTGGTGGCGTGCGTTGTCGCGGCGGGTTCGTTCGTCGCCGGCGGGTGCGGTGCGTCGGAACCGCCGGCGTTCCAGCCCGACAGCGCGTTCGCGAACGTCGAGCGCCAACTCGCGTTCGGTCCGCGCACGCCCGGGTCGGCTGCGCGCGACAATGCCGCGCGCCTCATCGCGCACACGCTGGAACGCGACGGGGCCCGGGTATCGGTGCAGTCGTTCGACGTCACCGATCCGTACCGCGCGGGAAAACTTCGCCTGATGAATATCATCGGAAGCTTCGCACCCGACCGGCCGCGGCGCATCATGTTGTGCGCGCACTACGATTCCCGTCCGTGGGCGGATCAGGAGACGGACACGACGCGATGGAACACGCCGATTCCGGCCGCCGTCGACGGCGCCGCCGGCGTCGCCATCCTGCTGGAGATGGGCCGCCTGCTCGGCAAGAAGCTCCCCGCCGACGTCGGCGTCGATCTGGTCTTCTTCGACGGTGAGGACTACGGCAAAGAAGGCGACCCCGGAAACTACCTGCTCGGTTCGAAACACTTCGCCGCGAATCTCAATGGCTACCGACCCACGTGCGCGATCCTGCTCGACATGGTGGGTGGTCGCGGGACGCGCGTAGAGCGCGAGGGCTTCTCGGTTCAGCGCTCGAGCGCGCTGGTCGACTACGTCTTCGGCCGTGCGGCGACGCTCGGGCTCGATTA
Organism: Candidatus Latescibacterota bacterium; assembly: GCA_963761125.1. Taxonomy (GTDB): domain Bacteria; phylum Krumholzibacteriota; class Krumholzibacteriia; order WVZY01; family JAKEHA01; genus JAKEHA01. The sequence continues at coordinate 238,823 of CAVXFV010000007.1, forward strand.
CCTGGACACGCAGACCGGCGGTCCGATGTACGACGACCACGTTCCGCTGCTCCAGGCCGGTCTGGACGCGATGGACCTGTTCGGCTACGGCTACGCCGCCTGGCATACGCTGGGCGACGACATCACCCAGGTGGACCGCGGTCTCATGGGCCAGGTGGGAACTCTGCTCCGGGACGTCGTTTACAACTTCCGCTACCACCGCTGAGCCGGCGCCCACCCCGGGGGCACCCGCAGGGAGGTTTCGCCGGAAACCGCCCCGCGGCCTCGATTTCCCCACGCCCCTTGCACGCGGCAGGCTTTTGTGTTACTTATCGACGGGAGTGTTGTGCGACGTTCAGTGGGCGGGTGGTCGCCCACTTTTTTGTTGTCCGTCCTCCGGCGTCGGACCATGCAGGAAGCCAAACTCGACAACCTGATCATTCCCGAGCTCGAACGGCTCGGGTTCGAGTGCGTAAAGCTCGAGGTTGTCGGGAGCGCGCGCAGTCCCGTGGTCCGGATCTACATCGACAAGCCGGGCGGCGTCACCGTCGGCGAATGCGCGCTCGCGAGCCGCACGATCGCGCTGGTGCTCGAGCAGGAAGATCCGTTCCCCGGGCGCTATCTCCTGGAAGTATCATCTCCGGGCAGCAATCGCCCCCTTGTGACCGAGGCGCATTTTCAGCAGTTCGTCGGTAGCGAGGCGCGCGTGGCCGTGGATCGCCCCGGAGAGGGGAGAATCACGTATACAGGCCGAATTCGTTCCTGTATGAATGATGTTCTGACGCTAGATACGGACGACGGGGACGTCGCGCTCGCGCTCCATGAGGTGGCTCGCGCCAACCTCATCAATCAGGAATACAAGATCGACAAGAAGCGAGAGAAGAAGCGGCGTTCGCCCCGTGTGGCGCAGCGCAGAGGTGAAGAGTAGATGAGTATCCATTTTGCAGAAGCGTTCAACCAGCTCATTCGCGAGCGACGGCTGGACCGCGCCGTGCTTATCGACACCCTGACCCAGGGGTTCGCCTCGGCCGTACGCCGCAAGCACGGGCCCAACGCCGAGGTGCGGATCGAAGACGATGGTCATGGCTCCATCGAACTGTTTCTGGTGAAGAACGTCGTCGACACCGTCGAGGACGACAGCACCCAGATTTCGGTCGAGGACGCCCAGGACTATGCCGAGGGCGCCGAAGCCGGCGACGTGATCGAGATCAATATCCCGTTCGAGGAGTTCGGTCGCAACGCCATCCAGATCACCAAGCAGATCCTGATGCAGAAGATCCGCGAGTTCGAGCGCGACCGCGTCTTCGAAGAATACAAGGACCGTGTCGGCGAAATCGTGTCCGGCAGCGTCCAGCAGATCGATCGCACGGGCATCCTCGTCAGCCTGGGCAACGCCGAGGCGTTCATGCCCAAGAAGGACCAGATCCGTCGCGAGCGCTACAACCAGGGCTCCTCGCTGCGCGCCGTCATTATGAAGGTCGACAAGGAAGCCAAGGGCCCGATGATCACACTCTCGCGGACGAGTCCGGAGTTCCTGAAGGTGCTCTTCACCCAGGAAGTCCCCGAGATCTACGAAGGGCTGATCGAAATCAAGAGCATCGCGCGCGAAGCGGGCGGACGCTCCAAGATCGCCGTCTTTTCGCGGGACGATCGCGTCGACGCCGTCGGCGCGTGCGTCGGCATGAAGGGCTCGCGCGTTCAGGCCGTCGTCAACGAGCTGTCGGGCGAGCGCATTGATATCGTGCCCTGGAGCGAGGACATCTCGACGTTCATCTCGCGCGCGCTTTCGCCGGCGAAGATCACGCAGGTGCGGGCGAACGTCGAAGACAAATCGGTCATGGTCGTCGTCGAAGAGGACCAGTTGTCGCTGGCGATCGGCAAGGAAGGCCAGAACGTTCGTCTGGCGTCGCGCCTCACCGGCTGGCAGATCGAACTGGTGTCGTCGCGCGAACTCGAGCAGCGCCAGCGTCTGCAGGAGCAGTTGCTGATGCCGATCGAAGAGATGGTGGGCGTCAGCGACAAGATGGCGGAGAAACTCCGCGAGGCGGGCATCAACTCGGTGCAGAAACTGTTGAAGACGCCGACCGAAACGCTGCTCGCCGTCCCGGGCTTCGGCGATAAGACCGTCGAGAAGTTGCTCGAGACCGCGGCCGGGACCGTGAAGGAACTGGAGAAGGCGCTCGAGGAACTGATCCACAAGGAGAACGAGGAGCGCGAGCGCGCCAAGCAGGCGGAGAAGCCGCTGTTCGACGAGACGCTGCTCAACGCCGAAGAGCCGGTCAAAGAAGAGCCCGCGGTCAAGCTGACCGAAGAGATGCTCTTCCGCGATCCGGCCGAAGTCGAGGCGGAAGAGGCATCGGGCGAAGAAGCCGCGGCCACGGAAACCGACGCGCCCGCGGACGCTTCGGCCGAAGAACCCGAAGCGGTGCAGGCGGCGCCCGAAGCACCGGCCGCCGAGCCCGAATCATCCGAGGAGCCGCAGGTTGCGGACTCGGAAGACAAGGAACCGAAAGAGTAAATGCGAATTCACGAGCTGGCAAAGAAGTACAACGTCACGAGCGAGGAGTTGATCGCTCTTTTGAAGAGCGCGGGGTACGACGTGGCGAACCACATGGGCGCCATCGACTACGACATGCTCACCGCTCTCGATCGCCACTTCTCGTGGTCCAACACGGCCACTAAGAAGACGAAGAAGAAGACCTCGCGTGCCAGCAAGGTGGCCAAGGAAGCGGCCGAAGTCGTCGCGACCACGACCAAGGCGAAGGTCAAACTTCGCAAGGCCAAGACGGTCGAGACACCGGTCGAAGAAACGCCCGCCGCCGACAAGCCCAAAGCCAAGCTCGCGAAAGCCAAGAGCACCAAGACCGCGGAAGCGCCCGCGGCGGCCAGGGCGGAAACGGCGAAGGAGCCGGCGACCAAAGCGACGGCCGAGACGGCCAAGACCGCTAAGGGCGCGAAGACCGCCGACAAGAAGGCCGCGACGGCGAGCCCGGCGCCGTCGAAAACCTCCAAGTCGTCCAGGCCCAAGGCGCCGCGACCGCCGCGTCCGACGACACCCCTGGAAGAATTCACGCGCGAGTCCATCGAGCCGATCATCGCCGTCGAGCCCGACACCACGCCGGACCAGACGCCCGAATGGGACAGCCGCGTCGCCGCGGCCGAGGAACCGAAGCGCCACGCGCGCGAAGCGGAGCAGGTGCGCGAGAGCGTGCGTCGACGCATCGCGGAGATGGAGACGACGCGCAAGACCAAGCGGCGCAAGTCCCGCACGACGACCGTGGAGCCGGAGGATCTCCCGCCCGTTCGCGTGCAGGAAGGCATGACGCCCGTCGCGCTGGCCGCGGCAATGGGCGTGAGCGTCGACGACATGATGTCGCGCGTGGGACAGATCGACGCCGCGGCCACGCCGACCACCGAACTGCAGCGCGACACCATCGAACTCGCCGCCGACGAACTCGGCCGGCGCGTCGAGATCGAGGCGGTTTACGGCGAGATGCAGCTCAAGAAGGAGGCCGAGGTCGACCCGGCCAAGCTGGTGCCACGCGCGCCGGTTGTCACGGTCATGGGACACGTCGACCACGGCAAGACCTCCATTCTCGATTACATTCGTAAGAGCAAGGTCGCGGCCGGTGAAGCCGGCGGGATCACGCAGCATGTCGGCGCGTACGAAGTGCAAACGCCCAACGGCAGGATCACGTTTATCGACACGCCGGGCCACCAGGCGTTCACCGCCATGCGCGCACGCGGTGCTCGCTCCACCGACATCGTGGTTCTGGTGGTGGCGGCGGACGACGGCGTGATGCCGCAGACGATCGAAGCCATCAACCACACCCGCGCGGCGGGTGTTCCGATGATCATCGCCGTCAACAAGACCGATCTGCCCGGCGTGAACCCGGCGCAGGTCCGGCAGGGACTCATGCAGCACAACGTGCTGGTCGAAGAGTTCGGCGGCGAGGTTCAGTCCGTCGACGTATCGGCGCGCACGGGCGCGGGTATCGACAAGCTGCTCGAGATGATCCTGCTGCAGGCGGAGGTCCTCGAACTCAAGGCCGATCCGTCGACGCGCGCGCAGGGAACGGTCATCGAGGTGCGCAAGGAAGAGGGGCGCGGCATCCTGATCACGGTGCTCGTCCAGCAGGGAACGCTGCGAATCGGCGACGTATTCGTCGTGGGCAACGAGTCCGGCAAGGTAAGGTCGCTGTTCGATTACGCCGGCAAATCGGTCCGCGAAGCCGGGCCGTCGACACCGGTCGTCGTCCTCGGGTCCAACGGTCTGCCGGAAGCGGGCGACGCGTTCATCGCGGTGCGCGACGAACGCGAGGCGCGCGAAGTGGCCGAGAAGCGCCAGGAAGTATCGCGCAACCGCGAACTCCAGCCGACCAAGTCGCTGACCCTCGAAGACCTCTACGCGCAGATTCAGGGCGGCGCGGTCAAGGAACTCAACGTGGTCGTCAAGGCCGACACCAACGGCTCGATGGAAGCGATCCGCGACAGCCTGTCCAACCTCGACGTCGAAGGCATCAAGGTGAACGTGGTGCATGCGGCGGTGGGAACGGTGTCGGAATCCGACGTCCTGCTCGCGCAGAGTACGGGCGCGGTGATCATCGCGTTCAATTCCAAGCTGGCACCGCGCGCCAAAGACATCGCCAAGCTCAAGGGCATCAGCATTCGCAGCTACAAGATCATCTACGAGGCGCTCGACGACATCCAGAAGGCACTGGTCGGGATGCTCGAGCCGGTCTTCGAGGAACGCGTCCTCGGCCGCGCGGAAGTGCGCAAGCTGTTCCGCGTCACGCGACTGGGAACCATCGCCGGCTGCATGGTGACCGACGGGACGATCACGCGAAACGCGAGCGCGCGCGTGCTGCGAAACGAAGAAGTCATTTTCACCGGAAAGATCGTGTCGCTCAAACGTTTCCAGGACGACGCGCGCGAAGTGACGCAGAACTTCGAATGCGGTATCGGCGTCGGGTACGACGATCTCGTCGAGGGCGACATCATCGAGGCGTTCGTGGTCGAGGAGAAGGCCCGCGTCGTCGTAGTTCCGGGCGACCCGGCGATCACGTCCGGCTCACGGGCGGGGCGCGATGTTCGTCAAACTCCTGACGGTCGATATTCTGATTCCCGGCTGTTCTTCTCTGAAGGAAAAGCGATACGTGCTGTCGAGTCTGAAAGCCAGGCTCCGCGGCCGCTTCAACGCCTCCGTGGCCGAAGTCGATTTCCAGAACAAATGGCAGCGCAGCCTGATCGCGATCGCTCTGGTCGGATCGGACCACGCGACGCTGGACGGCGCGTGCACGCGCGTCCGTAACTTCATCGAAGGCGATCACCGCGTCCAGATCGCGGACGCGATGGAAGAGTACCGATAGAAAGTTCGAGACCACGATGGCCCGACCCAATTTCAGACTCGAACGCGTCAACGCGATCATCAAGGAAATCCTGAGCGAGATCGTGCTGAAGGACATCAAGGATCCGCGGCTCGGCCTGGTGACGATCGTCAGCGTGTCCGTGGCCGCCGACCTGGGCGCCGCGAAGGTCCATTTCAGCGTGCTCGGCGACGAGGAGCAGCGCGCCGCGTCGCTGCGCATCCTGCGCGGGGCCGGAGGGTTCATGCGCCACGCGATCGCGCGCGAACTCGAAATCAAGGTGGCGCCGGAATTGCGCTGGGTCTACGACGATTCGCTCGACCGCGCGTTCCGCATCGCCGAAGTGCTGCGCGAAGACGCCTCGCACCCGGCCGCGGAGGAATCCGTCGGCCCCGACGAGACCCCGGATACGACGGACGTTCCCGGCGACGCGCCGGAGGACGACGACCGCTAGTCCCAACCGCCGTCGGCCGCCGGGCCGGACGGCATGCGCACATGACCAATCGATTCGACAATCGCGTGTTCGTGATCGACAAGGCCGCCGGCCCCACGTCGTTCGACATCGTGGCGGCGATGCGGCGCGTGTCGGGGCTGCGCAAGGTGGGGCACGCCGGTACGCTGGATCCGCTCGCGCGCGGCATCCTGCTCCTGTGCACCGGGACGGCGACGCGCGCGGTCGAACACTTCATGGATCTCGAGAAGGAGTACGCGTTCGACGTCCGGCTGGGCGTGGAAACCACGACCCTCGACGCGGAAGGCGACGTCGTGCGCGAGGCGCCGGTGCCGTCCGTGTCCATCGAACAGCTCCGCGACGTCGCCGAATCCTTTGTCGGCGACTACACGCTGACACCGCCCGCGTTCTCCGCGCTCAAGCGCCAGGGCAAGCGCCACTACCAGCTCGCGCGCTCGGGCGAACCCGCCGAGGCCGCGCCGCGGACGGTCAAGATCTACGGACTTGAGATCGTCGGTGTCGATCTGCCGGTCGTCCGGTGCGTGGTCCGGTGTTCGCGCGGCACCTACGTGCGCTCGCTCGCCAAAGACTTCGGCGAACGTATCGGCGTGCCCGCCTCGTTGTCGGCGCTCACACGCGCGCGCATCGGAAGCTTCGCGCTGGCGGATGCGTTTCCGTCGGAGCGGCTCGTTCCCGGCGAGGCGGACGACCTGGTCGGCATCGACCTGGGCGAGGCGCTGTCGTTTCTCCCCGGTGCGGTGATCTCGTCGCGGGCGCGACACGCGCTCCAGTTCGGAACGCTGCCGCTTCGGCAGGACGTCGTGCGCACGCTCGGCGTCTCGCGCGGCGCGGTCACCATCCGCATTCTCGACGAGCAGGAGACGCTGCTCGCGATCGGAACGCGCAACCCGGACCGCCCGCGCGATCCGCTGCGCATCTGCGATTCGTTGCGTCTGTTCATCGACTCCAGCGAACGGCCGGCCGCGGACACACCGCGCGCGGCCCGATAGCACGACCGCATGGCAACCCTTCGCGTGGCGCGCACCCTCGACGAGCTCCGGTCGTTCCGGCCGGCGCGTACCGCCGTCACCATCGGCGTCTTCGACGGCATGCACCGGGGTCATCGCGCCATTCTCGACCAGCTCGTCGCGCGGCGTACGAGCGGCGCGGTGGACGCGGTGTGGGCGGTCACCTTCGACCCGCACCCGGTGCTGGTGACGCATTCGCGCGAAGCCCCGGCGATTCTCACGACCATTTCCGAGCGGCTCGAACTGATGGCGCAGGTCCCGCTGGACGGCGTCTTCGTACTGCCGTTCGACGAGATCACCGCACGCATCGACTACCGCGATTTCATCCAGCGGTACTTCCTGGACGCGATGGACATGCGGGAACTCGTGCTCGGCTACGATTGCCACTTCGGATACAGGCGGCAGGGAAGTCCCGAACGCGTGGCGGAGGAAGGCGCGGAGCGCGGGTTCGGCGTCACCATCGTGCCGCCGGTGCGGGTGGACGGCGACGTCGTTTCCAGCACGACCATCCGCCGGGAGTTGGTCGCGTCCGATCTCGACCGGGCCAATCTGCTGCTGGGGCATCCGTACCTGGTCCGCGGCACGGTCGTGCAGGGACAGGGACGGGGAACCGATCTCGGCTTTCCGACGGCGAACGTCGCGATCGACGATCCCCACAAGCTCTGGCCGCCGGGCGGGGTCTACGCCGTCCGCGTGGGCTGGCGTGACCGGATGTACGACGGCATGATGAATATCGGCCGCTCGCCGACGATCAAGCGGGTCGACCGCGACGAGGTCGAGGTGCACCTGTTCGACTTCGGGCACAACATCTACGGCGACGAGGTCTCGGTTTACTGCGAGGCGTACCTGCGCCCCGAACGCCGGTTTCCCACCGTGGACGCGTTGATCGACCAGCTCGCGGCCGACCGCAAGGCGGCGCGGGAGCGCCTGGCGGGAACCGGATGAATGCCCTCCCGGCCGGGCGATTGGCCCTTTACACCCCCGGGGGCGTGTGGTACGTTTCGCCCCAGTCTGACGGCTGGCGAATAGTCGGCTGTCGCCATCGTGTCGCGTACCGATGTTTGAGGAGGTGATCAGACGATGGCAATGACTCCCGATCAGAAGCGGGATATAATCGCTAAGTACAAGCTCCACGACAAGGACTCCGGATCGGCCGAAGTTCAGATTGCTCTCCTCACTGAGCGTATCCGGATGCTCACCGATCACTTCCAGGTGCATAAGAAGGATCACGCGTCCCGACGTGGCCTGTTGAAGTTGGTGGGTCGCCGGAGAAAGCTCCTGGACTATCTCAAGAACCAGAAGATCGAAAGCTACCGGGAAATGCTCAAGCAGCTCAATCTTCGCAAGTAGTCCTTCGGGACCACTTGCGTTGCGTTGGCCGCTGTTTCTCGGGCGCGCGCGCGAGCGCGTGTTTCATCGACAGATTCCAAGGCAGGGTTGATTTCCAAAATGATGAATACAGTCTCGAAGACACTCAACGGTCAGCCGTTCTCGATTGAGACCGGGCGTATGGCCAAGCAGGCGGACGGGTCCGTGGTCGTGCGACAAGGCGACACACTCGTCCTCGTGGCCGTGGTCGCGGCTCAAAAGAAGACCGACCGGGATTTCTTTCCGCTGACGGTCGAATACCGCGAGAAGTTTTATGCCGCCGGACGAATTCCCGGCGGCTTTTTCAAGCGGGAAGGACGGCCGGGCGAACGCGAAACGCTCACGTCGCGCCTGATCGATCGGCCGATTCGGCCGCTCTTCGACAAGCACTTCATGTGCGAGACGCAGGTGATCGTGCAGCCGGTGAGCTATGACGGGCAGAATCAGCCCGACGTGCTCGGCATCACGGGTGCGTCCGCCGCGCTGGCGCTTTCGGACATTCCGTTCAACGAATTCGTGTCCGGCGTGCGCGTCGGCCGCGTCGACGGCGAGTTCGTCGTCAATCCCACCGTCGATCAGATGGAGTCGAGCGATATCGACGTCATCATCGCCGGCACGGACGACGCCGTGCTCATGGTCGAGGGCGGATGCCGCGAGGTCAGCGAGGCCGACATGCTGGCGTCGGTTCGTTTCGGCCACGAAGAGATCAAGCGTCTCAATACGCTGCAGCGCGAACTTGTCGCCAAGGCGGGTGCCAAGACCAAGCGCGTCGTCGAAGTCCCCGAGCGTCTCGCGGAACTCGACGGGAAGATCGAGAAGCAGTTCACGGATAGCGTGAAGAAGGCGCTGGTGATTTCGCGCAAGCTCGATCGTCAGGACGCGCTCAAGGCCATTCACAAGGAAGCCGCGGCGATGTTCCAGGTCGACTACCCGGAGAAGGAAGCGTACATCGCGCTGGTTCTCGAGGAGATCGAGAAGAAGCTGATGCGCGAAGCAATTCTCACCGAAGGCCGCCGTCTCGACGGCCGCGGTTCGGAGGACATCCGCCCGATCAGCTGCGAGGTCAGCATGCTGCCGCGAGCCCACGGCTCGGCGCTGTTCACCCGTGGCGAGACGCAGAGTCTCGTGTCGGTCACGCTGGGGACGACCGAGGACGAGCAGATGCTCGACACCATCGAGGGCGAGAGCTGGAAGCGCTATATGCTCCACTATAACTTCCCCGCCTTCTCGGTGGGCGAGGTCGGTCGCTTTGGCAGCCCCGGTCGCCGCGAGATCGGTCACGGCGCGCTCGCCGAGCGTGCGATCCGGCCGATGATTCCGGAGAAGAACGATTTTCCGTACACGATCCGTATCGTGTCGGAGATTCTCGAATCCAACGGGTCGAGTTCGATGGCGTCGGTGTGCGGCGGAAGCCTCGCGCTGATGGACGCCGGCGTCCCGATTCCGAAAGCCGTCGCGGGCATCGCGATGGGCCTGGTGATCGAAGGCGACCGCGTCGCGATCCTGAGCGACATCCTGGGCGCCGAGGACCATCTGGGCGACATGGACTTCAAGGTGACGGGCACGGCGCAGGGCATCACCGCGTTTCAGCTCGACACCAAGATCGCCGGCATTTCCGACGCGATCATGATGAAGGCACTCAACCAGGCGAAGGCCGGGCGCATGCACATCCTCGGGATCATGAACGAGGCCATCGGTCATCCGCGCCAGGACATCTCGCCGTTTGCTCCCAAGATCACCACGATCACCATCCCGACCGACAAGATCCGCGAGATCATCGGCCCGGGAGGCAAGGTCGTGAAGCGCATCCAGGAGGAGTCGGGTGCCAAGATCGAGATCGAAGACGACGGCACGGTTCGCATCATCGCCGTGAACACGGAGAGTGCGGAAATCGCGCTCGCGCGTATCAAGGAGATCACTGCCGAGCCCGAAGTCGGCGCGATCTACGAGGGCGAAGTGAAGAGCATTCTTCCGTTCGGCGCCTTCGTCCAGATCATGCCGGGCCGCGACGGCCTCTTGCACATCTCGGAGATCGCCTACCGCCGCCTCGAGCGCGTGGAGGACGAACTCCAGCTGGGTGACATCGTCAAGGTCAAGGTCCTCGAAGTGAACGGCGACGGTAAGGTTCGCCTGAGCCGCAAGGTGCTTCTGGAGAAGCCCGAGGGCTACCAGGAAGAAGAGCGGCACGAACGCCCGCGCCGCGAAGGCGGCGACCGCGGCGGTCGGGGTGGGGGACGCGGACGCGAGCGCTCGCGTCGCTAGTCCATCGCATCCTTCGGGATGAATCAGCGGCCCGCCCGCAGGTACGGACCCGCGGGCGGGCGCAGTTGTTTTTGGGAAGAGGCGCGACGACGGCGGTGGGTCGAACGGAACTCGCGAGTCGCGCTTTCAATTGTCGCGCGCGAAGCGGTGGAGGGAGACCCCCCGCCGTCGGCGTGCCTCGATTCCGGTGCCATGCCGCGCCGCGGAGTGATCGATGAAGCTTGCCCGTACCGCTCGAAAGATCGTCCTGCCCGGCGGGCTGACGATTCTTCACGAGCGCAATCCGATTTCGAAAGCCTTCTGCGTCGGCGTGTGGACGCGCACCGGCGCGCGCGACGAGAAAGCGCGCGAGGCCGGGCTGTGTCATTTCCTGGAGCACATGCTCTTCAAGGGCACCGCGCGGCGGAGTGCCAAGGACATCTCGCAGGAGATCGAGAAGATCGGCGGGGCGCTGGACGCGTTCACCACCAAGGAGACCATGGCGGTCTACGCCCAGGTGCTGGAGAGCCGTCGCGAGGTCGCGTTCGACCTGATCTCCGACGTGCTGTCCAATTCGCGGTTCGCCGACGACCAGGTGGCGCTGGAACGCCAGGTCGTGATTGAGGAAATCGGCGACGTCGACGACGCGCCCGACGACCTCATCCACGAGCTGCTCGCCGCCGAGATCTTTCCCGCGCACCCGCTGGGCCGGCCCATCCTGGGCTCGCGCGCGACCGTATCGAAGTTTCGCCGCGCCGATCTCGTGCGCTACTCGCGCCACATCTTCCGGGCGTGCAACCTGGTGGTCTCGGTGTACGGCAACATCGACGAGCAGGAATTGATCGAGGTGTGCCGCGAGCGCTTCCAGTTCCCGGAAGGGACGCTGATGCGCGACACAACGCGCCTCAAGGGCGCGAAAGTGGTGCGCAAGCACGTCAAGCGCAAGCTCCATCAGCAGCACATCGCGCTGGGCCGCCGCGCGTTTTCGTTCCTCGACGAACGGCGCTATCCGGCGATGGTCCTGAACGCGATGATGGGCGGCGGGATGAGTTCGCGGCTGTTCCAGCGCATCCGCGAGGAACTCGGCCTTGCGTACAACGTGTTCACCTATCTCGACCACTCGCGCGACACGGGAATGTTCGCGGCCTACATGGCCGTCAGTCCGTCGAATGCGCGCAAGGCAATCGAGGCGGTGGCGGCGGAGTTCGCGAGCGCGGCCAACGACGGCCTGACGCGCGCCGAGCTGGACGACACCAAGGAACACATCAAGGGACGGATTCTGCTGGGGCTGGAGACGTCGACGTCGCGGATGATGCGGCTGGCGCGCAACGAAATCACGTACGGGCACCAGGTGTCCGAGCGCGAACTCATCGACCGGATCGATTCGGTGTCGCTGGCGGACGTCCGCGAGGTTGCGAGGGAGCTGCTCGACGCGGGCGGATTCACCGTGCTGTCGCTGGGGCCGTCGTCGGCACTGCCGGAGCTCGCGCGGGTTGCCGCGCCGCGACGGCGCGTCGCGCGCGCGTCCTGACGAGCGTCGCTACTCGAAGCGGAAACCGCTGGCCTGCACCTTCTCCAGGAGCCGGCCGATGCTCTGCTCGTCGATCACCATCGAGATCCGCATGAAGTCCTTGCTGTGCGACCCGAAGGCGCTGCCCGGCGTCACCAGCACGCCCGTTTTCTGGAAGAATTCCTTGGCGAACGCGCCGGCGTCGGGGTAGCGCTTCGGCACGCGATCCCAGATGTACATCGTGGCTTTGGGCGGCGTCAGTTTCCACCCCATCTTGCCGAAGCCGTCGACGAACAGGTCGCGACGATGACGGTAGCGCGTGCGCTGCGCCTCGGCGTAGTCCACGGGGCTTTCCAGAATCTCCGCGCCCGTGCGCTGGATCGCCAAAAACGCGCTGAAGTCCATGTTCGCCTTGATCTTCACCATGTTGGCGATGACCTCGGGATTACCGATTACCCATCCCAGCCGCCAGCCCGCCATGTTGTAGCTCTTCGAGAACGAATGGAACTCGACGGCGACGTCGCGGGCGCCGGCGACTTCCAGGATGCTCGGGGTCGGGCAGTCGGGTTCGAGTGTCAGTTCCGAATAGGCGAGGTCCGACACCACGACGAAGTCGAACTTCTTCGCCAGTGCCACCGCCTTCTCGTAGACGGCGATGTCGGCCACCGAGCCGATGGGATTGTTAGGATAGTTGAGGAACAGGAACTTGGCCTTCTCCCATACCGAGTTCGGCAGGTCGTCGTAAGCGGGGAGAAAGTCGTTTTCCGGGCGAAGCGGCAACTCCACGACGTTCGCCTCGACGATCTTTGCCGCGCCGAGGTACGCCGGGTAGCACGGTGTCGCGATCACGATGGTGTCGCCGGGGTTCACGTAGGCGAGCATCAGCTTGGCGATGCCTTCCTTGGACCCCACCAACGGAAGCACCTCGCCGTTGGGATTCGCCGTGACGCCGAAGCGTCGCTGGTACCATGCCGTCACCGCGCTCCGGAATTCCGGCGCGCCGTCGAACGGGGAGTAGCGGTGGTTCTGGTGCGTCTTCGACCGAACCTGGCGGTCGAGCATGTCGAAGATGGCCGGATCGGGCGGCTGGTCGGGGCTTCCGACGCCGAGGTCGAAGATGTCGGTAGCCGGGCGCGGGTCCTTGCGCTTCATCTGCGCGATCTCTTCAAAGATGTAATGGCTCGACGTGACGATCCGGTTCGCGGGGGTGATCATGGACGCGTTTCCTCCGTGCGGCGCACAAAAAATGGCATGAACGAAAGGCCAGATTAACAGGTTTGCGCGGGGTCGTCAAAGCGCTTACCCTTGGACGTCGCCGCCCCGGAGGCCGTTGCCGTGTTCGTTCCCGTTCTCGTTGCACTCGGCGTTCCCGCCGCCCTCCACGCGGTCTGGCGGGTGCGTTACGGCTATCCGCCCCGGCATCTGCCGCGCGTGCTCTGTTACCACAAACTCTCGAACCGGTTCTGCTGGGAAGGGACGTGGACGACGCCCGCGCGTTTCGCCGCCACGGTGGACCGCCTGCGCGACCGCGGGTACGTCTTCATCGACGAATCGCGATTCCTCGCGGCACTCGACGCGCCCGACGGCGCCGACGCGTCCCACGAAATCTTTCTTACTTTCGACGACGGCTACGAGCACCTGTTGCAGACTGCGCTCCCGATTCTCTCCGAGCGCGGCGTTCCGTTTCACGTGTTCCTGGTCAGCGATTTCGCCGGACGCGCCAACACCTGGGACCTCTCGCTCGGCCGGCCCGCGTTCCGTCACCTGGACTGGGCGCAGGCGCGCGAGATGGCGGCGCAGGGCGTGACCTTCGGGTCGCACACCGCCGCGCACGAGGATCTCACGCGCATGCCGCCCGCAGCACTCGCACGCGATCTCGCGCGTTCGAAGCGCACGATCGAAGACGCGCTCGGCGTGCCGGTGCGGACGCTGTCGTATCCGTTCGGACGGTACACGGAGGTCGTCAAACGTGCCGCGCGCGACGCCGGGTTCCTGGCGGCGTTCTCGCTGTATCCCGCGCACGCCAACGCGCGCGTCGATCGCTATGCGCTTCGCCGCGACGGCGTGTACGTAATCGATCCGGTCTCGATGATCGAGCGCAAGCTCGAACCCAATGCGCTCTACGGCCTCGAGGAAATGAAATGCCGGGCGATCAACGCGGTCGCCCGGTTGACGCCGATCCTGAAGCCCCGGCCGTCGTCGGCCGGTCCGCTCTAGGCGCGCCCGGGGTAGGGAACGCCGAAGCGCGCGCGGTAATAGAGCCGCGCCGCGAGCACCAGCGGGATCAGAAGCAGGATGAAGATGGGGTCGCGCAGCACCGCGGCCACCGCCACGATGCCCGTCACCACCTGTACCGCGGTCCCGCTCGCGCGGGTGCGTGCGAGCGTGCGTTCGCCGAGGTCGCGTCCGCGCGCGCGTTCGAGCGCCGCGAGTGCCACCATGAACGCGGCGAGCGACGCCATGGTCACGACGACCGGCGCCAGATCGGGCACGATCGCCCGCGTATACGACACCACCGCGGCGGCGGCGGCCACCGCCGCCAGCCCGACGGCGAGCCGCGCCGAAGGCATCACGCCCAGCGCGACCGTCGTCGTTCGTTTGCGCGAGGCGGTGTCGCCGTCGACGTCGAGAATCGTGGTGTGCATGAACGTCGCTCCCACCAGCAACATCCACGGCGCCGCGTCCACGAACGCGCGCAACATATCGCCGCCCGAGCCCGTTCGTCCGATGACGAAGGCGAGACCGCCGTAGCCGACGGCGTTGGCCGCGAGGTCGAGGCCGGGCCGCGCGCACAACCGCAGCGGCGGGAGCGAATAGACGAACGAGAGCAAGAGCGCGGCGAGCAATGGATAGCGTTGCGCGTCCTGAACCTGCCGAAAGAACAGCGCGGCGGCGACGAAGCACACGAACGCGATCGCGAGCATCGTGCGCACGCCGAAGATGCCGTCGGTCAGGTAGTGTCCCTTGTCGTTGAGACGGTCGCTCTCCTCGTCGAAGATCTGGTTGAGGACGTAGGCGCAGGCGAGAATCGCCGAGAGGCACAGGAAGCCCGGCATGTTGAGCACCGTCGCCAGGACGGGGCGGCGGGCGGAGTGCGCGCCGAGAATGTAGAAACTCCACGCGGGAACGAGAATCAGCGGACGAAGAACGAAAAAGAAATCGGCGATGCGGAGGAGCATGGGCGCGATCGTCGAGGACCGCGCACCGGCCCGTCGCGAGCTAGAGCAGGGTATAGGCGGTGCCGTCGCGCGTCAACCTGTATTGGAACTGCAGCTCGGACGCCCGGTCGAGGGTGGCGCGGTCGGCGTAGCCGCCCTGCCGGAGCGCGTCGAGCGTCATCGGGTAGGCGCCGTTCTCGGCGCGGTAGGCCTCGACCAGGAAGCGCAGGTGGTGCTCCACCCGGCCACGCGCGGCGCCGTCGCGCGCAACGAGGCCGTCGTGCGCGACCCGCATCACGTGGTCGGTATTGCGCACCACTCCGAAGAGCAGGCAACTGGTGAACGTGAAGGCGGCCGCGAGGGCCAGCATCGGGTTGGTGCGCTTGCCGCGTCGCACCCGGGCGCCCGTGCCGGCTTCCGTGCCGATCAGCCCGGCCCCTTCCTCGACGGCGATCAGGCCCTTTTCCTTGAGGAACTTCAACGCCTCGTAGACGTCGAACGACGGCATCTGCGCGCGCGAGACGATGTCGCGCAACGTGCGCGGCGTGTCGACGATCGCGAGCACGGTCTTCTCGCTGGTCATCATCTCGGCATCGGGTTCGGGTTTGCGGCCGGTGGACGCGATCTTGATGGTATCGCCGGGGAACATCTGCTGGAGCATCGGATACTCGTCGATGCGCCGCATACACTCCATCAGGAGCGGTTCGACGATGTGTTCGCCGAGCGCCTTCACGCCCGCGACGACGTCGTCGCCGGAGATGAATTTGTACGAGAGCTGATCCCAGGTGAGGATCTCGTGCAGCGTCTCCTGCAGGTGATTGCGCCAGTGGCGCGCGAGCGCCTTCTCGTCGAAGATGTTCTCGGAGACGAGGACGTCGACGAGGTCGAGCTTCGACTGCGCGCTCAACTGGGTGATGCGCACGAGCTCTTCGCGCTTCAGGCAGCCGTAGCGCGTGAGGTACTCGCGGAACGGATCGCGCGTCTTGCTGCGACGGTCGCGCGTGGAAACGATTTTGCCGTCGCGGAAGAACAGCACCGACGACTTGTCGCCGGCATTGACCGACAGCATCCCGGTCTTCTGCTGGACCGCGATGAGCTGGAGGATCTCCTCCAGGCCGAATGAACTGAGATTGCCTTCAAGCGCCATGGTACGTTCCTATGCGGTCGACGACGCCGAGTCGTCGCTCGTGTCCGTGGTGCGCGCGCGAGAGATGCTCGTGCGGGTGTTGCGTACTTCGTAGCGTTGCTTCGACACCAGGGCCACCCAGTACGAAATCGCGACGGCGGCGCCCGGGACGATCCACTTCCAGAGCGGCGCGTGACTCGGCAGCGACTGCCACTGCGGCAGCGGATAGCCGCGCGTCCACAGCATCAGGGCGGCGAACGAGAACACGGCCGCCACGAAGAAACCCGCCACGAAACGGCCGTAGAAGATGTGCCGGAGTCCCGGGAGCCATACCGTGGTCCAGCGAACCGCCTTTCGGCGGCGGACGACGACCGTCTGCCGCCGCTGGCGAAGCAGCGCTTCCAGAACCTTGTCGGATGTAACGCCGGTCGACGCCTTGGCGCACCCCTGACAGATCACCGAGCCGCGGTCGTCCTTGCAGCACCCGTCGCACGTGATCTCGCCGCAGTTGGAACACTGGAACGCGAGCATCTTCCGCTTGACCACGCGGCTCTGGAAGAGCGCGAGCACGAGTGCCCCGATCGTCACCCAGAAGCCGAGCCGCGGCGACTGACCGGTCATGCTGGCGATCACGCTGGAGAGAACGGCGGGGTTCTGCGAGCGTCCCTCGACGCCGGCAATCCGCCACAGCGCCCGGTTGGGATAGGGACTCGGATAGATCGCCATGCGCATGCGCGCCGGCTGCGCGAAGGTGTCCGCGATCTGTTCGACGCCGTGTTGCGACGCGCGCCCGAGCGCCTTGGACGATTCGCTCATCAGGAGCGTTTTGATGTAGGCCTGCGCCAGGTTGTACTGGATCACCGCGTCGGTGGAGTCGATCTGCTCCGCCTTGCGGTAACCCTCGAGTGCCTTTTCGTACTGCCCGTTCAGATAATAGACGTTGCCGAGGTTGGTGTAGGCGATGGCGGCCCCCGGGTTGACCGAGATCGCGCGCAACAGGTGCGCCGCTGCGTTGTCCATCTCGCCGCCGCGCGCGGAGAGCATTCCGAGCGCGGTCTGGCGTTCGGCTTCGAGCCCGTTGGCCGATTGCAGCGACAATGCTCGGGTCAGCGTTTCGTCGCTCGGCGAGTAGTTGGCGCGCGCGATCATCGACACCAGCGAATTCGGGTCGGCGACCGTCGTGTATCGGTCCGCGATGGGCGCGCCGAACGCGATCCCCGCGAACATGAGGGCGGTGAGAAACGCGAAGACGCGTTCCCGGCGCTGCATGAACGACCACGTCGCGAGCATCACGACACCGGCCGCCGCCGCGTAGCCCGGAAGCAGCGCGATCGGCGCGAGCAGCAACAGATACGCCGCCACGCGCGGTGCGCTGGCGTCGAACCGAATCTTCAAGGTTTCCGCCAGACGGTGCACCAGGAAGGGGAAGTATCGAATGGCGAGCGCCATCCACGCGATCGCGCTGGCCAGAATCAGGACGATCACCAGGATGACCGCGGCGTTGACCGCCAGCGACCGTTGGCCCTCGAAACTCGTCGCCGTGACGATGATGCCCTGCACCATGTGGTAGAGCGCGTCCGGGTTTCCCTGGAACAGATAGATGCGCGCCAGCGCGAAGTGGGCGTCGGAATATTCCGGCCACAGCGAGAGCGCCGTCATGAGGTGCTTCTCGGCCGCCTCGTGGTCGCCCTTGGCCTCGGCCTGCCGGGCGTAGCGGTATTCGAGGTGCGCCGAGACCGGCATCGTGACCGCGCCGTTCCAGACCTGCTGTTCCTGGAAACGGGCAAATTCTGCCTGGCCGGCGCTGGCGCCGGCGGCCCATAGCGAGACGGCGGCGACGCCGATGCACAATGCAACAGATACGCGTCTGAAACGGGTCATCGGGGTGCGACCTTCCCGAAGCGGGACTCGCTGGTTCATGGGTTGTTTCCGGCCTCTGGACGGCGTCCGAACGCCGCCCTAACTCATTCCGTGCGAACGCGATTCGGCAAGAAGTATGCCGATGACCGGCGCCCCGGGAGGTTGGCAGTCACCCCCCGCGCGTGGTATAAACAACCGCTATGTCCACACTTCCATTCGTCTACATCAGCGACCTTCGTGCCCACGCCGGCAAGCCCGTCGAACTCCGCGGCTGGGTGTACAACACGCGCTCGGGCGGCAAGATCCGGTTCTTGATCCTGCGCGACGGAACCGGCTATCTCCAGTGCGTGGCCAGTGCGGCCGACGTGAGTCCGGAGGACTTCGAGACGCTCGGCCGTCTCACGCAGGAGTCCAGTGTAATCGTCACCGGGACGCCGCGCGAAGACAAGCGCGCGCCGGGCGGCATGGAGTTGACGCTGTCGAGTGTCCGCGTCGTCGGCGCGTCGGACGGCTATCCGATCACGCCCAAGGAACACTCGTCGGCGTTTCTCCTGGATCACCGTCATCTGTGGTTGCGGAGCAAGAAACAGCACGTCGTGCTGAAGGTGCGCCACCACACCATCAAGGCGATCCGCGACTATCTGAACGACCACGGATTCGTGAACCTGGACACGCCCATTTTCACGCCGAGCGCGTGCGAGGGAACGAGCACGCTCTTCGAGACCGACTACTTCGGCGACAAGGCATACCTGTCGCAGAGCGGACAGCTCTACAACGAAGCCACCGCGGCGGCTTTCGGCAAGGTGTACGCGTTCGGGCCGACGTTCCGCGCGGAGAAGTCCAAGACGCGCCGGCATCTGACCGAGTTCTGGATGGTGGAACCCGAGGTCGCGTTCATGCAGCTCGACGATCTGATGGACCTGTGCGAGGACTTCTTCTGCTTCGTC